>JADFZJ010000034.1 GCA_015232555.1 Desulfamplus sp. | reverse complement strand
GCAAACATTTTGTCTGCAGAATAAAAGTTTCAACAACCAAAACTATAATTGAACAAAATATTGTTAATTCAAATAGTTTTATCTTTTATGATGCAAAAGTGATTCTTGGAACCCAAGGCATAAATCAGACTAAACTTCCTGTTCGTGTTGTAGGATACAAAATTGGCGGAGTAGAATATTTTGTTGCGACAGACAGACATGATCTTACAGCTGAACAAGTTGCAACCATATACAAACTCAGGTGGAAAATTGAAACATTTTTCCAATGGTGGAAGCAACATCTGAAAGTATATCACCTGATTGCCAGAAGCGAACACGGACTGATGGTACAAATACTTGGTGGACTGATAACCTACCTGCTGATGGCTATATATTGCCGTCAACAATTCGATGAAAATGTTTCAATCAAAAGAGTTAGAAATCTCAGAACAACCATTCTCAACGAATTGTATGGAGACCATCATACAACACCTGATGAAAAAAATTTCAAAGAGCATTAAAAAATCATATGCAAGAACCTAACCGGACATCACTGAGATTTTTTTACAACCAAAGCAAAAAAATGCCTCAATTAAAAATTTTTTTCGAAAACTGAAGAAGATATAAAATCATGCAGCAGCCTACAATTGACATTGTTATACCTATTCCTTGAGATACAGAGAGAGAACTTGAGATAAAATCTCCTCTTGGATCGCCTCTGAAAGTTTCGATAAAAGCACGTAAAAGCCCGTAAAAGAAAATATAAAACCAAAATATGATGCCATCAGTTCGTTTTCTTCTATCAAGTATAATCAGAACAACAAAAAGAAGAAAGTTTGCAATTGATTCATAAATCTGTGTTGGATGGAGCTTTATATGTAGAGGAGCAAGAGATGCAGGATCACTAAATATAACTGCCCAAGGAAGATCACACTGATCTCCATAGCAGCAGCCTGCAAAGAAGCAGCCAAGACGACCAATTGCATGTCCAAGTGCAATTGCAGGGGCTGTTATGTCAGCAGTTTTACCAAGAGGAAGCCTCTTTTTTTGTATAAATAGAAATGCAGCTATAACTGCCACAATAAAACCACCATAAAATACAAGACCACCGTTCCATATTTTAAAAACAGAGATTGGATCAGATGCAAATTCATTGAAATTCACAATAACATATAAGATTCTCGCCCCTAAAATAGAGGATATTAGAATAACAAAGAAGAGATCGCTTATCTCATCTTTAATAATTCCATACCGTTTTGCCTGACTTCCAGCAAACGCAACTGCTGCAAGAAATCCTAAACCAACAAAAAGCCCGTAATTATAGAGCGTTATATTGCCGAATTGAAATAATATTGGATGCAACTTATTTAATCCTTTGTTGACATATTTTAAAGAAATAATGTATAATAATTGTTATATTTATTAAAAATCTAATTTGATTACGGCATTTTTAAGTAGAGACGCACAGCCCTGAGTCTCTACTAATAGAATCTATCTCAAATTGTTAATCTTTATCATTATTTATCTGATATTAATCATAAAATCAACTTATCAATTGCAAGGAGAATATTATGAGATTTCTGTTTAATCTCTATATATATCTGATTTTTATCTCAATCTTTTTATCTCCGTCCAATTTTTCTACTGCCGATGAACGCTCTAAGGAAATTAACGCTGTTTGTTTAAACAACTGGAAACCCTTATATTTTATAGACGAGAACACTGGAGAACCTGATGGTTTTGCCATTGATATTATGAATAAAGTTGCTCAGTTGAGCGGTATTAAAATTAATTATCTTATTTACAACGATTGGCCTGATGTTTTTAAATCTCTTGAAAGTGGAGAGGCTCTTATAGCTCCTAATTTGGGTATAACAGACGATAGGCTTAAATTATACGATTTTACAATCCCTTATGAGACTTTTAGAATCAGCATTTTTGTCCGCAGCGATAGTGTTGATATTAATAGTGAGAGCGATCTTGTTGGAAAAAAGATAGGTGTTGTGAATAAAAATCAAGGTATGCTTCTTGTTCAGAAGAGAGTGAGCAGTGCTAAACTTCAGATTTATGATACTGTAGATGAGTGTTTTATGGCTTTACTATCAGGAAATGTTGATGCAATTGTCTATCCTGAACAGATAATTAAAAAGATTATCATAAAATCAGGACTTGAGAAGAAAATTAAAACAGTTGGTAAACCGCTTCAAGAGATAAAACGTGCTATTGCAATCAGAAAAGGTAGTCCTCAATTATTTGAACTCATTAATAGCACAATTACCCAATTTATCAAAACTGATGAATATAAAGATATTTATGCCAAATGGTACGGAGAGCCTAAAACGCTTTTTAATGCTAAAATAATTATAATTGCCATGAGCATAATGTTTATATTGACAGTTGCCAGTATGATGACATGGAGATATATCTCAATTATGAGGCTAAATAGAATCTTGTTAGAGTCCAGAGAGCGTTTAAAAGCTATTATTGACAACACAAATGCTGGCTATTTTCTAATAGATAGAAGTGGAAAATTTCAACAGGTAAATAATGCCTGGTTGAGAATTCATGGGTATGAATCAGCAGACGAGGTGGTTGGACAACATTTTTCACTGGTTCAGCCTGATAGCTATATGGAAACAGCAGAGAACAATGTCAATACTTTGCTGAATGGTCAAAATATCCCAAGTGGAGAGTTTGGACGAGTCAGCAAAGATGGATCTATCGGATACCATACATACTCTGCACATCCTGTAATACATAGAGGTCAGGTTATAGGGTTAGAGGGGTTTCTCATAGATATCAATGATATAAAAAGGGCAGAAAAAGCACTTAAGGAGAGCGAGGAAAAATATAAACTGCTGTTTGAGAGTGCTGGTGATGCCATATTTATCCATGATACAGAATGGAATATCTTAAGAATAAATACTACGGCTGCAAAAGTGCTTGGATATACTTATGAAGAGTTGAGTTTAATGACCATTGAACAGCTCAGTACAACTGAAGAGATTCAGAAGATGCCTGAAAGATTAGCTCAGTTGATGAAGGATCGCTGTTTGACATTGGAAACTGTCTATAAACATAAAGATGGTTCTAACATTCCAATGGAATTGAACGTAAAAGTTATAACTTGGGATGGCAAACCAGCAATTATGAGTATATGTCGTGATATAACTGAGCGGAAGCGGTCTGAAGAGCAATCACATCAACTTAAAAAAGCTGAAAGCCTCAAACGTATGGCTGGGGCTGTTGCCCACATCTTCAACAACCAGCTTTTTATAGTAATAGGAAATTTAGAGATTGCTTTAGATGACTTAGCTAAGAATTCAGTAAGCCGTGAAAATCTTCTCTCAGCTATGCAGGCTGCTCAAAAATCAGCAGATATAAGCGGGCTTATGCTGACTTATCTTAGTCAGGGCATCTCCCATAATAAGTTATTAGATATTTCTCAAGTTTGCCAGCAATCTTTGATGCTGCTTAAAGCATCTATTCCAAAATGGATTGCGTTTGAAGCTGATAGTATAGCTTCAGGTATAGAGGTTGTTGCAGATGCAAATCAGATACATATAATCTTGCAACATTTAGTAGTTAATGCGATAGAGTCGATTGGCAATAATAAGGGCAGAGTCAATCTATCATTAAAAACAATTCCTGCATCTGATCTCAATTTAAGCTGTGCTGTTCCGAGAAATTGGAAGTCTTGTGCTGATAATTATGCCTGTATAGAGGTTAGTGATACAGGGTGTGGAATGACAATTCAAGATGTTACAAAAATTTTTGATCCTTTTTTTACAACCAAATTTGCAGGCAGAGGTTTGGGTCTGCCTGTGATTTTAGGAATTGTAAACTCATTTGATGGTGCTATTTGTGTAGATAGTGTTAAGGATAAGGGGAGTGTTTTTACTATTATATTGCCTATTTTAAAAGATGATAGTCATGTAAAAAGCTAAATGCCAGCTATAAATTTTTATTCGTTTATATAGTTTTCCAGATAAATCTTTTGGTTCAACATACCCTTTATTCATAGGGTTATACAGCGATTCTTCCAATTTAATTATCTGGAAAGCTATATTGACTTAATTTAAAAAATAGAATTAAATCACTCAATCACGGCTAACACAGCACCTTTTGGCACAGAATCACCGCTGCCAAAATTTACAGCCTTTACAACACCGTCAACTGGTGCAGGAAGACCATTTTCCATCTTCATAGCTTCAAGAATTACAACAATATCACCTTTTTTGACGCTCTGCCCGACCGCTTTTTCATATCTAATTATCATGCCAGGCATAGGAGACTTGAGATCACCTGCTGAACCTGATGCAGATAGTGCTGACGCTGCCGAAGTTGGTGCAGACGGCTTTGGAGTCACAGGTTTTGAGGCTGTCGGCTGTGGTGCGGATGCTGTTGGTCTTGGAGGAGGTGGAACGGCTCTTGATGCTGACGGAGGCGGAGGCACAACAGTTCCAGAGCGAAGAGGAGCAACCTGCTGAGGTGCTGGTGTACTCTGCTGTGCGTATGCAATTACAGGAGAACCTCCAACCTCATCAACTCCAACTTCAAAATATTCACCTTCAACAAACACATTAAATGTGCGTAAAGCGGCTGTTTTTGCAGGAGCTTCACTTGCTGGTTTAGCTTTATTAGAAGCTGCTGCAACTGCTGCATCAAGAGCAGATTTTTCTACAAGCTCACCAGCTTTTGCCTTTTTAATAATTTCATTTTGCTTTGCAACATCGTCAATAGTAATTGGCTTCATTGCTGCTGGAAGAGGCTCTTTTCCATATTTTATCTGGAGATACTTCTTACCAGTTACAGGGAAAAGTGTGTAGATGAGCAGATCGTCATCATCAACTGCAAGATCGCCTATTGCCTCTTTGGCTGCCTCAAGTTCTGGTTTTAACACCTCTGCTGGACGGCATGTGATTGGTTCGGTTCCTCTGTCATAACCTTTAAGAGCCTTTTTCTGCACTTCTGGATCAATAGGAATTGCTGTTTTTCCATAAAGCCCATAGCACAAATCCTTGACCTGTGCAGTTATCATTTTATAACGCTCATCTTCAGTATCAAAAAGGACGTTATTCACAGTCTGAGTTCCAACAATCTGGCTTGTAGGAGTTACTAACGGAACTTGACCAAGCTCTCGTCTGACTCTTGGAAGCTCTTTATAAACCTCTCCAATTCGATCAAGTGCGTCCATATCTCTAAGCTGATTGACAAGATTGGAGAGCATGCCGCCGGGTGTCTGGTGCAGAAGAACATTGATATCAATAACAGATACTTTGGTGTCATCCAACAGATGACGGTATTTTGGCAGAATCTCCTGCTCAAGAGTCTCGTTGATTGATGCTAAAAGCTCAATATCAAATCCAGTATCTCTGTCTGTTCCAATAAGTGACATCACAAGAGGCTCAAGTGCGGGATGAGAAGTTCTGTAGGCGTAAGGTGTCAAACAGGTATCTAAAATATCCACTCCAGCCTCAACTGCTTTAAGATGGGTCATTGGTGCCATGCCGGAAGTAAAATGGCTGTGCAGATGTATAGGAGGTTTTACATTCTCTTTTAACGCTTTAATAAGCTCATAAGCGTCATAAGGAGCCATAAGACCTGCCATATCCTTTATGCAGATACTGTCAGCACCCATAGCTTCAAGCTCTTTTGCCTTTTTTATGTAATAGTCAAGAGTATAAACACTCCCGCCCATTCTCGGCTCTGTCAGAGAGTAACACATACAGCCCTGAAAATGTCTGCCGCACTCTTTAATAACTGGCACTACTGCCTCAAAGTTTCTGTAATCGTTAAGAGCGTCAAATGTTCTGAAAATATCCATACCATTGTCAGATGCCCGTTTTACAAAGAGCTTTGCAACATCATCACCATAATTTCTATATCCAACAAGATTCTGTCCGCGAAGAAGCATTGAGAATGGAGTTCGCTTAAAATAGCGTTTTAATGTTCGGATACGCTCCCAAGGGTCTTCATTTAGATAACGGTGCATGGTGTCAAAAGTGGCACCTCCCCACACCTCAACAGCCCAGAATCCAACTGCATCCATTCTCTCTGCAATGGGAATCATATCTTCAGTGCGTCCTCTTGTTGCAAAAAGAGATTGGTGTCCATCTCTTAAAGAGAGGTCTTCTATTCTAAGTGGATTTGCTGCTGCTGGTCTCTCTTTTTCGCAGTTAATTTCACACATGTTTATTCTGCCATGCTCGCTCATTTATATATTTTCTCCTTAAATTTATCCTTAAATTATTTTTTGAGTATTAGCAGCCAACGTTTCAAGACGTTCAGCTAACCAAATTTCTATTATTTAAATGTTCTCATCTGCATCATTGAACGGATAGTCATCTGTGCATTTCTTCCAGCAAGCCCCCAGACACTTGGGTAATTCTGTGGATTAACTACAAAACTTGAAACATAGTGCTGCTCAAAAGAAGATGGTGCAGAAGCCGCCTCTTCTTGAGTCTTAATATACGTAAATACTGCTGATGTAATTGCAGCTAATTGTTTTTTATCTATGCTCATTTATCTTATATCCTCAAGGTTTATGCTCCTATTTATACAAGGCGACAATCTACACTGGAATATTTCCATGTTTCTTGGCTGGACGTATCTCTCTTTTTGTGCAGAGAGCATCTAAAGCATCACAAAGGCGTGCCCTTGTCTCTGCTGGTCTTATGACTGCATCAACATATCCGCGGCTTGCTGCACAGTATGGATTTGAGAAAAGGTCTTCATATTCCTTTATCTTCTGCTTTCTGGTCTCTTTTGGGTCGTCAGAGTTTTTTATCTCCTTTGCATGAATGATATTTGCTGCCCCTTCTGCACCCATAACCGCAATTTGGGCACTGGGCCACGCAAACGCCATATCTGCACCAAGATGCCTTGAGCACATGGCAATATATGCTCCGCCGTAATCTTTGCGGGTAATTAAGAGAAGTTTTGGAACAGTTGCTTCAGAGTAGCACCACAAGAGCTTTGCACCATGACGGATAATTCCTCCCCACTCCTGTTCGCTTCCTGGCAGGTAACCGGGAACATCGGCAATGGTAAGCATAGGAATATTAAAAGCATCACAAAAACGGATAAATCTTGTTGCCTTATCAGATGCATTGATATCAAGACAGCCTGCAAGGTATGCCGGCTGATTTGCGATTATGCCGATTGGTCTGCCGTTCATCCTTGCAAAGCAGATAACTATATTTTTTGCAAAATATTGATGCGGTTCAAAATAGATTCCATTGTCAACAATAGAGGTGATAACGCTCTTGATGTCATAAGAGGCATTTGGATTATCAGGAATCAACTTATCAAGGCTCTCGTCAATTCTGTGCGGAGAGTCTTGAGTTGGAATGTATGGAGGGTCTTCCATGTTATTAGATGGCAGATATGATAAAAGCAACTTAATCTGTGTAATAGTATCTTCTTCAGATTCACAGGCAAAATGGGCAACTCCGCTCTTTTCGTTGTGAGCCATAGCACCGCCAAGCTCTTCAAAACTTATCTCCTCACCTGTTACAGATTTGATAACTTGAGGTCCTGTGATAAACATATAGCTTGAATCTTTGACCATAAATATCCAGTCTGTCATTGCAGGAGAATAGACAGCACCGCCGGCAGTTGTTCCCATTATTGCTGAAATTTGGGGAATCACTCCAGAAGCTGAGGCATTTCTGAAAAATATTTCGCCATAGCCTGAAAGTGCATCAACACCCTCTTGTATCCTTGCTCCGCCTGAATCGTTCATTCCAACAATAGGTGCACCAGCTTTTATTGCCATATCCATAACCTTGCATATCTTTTTTGCCTGCATCTCGCCTAAACTGCCAGCTCGTGATGTAAAATCTTGGGAATATGCAAATAGAGTGCGTCCATCAACTTTGCCATGACCAGTTATAACTCCGTCTGCTGGAATTTCTACCTTTTCCATTCCAAAGTTTACGCATCTATGAGTTACAAACATATCTATCTCTCTGAAAGTTCCTTTGTCAAAAAGGAGATTTAACCGCTCTCTGGCATTCAGCTTGCCATCTTCACGCCTCTTTTCAAGAGCTTTCGCTCCTCCCATTTCAAGAATCTTTGCTTCTCTTTTTTGCAGCTCCCTTATCTTGTCTGCTATAACTCCCATACTTATTCTCTCCTTGTGAAATTGCTGGTTTAAAAAACAGATTTATAACTTTAAAACAGATTCTAATGAACTACAACTGCAATAAATAAGTCAACAAAAAACGGGTATTTATATTTTAAGATAGGTAGTGTTTATGAACAGCCGCTCAGCTTGAAGGATATTTCTGAACAGCCGCTCAGTCAAGATAATAGTGCAAATTGATTAATTTTTTTTAGGCGTGGAGTTTGTACTGTATGGAGGAGCGGATGACTTTTTATATTTGGGTCGTATTATTCTTCCCATTGACAAAAAGATTGCAACCAGACCCATTCCACTAAACAAAACCATTGCTGTGTGCATAGTTAATAGAAACAGCTCACCTGTAGCAGCAGTTAATGGCTCTGTTCCAAGATAGTGTGAAATCAATACCGTAGCTATAGTCATGCTGGTCAGCATACCAGTGGTTCTCATTGTGGCAATAATGCTTGATGCGATTCCATAATCTCGCGGTGTAATACTTCCCATTATGGCAGTGTTGTTTGGTGTTGAAAAAAATCCAAAACCAAGCCCCATGACAATAAGTATGCCATAAATCATAACAAACGGCGTATCTACTGTAATCATGGAAGATAGAACAAGCCCGATAGTGCAAAGAGACATTCCGCCTGTAGCAATCCATGCAGGTTGATAACGGTCTGATAATCTGCCTGCAAAAGGGGCACATACTGCTTGGAGCAATGGCTGAAAAACTAAAATAAATCCAGCATTGTTAGGAGAAATGCCCCTTACCACCTGAAGATAGATGCTGAAAAAAAATGTTACCCCGAACGATGCAGCATAGTTCAGCCACGTTGCAGCATTGCTGAACATAAAAACTCTATTTTTAAATATTTTTTTTAATGGAAGTAACGGCGATTCTATTTGCAACTGATATATTATAAAAAGAGCCATTCCTGCAATGCCTCCAACTGCAAACCATTTAGCAGACGCAAAATGGTTAACTTCCACAACTCCCACAATAATTAAAGCAAGTGAAAGCATATAGACTACGCTTCCAAACCAGTCAAACTTTTCTCCTTTTGCGTCTGACCATTCTCCTTTCAGGCTTGTTAGTGCAAAAAGAAAAACTGCAATCTCAATTGGAACCGCTGCGTAAAAAATCCATCGCCAGTTTAGATACTGAACCATCAAGCCAGCAAGAGTGGGACCTGTTGAGATACCAAGATAGACGCTGCTGACAACAACACCCATAGCTCTGCCTCTCTTCTCCTGTGGAAAAATGGAAGTTAGTATTGCAAAGCTGGTTGAAGTTATCATGGCTGCACATATACCTTGAATAAATCGAAAAATAATAATGAATTTGATGTCAGGAGCAAGAGATATTGATATTGTGGCAAGTATCATAAAAAATGTACCGCTGAGAAATATTCGTTTACGTCCATAAATATCGGCAAATCGTCCTAAGGGGAGAAGAAAAAGTGCAAGTCCAAGTATATATACCATCTCAATCAAACCAAGTTGAAAAGCTTTTGCTGAAAATTCTTTCCCAATAGCAGGCAGTGCAACCCCTACTGCCGAAAACATGAATGGCGTAAGAAATTGGACTGCTGCAATTACCCATAGTGTGGAGAGGAGATATTTATTATGGTTCATTTGTTTTTACTTCAGTTTTAAGAAAAAAGTTTTTTAATCACCTAAATGCTTGGAGCAGCCCACACTTTTTAAGTTCTACTTTTTCTTATAGCTGTAATTGTCAGATTTTTGAGCCTCTGCATCAAATGTTTTGTCTGATCAGAAAAAAGGTGTGTCTGACTTTTATCCCAATCAACATATATAAGCCCGATCTTCTTCTGTTCAACCACAAGAGGGTAAATTGCAAAGGCTTCGGCAAAATGTCCTTCAATATACCAATTAGGAATTTTGCTGTTTAAATATTTATCACTCACATCTTCCACCACAATATCAAGTCCTGTGCTTAAAGCCTTATTAAAGGTGTCATCGCTGTCTGACACTGTAAATTTAAAATCCTTGCTAAATTTTTCAGACGCATCTCCAAGTACAAATCTAACGGCCATAATGCCGCTTTGCCTGTTCATAATGCAGATTGAAATTTTAGAAAAAAAGAATCCTTTATATATTGTGGTAATGATAAGATGGAGAATTTCACTCAGTTTGAAACTGGAAGCCATAACTTTTTCAATCTTTTTGATATGATTTTCGATCCATATAATATTGTTATCTGAAATCTGTCTGACCCCTTCTGCCATACCTTCAGGGACAATCTGCGAAGTTGTCCAGAGATTTTCAGCAGATGCAACATTCAAATCTGCTGACGGTTCTACAGCACTGCGGTCAAATCGGCTGTTTCTGAGAGAAATTTTAAGAACCTTTGCATGGTTTTCAACCTTCTCAAGTGCATTGCTTAAAAGTCCGTCAGCAGCAGCCATTCCTACATCTAAAAAATGCCCGTAACGTTTTATAATATCCTCAAGTTTCCTTTTTCTCATACTTTCACTGATACGCCAGTCAATATTAGCAAGTTCATTTGTAAAAGAGGCTACAAGACGTTTAAGATTTTGGCTTGTCAATGAGGATGGATTCATATTAAACTCTTTAAATGGCTTTATGCAATCAACTATGGTTTGAGGAAAGCCCCAACCAGCAGTGATTCCGCTTCCAATTTGGCTGAAAGATGCCCCTATAAACTTTCTTGAGACTGCCTCCATATCAACTTGTTTTTGTTCAGATATTCTGCGAATCTTCTGGTAGGCTTCAGGATCACAAAATAGAATAATCTGCTCGCCTATATCATACAGCATTGCCACAAGCTGAAACTCATCAGGTGCTTTGTATTTTGCCCCTTGTGCAAGCTCTTTTGCCATCATGCCACGCATTAGGCTTGCAAGAGATTTTTCTTTTAACATTTCACTTTTTGATATATCCCGCATAAACTCGAATAGAAGTAATGTTGCGGCAGCCTGTTGCACCTCTTCTGTACCTAAAATTACCATTGCCTCTGGAATGCTTGAGATTCCCTTCTGACTGAACTGTCCATAATAGCATGAATTTACAATTGAGAGAACTCTTGAGGCTAATGCAACATCCTTGAGTATCACTGATGCAATATCTCTTGTTGAGGCATACTTCATTTTAATAACTCGGTTGATCTCTTCAACCTGTGCAGTAAAGGTGTGAAGAAATTTTCCTGATTTCATCTTTTTATCCAGATCGTCAAGAATGTGGGAGAGACGTACCTGTTCATAGTTCTCCCGATCACCTGAGTATTGACTTGTATTCACTATTAATTGGCTTACCTGCTGAGAAGATATGACTTGTCGCTTAGCAGAGTCATCATCGTCATCATTAAGCCCTGGCAGGTCAGGAAGCTCAATCCGATCAAGTTCGATTCCTGAACCCGCTTTAATATTGTTACCCATTTAAGAGTTCTCCATTAATCAATTGGCAATGCAACAGTATCTATGATTATACTCAATTGCCAATAATACTCAAGTGAAATACCCGTCTCAAGTGCCCATATTATTGAGTTTGAGTCGTTTCAGACTGAATGTTATCAAGCAATTTAAATGGTGTTGTGATAATATCAACCATCGTGTTGATAATAGTTTTTCCCACTTCTGAAGGGTCAAGAATCGTAACTTCAGGGTTATTTAAAGTACCTGTTGCCTTTACTGGAACTGATATCAACCTGCCTCTTAACATTGTATTTATAATGGGGATTTTGCCTATAATTCTGTCTGCGGTCTTTAGTGGTGCAACTAAACAGGTGAGATCAATCTTACGGGTAAATATATCAATCCATCCAGTAAACAGAAGTGTCATATCTACTCCGTTAATAACAGCATGTTTTAGAATAAGTCTGCTTTTTCTCACATCTGCAACAATATTGATAGAGCTGAAGGCAAAACCGTTCTGCTCAATATCAGGAAACTGCCCCTCCATCAACTTTGAAATATTTAGCATAGAAAGAATTCTTGACAGGAGTGTCAATCTGAAAATTCGTCCACCATCAGAGGTCATTTCAACTCTACCTGTAAGATTCTGTTTTATGATTGATTTAAAATTCTTGATATTGATATTTGCGGGGCTGCTGTTTTCCTGTGTCTCATCTATTCTATTATTTAGATTGTTGTTTGAGTCTCCTCGTGCATAAAGAGATGCTTTTAAGGAGTAATTTCCCTGCATCAGCCTATCTCCATGATAAAAACAGTCTATAACAGGTTCAATTTTCTTATTATCATCTTGCAGAGTAAGAAAAAAATCTGTGGACTCTTTTGTGATATTGACCTCAATTGAACCGTTGACATTGCACATCTGCATATTGTCGATTGTAATATTTCTATTACGCCCATTAATAACAATTCGGGCAGAGAACGGAACAATTATAATTTTTTTATCAGTAAATTTCTCACTGTTAAGTGTCAAAACTATTGGAGAAGAGTCTTTTTTTGATGATTTTTCTTTTAACAATGAAGCTAACGGCACACTTATAAGTTTTTGTTTTTCAAGGATAAAATCTAAATCAAGTCTGTCTATAGTAATTGTATAATTATCAGGCTGTAGCGATTCAATAGTAATATCTCTCCCATCCGTAAAGGAGATAAGGGATTTGTAGGATGCAGACATTGGATTGAAAACTTCCTCAATATCTTTTGTATTCAATCTGCCTATAAAATTTATAGATGAGCCATCTTGTAACGAATTTTTTTCATTAAAATTTCCCTCTTTAAATAAAATAGTTGCACTATCAACTCCATTTTTTAATATTTTTATCTGATACTCAAAAGCCTCATTACTGATTTTTTCTCTATTTAAAGAGATATTAAGATTATTATGAAAAAGCAATTCTCCCTTTATTTCAATATCATCGCTATAAGCATTATTATCACTATAGGTATTATTTAATATAATTTTATCAGATTGTATTCCATTTTTTATCTTATCAAAATTTTTTTGAGTCAGCTTTTTTTCCATCTTTTGTTCAAAATAGACATCTTTAATTGTGAAAGGTGCTCTTATATCACTTACCACGCTGATACGGTTAAACATCTTTTGGTTTATAAATCCATTCCGCATAAGTTCAATTATAAATGCAGATATAAGAGATGTATCTTGAACAACTGCATTAGCAAGAGATATTCGTTTCAAAGATGGAGAGATAAGAAAATCGGCTTTAATATCAGATATCTCACCACTGTAAGATGCTCTGTCCAATTGTTGTTCAAGCTCATTAGAAGGTCTCTCCAACCCTTCTTGTTCTACAAAATTAGAAGTTCTGTCCTGTCCAAGCTTTATTGAATTACAGTTACCCTCAACAAAGTAATCCCAAGTTTCGGGCTTCATAAGCTCCCCTTTAAATGCTATCTCTTTCAGATATATATTGCCGTTAGAAGACTTAATAAGAGGCAGTATTGATGATGAAGTTGTTTTTAATGATGTAAACCATAGAAGCACCTGCTCAATTGCAAGTTCTGCTTTTCCCGAGCCTATTTTAAGAAGATGACTTTTATCAAGAGTCAGAGATGCACCAAAATTAAGAAAACGTGATTTGCCCAAACTCCCGTTGATATTATCAATGGTGATATTGTTAGTTTTACTATTGTATTTTAAATTACCATCAACAATTGAAAATTTTTGTGGAAACCGTGGGTATATACCCTTTAGCTTAATATCGTTGGCGTTTACAATTATTGAGGGTTTATGATGTTTTTCGCCTTCAAGTTTTAAAGTGCCCTTTGTCTCACCTTGAATATCACGAAGCAAGGCAAGTTCTTTTGAGACTGATCTGTTTGGCAGAAGTTCCTGTAATACATTGTTTAGATGGGCAAGGTCTGCTGATATATCAAATTCTCCAGAAAAATGGTGTCGCTGATTAACCAAATTTACATCAAGAGTTCCGTTGTTTACTCGTGATTTATCAATCAGTCCCTTTAAAATTTCAGTGTGCAAAATTCCCTCTTTTACAGTAACCACAGCATCAGTTTCTGTTGCGGTAAGATGGGTGGCTGGGATGTTGATTGTGCCGTTTTTAACATCTCCGTTAATTATCATTATGAGTGGATTAAACAGCTCTCTTATTGACTCTTTACTGAAAAGATATGAGGTTGTTCTGCTACCAATAGCTGATTGATTTCTATTTTTTTTAAAAAGAACTTCTATCTCCTTAACTACACCTCCATAAAGAATCTGAAAAATTTTATCTGCTATGTGATTATCAGGCAGTAATTTTAGAACAACGGGTCGCACAGCATCAACATTTACATCCTTACCCGAAAACAGGAGTTTTGTATTTTCAACCACCTTATCACTATCAACGCCTTTATGTTTTTTATGCTTGAACTGTATGTAAAGATCATTGCAGAGATGTGGAATTGCAATATGGTTCATCTCTATTGTAGATTCATTTTCTGTGATATCCGCACTGCAAATGATTTTTTTTATTGTAATATTTTTATCAGTTTTTAGATTTTGCTCTGCCGTAAACGTTTTGTCAGAGTTAATATTTTTCTCTGATATAATTTGTGGGTGATTATTTGTGTTATTAATCGGGCTAAAATCAGGCAGTGTAAAATCATGGATGGTTATATCTGCGGAAATGCTCTTTTTAACAGGGGCTATCAACACCTGTATATCTGCCTTTTTAAATATGTCAGATGTCAGATTATTGATATTTATGGAAAAATCTTTCTGCTCTTCTTCCAAATAGTCAAACAAGTTATGTTCTTGTTTAAAAGGAAATGACAGAAAAGAAGCGGACGAAGGAATAACTGGATTTTGAATCGTTATATTTTTTACAAGAAATTGCTTTTTGGTAAACGAATCAGGAGAAAAAACAATTGATAATTTGTCAATAGTAATGTTTTTAAGCGGCGGAGCAGTAATTTTAATATCTGACAAATCAACTGTTGGAAATGGGAAAAGAGAAAATTTAACACTGTATAGAGTAATACCTTGAAGGAGCATACTCTCAGGCGTATCCTGTTTAAGATGCAAACCTTGTCGAAATTGAGTTAGAATAAAATCGGAAATTGCCTTCTGGACAGATTTGTTGTCCATTATTACAGGTATTGAGACAAAAACAAATATTAGAAAACTAATGATAACCGCAACAAACAGTAACCTTTTTTGCAATCTACCACTTATATCCCCGAGATTGGACAAGGTTGATAAAATCTCCCATAATTTCTCCTGTCTCTGTAAGCAGAATATCTTCCTTATCCTCTTTTTTCTTAGGATTTTCGATAACAATCTCTTCATCATCTATCCCTTTTTTTCTTGGGTCTGACTGGTGAAGCTGCTCAATAGATGAAAATGGTTCTTTGCCTTTTGCCGTTCTGAAGCGGTTTTCGATTTCCAGTTCTATCTTATCAAGATGTTGTTTGTATTCCGCTCTTTTCGCACTGTTTAGAGATAGAGATTTTAAATTGTATATCTCCTTAGACAGTTCGTATTTTTCCTTCAGATATGTAAAATCAGGATTATTTTCAACCCGCTTAAGATGCCTTTCCTTTAACTGTGAAAGTGCATATTTGATTAGTGTGTCAGGGTAAGGCGTGTAAGAGGCACGTTCTGATTTGTCCCATGGAAGTGCACCATCAAGAGAACTTTCTCCTGTTTCTTCACTATTGTAAGTAGGTGGAAAGTCAATGTCTGGAATAATACCTAAATTTTGTGTACTTTCACCTGAGACTCTGTAAAATTTTGCATTGGTAAGTTTAAGTTGTCCATTGTCAATTGGTTGAAGCGACTGAACTGTTCCCTTGCCAAAAGTCTGATTGCCTACAATAAGACCCCTGTTATAATCTTTGATTGCCCCTGCAAATATTTCTGATGCAGAAGCACTCATACGGTTGACCATTACAATAAGCGGACCGTTGTATATAATTGAAGGATCCATATCTTCCAATCGAGACATATTGCCGTTTCTGTAGCGTATCTGGACAGTTGGACCTGAGTTTATAAAAAGCCCTGTCAGTTGATTAGCCTCTTGAAGAGCACCCCCACCATTATCTCTAAGGTCAATAATTAACCCCTGTATATTTTCTTTTTTAAGCTCTTCAATTAAAAAAAAGACATCTCGGGTGGTGCTTCTGTAATCATTTGTACCCTCCTGCATCCCTTTGAAATCAAGATAAAAAGTTGGAATGGTAATAACTCCAATATTAACAGTATGTCCATTTCGTTTAAAAGGAATAACTTTTTTTTGTGCTGCCTGCTCTTCAAGTTTCACTTTATCCCGTTTTATGTTGATTATCTTGAAATTATGTGAACCTTTTTGTCCAGCAGGAATTATTTTTATTGATACAAACGAGTCTTTTGGTCCTCGTATGAGATTCACAACTTCATCAATACGCCATCCAACTGTATCTTGTATTGTACCTTTCAAACCTTGTCCCACCCCGATGATCTTGTCTCCCGGCATCAGAAGCCCTGATTTGTCAGCAGGTCCTGCTGGTATAAGACTTACCACTTTAGTGTATTCATATTCTGTCTGCAATACGGCTCCGATCCCTTCAAGAGACAGGCTCATCTGAATATCAAAGTCCTCTGACATACGGGGTGGAAAAAACTGTGTATGAGGGTCAAAGCTCATTGCAACAGAGTTGATGTAGGTTTTGAAGGCGTCTTCAGAGTTTATCTGCATAAGCCTGCTGAGCCTGCTTCTATACCTTTTGGAAAGAAGATTGGTGATATCTTCATTATTTTCCCCCTCAAGCTGGAACGATATTATGGTATTTTTCAACTCATTATCCCACAAAATTTTAAGCTCATCTTTATCAATTGGCCATGGAGCGTTTTTTCTGTCCAGTGATATCTCGTCATCGCCGTCAAACTTGAAGTTGGTTTGCCAGTTATCTATACGTTTATTAATATAATTCAGCTTTTCTAATGATCTCTCAAGATATTTGTTAAAAATAGCGTATCCTGGTGTAAGATCACCTTTTTTGAGGGTATTATCAAGCCAGTACCTTATTTGTTCAAATTCATTAATCTCATTTTGGGTAAAAAGATTTTTCCCTGGATCAAGAATATTAACATACTGATCCAATATTTTTGAGGAGAGATTGTCATTGAATTTAAGCCCTAAATAGTGTGATCTTGAAAGATATGTAATAATATTTACGCACATATCGGCATCATCTTTTGTGAATGTCACTTTTTTAAGACTATTATTAATGCCAAGGGCTTTTTCCTGAATAGAATGTGTTGCCTGGGCTAATGCAAAAGATGGAAGGGTAATAGCAAATATAATGGCAGAAATAAGTGCTATTGCATTTGACAAGATAATCTTTTCTGAACATTTTTTTAATTTGGTCATCATATTCCAACTCTGACGGTGTATAGTTTCTAAAATTACCTGATAGTTAAGAGACTGAATATTTAGACAGACTCTAAGATGGTTATAAATACTTTATATCAAAAATATGGGGATATAGGAGTCTTTTTATAGGAAATCTTCAGGTGATTCAAGACTTATACGTCCGATCTTTCCTGATCTCAACTCTCTTATAAGCAGTTCAGAAGCCTTTTGCAGGTTAACTACTCCGCCTTTTTTGAGACATCCTCTTGCTGCTCCAATCTTTTCTAAAATCATAGTTATATAATCAACAGCAGTTTTATGATTTAAAAAGCTGCTTTCTGCCTCTTCAGCATTAGTTATCTGATTCTCTCTAATATTCTTATTATTTATATCATAAATATTTGAAAGGTCGTATCTCTCTTTCAGAGCGTCAGGATATTTTTCTATTAAATAGCTCAATATAAAAATAGCTATCTCATTGTAGTCAATAGCCACATCAGATATTGCACCGCTCGCAGCAAGTCTATACGCTCCATTCTGATTTTGAAGCAGAGGCCACAGAATACCAGGGGTATCATAAATATCAACTTTGTTCTTAAGACCCGTTCGTTGCTGGTGTCGAGTGATTGCCGGAACATTGCCTGTTTTTGCAATTTGTTTGCCTGCAAGGGTATTCATAATAGTTGATTTACCAGTGTTTGGAATTCCTGCCACCATGACCCGTAATCTGCGGCTTTTTGACTTAACCTTTTTTGATGCCTCAAGTGTTGAAAGTGCAACCTCTAATGCACGCCATGTATCCACAGAGTCAGTACCTGTAATGGCAACTGCTGTAGATTGCTCGTCAGTTACATTTGTGCTCTGAAAATAATCAAGCCATAATCGAGTTATAATAGGATCGGCAAGGTCTTTTTTATTAAGAATTTTTATCCGTAAAATAGATTTGCATATCTGCTCAAGAAGGGGATTTGAACTGGAGGCGGGTAGTCTGGCGTCAAGTATCTCCATCACCACATCAACATTTGAGACAGCCTGTTTCAAAAAAAGCTCTGTCTCCTGCATATGTCCCGGGAACCACTGAATTGTCATTAGGTTTCTTTTTATATAGTTTTATATGATCGTAAGATTAATAGATAAGCGTTAATGTAGCATGACATTGATAAAGTATAAATAAAAAAAAAGCACTCCTGATTTTTATTAATCAGGAGTGCTTTAAATTGTAGTTCTATTTTTAATGATGCTACAGAGATATATTTTTATTAAACTCTAACATCATCATAGAATGCTGTTTTTTTACTATTGAACAGTAACATTTACTGCTGCAGGACCTTTTTGTCCCTGCTCAATATCAAATTTAACGCGGTCACCTTCGTTCAGGGATTTAAAACCTGTTGCATTGATGCCTGTGTGATGAACAAATACATCTGGTCCATTTTCCTGCTCAATAAAACCAAAACCTTTTGAATCATTAAACCATTTTACAATACCATCTGCCATGCTGACAATCTCCTTAAATTAAAAAATAGATAAATGTAGTTCCAAACTCAAGGTTCTTGCCACTTTCACAAATGGATCTTCCCTTTAGAACGAAACCTTACAGTTGTAAGTAAATTTCAGATAAAATTAAGTCATAATTGACCTGACCAACACCTTGCTTTAACTTACGGCGGGGAGCGTATTACTTAACAAATAATAAATCAAGTATTTTTTTGTCCTCAGCCCAAAATGTTACAGTAATTATAAATAATGCTCACATCTCTTTATGTTTTAACCCGTTGATAAATCTTAATTTCAGAATGGATATAAAAATCATTTAACTCCATATAGCTATACGTTATACTGTTCACATGATAAAAATTCAAATAGTCACATAGAAAAAAATTCATAAAAAATATGCGGTTACGAATAATCATATTAGTTCTGGCGATTCTTGCAGTTCTTTCTGCCTCCGCAGGAGGGGGACTCTACTATCACTCCCTGAAACAAGCTGCATTTCAACAGGCTGAAAATCATGCAAACAGACGACTTGAACTCTTTAACAGACAACTTTCAGCCTCACTTTCTGAACATGTTAAACCAGTCAAAGCACTTGCAGGACTTCAGGAGTTAGAATATGCACTGCAAATGGCTAACCTTAATGCTATTAGAACTACAATTGGAAATAGTGTTATAGATTCTACTATAAAGTTATATACACTTAACAATCTAAACTCAATTCTCGATAATTTTGCCAATGCTCTTAATATTGAAGTCTGTTATCTTCTGAACAGCAAGGGTGAGACTATAGCATCAAGCAACAGAAATGATCCAGACAGCTTTGTGGGGAAAAATTTTTCATTTAGACCATACTTTGTGGAAGCAGTTGAGGGCAGACCATTTACCTATCTTGCATTGGGAACAACCTCAAACAAAAGAGGGGTTTATTACAGCCACCATGTTTACAACTCTCAAAAAAGAGAAATTATTGGAGTTGCTGTTATTAAGGCATCAGTAGAGCTGATTGAATCAAAGCTCTTTGCGGATTCAGAGGGGATTTTACTGGTTACTGACCCAAATGGCGTAATTTTTATCTCTAACTCTCAAGAGCTTAAGTTAACGCTGCTTTGGAAACTTGACAAAACAGAGATTCAAAAGATTAACGAAACGCGGCAGTTTGGAGATATTAACTGGAACTGGTCTGGATTTTCGCCTTTGAATTACGGCTATGTGATTGATCGCAATAGAAAAAAATATCTATACTCTCAAATGGCACTTGATGGATATACAGGGTGGAAAATAGTTCATCTGAGAAGCCTTCAAGAGATTTCAAAAGAGCTTGCACAACCATTTCTTCGGGTAATTGGGCAGATTATTATCATAATCTCCATATTTATCGGTATTTCCGTTTTTATTCTCTACAAAAAAGCGATTCAAGAGATATCTAAGAGAAAGAAAGCTGAAAACGAGTTACGGTTAAGCGAAGCACGTTACAGACACATTTACCATAACACTCCAGTGATGCTCCACTCTATTGATACAGATGGAAAAATTATTGGAGTCAGTGATTTTTGGCTTGAAAAGATGGGCTATGCAAGAGATGAAGTTGTAGGAAAGACCCTGACCGACTTTTACAGCGATGATTCAAAAAAATATGCTGAGGAGGTTGTTTTTCCATATTTTTTTAAAACAGGCTTTTGCAAGGATGTTCCATATACATACCTAAAACAAAATGGAGAAAAGATTGAGATTCTGCTCTCATGCTATGGTGTACGTGATGAAGAGGGGAAGGTTGTAAGATCGCTTGCTGTTAGCGTGGATGTTACAGAGAAAAATCAGGCACAGCATGATTTAGAACTTGCAAGAGAGAGGCTCTCCCGCTACTCTCTTGATCTTGAACAGCAGGTTGAAGAGCGAACAGAAGAAGTTAGAAGGGTTCAAGATCAGTTGAGAAAACTTTCAGGCAACATAATGGCAGCACATGAAAATGAACGCCGTGCGGTTGCAAGAGAACTTCATGACCATCTCGGGCAGGTATTGACAGCCCTTAAAATGGATGGAGTATGGCTTGAAAAATACCTTGAACCTCTTGATTCAAACGCGGCAGAGAGGGCAAGCCGTATCTGCTCTCTGATTGATGACACTATTGCAGACGTAAGAGCTATGGCTTTTCGTTTAAGACCAGGGCTGCTTGATGATTTAGGTCTTGTAGATGCTTTGGAGTCTCTTATCCGTGATTTTGAAAAACGTTCAGATATCTGGTTTCTGTTCCGTCACACTGAAATCCCTGAAATTGATGATGCATTTGCTACGGCTCTTTACAGAATTGCACAAGAGGCACTTACAAACGCACTTAAACATTCAAAAGCTACTGAAATATCTGTTGATCTGTCAGCAGATTCAGTTGGACTTTCCGCAAACTTTAAGACTCGTTTGAGCTTAACGATTGAGGACAATGGATGCGGCTTCTCATCTGTGGGCAATAAAGAGTACCACGGTTTGGGGTTGACAGGGATGAAAGAGCGGGCAACTTTGGCTGGCGGCTCTCTTGATATATTTTCAGCTCCTGATAAAGGGACAAAAATTGTATGCAAACTTGATATTAAAAGTGACTGCTGATATCAGATTTCATTTTAATGCTACAGCATTTTGATAGTTGTTGAGAATGTGTAAAGCCTATATATATTAATGGATAGATATCTTTATGGGAAAAAATTACAATGATTAAAGTGCTACTTGCAGATGACCATAAGATTGTCCGAGAAGGTCTCCGCCGCATAATTGAAGAGAGTGGTGAGATGGAGGTAGTGGCTGAGGCTGCTGACGGCAATGAAGCAATACATAAGACACTTAAATTCAAACCAGATGTTGCGGTTGTGGATATCTCTATGCCTCCTGGAATGGACGGGCTTGAGGTTGTATCACAGCTTAAATTACAGAGTCCATCAATGCCCGTTCTTATTCTCACTATGCACGATGAAGAGCAGTATGTGGTGAGAGCTGTGGAGGCTGGAGCAATGGGTTATGTCACAAAACAGGCTGCTCCTGAACAGCTTGTGGATGCAGTAAAAAAACTTTATTTAGGGGGACGCTACCTTACTGAAAAGGCAAGCGAAGCATTAGCAATGCGAGTCGTAAGAGGAGACAGCACTAAATCTGGTGCTGAATCACTCTCCATGAGAGAACTTCAAGTGCTTCGTAAACTTGCTTTAGGGCAGACCAACCATGAAATTGCAGAGAGTTACCATATCAGTGTAAAAACTGTGGATACATATAGATCAAGAATATTGAAAAAATTGAACTTACGAAATAATGCCGAACTTTCAAGATTTGCCATTCAAAATAAAATAATTGAATTGTAATAACAATACCTTCGCCAATTAAGCAGCCCTTTTATGAGGGTGAATGCAGCATTTGAGCTGTATTTTCTGAATCACCGTTACATTCAATAGTGCAGGGAAATTAATCCGTATGTTGACTTCCCAGATTTGGTAACCGTAGTCTCATCACCCGTAAGCAGATATACTTCTTCTTGTTTCAATCGGTGCTTCTTTAAAAAAGCCAATTGAGCAGCAGCCAATCCACCTTACTTCCATAAAATCTTTGAATACTACGATAACTGCCTCCTTTTCCACTCCATCTGCTCAATCCCAACATCGTTATACGACCTTTACAGCATAACATCGCCTCGCTCACAATTCCTAACATCCTTACAGTTTTTTTAGGAAAATTCTGGCTTAAACACTCCAAATAGGGCATAATCCGCAACATGAGGAACTCCTTCTGATTTTATTGTCTCTCTCAATTCAATTCTATCAGAACTGTTCCTCATTTTTACATAAATTTATACTCTTAACTCATTTCCCCTCTCAAATTTTTGGCGAAGGTATTATTGATAACGGTGTATTAAATAATTGTATTTTTTATAAACAATCAAATGGAAAGAATATGGCAGTTTCAGATACACACTGGAATATGACTCCCAATAGAAGATTGGCAAAGTATTTAGCTATTCGTGAACTTCCTTCATTAGTTTACGAAGCTGTGAATCTTGAAGGTGTTGTCATGACATTGCCTGAAGTCCAAACTATATTGGATGGTATCACTGTTGGCGGGCACAAGATCAGTGAGCAGAATATGGTGATAAATCAAGCAAATACCTGGAAGCGTATTTTTGAATTAATCGATGAAAACAAATTTGAATTTAAGAAAACGATAGCCCTTGAACTTCACAAGATATCAGGGAAAGAAGAATCATTTGAGTGGGGTGTCTTTCGTTCAGGCAACGTTTCAATCAGTGGTTCAGATTATGAACCACCTTCTCCTGAAAATTTGGATGAAATTTGGTTAAAAACAGAATCTGAAGTTGATTTAATCTCTGACGTATATGACAAAGCCATTGCTGTGTTTTTGAAAATGGCGAGGGCTCAATTCTTTTGGGACGTCAATAAGCGTATGGGGCGATTCATGATGAATGGTATTTTGCTAAATGAAGGTTATCCAATTATCAACGTTCCAGTTAAACGTCAATTTGAATTCAACAAACTAATGTTGGATTTTTATTCTTCAAACAATATGAAAGAGATGAATATTTTTTTACGATCTTGTATTAACGATAAAATTATTGCAAATTTCAAGTAAAATCAAAATTATAAAAATGGAACCGGCTATGAAGAAAAACGTATTGATAACTGGAGCAACAGGCTATGTAGGTAGAAGATTAAAACAACTTCTGATCAAAAGAGACGATCTTAATATCCGCCTGATGGTTAGAGATAAAAATAAACTTGATCTCGCAATTCATGCAAAAGAGGTGCAGGGCAAACTTCAGATAGTTGAAGCAGATACTTTTAATCCTAAATCTCTTGGGATTGCCCTTGAAAATATTGATACTGCCTTTTATCTTATCCACTCAATGGGAGGTAAAAACAGCGATTTTGAAGCCAAAGATCGTAAAAGTGCTGAAAATTTCAGAGATGCCTGTATTGCCGCTGGTGTAAAAAGAATAATATATCTTGGCGGGCTTGGAGCAAAAGAGAGTGCAAGCAAACATCTTTTAAGCCGCATTGAAACAGGCGAGATTTTAAGTGCATGTGAAGATAAGATACAGACAATTTGGTTTAGAGCAGGAATTATTATAGGATCAGGTAGTGCCAGCTTTGAGATAGTCCGCCATCTTATCCATAAACTGCCGATTATGATAACTCCTAAATGGGTCAACACCATTACACAGCCAATTGCGATTAACGATGTAATTGCCTATCTTGAATCTGCAATTACTGCTGATATTGACGGAAATTTAATTGTTGATATCGGCACCTCTGCTATGAATTTTAAGCAGATGATGCAAGAGACCGCAAAGGTTATGGGGCTTGAGAGATTTTTAATTCCAGTACCAGTTTTAACGCCGAAGCTCTCATCATACTGGCTCATTCTTTTTACACCAGTTCCGTTAAAAATGGCATCAGCACTAATTGAGGGGCTTAAATCTGAGACCATTTTATTAAATGATCATGCTCAAAGATACTTTCCAACAATAAAACCAATGCCGTTTAATCAGGCTGTTAAACTTGCGATTGATGAAATAGAACAGAGTCAGGTCTTGAGCCGCTGGTGTGACAGCTCTGAAGATAACAGTTGCGATCTTACAGAGTTTGATTCGCCTGCTTTTGTTGGCGAAAGTGCAGGTGCAGTTCTTAGAGATGTGCGTAAATTTTCAATCGGTAAAGTTTCAACGGATAAATTATTTGCGTCAGTCTGCTCTCTTGGTGGAGAAAATGGCTGGTTTGCATTTAATTTTTTATGGGAGATAAGAGGCATTATTGATAAACTCTCAGGCGGTGTTGGGCTAAATAGGGGCAGGAGATCAACTAAAAATTTGAGAATAGGTGATGCAGTAGATTTCTGGAAAGTTGCAGATATAAGAGATGGAAAACGTCTTTTGTTAGCCGCACAGATGAAGCTTCCGGGTAAAGCGTGGCTTGAGTTTGATATTCAATCAGAGCGTGGTACTATGGTGCAAACTGCCCATTTCCACCCTCGGGGACTTCTTGGTAGAATCTATTGGTACTCAATGCTGCCATTTCATAACATCATTTTTCAGATGCTTGGCAGAAAAATAGTAGAACATGCAGTATCTATAAGACCTATTATACGTTTTTAATCCTTTCCCCATTTTTTCCTGATTTTAAGACTATTGAAGGAATACGTATTGCTAACTCTTTAACCGAATAACCATGATTGTTGTATTGGAATATCTAAGCAAAAGAATAAAAAATATAAAAAGGATAATATGAGTATCAAATTCACAACTGATAGCGGACATAGCACTAATGAGATTGGTAGAAAGCTTGGTGCTCTAATTGTGGACAATCTGAATTCAAGCAACATGGACTCTAAAAAAATTGCAATTGCCCTTTACGGCGATTTGGGTGCAGGAAAAACAACATTTGTACAGGGTTTTGCAAGAGGACTTGGTGTGCCTGAAAACTATTATGTTACAAGTCCAACCTATAACATCATAAATGAATATCCTATAGACATATCTAAAAATAGCAACGGTATATTACGGGAATTGTGTAAAAAACTGACTCTATACCATATTGATCTTTATAGAATAGGCTCACCTGATGAACTTGAATATATTGGATTTGATGACATTGCCTCATCTGATAACAGCGTCATCATAATTGAATGGCCTGATATGATCGATAGCGGCAGTAGAAACATTATTATATTTGATTTAGAGATACACATTCAAATAGATCAGGAGTTTAACAGAGAGATATCTTTTATTCCTTATGGACTTGATGCAATAAATCTGTTAAAGGAATTCGTTTAAAAATTATTCTGAATCTAAGGATTAAACCGATTGCCTTAATTTCACTTTTTTAGAATTAGTGCAATATGTTAATCGGTTAAAACGCCTTAGTCCATGGTAATCTTTGATTCAGACATCTGATCAGTATAATTAAATTTTAAGGAGTAACACAAATGGCATTGAAAGTGCAAAAATTCGGAGGTACTTCGGTTGCCGATATTGAACGGATTAAACGAGTTGCTGACAGGGTAACTAAAAGCTATGACAAGGGAGATAAAGTTGTTGTGGTTCTCTCTGCTATGGCTGGCGTGACAGATAAGCTGATTGCTTTGGCAGAATCTGCGTCCAAAGTACCTGACACAAGAGAACTTGATGTTCTGCTTGCAACAGGCGAGCAAACTACAGCAGCTCTTCTTGCAATGATTCTTAAAGACAGGGGTTATCGTTCTACTTCACTTTTAGGGTTTCAGGCGGGCATCATCACAGACGAAAGTGCTGGAAAGGCGAGGATTCTTGATATTGAAGCTGACCGCATTGTAAAACTGCTTGATGAGGGGCATATTGTTGTGGTGGCAGGGTTTCAAGGCAGAGATGTAAACGGCAATATCACAACCCTTGGACGAGGAGGGTCAGACACTTCTGCTGTTGCGATTGCATCGGCAGTCAAGGCTGATGTTTGTGAAATATTTACCGATGTTGATGGTGTCTATACAACTGATCCAAGAATATGCTCAAAAGCCCGCAAAATTAACAGAATTTCATATGAAGAGATGCTTGAAATGGCAATATTAGGTGCAAAAGTTCTTCAAATTCGATCTGTGGAGTTTGCAAAAAAATATAATGTGCCAGTGCATGTCAGATCATCGTTTAATGAGGAGGAAGGTACAATGGTTATCAATGAAAGTGCTGATATGGAAAGTGTTGTAGTTTCAGGAGTTACTTGCGACAAAAACGAGACAAGAATCACTCTAAAAAGGGTACCTGATCAACCAGGTGTTTCAGCAAAAATTTTTGGTGCCCTTGCTGACGCTAATATAATGGTTGATATGATCATTCAAAATACCCGTGCAAACGGAGAGACTGATGTAACTTTTACTGTAACTAAAACAGATTTCAGAAAAGCATGTGAAATATCTGAGCAGGTTGCAAACAAAATTGGTGCTGCTGCAGTTCTAACTGCTGAAAACATTGCCAAAGTATCAGTTATAGGTCTTGGAATGAAGAGCAATGCAGGAGTTGCAGCGACAATGTTTAAGGCTTTGGCATCTGAAAACATCAATATAATACTTATCAGTACATCTGAGATTAGAATATCTTGCGTAATTGAAGAAAAGTATGCGGAGCTTGCTGTCAGAGTACTTCATAAGGCATTTGGGCTTGATGCAGAATAGATTTAAATGGACAGTACTATCTTCAGTTCTGATATTGTATCATAAATAAACTTTTTTCCTGTAAAAACATATTCTGGTAAATTATTATAATCTGTGAGCTGCATATCCCCTCCGGTATCTCTGGTTTTTTCGCAATCGCCAAAGTATACCAATTGGGGTGGCTGCTCACAGTATTTTTTTTAAAAAAACATTCTTCTGCACACAAAAAAACATCTTGCTTTCTCAAAGTGTCAACCGAGAAATGAAGGATGCCAACCTTTCCTTTCAGAATATAGCTGGTGCAATTGCAAATGGTGATAGAGTTTAAATAATTTGCCCCTGCCCCTTCATTTTATTGATTATCTTGTGGAGTATAATATGGAAAAACGATATGTCGAAAAAAGTAAAGAAAAAAATATTCTGATTGTTGATGATACAGAGTCAAATATAGACATTTTAGTTGATACTCTTAGTAATGATTATGAGGTTAGTGTCACTATGGACGGAGAGAGTGCAATTGAAAATGTCCATGAAAACCCACCAGATTTGATTCTGCTTGACATAATGATGCCGGGTATTGATGGATATGAGGTTTGCAGGCGACTCAAAGCAGATGAAAAAACCAAAGATATTCCAATTATTTTCATAACAGCGTTAAGTCAAGTTGAAGATGAGACAAAGGGGCTAAAACTTGGAGCAGTCGATTATGTTACAAAACCGATCAGCCCACCAATTGTAAAAGCACGGGTTGAAAATCATTTGGAGTTAAAACAGGCTCGTGAAAATTTAGAGCGTCAGAATCATATTTTGCAAGAGAATATCCATTTAAGAGAGGAGATAGATCGCATAAGCCGCCATGATCTCAAGACTCCGCTTAACAGCATTATCTCCATACCTCGAGTTTTGCTCCAAGATAGCAGCCGTCTTGCATCAGATCAGGTTGAACTGCTTGAGATAATTGAACAATCAGGATACATAATGCTTAACATGATAAACCTCTCACTTGATATGTTTAAGATGGAGAAAGGCAGCTATAAATTAAATCCAGTTCCTCTAAATATTTTGAGTGTCATAAAAAAGATCATTTTTGCTCTTCGTAGTCTAACTGATTCAAAGGCAATAAAATTTAATCTGCTCATTGATGATCTGGCTGACAATATTAGGGCAGCTTCTGATTATGATATTTTTGGAGTATTAGGTGAGGAGCTTCTCTGCTACTCCATGTTTGCCAATCTGATTAAGAACGCTGTTGAAGCATCGCCAAACAGTACAACAGTTACGATTGAGCTATCCCACAAAATATCTGAAAACGAACAAGTAAAGATAGCCATACACAATGAAGGTGTAGTTCCCACATCTATCAGAGATAATTTTTTTGAAAAATACGCAACTGCTGAAAAAAAAGGAGGCACGGGTCTTGGTACATATTCAGCCAAACTTATGGCACAAACACTTGGCGGAGAGATTTCAATGTCAACCAGCGAAATTAATGGAACAACCATTACAGTAACTCTTAAATATGCAGAGATAGATATCACAAAAATTTCAGATTCATCAATTTTATCAAAAACTTCATCATCAATAGACTCACCAACTGCCAAGCTCATAAACTCTATGAAAAGTAGGATTGACTCCTCTTTATCCCAACTTCCTCAAATTAGGATCATGGTTGTTGATGATGATGAACATAATCAGCTTATTTTAAAAAAATATCTAAATTACCCTGAATTTTATATAGAGCTTGCTGATAATGGGCAAGCTGCTATCAATAAATTTAAAGAGAAAAATTTTGATCTTATATTTATGGATATGGAGATGCCTGTAATGGACGGCATAGAGACGGTCAGCTTAATACGAAAATGGGAGAGTGACCAATCAAACAGAGGGGAAAATGCGATTATCATTGCCCTGTCAGGACATGATGATCCAAATACCTGCCAAAACTGCCTTGATATAGGTTTTGATGCGTATCTGTCAAAACCAGTAAACAGCAGACAGCTACGCGAATCCATTTTGGAATTCTTTGGAAATCATAATGACAATCAAAATTATTATCATTATGAAAACGACAAACAGCACACTAAAACCCAAGTTGAGATTGATGCTGATCTTGAAGATTTGATTCCCTCTTTTATTAGCGATAAACAATCTGAAATTGAACAGATAAAAGAAGTGATGAGTAAATCTGAATCGCCTTTTTTAACAGAGAAGGGCTATAAAATTATTCAAAAATTGGGGCACAAACTTAAAGGCGGATTTAATATGTATGGTTTTAAAGATCAGGGTTCAATTGGCTCTGTAATTGAAGAGGCAGCAAAACAGCACGATTTTGAAGCAATTAAAAACAGCTTAAATCTGCTGGGATCCTCTTTAAGCGATATAGAGATAAGATACGTTAATATGAATTAGAAATTTATACGTTTATAAAAAGGAGAAATTTCAATTATGGAAAACTTAAAGAAGATAATGCTTGTTGATGATGATCCATCAGTTACTACTCTGCTTAAAACAAAACTTGATAAAACTGGAAAATTTATTGTTGTTTTTACCAACAAAGGAAAATCTGCCTTAGAGCTTGCCAAGACAGAGATGCCGCACCTGATTGTGTGTGATATTGATATGCCCGGTATGGACGGCGGTGATGTAGCTCGTTCATTAATGGACACTGAAGAGACTAAAGATATTCCAATTTTGTTTTGCTCTTCGCTTGTCATGCCTTCTGACACGAAAAATGGAATGGTTGGCAAACAGCACATGATATCAAAAGCAGCAAAATTTAGTGATGTATTGGCAAAAATAGAATCTATGCTGTTGCAAAACATTTAATGTAAGTGAGGCTTCGAAACGGACAAACATGCAGGCAAAGAGCAGAATATATTCATCAAAATTGAGCGTTAGTTAGGAGTGAAGAATTTTCAATGAACTTAAAAAATATAGCAACTATTGGATACAAAAATATTATCTTAATCGTTATTGTAGCTATTTTATCTCTGCCTTTGGTTGTTACCGCAGTTTCTACTACTGATTTTATTTCACAGCTTACTGAAGAGGAGAAGGCGTTTTTAGTAAGCTGTGAAGTTGTTAGAGTTCACAATGAAACTGATTGGGCACCGTTTAATTTCAATGAAAAAGGTATTCCAAAAGGTTTTTCCATTGATTACATGACCCTTCTTGCACAAACAACAGGTCTTGAGATCAAATTTATCAACGGACCCTCATGGGATAAGTTTCTTGAAATGACTAAAAAAGGGGAGCTTGATATAATGCTCAATATTGCAAAATCCCCTGAACGAGAGCTATTTCTTGCTTATACCTCTTCCTATCTCTCAATGATCCAGATGTTATACACTCGGACAGATTTTCCTACTGTCGCTTCAATAAAAGACCTTTATGGTAAAAAATTTGCTGTTCCAAAAGGTTTTTTTCTTCAAGAAGTTCTTAAAAAGCACCCGCAAATAGAGATAATAGAAGTTCCTGATACCTCTGCCTCTATTCGTGCTGTCTCTGTGGGTAAAGCAGATGCTTTATTTGATTTGATGCCTGTTGTTGACTACATAACAAGACAAATCCAGATAACAAACCTTAAAGTTGGCGGAGAACTTGGATTGGAAGAGAGCAAGCCCATTCCACTTCATATTGCAGTTAGAAAAGAGATAAAAATTTTAGCATCTATTCTTGAAAAAGCAATGGCAGCCATCTCTGAAGATGAGATACGAAAACTTCATGAAAAATGGCTGGCAGGAGATAATAAAAGAGACGATAAAGATGGAAAAAAAATGCTCTCCCAAGCCATTGATGATAAATCTGCTCATGTTGTTTTAACAAAAGAGGAGCAAAATTTTATTGATAATATTCCTGATAAAAAAATACGTTTAGGAGTTGACATCGCCCACCCGCCTTTTGAGTATATTGATAAAAATGGTGTCTATTCAGGTATTAGTGCTGATTTTATAATTGAGGCTACAAAGAGAATTGGTCTTGATGTTATTCCACAAAAAAATATTAAATGGACAGAGGCTATGGAAAAGGTGAAAGTCGGTGAAATAGACCTTATTCCTAAAGTAACACTATCATCAGCACGAGAAAAATTTATGACTTTCACCAAGCCATACATAACTTTTCCATCAGTTATAGTTTCTCGAAAAGATCAACTTGCTGGCGGATTAGAAGACCTTCACGGATTAAAGATTGGTGTAATTAAAGGTCAGATAATTGAATCAAATCTAAAACGTGAGTATCCTTCTTTATATTTAGTCGCTTCTCCTGATATTGGCACCGCCCTTGTTGAACTCTCTGATGGAAAGTTTGATGTCTTTATTGATAACCTTGGGGCTGTTGCTTATGCTATTGAGAATCTTGGGCTTGTAAACTTGCGGATAGCAGCTTCCACCCCATATAACCACGATTTGGCATTTGGTATCAGAAAAGATTGGGATTTGCTTGCATCTGCCTTAGATAAAGCATTGGCAAGCATGGGCGATCAAGAAAAAACAGCAATAAAAACCAGATGGTTGGCTATTAAATATCAGAAAGGAATCAACTGGTGGATTGTTGGACCAATTTGTGCTGTTCTTTTAGGAATAATAATCTTTGTTCTGCTTTGGAATCGCCGTCTTGGAAAAGCAATAAAAGAGAGAGAACATGTTGAACGTAAAATAAAGGCTATGGGGCAGGCTATGGCTGATGCTCTTGTGATGCTTGACAGTCAAGGCTCTGTCAAGTTCTGGAATCAAGCAGCAGAAAAGCTCTTTGGTTATACAGAAGAAGAGGCAATGGACAAAGATTTTCACGATATGGCAGCACCCTCTGAATTTATAGAGCGTATTAGAGCAGGACTCAAAAAATTTGCTGAGACTGGAGAAGGGGCTGTTTTGGGGGTAACAACTCAAATAACAGCAGTGAACCGTGCTCGGAAGAGTTTTCCTGTTGAAGTATCTCTCTCCCCTTTTCAGATTCAAGGAGAGTGGTTTGCAGTAGGCTCTGTGCGAGATATAACAGAGCGGAAGAAAGCTGAAGAAGCTATAAAAGAGAGCGAAAAGCGTTTTCGTGGATATTTTGAGTATGGACAGATTGGAATGGCTGTTACTCACCCGCAAAAAGGGTGGATTGAGGCAAATAAACGTCTTCAAGATATGTTAGGCTACACACTTGAAGAGCTGCGTCAAACGACATGGGCTGATCTTACACATCCTGACGACCTTGAAGAAGATATAAAAAATTTTGATCTTATGCTTGCAGGGGAGATTGATAATTATAGCATGGATAAACGGTTTATCCGTAAAGATGGCACTATTGTCTATACAAATATCTCAATCTCATGTTTGAGAAATCAAGATAATTCAGTTAATCTTGTTCTCTCTTCATATTTAGACATAACAGAGCGAAAAAAGACTCAAGATGAGATATTGGAGAGTGCAAAACAGCACCAAACAATTTTTGAAAGTTCACCTCTTGGCATGATTCGCATAAACGGTGAAGGAACAATTATCAATTGCAATGAAAAATTTGTCGATTTGATGGGATCAACTCGCGAAAAACTAATTGGATTTAACTCATTGACACAGGGGAGAGATGAGGGAATGAAAGAGGCTCTAAGAAGGGCAATTGGAGGTGAAACAGCAGAATATGAGGCTGATTATACTTCTGCAACAGGAGGGAAAACTGTGCCTCTGCACATGAAATTCAACCCTGTAAATGCTGGAAAGACTCCAACTGAAGTTATTGTAACCTTAGAAGATATAACTGAGCGAAGAGAATATGAGCAAAAAATGAGGTCTCAGATGGAAGATTTAGAAAAGTTTAGCCGCCTAACCATAAACCGAGAAGAGCGTATGATTAATCTAAAAGAGGAGATCAATCAGTTAAGAGAAGAGTTGGGAAAAGGGAAAAAATATAAGATTGTTGAGTAAATATGCACAGCCACCGTGTTTTTACTTCCATAATAAAAAAATAAGGAATTTACTGAATGAATGAAAAAGACAGAATAAATAATCAGATAAATAATCAAATTGATGACAATTTGGCTTTGCAGATATTACGACAGATTCCAACTCCTGTTATGGCAGTTGACCGTGATTTGAAAATTATTTTTATGAATCAAGCTGGGTGTAGTTTTATTGGAAAAAACTTTGAGGAGATAAAGGGCAGTTACTGTTACTCTATCTTCAATTCAGCACATTGCCAGACGCCTGAATGCAGAATGAAAAAAGTTATAGAAGGGGAAGACGCATCAAAAGCAGTGCGTAATGAGATAAGGATAAACGATAGAACCGTATATATAGAATATACAGCCGCCCCGCTCAAAGACGATAATGACAATATTATTGGGGGTTTAGAGTATATTCTTGATATTACAGATAGAGTCAGGCAAGAGCAGAAACTGAAAGAACAGAGCCGTATCATTATGGAAATATCAACCCCTGCAATAAAACTTTGGGACAGAATAGTTGTTCTTCCAGTTGTTGGTGTGATTGATTCAATGCGTGCCCAGCAGATGATGGATACAATGTTAAAACAGATTACAAAAAATTCATCTAAGGTGATTATCCTTGATATACAGGGTGTAGCTGCTGTTGACACTGCTGTTGCAAACCATTTGATTAAAATTGCTAAGGCAACAAAGCTCATGGGCTGCCGCTGCATAATCTCAGGTATATCACCAGCAGTGGCTCAAGCTATTGTTCAGTTAGGTATTGATCTTGGGGAGATAAATACCAATTCCACACTTGAAGATGCTCTTTCTGACGCATTTGCACTATTAAAATTTGAAGTAGTCAGGAAAAAATAAGATGCAAAATAGACATTTTCTGGTTAATATGCTCATTTTTCAAAGAGTTTTCTGGAGCTGAGAAAAATGAGTAAACGTTCTATTCTATCAATGATTAATATTCAGAGTATAAACGGTTGCCTTATTGTTCCTGTAACCAGTGAAGTGCATGATGATTACATAACGCTTCTTCAAAAAGCTATCTTGGAAAAGGTCAAAGCAACTCATTCAAAAGAGGTTCTTATTGATGTCTCTGCTGTAAAGTTTCTTGACTCTTTCACCTTTGCGATGCTCAAAGAGTCTGCACAGATGGTTTCAATGCTTGGGGCTTATGTTGTGTTTGTTGGTTTTCAACCCGGAGTTGCCTCTGCCCTTATCGATCTTGATGTTAAATTTGACGATATATTCACCGCTGTAACTATGGAAGATGGATTTGAGCTATTGGAGTATCAAAAATCCATTAATATAGATGATGCTGATACTATTTTTGATAATACATTGACAAAAGAGGTTGATGAGCAAGACCCGCCAAACATTAAAAGTAGTTTAACAGATTAGACCTACCTACTATACTCTGAAAGGTCATTAATTGAGGTTTATAAATTGTAGAGACGCACGACCGTGCATCTCTACTCTAAAATATAAAAAGCTCATTTTATGCCCGATTACGTATAAACCTAAAGAAGACATAGTGATGATAAATAGAGTTATCGAAGAAATTTTTATTGATGTTTGTGAACCTTCAGATAATGCCCAAGTTATCTACACAGCAAGGCAGATGGCAGCCGATATAGGTTTTGATGAGACCCAGCAGTTTTTAATAGCAACCGCTGTCTCTGAACTTGCAACAAACATAATTCGTTATGCCTCAAAAGGTATTGTTATATTAAGGCTTGTTAGCAAAATGAGTAATACAGGCGATATACAAGGCATTGAAGTTACTGCCAAAGATAATGGTGCTGGTATTTCAGATATAGATAAAGCAATGCAGGAGCATTTTAGCACTGGCAACAGTCTTGGGCTTGGATTGCCAAGCGTTAAAAGAATAATGGACGAGTTCTTTATTCAATCTTCCCCTGAAAAAGGAACTGTTGTCATTGCAAAGAGATGGGGACAATAAAAATTGATTGATCAGATTAATAAAGGGTTTGAAACTGCAAACATTGACTACCATATTGCAAAACGCTCTCTTACAGGTTGGGAAGATGAGTGCGGAGATACTGGCTTTGTTGTGGTGTATGATAATCAATGTTTCTTAGTGCTTTTAGATGTTCTTGGGCATGGCAAAGAGGCATACAATGTTGCTCTTGTTGCAGAAAAATATCTATCAGAACATTATCGCATGGGGCTAATTGAAATGATGAATGGTTTGCATGAGCATCTTAAAGGGACAAGAGGGGCGGTTGCAGCGTTATGCCTCATTAATCTTAATGATGGCGGGCTATGTTATGCGGGTATAGGCAATATCAACACAAGAGTTATGGGTTACAAAAATTTTCTGCTAATGCCGCAAGAGGGAATTGTAGGCTATATGATCCGCTCTCCAAAAGAGAGACAATTTAAGCTTTGCTATGGAGATACCCTTATTTTGACCTCTGATGGTGTGCGTGAGCATATAAATTTTGAAGATTATCCTGAGCTTTTAAAGAGACCAGCTAAAAAGATTGCAAACGAAATGATAAATCTTTTTGGCAAAGGCAATGATGATTCATCATGTATTGTTTTGAGGTATGGGGTATGATTTTTTTAAGGTATGGAATATGATCGTTTTGAGGTGTCTAATATGATTGAACTTGGCAGATTAACGATAAACAACACTGATACGTTAAAGAAAACATTATCAAGAGTTTACAGTTTATCCGAAGCATTAGGATACGACAATATTCATTCAGCAAGATTAACAACAGTTTTTTCAGAACTTGCACGGGTCGGCTGTCATATTGCCTCTGGCGTTAATGTTACTATTAGCATGAAGAATCACAATGATGTAAAGAGTTATTCCAAGAGTGATGGCAATGGTCTTGAATTTATATTTGAGTATGGTCAAAAGGTTGAATTAAATCCAGCTGTATCCCGTTTTTTTGATATATATCAAATCAAAAATGATATTGAAAGCTCTACAAAAGCCTATGGATTTATTACTTTTTCAGATCCAAACACCTTTGTAGCTTCTAATGTTATAGAACAACATAAACAGATAATATTCAAGCCTTCCAGAGAGGAGCTTGTAAGTGATCTTCTTAAAAAAAATGAGGAGTTAAAGATATTTACAGAAGAGGCACGCATTGCAAAAGAGAAAGCAGAATATGCAACAGAAGCTCTTAAAACACAGGTTGAAGAACTCTCCAAAGCACGGCGGGCAATGTTAAATATCATGGACGATCTTGAAGAGTCCAAAAAAGATGCAGAAGCTGCAACTCGTGCAAAAAGCGATTTTCTTGCCAACATGAGCCACGAAATACGAACTCCAATGAACGCAATTATTGGACTTAGCAATCTTGCCCTTAAAACAGAGCTTAACCCAAAACAAAGAGATTACATAAATAAAGTTTATATATCAGCTCAAAACCTTTTGGGAATAATTAACGACATTCTTGATTTCTCGAAAATTGAGGCTGGCAAGCTCAACATGGAGTCTGTTGAGTTTGATTTAAGCGATATTTTGAACAACCTTGGCAGCTTAGTAATTCTTAAAGCACAAGAAAAAGGGTTAGAGTTAATATTTCAAATAGACCCTGATGTGCCAACAGCATTAAAAGGCGACCCTCTACGTCTTGGTCAAATATTAATAAACCTTGCCAATAATGCTGTTAAATTCACTGAAAAAGGGGAAATCACGGTATCTATTAAAGCAATCCATTGCGATAAAGAGTCAGCTTTTATCCGTTTTGCGGTTCAGGATACAGGAATTGGTTTAACTCAAGAGCAGCGGGGGAAATTATTTCAGTCATTCCAGCAGGCAGACGCCTCAACTACCCGCAAATATGGCGGAACAGGTTTAGGGCTTACAATCAGTAAGAAACTTTCCGAGATGATGGGCGGAGAAATTGGAATTGACAGTATAGCGGGTCAGGGAAGCACATTCTGGTTTACTGCCAAGTTTGGACGACATGATAAAGCTGAAAAACGTCTTCTTGTTCTTCCAGAAGATATTAAAGAGATGAGAATGCTTGTGGTTGATGATAACGCAGTTTCACGCCAAGTTATGAAAAGTTATTTACAACAATTGGGTTTTTATGCTGATACAGCTTCATCAGGTAAAATAGCTATTGAGATGATCAAAGAGCACACTTGGCAGCCTTACGGTCTTGTATTTATGGATTGGGAGATGCCCCAGGGTATTAACGGAATTGAGACTGCAAGACAGATACAGCAAGATGCAGACCTTACAAAAATTCCCAAGATTGTTATGGTTACAGGACATGGCAATGAAGACCTAATAAGTCAGGCGAAACAGATAAGTCTTGATGGATTTTTGATCAAACCAGTAACGCAGTCTCTTTTATTTGATTCTATAATGAACGCATTTGGCAAGGCAGTAGATAAAAAAGTTGATAGAAGTATTAATAAATCGGAAATGCCAAGTGGATTTAACAATATTAGAGGTGCACGTCTGCTTCTTGTGGAAGATAATGAGATTAATCAGCAGTTAGCAATTGAACTGTTAGGTGACGAAGGCTTTTATATTGATGTTGCAGATAACGGCAAAATTGGTTTTGAAAAATATAGAGCTTCTGTTGAAAATACCCAAATTGAACAAAATAAATATGATGTTGTGCTGATGGATTTGATGATGCCAGTGATGGACGGGCGAACATCAACCAAAGAGATACGGAGTTATGAAAAAGAGTTTGGCATAGTTGATGAGACTCCAATTATAGCCATGACAGCAGATGCAATGGCGGGGGTTAAGGAAGAGGTCTTGAGTATTGGTATGAACGACTATGTAACCAAGCCCATAGAGCCGTCAGATGTATTCAAGGCGTTAGTCAAATGGATAAAACCAGCTAAACGTCCTCTGCCTGATGAATATCTAAGCAGGATAAATGGAAAAATAAATAATGGCTTAGGTTTATCCTCTTCTGAGCCTGAATTAAATCTCTCTTCACTTGAAGGGATAAACACAGAACTTGGACTCTCAAGAGTCAGCGGCAATAAAAAACTTTATCTGAACCTGCTGACAAAATTCTATCGTGATAATCATGATACTGTCCAAAAGATTAAAGATGCGGTTGAAAAACAGGAGCAGGAGCTGGCTGTCAGGCTTGCCCACACAGTAAAGGGGGTATCTGGCACAATTGGGGCATCTGATTTACAGTCAATCGGAGCAGAGCTTGAGGCAGCACTCAAATCAGATGGTTATGCAGATGACTCAAATTTAGCCCCATTAATAGAGAGATTTGACGCAGCATTACACAAAACTCTTGAGGTTTTAGCTCCTGTTATATCTGCTATATCTGCAAATTCAACTCAAGGGGCTGGACAGTCTAAAGATGTGGCAAAACAGGGAGACGCTGCTCAATTTGCTGAATTTATGAAAAAACTTGAACCTGCTTTACAGAAGAAAAAACCAAAGCCATGCAAGGAGATTATGGAGGAGATAAACTTATTAAATTGGTCTGATGAGATTAAGTCAAAATTGCAAGAGCTTGATCGATTGATTGGAAAATATAAGTTTAAAGAGGCTTTGGAGATTGTGGAGTCTATAGTAATTACTCTATGAAAAAAATTATGATAATTAATTGTATAAAATTTAGGTAATATTTATGAATAAACGTATGGTTGTTTTTAGTGTTATATTACTTGTTATGTTAATAGCTTTTGGATGTTTAAAATATTTTTTAAAACCAATACTTATTGGTGTGATTTTGCCGATTGAGATGTCTCTTGGCAATGAAGAGAATCTTTTTATGCGTTACTATCAAGACACACACTCTAAAATCGGAATAAAACCCGTTAAATTTATAATTGAAAATCCACCTTCAAAAGAGGAGGAGTTTAAACAAACCTACAAAAAATTGGACGAGATGGGTGTGTCAGCTATTATTGGCGGAGTTTTGAGTAAAGATGGAGTTTGGCTTGCTGAGGAATCTTTCAGAACTGGGATTCCCACTTTAGGACTTACACCGTCCTCTGCTGTTTTAAGTAACAAAAAAGATGCTTTTTTTAGACTATGTGCAACCAACTCTTCACAGGCAAAAGCTGTTGGAATGTATTATCAAAATATTGGGATCAAAAGACTTGTTCTGGTAACCTCCATAGAAAATAGAGCATACGTTGATCCATATATCAAAGTTATTTCAGAAAATTTTACAGGGGAGTTGGTTCAGATACCATTTGCTCCAAATGAGGATACCTATCAGAGTATATTTAATGCTGATCCTGATGGAATATTTACCATTCTTGCGGCTAAAGATGTGATTCAAGTAATTAAAGCTGTCAGGGAAAAGAAGCCAAATATTTTAATTGGCTCATCTTCATGGGGAACTGTTGAAATTCTTTCGCTCTATTCTGGTCCTTTATTAGACGGCGTATTATTCTTCTCATTAGGTTCTGATTTATACGGAGAAGACTACAAAGCTGAAATTGCTGATTTTGAGCAAAAATATAAAATGAAAGCGACAAATGGCTCTCATTATGCTGTATCTGTATCACATATCCTGTATGACGCAATAAGAGAGGTAGGTTACTCCCGTGAAGCCATAAAAGCCTATTTTGAAACTCCTCGAATCTATGACACGATTTATGGGAGTATAGCTATGGATCAATATGGAGATTCTACTGGCAAAAGAATTACAATTCTTGAAACAATGAACGGTAAAATGGACAAAAAGGAGACAGTAGAATTTAAATGAGTGTCGCCTTATATAAAACTCAAAATAGGTTCTAATCAATGGACAATAAAAGTATTCGATTGTTACATACAAAGATCAGCTTGGTCTTGAAATGGAACTGGGGCATATTTTTATTAGCAAATATCGTCTTTTTAGTTCTGTTTATATTGATAAACTTTCTACATCTAAGAGACTCTGCACAGTTGTGGAAAACGCTTTTTTTGAATCGTCTAAAACAGACTGAAACTATGATTGATTCTAAAAACAGCAGCCTCTCAATTCCTGTTGTTCACAATCTAATTATTGGCATTGATGGCACAATCAAAAAAGCCCCTACCTCTACTCTTCAAGGCATGACTTTGAGTCCCAGCGGTTTTTTTGGCAAAATTTATCTTATGCAGCCAAAAGAGATTGCAGTTGTCTTTTTTCCAGATATGGTTGATGGAGTTCAGCGTGTTCATTTTGTTAAACGTTATATAGATTATTTTGCTGTAAATTCATTTGTTCCAAAAGATTTTTTCCCTTTTCCTATTGTAGGCAAGACTCAGCTATTTATAGCAGAAGATGGAATAATATGGTTTTCCCATGATCCTCGACAGATCGGCAATGTATTTAGATATTCACCTATATCGATAAGCTCTGGGAATATATACCTCTCTTTTACCGATAAGATTGCTGATATGTCTCAAGCAAGTATGTTGATCACGCAAGACATCACAGATGAAGTAAAAATTGTGTTGGGAACAGCCTCTATTTTATTGATTATATTTTGGATTTTCAACCTTCATACAAGCAGAATACAAAAAGAGTTTACAATTTTGCAAAAAGAACACAACAACCTGACCATGCTGATTCAAAACTTATCTTTTCTTACCTTACAGCCCGGAGCGAACCTATCTTATAGATTGGAGCATCTTGCACCTGCATTAAATAAATCCTTAGAAGATACTGGAAATACACCGTTTCAGTTTGAGGATAACAACCAATATTATCTGTTGGTTCAAGAATTTATCAATTCCATTCTGTTGCTGGTTGATGCTGTAAATAAAGAGAGGGATAAATTAAAAGAGTATCAAGATCATCTTGAAGATTTAGTCAAAGAGCGTACAATGGAGTTGATTATTGCCAAAGAGGCTTCAGAAGCTGCAAATCGTGCCAAATCAAATTTTCTCTCCACAATGAGTCATGAACTGCGAACTCCTCTAAATGCTGTCATAGGATTTTCACACTTTTTGAGAAGAGGAGATAATCTTACACCAGAACAGCAAGAAAACCTGCGTATCATAAACCAAAGTGGTGAACATTTACTCACGTTAATCAACGACATTTTAGATATGTCCAAGATCGAGTCAGGGCAAACAGTGCTTAATAATAAAGAGTTTGATCTATACATATTTTTCAATGATCTGCATGATATGTTTGGGCTTAAAGCTCAACAGAATAACCTTAATCTCATTTTTGAAGTGGCAGAAGATATTCCACGTTATGTAATTGCAGATGAGACAAAGCTGCGGCAGATTTTTATAAATCTTATTGGAAATGCACTAAAATTTACAGAAAAAGGCGAAATTTTTGTAAGAGTTAAAGCCAAAAGGCGAAACAGTATGAAAAATCAAAAAGCACAAGATCAATTAATTATTTGTGAAGTGGAAGACACTGGGGTAGGAATTTCCCCTGATGAGCTAAATATTCTATTTGAGGCATTTGTTCAGACAGAAAGTGGAAGGCGATCTCAACAAGGTACAGGTCTTGGGTTATCTATTAGTCGTAAATTCGTTCAACTGATGGGCGGAGATATTACAGTTAAAAGTGAAATTAAAAAAGGCTCTATTTTTAAATTTGAAGTTCAGGTAACAATTCCTGATTTAACCCTAAATATTACTCCAGAGGAAACACAAACTATTTTACAAAAAGTTGATTCAAAACGGATTGAAAAATCTATCTCATTTTTGCCCAAACAGTTGAAATCTGAACTTAAACAGGCAAGTTTAATATGTGATATGACAACCTTAGAGATGATAATTGAACATATCCGATCTTTTGATGCCTTACTTGCAGAGGCTTTGATGCCAATGGCTGAAAATTTTAATTATGAAAAAATTTTAGAGCTTTTGGTAGAAAAGGATTCAAACAATGATTGACCATAGTAACGAAAAATTAACATCAAATATTTTAATTGTAGATGACAAACCAGAGAATTTGCGTCTGATTGCTGGAATATTGAAAGAGCAGGGTCATGTAGTTCGTATGCTCCGTAAAGGTAACATGGTAATGCCAACTGTGCTATATTCTCAGCCTGATTTAATCCTTTTGGATATAATGATGCCTGAAATGGACGGATACGAAGTGTGCAGACAGTTGAAGGCAGATGAGAAAACATCTAAAATACCTGTCATATTTCTCAGTGCTCTTAACGATATGACAATGAAAATAAAAGCCTTTTCCGTTGGAGGTGTTGATTATATAAGTAAACCATTTCACGCTGAAGAGGTTCTGGCAAGAGTAGAGACTCATCTTTCGATATCGTATCTGCAACAGATGGTTACAGCCCGAAACGAGAAGTTAGAGCAGGAAATCACCGAACACAGAAAAACAGCAGAAGCATTAGAGGAGAAAGAAGAGCTTTTTCGCAGCATGTTTGAATACCATAGTGCGGTAATGTTTCTGGTTAATTCTGAAAACGGAGTAATCGTCAGGGCGAATCGGGCTGCTCAAAAATATTACGGTTACACATCTGAAGAGTTCAATAGACTTACAGTATTTGAACTCAATGAGTTAAGCAAGGAAGAGATAAAAAATGAGATGTTAAAAGCCAGAGTAGAGGAACGAAATTATTTTAACTTCAAGCACCGCTTGGCTAACGGAGAGATAAGAAGTGTGGAAGTCCATTCAACACCGATTGCATTTCACGGGCAAAGCCTTCTTTTTTCAATTATTCATGATATTACTGAGCGAGAACATGCTCAAAATGCTTTAAAAGAAAACGAGGAAAAATTCAGAAGTCTTGTCGAAAACCTAAGTGAAGCTCTGTTTCTGACAGATACCAATGGATTTATTATTTATATCTCTCCTATAATTGAAAATATTATAGGATTTAAGCCTGATGAGATTATCGGAAAACATCTGTCTGAATTTATTTATCATGAAGATTTGCCCATGATTTTAGATAAATTTCAAAAAATGCTTTTGGGACAGAAAACCGAACCCTCTGAAATCCGTTCATTCCATAAATCAGGATCTCTTATTTGGATAAGGACTTCAAGCAGTCGCTATTTCAAAAAAGGAGTTATTGCTGGTTTGCAGGGAGTAGTCGCCGATATTACAATGCGTAAAAAGGCAGAGCAGGAGATAATAAAAGCTAAAGAGTTAGCTGAAACTGCTAATCGAGCAAAAAGCGATTTTTTGTCTAACATGAGCCACGAAATAAGAACCCCGATGAATGCCATTATTGGACTTAGCAACTTAGCCCTAAAAACTGAGCTTAATCCAAAGCAGAGGGACTACATAAACAAGGTCTATCTCTCTGCTCAAAATCTTTTAGGAATCATCAACGATATTCTCGATTTTTCCAAGATTGAGGCTGGTAAACTAAACATGGAGTCAGTTGATTTTGATCTAAACGATGTGTTGAATAATCTTGGCAGCTTAGTTATTCTAAAAGCACATGAAAAGGGTCTTGAGTTGCTCTTTGCAATAGATTCTGATGTGCCAACAGCGTTAAAGGGAGATCCATTGAGATTGGGTCAAATTCTTCTCAATCTTGTCAATAATGCTGTTAAATTTACTGAAAAGGGTGAAATCACACTATCTATCAACCTTATTGAGCACAACAAACATTCAGCATTTATACGTTTTGCAGTTACAGATACAGGAATTGGTTTGACCAAAGAGCAGCAGGGAAAACTTTTTCAATCGTTTCAGCAGGCAGATACATCAACTACCCGTAAATATGGAGGGACAGGTTTAGGTCTTACAATCAGCAAAAAACTTTGTGAGATGATGGGCGGTGAAATTGGGATTGAGAGTGAAGAGAGTAAAGGCAGTACATTCTGGTTTACTGCTGAGTTTGGAATGGGTCAAAACATTGCAAAAGATGAGAATTTCAGTGCTGATAAGATAAAAAATATAGTCAAAGACGAGCTTCCCAATGGATTTGACTATATTCGAGGTTCCCGTCTGCTTTTAGTTGAAGATAACGAAATTAATCAGCAGTTAGCAGTAGAAGTCTTAGGCGATGAAGGATTTTATATTGATATTGCAGGTAACGGTCAAATTGGATTGGATATGATTAAGGTTTCACCAGCTAAATATTATGATGTTATTTTAATGGATTTGCAGATGCCTGTGATGGACGGACGAACATCAACCAAAGAGATACGGAGTTATGAAAAAGAGGTGGGGATAAGCGATGAGATTCCAATTATTGCCATGACAGCAGATGCAATGAGCGGAGTTCGTGAAGATGTCTTAAATATCGGCATGAACGACTACGTAACCAAACCCATAGAGCCGTCAGAGATTTTCAAAGCGTTAGTCAAATGGATAAAACCTGCTAAACGATCTTTGCCTGATGAATATCTAAGCAAGATAGATTCAAAGGCAAACAACGGTGTGGGTTCAGCCTCTTCTGAGATTGAATTAAATCTGTCTTCAATTGAAGGTATAAACACCGAACTTGGACTCTCAAGAGTTAGCGGTAATAAAAAACTTTATCTGAGTCTTCTGACCAAATTTCATCGAGATAATCAAGATACCACAATTAAGATTCAAGATGCCATTAAACAGCAAGATCAAGAACTTGCTGTCAGGCTTGCCCACACAGTAAAGGGTGTGGCTGGCACAATTGGGGCAATTGATTTGCAGACAATAGGAGCAGAGCTTGAGGCAACACTCAAATCAGATGGTTATGCAGATGACACAAATTTAGCCCCATTAATAGATAGATTTGACGCAGCATTACGTAAAACTCTTGAGGTTCTA
>JADFZJ010000033.1 GCA_015232555.1 Desulfamplus sp. | reverse complement strand
GCGGCTGGCTATGGAACGAAAACTGGGTGAAACACGTCAGCAGTTGCTTCAATCTGAAAAACTTGCTGCAATGGGACGGCTTACTTCCCAGATTGCCCATGAGTTAAATAATCCATTGTTTGGTATAATGAATACTTTAGAATTGATGAAAACAGAAATTTCTCCTCAGAATAAAAGACGTAAACTTCTTGACATGTCGATCTCTGAAACAATGCGGCTTGCCGACATGCTTAAGAAAATGCTCTCTTTTTCAAAACCAGATCAAGAGAAAAAGATAAATATCAATATTAATACTGTGTTAGATGAGATAATCCTGCTTTATGAAAAAAGATTTAGGGAAAACAGTGTAAAATTTGAGTACCATTTTGCAGAAAATCTTCCAATGGTAAATGCTTCTAAAGATCAGTTGAGGCAGGTTTTTCTCAACATGATTTCCAATGCAATGGATGCCATGCCAGAAGGGGGAAATCTTACGATAACCACAGAATATGACAGCCATAAAGTCAGGATCATTCTCTCAGACACCGGAACAGGCATTAAAGAGGAGCATTTAGAAAAAATATTTGACTCTTTTTTCACCACAAAAACAGACACTGTGAAAGGTGTGGGGCTTGGCTTATCTGTCTGCTATGGTTTTATAAAGGAACACAGTGGAGACATCAGAGTTGAAAGTAGGTTAGGAGAGGGAACGACATTTACAATATGTCTGCCCGTGAGTAATAATATTTAAAGTGGGCTTCATCGTCTTGAAATAATCCCCACTCCACCAACCCTCTTTATCCCTAAATTACCATATACAGTTATTGATGAAATATAATTTCCATATATGGTAATTTGCTCCAATGTGGTTCTCAAGTTTCTTTGAAAACGAGAGCGTATTTCTCACTAATCTGGAAATTCTTTGACGCATCGTATTGTTAAAGCGTTCAATATGATTTGTATGACCAGATTCTTTACTGACAGCTTTATGATGTCTTTTTTGGGGAAATATCTTGTTATATGCAGACCAAAAATCTGTATAGCATACTGCACATTGTCGATAAACCGGAGGCAGGCTTTCCCAAAGGGATTGTGCTCCAGAATACTCTCGACTGCCCACATGAACCCCGATAATTTCACGGGTCTTTCTGTCCAGTGCTAACCAAATTCATTTTTTTGTTTTTCTTGTTACCGACATTTGTGTTACATTAAGTCTATTTTTTTGAGTAGCGGACACTATGGAGGTGTAAATCTTAACTGTCTTCAATGAAAGATAATTTGGCGGAAGTGCATGGGAATCGAACCCACCCGGGACGGTTTTAGCACCCCACATCGGATTTGAAGTCCGAGGGCCCCACCAGTGAGCCGGGCACTTCCAAAAAGAGTCTTAAAAATTTTATGAAATCATTTATATATATTGCCCTGTTTTGTCAATTTGTTTTTAATTCAAAACTTGAGATAATAATTTATTTGTGTATAAGATTCAGCCATTTTTCACTAAAAACTAAACTCTAACTAAAAGGTTTACTTTTTATTAAACTAACTTAAATAACGAATTACAATTATTTATAATGTCTAATTATATGCAGGATTTATAATATGTAATTATATACGGGAGTCCTTAGATGATAAACAGCGAGAGAATAAAGCAAAGGTTCATAATGCTTGCACAGATTGACTCAGTCTCTAAGGAAGAGGCTGATATTGCTGCAAAGCTAAAAGATATATTAACAGGAATTGGTGCTGAAGTTAATATGGATAATGCTGGTGAAAAAATAGGCGGTAACTGCGGAAACCTTATTGCAAAATTCGAAGGTAATAAGGCTGTCCCACCAATTATGCTATCTGGACACATGGATACAGTTGAGCCAGGAAGAGGGGTTAAAGTTACTTTCAAAGACGGCATATTCAGAAGCGATGGCACAACGATACTTGGTTCTGACGATAAATCTGCCCTTGCTATTATTCTTGAGGTGATGGATGTAATTAGAGAGAATAACCTTCCTTGTCCTCCAGTTGAGGTTGTTTTTACAGTGTGTGAAGAGATAGGACTTTGGGGAGCAAAGCATTTTGATCTAAGCATGATTGAGTCAAAAATAGGATATATTCTTGATTCAACAGATACAGAAGGTATTGTTACAAGAGCACCTCATGCCAACCGCTTTATCATTAAAGTTCATGGCAAAGATGCACATGCTGGAGCATCACCAGAAAAAGGCATAAATGCTATTTCTCTTGCATCTAAAGCAATAGCTCAATTAGAACTTGGCAGGATTGACCATGAAACAACCTGCAACATCGGCAAAATTCAAGGTGGAAAGGCAACTAACATTGTGCCTGATCTTGTAACAATTCACGGAGAGGTAAGAAGTCATGATAAACAAAAACTTGAATCTGTAACAGAAACTATTCTTACAACATTTCATAATGTTATAAGTTCATATAAAAATAGTGACTGTAATATAAAAAGTGCTTATGAGAAACAAAAATGTAATAAAATTTTTGCTAATGACCTGCCGAAACTTGAGATAGAGCTTGAGCATGATTTTCCAGCAACTAATATTCCTGATAATCACCCTGTTGTGATGCTTGCGAGGCAGGCAGCAGCAAATCTTGGAAAGGAGATGAGTTCTAAAACAATCGGCGGAGGAGCTGATGCCAATATTTTTTTCGGCAAAGGCGTTGTAACAGGAGTTTTAGGCACAGGAATGACAGATGTGCATACTGTTCGCGAATCTATAAAACTTGAAGACATGGAAAACACAACCCGTCTGCTGATTGAAATTTTGCGAATCCATGCACTTGGCATTATGGGAACAGAAGGTGTCGTAAAATAATGATTGCCTATTTTGATATGTTCTCAGGTATTAGCGGAGATATGGTTCTTGGTGCGTTTGTAGATTTAGGTGTTCCAGTTGAATGGCTTAAAGAGCAATTTAGAAGAATGCCTCTGCCTGATGTCGATATAAGAGCCGAAAATATTTGGCATAACGGAATTAAAGCTGTAAATCTGTTTGTTGATGAAAAATATTTTGATGATTCAGATGAGCATCACCACCATCATCATAACAATCACCACCATTTTGATCATAAATCTTTAAATAATGATAACGCAGATCATAACCATTTCCATTCAATAGAGCATCACCATCACCACTCCAGAAATTATAGTCAGATTAAAGAGCTTATTTCAAACTCACCATTTTCAGAGTATGTTAAATCGTCAACTCTTAAAGCGTTTGAAAAAATAGCTTTAGCAGAATCAAAGATTCATGGAACAGAGATTGAAAAAGTTCATTTTCACGAAGTTGGCGGAGTAGATGCAATTGTGGATATTACAGGAGCTTTTCTTTGTGCAGAATATCTTGGAATTACAAAGATTTACGGCTCAGTTCCCTCTCTTGGCAAAGACTCTGTAAAATGTTCTCATGGCGTGATACCAATTCCTGCACCAGCAACTCTCAAAATACTCAAAGGAATTCCTGTAAAGCCATCTAACTGCGATATGGAGACTGTAACACCCACTGGTGCCGCAATTATCACTACGATGGCTCAGGAGTTTGGTGATATTCCTGAAATGGTAATTAAAAGCACAGGATATGGTTCTGGTAAACGAAAATCATCAGCAGATGGATTGCCCAATGTTTTGCGTATAATCACAGGCGAAGATGTTAAAATAAAAGATTCTAACCGCATTGATTCCAATATCAATTTAGAGATTAACCCTAATATTTTCATTGAAACTGTTTATGTTGTTGAGACTTCAATTGATGATATGAATCCAGAAATAGCAGGTTACATCATGGAAAAACTTTTTGCTAATGGTGCGTTAGATGTATCTTGCTCCCCCTTATTTATGAAAAAGAATAGACCCGCTTTCAGGCTTGAGGTTATCTGCTGCAAAGAGAAACTTGAAGAGCTTATTGAGATAGTTTTGACAGAAAGCACATCATCAGGAGTGAGATTCTACAAGACAGAACGAGCAGTTCTTGCCAGAAAAAGTGTTGAGATAGAGACTGAATTTGGTAACGTTAATGCAAAACAGATAACAGACCCAGACGGAAAAAATAGGATAATACCTGAGTATGAAGTGTGCCGTGATATAGCTAAAAAGAAAAATATACCTATTAAGGATGTCTATTTTTTGATAGATAAAGCCAAATTAAATTCATAGATAGGTAACTGACCTGCTAAATTCATAAAATTTGATATACTATACTTGCTCATAAATTGTGCTTTTTTATTACAGTCCCAACCAAATATCTAATGAGGATAACAATATGGGATCAGCAGTTACTAACACTATAATAAAAATAGAAATATAAGGAGAAACTTTAATGGTAGATGCCACAGAGAGAGAAAAGGCAGTTAAATCAGCCATGAGCCAGATTGAGCGTCAGTTTGGAAAAGGTGCTATTATGAAGCTTGGAGAGCGGGCTGTTCAAGAGGTGCCAGTTATCCATTCTGGTTCATTAGCACTTGATAAAGCGTTGGGAATAGGCGGATATCCAAGAGGCAGAGTTATTGAAATCTATGGTCCTGAATCGTCAGGAAAGACCACGCTTGCTCTTCATGCTGTGGCAGAGTCCCAGAAAAAAGGTGGGATTGCTGCATTTATTGATGCGGAACACGCTCTTGACACAGCCTATGCTAAAAAATTGGGAGTTGACTGTGACGAGCTTCTTGTCTCTCAGCCAGATACTGGTGAGCAGGCTCTTGAAATAGCTGATATGCTGGTCAGAAGCGGGGCAATTGATATTATTGTTATTGACTCTGTGGCAGCACTTGTCCCACGAGCCGAAATCGAGGGTGAGATGGGAGACTCTCACATGGGACTTCAGGCACGGCTTATGTCGCAGGCATTGAGAAAACTTACTGCAACAATGTCTCGAACCAATACCACTGTGATTTTTATAAACCAGATAAGAATGAAAATTGGTGTTGTGTATGGAAACCCTGAAACCACAACAGGCGGTAACGCACTTAAATTTTACGCATCTGTTCGTTTAGAAATCAGAAGAGCTGCCGCAATAAAAGAGGGTCAGGATACTATTGGAAACAGAACCAAAGTGAGTGTTGTAAAAAACAAACTTGCTCCTCCGTTTAAGTCGGTTGAGTTTGATATTATGTATGGGGAGGGAATTTCTCAAACTGGAGATCTTCTTGATATGGCTGTTGACCTTAATATTGTTGAAAAGAGCGGATCGTGGTATTCATATCAAGGTGAGAGGATGGGGCAGGGGAGGCAGAATGTAAAAGCATTTTTTGATGAAAACCCTGATGTGTTTGAAAAAATTGAATCAAGCGTAAGGGAAAATCTTGGTATAGGTTCTATTAAGCCAGCGGTAACAGCAGGACAATCTGCCCCTGCTGCAATACCAACAGCCACAGCAGCGTCAAAAACAAAAGCATCTCAGTCAGTAGTGTCAGAATCATCTATATCAGAATAGGAGTGGAGAATGAGAAGGGAAATCGGCATAAGAATTATCCACATCGGTTTAAGGAGTTAACAATGACAGGTAAAGAGGCTCGCAGGATATTTATAGAATACTTTAAAAAAAATCAACATCAAGTGGTAAGAAGCTCCTCTCTTGTGCCGCAAGATGATCCAACCCTTTTATTTACAAATGCTGGCATGGTGCAGTTTAAACGAGTATTTACAGGGGATGAAAAAAGGGAATATTCCACAGCAGTAACTTCTCAGAAATGTGTACGAGCAGGCGGCAAGCACAATGATCTTGAGAATGTGGGATATACTGCCCGTCACCACACCTTTTTTGAGATGCTTGGAAACTTCTCTTTTGGTGACTATTTCAAGGAAAAGGCAATTGCCTATGGCTGGGAGCTTTTAACTGACAAGACCAATGGCTATGGACTCCCGCCTGAAAAACTGTGGGTTTCTGTCTTTCAAGATGATGATGAAGCATACAACTTATGGCGAGATAAGATAGGTGTGCCAGAAGATAGAATCGTAAGACTTGGCGAAAAAGATAACTTTTGGGCAATGGGAGATACTGGTCCATGCGGTCCTTGCAGTGAGATTCACATTGACAGAGGCGAAGAATTCGGCTGCAACAATCCAAATTGTGCAGTAGGCTGTGATTGCGATCGCTATCTTGAGCTTTGGAATTTGGTCTTTATGCAGTTTGAAAGAGATGCTTCAGGCAATATGAAACCTCTTCCAAAACCGAGTATTGACACTGGTTTAGGGCTTGAGCGAATTGTCTCTGTTCTTCAGAATGTTCCTACAAATTACGACACTGATCTATTTATCCCGATTATGGATAAAGTTTCAGAACTTATGGACAAAGTTTCAGCACGTTCAGGAAATAGGCAAAGAGATTCCAAAGATGGTCAAATTGCCCAAAAAGAGAGTTACAGAGGGAGTCAAATTTCCAACAAAGAGAGTGAAGTTGCCAAAAAGGTAATTGCGGATCATAGCAGAGCTACAGCTTTTCTTATCTGTGACGGCATTTTGCCATCAAATGAAGGAAGAGGTTATGTTTTACGCCGCATTATGAGAAGAGCCATCAGATATGGTCGTTATATAGGACTTACTGAACCTTTTTTGCATGAAACCGTTGCTACTGTGTTTGATATGATGCATGAGGCATATCCAGAGCTTAAAGAGTCTGCTGAATTTATTCTTAATGTGGTAAAAAATGAGGAGATAAAATTTTCTGAAACTCTTGATGTAGGGCTTAAACTTTTAAAAGAGACCATCGATGAGATTGAGAAAAATACAGGCGGACAAATCTGTGCTGCGGGTGAAAATAAGAGCTATAAAAAAGAGATACCCGGAGATGTTATATTCAAACTTTACGACACCTTCGGCTTTCCAGTTGATATTATAACTGATATCCTAAAAGGAACTGACATCACACTTGATATGGCTGGTTACCATAAAGCAATGGACGAGCAGAAAGCCCGTTCAAAAAGCTCTAAAACCTTTGCTGGTGTGAGTGAGGCTTTTAAATCTCTTACATCTGAAGGCGTTAAAACTATATTTACTGGATATGATGAGCTTGAGACACAATCAAAAATGCTACTGATTGTTAAAGACGGCAAAGCAGTTGAATCTGCATCAAAAGGAGATGCAATTGAAATTGTAACAGAAAAAACACCGTTTTACGCTGAATCAGGCGGTCAAGCTGGAGATTGTGGATTTTTAGAAGGAGTTGGCTGTTCAGCAGATATAACATGCCCAAAAGATGGCAAGTTCAGAGTCAGAGTTAGAATTAACAACACAATTTCTGATCCATCTGGCATTAGGATTCACAGAGGGGTTGTAGAGAGCGGTATATTAAAAAAAGATAAAGATGTTGTGCTTAAAGTAGATGCTAAAAACCGTGCGGCTACAGCTTGTAATCATACTGCAACTCACCTTCTGCACTCAGCTTTGCGTAAGGTTCTTGGAAATCATGTTAAGCAGGCTGGTTCTCTTGTTACAAGTGAAAGATTCAGATTTGACTTTACCCACTTCTCACCAATCAGCAGAGATGAGAGCCTTGCAATTGAGAAAGATGTTAATGATCATATCCGCCAAAATGTCCCTTTAGAAACAGTAGAGATGGAGATAGAAGAAGCTGTTAAATCAGGTGCAACCGCTCTGTTTGAAGAAAAATATGGTGACAAGGTGCGTGTTGTCTCAATGGGAGATTTCAGCAGAGAGCTTTGCGGTGGAACTCATACAGGCAGAACAGGTAATATTGGTCTGTTCCAGATTGTCTCTGAGGCTGGAATTGCATCAGGAGTGCGGCGTATTGAGGCTTTAACAGGTGGAAAAGCTGTTGAATATATTCAGGAAAATATCACCATGATCCAAAAGAGTGCATCTGTTATTAAAGCTCAGACACAGGGCAGTATCTCTTTAGGCTTTGCTCTGTATGCAAAAATAGAGACTCTTTTAAATGAGCACAAAGCTGCTGAAAAGGAAATTTTAAGCCTTAAAGCCCAAATAGCATCAAAATCAGTTGATAATATTTCAGATGATATAAGAGAGATAAATGGCGTAAAAGTACTGGCAAAAAAAGTTGATATTGATAATCCGTCCCAGATGCGTGATTTAGCAGACAAATTTAAGGCAAAAATTGGTTCTGGGGTTGTTCTGCTTGGTGCAGAATCAGGTGGAAAGGCACTTCTTACCTGCGTAGTTACTCAAGATATGACAGGCAGATTTCATGCTGGAAATATCGTGAAAAAAGCTGCTGCAATTGTTGGCGGTGGTGGTGGTGGAAGATCAGATATGGCTCAGGCAGGCGGAACAAAGCCTGAGTATTTAGCCGAAGCACTTAAATCTATATATGAGCTGTAAATTATAGTTATAAAATATATTTTTAGGCTTCCTCATGAGGCAAACAGGTATATATAAAATTACAAATTTAATAAATGGAAAGTTTTATATTGGGCAATCACGTGACATTTTTACGAGATGGAAAGCTCATACAATGGCATTGACCGAGCATTCCAATGAATCAATTATTAGAATGGCGTTTGCAAAATATAATTTAAGAGAACAAGTTAACAAAAAGGGAGTTTTTGGAAATTTTAATTTTGAGATTATCGAAAATTGTGATGCGAAAAAACTGATTGAGCGAGAGACTTATTATATTAATAAGTTAAAACCTCAATACAATGTACAGCTTATGGGAATCAATCCAATTTTCCCCAAAAGAGATCTACAAAAAACACAATGTTTTTTACAATATCATAGTTTTGAAAGAATGGGTTATATACCTGGGGAATCAGATGATGATTCAATAACAACTGAAAACGCAAACTATGGAATTTTTACAAAAAAACGAGTCGCAATAAACATGCTTGGCTCGAGTGTTGTGTTAATATTTGGTGGAAAACCAAAAAGTTGTAGATACAATAGGTATTACTTGTGGTCTGAATTGGTTGTAGAAGACATTCAATTTGATCACGAGTATAAACAGTATATATTACAAGGCATTGAAAACCTAATGGATACTCCAATTGATTTAACGGATTTATATGGATTTGATGAGTTTAAAATTAAATGTGGAAATTTTGCTTATGGGTTGCAATCAATGAAAAATAAAGATTTTTTTCATAAAATAATATTACCATTGATTACTAATCATAAACTTAGCCGTGTTATAAGTTACAATAAATGGATTGATGATTTTTTAGAAAGAGAACACAATATATACAATCCTTTAGGAGTAAAATAAATGGCAATCGCTAAAAGTAATGGTATAGATATTGAGTATGAAACATTTGGCAATCTATCAGATAAGGCAATATTGCTGATTGCAGGGCTTGGTATTCAACTTATTGTATGGGATAGTAGATTTTGTCAAAAATTAGCTGATAATGGCTATTATGTGGTAAGGTTTGATAACAGAGATATCGGATTATCAACAAAGTGCAATGGGATGAGCATGCAAGAAATTATGCAGAAAATGTTTGCTCTATTTGTGGGTAAAGCAGAGACAGTTCCATACTCGCTTGATGATATGGCAGACGATACAGCAGGATTGCTTGATTTTCTTAATATCAATAAAGCTCATGTTTGTGGTATGTCAATGGGTGGGTTTATTGCCCAGACTTTTGCTGTCAAACATCCTGATCGGATATTGAGTCTGATATCTATTTACAGCCATCCTGGAGAAAACAGGGCATTTCAACCAACAAAAGAGGCTATGGAGGCTATGCTTGCTCCAGCTCCTGTTGAACGCGACGGTTATATTGAACATATGACTAAATTTTTCAGATTAGCCTATGGAAATGGGTTGCCGTTTGATCAAGAGTTTCACAGGAATTTAGCAGCAAATTCTTATGACCGCTCTTTTTATCAAGATGGTATTGCCCGCCAATATCTTGCAATTCTTACACAAAAAGATAGAACTCCATATCTCAAAAACATGAAAGTCCCCGCACTTGTTATACATGGAGATGACGATCCTTTGGTTCCTCTATCTGGAGGAGAGGCAACAGCAGGGGCAATCCCAGTGGCAGAATTGAAGATAATAAAAGGTATGGGTCATGCAATGCCCAGCCCTAACGCATGGTGGGAAGAGATTTCTGATACGATCTTGAGACATATCGGGAATGTGTGAGCAATATCGTTTGCACGTAGCCTTTTTAGATTTAATCCAAACTGTAGAGACGCACGGCCGTGCATCTCTACTTTCAATAAAAACTCAAAAAGCTATACTCATATTCTTTCTATTTTTTTATGATTTGACAAAAATGGACCATATACAGCCATGAAATGGATACATGTAAAAGCTCTTTTTGAGTCTGATGACATTGCATTTGGAGAAGAGATGGTATCTGACATCTTCTTCTCATTAGGTCTTACAGGCGTAGTATGTCAGGTGCCGCTTGAAGAGCCTACTGAAGGATTTGGAAGCGATGCTCTGCCTATACCAGATGAGATATATATTTCAGGGTATATACCAAATACTGACTCCTCAATTGAGACGCTCAAGCAAATAAAAAAACGGGCTGAAGAGATTAAGGCGTCAGGCATTAAAGTTACTATTCAAACTTACATCGTGGATCAAGAGGATTGGGCAGAGTCGTGGAAGAGTTTTTTTCATGTGTCCAGAATTACAGATAGAATTGTCATTAAACCTGCATGGAGAGAATTTAAGCAAGCAGCAAATGATATTGTAATTGAGCTTGATCCGGGTATGGCATTTGGAACAGGCACTCACCCTACAACATCAATGTGCATATCGTTTATTGAACGATACCTACAATCTGGAGATAATTTTCTTGATGTTGGCACAGGTTCAGGTATTTTGATGATTGCAGCGGCAAAACTTGGGGCATCTTATCTTGTCGGAATTGATATTGATGAGGTTGCAATTCAAGTGGCATCTGAAAATATTATAAAAAATGCTATTTCGTCTGAGCGATTTGAGGTTAAGATAGCTACCTTAGAGCAATATATATCAAAATCTGATATGTTTCAATTTGATCTGATTTCTGCTAATATCATTGCAGAGGTTTTAATTGATATAATGTCTGAAATGAAAACTTCTCTAAAAAAAGATGGTATTGTCATACTATCTGGTATTATTAAAGATAGAGAACAAGCAGTAAAAGAATGCCTTAACCATAATGGATTTGCAATCTTAGATGTAAAAAATGAAGGTGAGTGGATTGCAATTGCAGCAAAAAAATAATGATATTCATTAATAAAAGGAGGTATGGCATTATGAATAGTCAGATTAAAGTTGAAGTAAATTGCCCATCCTGCCAGAAATCATTGATGATTCAGGGAGTAAAGATTGACGATCTTCCAGCTATCGAAATTTCGGCAAAAATCAGCGGTAAATCTGGTAAGGTTTATCTTAGTCAGATTTACGGAAGTTATCAGAAAAAGTTTGTAAATGTTGAAGATATTCCAGATACAGTGGTGGACTGCTTCTGTCCTAAGTGTCAGCAGCCATTCCCTATTAAGAAGGTCTGTTCTTCATGTAATGCACCTGTAGCAACACTGAATTTGGATATCGGGGGCAAAATAAACTTCTGTACCAGAAATGGATGTCCTCACCATTCAGTAGAGTTTGAAAATTTAGATTCTGCTTTTATCCTATTTCAAAAGCAGAATCCCTCGTATTATGCCTGAACATTTTGAGTCGTTTTAAAGTAACTGTTCCTTTGTAATTCAATAGAGTCCGAATTTTTAAATTGCCGTTTTACATTGCACACAACCAGCACAAGACAAGGAGGAATACCTATGGTGAATCTTGATTTTCTTGAACAATCTGAAATTTTTAAAGGCTTGGATAACGATCACTTTGAAGAGATTCAAAAGTATTGCGATATAAAAGAGTTTCGCAGGGGAGATAAAATTTTTTCCGAAGGAGAAGATGCGAAATATCTTTGTATCGTATTAGAGGGGCAGGTGGATTTAAGATTTGATATGCCGGGAAATTCTACATCAGATAAAAATACCATATCTTCAGTGCCTCAGGGCAGAGCATTTATATGGTCAAGCCTTGTTCCGCCTCATAAAATAAGACTCTCATCTTACTGTAATTCAAGAACCTGCAAGATTATTACAATAGACGCATCTGGTCTTAAAGGAATATGTGAAAAAGATACAAAGTTTGGTTATATTATGATGTGCAATCTCGCAGGAATTGTTGGAAACCGCTTTTACAAATTGCAGGATGAGATTGTCAATCGTCGTGGATATGAAACTATGTTTAACTGGTAATAATAAACTCTCTCCTCAGCAATTTGCCTTTAAAAACGATTAAAAAAATTTAATTAATAATATTAAACGCTACTGATAAAAATTATAACGCTAAATCTTCTATACTATTAATAGAGGATTTAGCGTTATGTTATGGAAATGAGATAACTTGCGGTAGAGCCTTAATAAAATTTTGACGCAGACTGTATGTGTAAGCTCCCTGCTCAGGAATCATCAGTAGATCGCCCTCATGTATCTCTTTTCCCCAGTAACTGTATCCCCAAAGATCGTGAGGGGTGCAAAGAGAACCAGTAATAAGACACTCTCTTTCTGTCATTGCTGGACGCGAGATATTTAAAATTGGGCAGTAATCTGTTTCAAAACGCTCCCACCCTACAGCATTAGTTCCGCCATCAGTAATAACCAGATCGTCATATTTTTTGTCCATAACTTTAAGGATAATGTGCATACTGTCATTGCATATCAATCTGCCAGGCTCAAAACAGATTTTACATGAGATAAGGCTCTGAATATGTTCACAGATGGCACTGCTTAACTCACGGGCAAAAGTCTCAATTGATGTTGAAGCGTTGAGATAGTGAGGATATGCAGCAGAAGAAGATGATGATAAACCATCCAAAGATAATGCGGAAGAGGCTGAAAAAACAGCATTTCGCAGCACGCCTTGAGGCGTTCCTCCAGGTTGAAGCCACTCTCCCTGTTCAGGCCAGTAACCGCCGCCTATATCAATGAATTTTATAATCTCACGCTCTTCAGGTGTTAAACTCGCAAGAGTCTGTCCTAACTCTTTTATAAATGCTATCTGCCGCTCAGGTCCCATATTCCAGCTTGAATGGAACTGAATCCCCTGAAGCCTGATATGTCCATATCTCTTTGACTCATTGATAAATGACTGTAAATCCTCTTTGAGTATTCCAAATTTTCGCCACAGTCCATGAGGTTCTGTTGTGAGCCTAACTCCCGCTCTGATATTTTTCCCTATACGTGCAGCCCGTTTCTCAAGCCGTTTCATCTCGGAGAGACTATCCATCAACACCACAACCTTTTTGTGGTTAACAACTGCAATATCAAGCTCTTGTGCTGTTTTTCCTGGACCGCTGAATACGATATCATCAGCACCAAGCTCCAATGCAGTTTCAAGTTCAGCACCGCTTGAGACATCTAAACCAAAACCACATCCAAGAATTGTTTTTGAAACATCAAGAAAGTTGTTGCTTTTCATGGCAAAATAGAATCCCGTATCAGGCAGGTTCTGCTGAAAAGCTCTCTTGAATGTTTTGGCTCTGGCTATAACGATACCTGGTTCAAACAGGTAACAGGGAGTCAGATGACCGCCGATGGTATGGAGAATCTGCCTCCCTTTTCTAAAATTGGCTTCAACAAAATCATGCAGAGTGCTATCTGGCAGCAGAGGTGTATTCTGATTCAAAATAGCCTGAATCTGCTGCAATATTTTTTGTTTATCTTCTGATGAATCAACCATTTTAAACCTCGCCTTCTGTTCTTCCTTATACTATTTTTATTTTCAATATTGATAAAAGTTCCATGCACTGATCTTTACAAGGAGTATCTTCATAAGGTTCAAAAATAATATGCCCCATATTCCATGAATCGTAATTTTGAGGAGGCAGAATAATTTGATCCCCTGGTTTACGTTTTATAAAAATCTCTCTAACTCGGGAATCTGACTTAACCATACTTATATCAATAGATTTTAAAATCCCAGCTTTGTTGGCATGGATTCTTAGACCAACAAGATTACAAGGTTGTTTATGAATATCATTATTAAAAATAGACTTCTGCTTGCAGGCAAAATCAAGGGTTAGTTTCAAAATATCGATATTCATGGAACGCTGGATAAGCCATGGAAGGCAATCTCCTCCAGGTCTTGGAGCCATTTCAAGCAGTGCTATGCTGTCATAACTTTCGCCATGATTTTGCGGGTTGTTACTTTTGGTGTTACCATTTTGAATAACCCCTTCCTTAAGAAGAGTATCTTTTACAATAAAATCAACCATACAGATTGACCTTGTGATACCAAGTGATTTTGCAGCCTTTGCTAAAATAGGGAGAAGATCGTTTATCGAAAAATTTTCAGAAGAAGAGGAAAAACAACTGGCAGGAAAAACATTTTGAGAACAATTTTCATTTTCAGATAAAAAATCTACAATTTCATAAGCCATTATAGTGCCAAATATAGGAATAGGGGCTGGTATCTTTCTGGTCAATCTGATGGGAATAACCTGACTCTCATAGACTTTCTGCGTTATATTATCTGTATGTCTTAAGCACGCTGTGTCATCAATTATAAAATCACAACTGTATTCAGTTCCCTCCACATAGGTTTCAATTATAATATCAGGCGACTCTTGTGGTTTACAGATAATGTTGTATGCGGTTTCACACTCTTTTGCTGTACTGCACTTAAAAACCCGTTCACTTCCGCTGCTGTCAACAGGTTTTAACACACAAATAGAAGTTTCATCAGACAAATTTTCAAAAAAATCAACAGCCTGAGCCGCTGAGCTTACCCTTGCATATTGAGGGCATGGAACTTGATTTGCGTGCCACAATTTTCTGGTAATTGATTTGTCCCGACACGCCATAACAGCCTCTATTGATGGATAGGGCAGACAAAATGCAGCCGCAATATTGGCAGCAAGAGGCATTGATTCGCAGTCAAAGCAGACAATGCCTTTCAAAGAGATATTATACGATTCAAGATGCTGACGAATAAGGATGATTACAGTTTCAAGATGATCATAAGCTACATCAAGTTCACACAAAAGCTCCTCGTCTGGCTCTGGTTTCTCTTCAGTTGCCTTATCTCTTATTGCTGGAGAAGTGATAAAAAGAAGGCTTTTAGAAGGGTATTTATGGCGAATAATATCAATATAATCTGATGTTGTTCCTACAACCAGAACTCTTTGGGTACTCATTTTTAAAAGACTTTCATATAAAAATATTAGTAATTTAAGATTATCTGATAAAGAGGTCTTGGAGTTAGATGAAACCGCTCTTTCCACCCAAAATCTCCACACAGAAAATCAATAGAGTCAATCCTATCAGAACATGCCCATTCAATATGGTGAAGATTGATAAGTTTGGCAACCCCGAGAAAGTTTTTGTTAGTTCCGCCTGCTAACATGATACAGTTATTATTCCATACAGCACCCATATCAACCGCTGCAATTTCGTTATTTATGAGCACCGTAACAACTCTCAACATTTTCTGTTCATGCAAAAAATTAGCAAGTATTTTAAAGGCAGTTAAAAATCTTGAGTCATTAAAATATCCATACGCTCCAAAATTATTTATATTAAATTGCAACATTACGTCTAAATCTTCAAGATTATCGTATCTAAAAGAGAGACCCTGCTGTTCAAGTGCCGTTATTTCTGACAAGATTTTTTTTCTCGATTTGCCTGCAAATGAAGCAAGATATTTTTCATAGCTGTAATCATAATTTGCAGGATAAAACAGATAACCAGTTTCGTCAGAAGTAAAGTTATTATTAAATTGATATGGAAATTGTTTTAAATAGTCTATACTCAGATATCTAATATCAGCATTAATCTTATTATATTCTGAATCTGAATTAGCCTGAACCGCCAATAGCATCTTAAGCATAACATCACTATTTTCAGCAACAATCTTATTCTGCTCCATCCATGTTCGGTTGTTCCATATCTCACCCGGAAAAAACATATAAGTAACTATTTCGGATTGGGGTTCAACTTTATCAACTGTTTCAGACAGATAGTTGACTTGATTTATATTACCCGTTGTAATGTTGGCAGTTTCAGTAATTCTGCATAGAGGAAGCAGTCCGTTTACCCTGCCATGCGTTTCATGGACAACAAAAAAGTTCTCCCTGCTGTAAATTTTAGCAAATGTCTCTCTGACCTGCCAAAGATCAAAGAGACATTCAACTGGGTAGTATTTTTGCCATAAATATGCACATTCATTAATATCGCTTACAATGCGAATGTTTGACGGCATTGTTCTATTTCCTATAACTTACATTAAGTATGGTCTCTTTACCTTCAAAATATCCCTGGGCAAAATTTTTCACAACTTCAGGATCATAGGGTTTGCAACTAAACACATCTAAATATGTGGCATTGGTAAGATTTGCAAAATGGGCTGAAATAAGTGATGTCTCAATCAACTGTACCATTGAAAAACCCGCAACTTTCTCATCTTCTCCAAAATGGACAACCTGAGTCTCTCCAAACCTCTTCATCTCAATCAGATCACACAAATCCTTTACAAATTGTTTTATATACTCAGGATCCCTGATCTTCTCAGGATTGCATTCATATATATCAATAGAGGATGCAATACCCCAGACATCTTCGGCAAGATCAATTTTTCTAATCGGTGAAATTCCCATTTTATATCTCCTTTTTACTATTTTATTATTATTTTTAATAAATTTCATGTTATAAAAATCTGTAAATAAATACCAACTTAGCCAAAATCAGATAAAGTTACGATACAAATATTATACAATATTTGTACTCATTACTCTATTAATGAGCATGGCATTAAGCATATTTAGTGCCATGCTGTTGTGAAAAAATATAGAGACCTGATTTAATTAATAATTTATTTTGTTCAGCGAACAATCGCTTCTTATACTGTTCGTAAAATAGTATTTAAATACTTCTTTTAATCTATATTTGTTTAATTATCATATATTTAAGTAAAAAAATACTGTTTATTGTTTTTAAATAATTTTTTCATAAAATAACTGGAGAAAACAAGGATTATAATTCTCTTTTTAGGTAAAAAATTTCTGATATTGACATGATATTATTTTAAAAATAGAGTTCAAAGAGTTATTCTGAATAGCCATTGATATAAAACAGTATAATAATACCAATTTCAAGCAGATATCACTATATATAAATATAATATTGTTTAAAATAGCTATAGTTTTTTTATTCCCAAAGATAGATTATTGATGTAAAGTAGCATAAAAATACCATTTTAAAGGAGAAAAAGTTCATGCTGCTCAGACTTGCATTAGCAATAAAAGATAAAAAACTTGAATCAAAGATTGTAGATAAGTTAGATGAGATTTCGGATGTTCAAATCAAAAAATTTGGCAGGAATAACGGAGTGTGGCAATCTCTTGTGAGAAGTTGTGCAGATATATTTTTAATAAGCGAATCCATGATTCCAACGCCTATAGAATCGGGGCTATCTGTATTAAATAACCTTCCAGAGAAACCCGTGACCATTGTACTTCATGCCAATGACTCGTCAGAAGATCATGCCCAACTGCTTGCTGCTGGTGCTGATGCTGTTCTCTATTCAGGTATCTCTATCACAAGTCTGACCGAGGCGATGGAGACAATTTTGGAATCTCGGCGGCAGTTTAATCTCATGGACAGATATGATCGCAAAGGACGTCTAAAGCCTAAAATCAGCGATTTTGTATCTGACAGCCAACAGATGCAGATTTTTATGGAAGAGGTTCAGCAGGTTGTAAACAGCAGTTCAACACTTCTGATTTTAGGTGAAACAGGTGTAGGAAAAGAGCATCTTGCAAAGGCTATCCATGCAGAGGGACCTCGCTCCAACGGTCCCTTTATTGCGGTAAATACAGCAGCTCTTCCTGAACAGCTCCTTGAAACAGAGCTTTTTGGTCATGAACAAGGAGCTTTTACAGGTGCTATCCGTGCACGCCGCGGAGCGTTTGAGCTTGCCCACAACGGGACAATCTTTTTAGACGAAATTGGGGATATGCCTCTTCATTTACAGACAAAACTTTTGCGGGTGCTTCAAGATTATGAGTTTGTACCCATTGGCGGAGAAGAGCCAATCTGGGTTGATGTCCGTGTTATTGCTGCCACCAATAAAGACCTTGAAAAAGAGATTGAATTTGGCAGATTCCGCAAGGATCTCTTTTACAGAATTAGCGTTGTATCTCTAAAAATTCCTCCGCTGTGCCGCAGAAGAGAGGACATTCCTGGACTTATACGCAACTTTATCTCATACTATCGCAAAAAAATCGGCAAGGAGGTTATCGGAATATCAGAAGAGGCTGTTCAACTTATGAGCCAGTATGAATGGCCAGGTAATGTAAGAGAGCTTATGAATGTAATTGAACGGGCAATGCTTCTTTGCAGAACAGACACAGTGCAGCCAGACGATCTTCCTGAAAGTATTTTTAATCCTGCTGGAATTCAACTCAATCCTCTTTCGATTGAAAATCAGATATTTAACTCAGCATCATGGGATAATAAAACTTTGCCTCAAGTGACTTCAGAGGTGTTAAGCAATGTTGAACGGTTATATATTCAAATGATACTTAAAAAGGTGAATGGCAGGGTAGGGCAGGGTGCAAAACTTGCGGGTATTCATCCTCGGGGGTTTTACAATAAAATGAAGCAGCTTGATATCAAAAAAGAGGATTTTAGAGTATTATAAAGACTAACTGCAAATATAGAGTAATAACATCGTAAATCCTAATTTAGGCAGGGATTATGTATCATATCAACGGGTAATTTAATATCGAAAAGCCATAAGGAGAAAATAGAATGAAAGATCACAAATGGCGGGTGCTGGTTGTTGACGATGAACCTAATAATCTCCAGCTTATGCGTCACATTCTTTCAGGAGATTATCAGCTCTCTTTTGCTATTAACGGGCTTAATGCCTTAGAAGCTGCAAGGAAAGTTATGCCAGACATTATTCTGATGGATATAATGATGCCTCAGATGGATGGTTATGAAGCATGTAAAAGGCTTAAATCAGATAAAAATACAGCTCACATACCTGTAATTTTTATCACTTCTATGTCTGATACAGAAGATGAGAGTCGTGGATTTGAGTTAGGAGGAGTTGATTATATTACTAAGCCTGTTGCTAAAATGACAGTTCTTGCCAGAGTGTCAACTCATCTTGCCCTCCATGATCAACAGATTGCATGTGAAAAGAGGGTAGTTGAACGTACAGCAGAACTTGAGGCAAGCCAGCGGTCTGCTGTGTTCATGTTAGGAGAAGCTGGTGATTACAATGACACTGATACTGGTGTGCATATCTGGAGAATGGCTTCATATTCTTCTGCCATAGCTCGCTTCAGAGGCTGGAGTATTGAAAGAGCACAGATGCTTGAATTGGCAGCCGCTATGCACGATATCGGAAAAGTTGGCATACCCGATTCAATATTAAAAAAATCAGGACCACTCTCTGACGATGAGTGGAAAACTATGAAGACTCACCCCAAAATTGGCTACTCTATTCTTTCAAAATCAAATACCCCTCTATTTTGCATGGCATCTGATGTGGCTATGTTCCACCATGAAAAATGGAATGGCACTGGTTATCCAAATCAACTTAAAGGATTAGATATACCAGAATCTGCAAGATGCGTGGCTGTGGCAGATGTTTTTGATGCCTTGACTATGAAACGACCATATAAAGAGGCATGGTCAATTGAGCTGGCGATTGAGGAGATAATAAAAAATTCAGGAAGCCATTTTGATCCTGAGCTTGTCCAGTGTTTTTTAAACATTGAACCTGAGATAAGATATATAAAAAAAACGTGGGAGCAGATGGAAAATGACGGTATTAAAGCATCTGAACATTTGAAAAAAAATTGGGACTGTAACTTGTTAAGGAGTGTCTGTTGATGCAGCACTTAGATTGTAATTTTTAATAAACTGTATTCTCCAGAGCAGGAAGAATAGTCCACTTCATACTCTCTCGAATTTTGTTAGTCTCTGATTTGCCCCGCTTTTTTCCGCATAAATTTTGAAAAAAACGGTTACAGATCTTTTTTGACTCTCCATCCCAGCCAGCAGTTATACCTTTTTTAAGATTTTCAGAAATATTATGGTTTAATATTTCTGGCTCAAACTCCCTGCGGGCATGTGCCCAATTTATAATACTTGCATGAAAAATCAGCATCCTATCCAGCAAAATATACATCAACTGAATGTTGTCAATCGGACCAACTCTTACCTGATCTTTGCCAAGCTTGACACCATTGAATGTCAAATCTGCAATACGCCTGCCACTTAACAGAGCTGAACCTGCTCCTAAAATTCCTCCTATAGCTGAAAAGACACCAAATGTAATGCCAGCAGCAATTACATCTACCACAACCCCGGCTGCACCACCTGCCATGGCAGCAGCAAATGCAACCTCTTTTGGAGTCAGTCCAAGAAACTGCCATGTCTTTTTGCTAAAAAGCGGCTCATGCAAGATTGAATTGGCTGGAAGTTCACAATTAAATATGTTGTGCCTAAAAAGTTTTCTTACCTTTTGATGCGTTAGTCTCTCCATTGCCTCAACTTTGCTGCGAAAATCTTGTTCAACTCTATCTTTTACCTCCTCGAATGTCTCATTTTGTCCAATATTAGCTGTTACTGTAAAGGTTAGAATATGCTCTAACATCTCAACCGTCATAGCTGCAGTCAGTCTGTTTCTATGCTGCCAATCCTGTTTGAATGACTCAATAACTTTGGTAAGTGCTGGCTGCCACTCTTGATCAACACCTTTAAGGCTTTCAAGCAGGTCAATCCGTTCTGACCATGTTGCCTTGTGGGCATTAAACTGCCTTATTGAGTTAAAATGTTTTCTGAACTCATTCTGCCACTGGTTTAAATGGACAGGTTCGTTCCCCTTGCAGTTGACAATTGACATTCTGGGTCTGCCCGTCATTCTGAGAATTTCCATCTCGATTCTGTCAGACTGCCTTACTGGTCTTGAACCATCAACAACAAAAATGATTCCAGCCCCTCTTTCAACGGGCGATAGAAGTTCGCATTCGTCTTTGAAATCTGGATCGTTACGATGGGTTTCAATAAAGTTTTTAAGAAGGAATTCATCAGGACCTGAGTAGCTTTTCATCCATTCGAGAGTCTCTCTTGGATTCTGAAATCCAGGAGTATCAATAAAACGGATAATCTCCTGACCGTCAATTATGACAGGCAGAACTTGACACACAACAGTCTCTCCAGGAATTGGGCTTATGGCAATTGAGTCATCCTCTGCAAGTGTTGAGACAACCGATGATTTACCTTCATTCGGATGACCTATAATCGCAAATTCAGGAATTTTTTTCTCAGATTCAGGATTTCTTTTTTCAGAATCAAAATTTCTTTCTGTATTTAACTGAGATTTTATGTCAACAGCCATAATTACACCACCTTTTCAATAGTAAGCCACGGGTCTGCAATTGTTGATAACTTATTTTTCCATATCTCCCAATCAGATTGCTCAACAGGTGTGAAAAAATTTTCAGATGCATCTTTGTTATTGTCTTTTGTAACTGCATTTTCTCCAGTGCTATTTAGATTCACTATACCTGTCAGAGTAACGATTATAGGTGTTTTTTTATCTGCCGCCTTTCTGATGGATTTTAGCAAATTAAGGTTTTCACGTATAGGAGGTTGCCATGCCTCTTGAAGTATCACAATAGACCATTCACAACTTTCTTGATCACCATCTTGCATATCTTTTGACTTGGAATAAGCTCTCTCTTTATAGGCGGTTCCAATACACTCTATATCCTTATCAAAATCAATACCTATAACTACTATTTTTCTAATATCATATCCATGATTCTGCTGCATCAAACGCTTGAAAGTCTCAAAATCAATAAGATCATGGATATCAAACGGAATAAGGGCAATAGAAGGTTTAAGGCTTATTTTTATTGAAGTTCCTCTATTTTTTACAACATCTGGATTGAGAGCAGGTTTTATATTAAGAATATGTGGTTGTTTAATATCAAGAGAAATAGATGGTTGTTTAACTTTAACATTAGGATTTAAAGTCAGTTCTGTTTTGATAAAGTTACTAACAGGCTCTTCATAATATTCCTGCTGTTCTGCAACAACATCAGCTTTAAGCATACGGTGAATAAGATTTGAACAGTCGCTGTGATCAAAATTTTGCTCTTCAAGAGATCGTTTCAGCAGAAATTTACCAGAAATAAACATTATAAATCTGGGCAAAAAACCGTAAAATAGAACAGCCAGAGACAAAAAAGGCCACCATGAAACAAGATCATTGGTTGTAAGATGATAGATGCCATCTTTTAGAATTATTCTGCTGCCAATTATCTGTTCAAGATCAGGAAAACCAACTCCAGCGGGCAGAATCCAACCCCATGGAAGTGCGGTTAATTCAACTATCTTTGCAACTATCTGCGGGCTTATCTGAAGAGTTGATTGCCATCCAAAGGCAGTATCAAAAAAAAGAACCCGAAACAGAGTTGATAAAAGAACTCCAACATTAAAAGCCATTCCAAAAATTTGCATCACAATAAAAATAGGCAAAAAAAAGAGGAGTCCATAAACCTGCTGCCCATGCTTGATAACACTGATGGCTGACAAAAATGACTCTCTCTTTTTTTCAGAAAGTTTTCTTGATACTCTTCGGATAATAGCCATAAATATATTTTCAATTATTACGCCAACAAGAGGGTAGGGGAATAACGTTGTTTTATTAACAATGTTAAATTTTGAAATAAAAAAAGAGAGTGCTAAAATGGTTAGAAGACAAATTTGGGGAAGCAAAGTGAGCGTGAGAAAATAGGCTACATTCAGTGGCTGAAGACCTCTGTATGAGAAAAATGTCAAACAGAGTAATACTCCTGACATAATGCCAAAAGTCACAAAAACGATCTTTAAGAGACTTAAAAACTCTTCATACATATCTCCAATAAAAAGATTGCTGTCTGTCATTGTGCCGTGTTGTTCTTTTTTTCTGTTATGCTCTTCGCTGCGGTTCTCTTTCTCTTTGCTACTATTTACAAACCAACCGCTTTTCATTGCTTCAAGCCACAACAGAAGCATCTGTTTGCGTGAGGCTATACCTTTAGCTTTAGGCAATATATAGTTAAGATAAATATCCTTATCTCTTTTTTTTAGATAATCTTCATCATTTGAGTTGCTGTCTTGATGTAAAAAATATTCAAAATCAATAATATGACCTATTGTCCATTTCATCTCTTTAATTACACCTCTTTGATTTGGTATTTGACTCTATTTTTTATAAAATATACATTGCTTTAATGTAATATGCAAATCTAAGGGAATAACAGTTTGAAGTTTACAAAGAAACTAATCTGGGGTAAGAATTAAATACAAAAAATTCAATGAAAAATTAAAATGGCAGCCCAAATACAAAATATTATCTTCAATTATTCAGACAAAAAGAGACAGCAATGAATGATACTGAGATGAGCGACACTGTTAATATTTCTAACTGGCTCAGAGAAAACAGCATGAAATATCCATACAAAAGGGCAGTTGTCTATCCTGCCTCAAGAGATAATAATGGACGAGTGCTCTACAGTCAGATGACTTTCTCCCAGCTTGAGATAGAATCTGATTATCTTGCCTATGGCTTGAGAGAAGTTGGAATAAAACGGGGAACAAGAACTATTCTTATGGTTCCACCGGGAATGGATTTTTTCTGCACTACCTTTGCACTTTTTAAAATCGGAGCGGTGCCGGTTGTGGTCGATCCTGGCATGGGAATCAGAAGGATGCTCTCCTGCTTTAAACAGAGCCATCCAGAGGCGTTTATTGGTATTCCAAAGGCACATTTATTAAGGCTGCTTATGCCCAAATACTTTAAATCTGTCAAAGTCTGGATAACTGCTGGAAGAAAATGGTTTTGGAACGGCTGTTCACTTCAGCATCTGTTCAGAGCAGAAGATAAACAATTTCCTACAGTTGCTACATTTAGAGATGAGCCAGCCGCTATACTCTTTACTACTGGAAGCACTGGACCCGCAAAAGGTGTTGTTTATACCCATAACAACTTTGACGCACAGATAAGGCAGATAAAAAATCATTTTAACATTGGAGAAGATGAGATTGATCTGCCAACATTTCCACTTTTTGCACTATTTGATCCAGCTCTTGGCATGACAGCAGTAATTCCAGACATGGACCCCACAAAACCCGCTCTTGCTAACCCTGAAAAGATAATTGAAGCAATTGAAGATCATGGTGTAACCAATATGTTTGCCTCGCCAGCTCTGCTTAATAGAGTGGGCAAATATGGTAAAGAAAATGAAGTTCTTCTTCCGTCATTACGCCGTGTTGTGTCTGCAGGAGCACCTGTAACTCCTGCCAATATTGAACAGTTCTCCTCAATGCTAAATCCTGAAACTGAAATTCATACGCCTTACGGGGCAACAGAGGCGGTTCCTGTTATATCAATTGGGAGCCATGAGATTCTGCAAGAGACAAAAAAACTTAGTGAGCAGGGATTTGGTATGTGTATTGGTCGTCCTATCTGCGATACTCAAGTAGAGATCATTAAAATCAGCGATGAGCATATTGGAAAATGGTCAGATGATATTTTGGCTGAAGCTAATGATGTGGGTGAAATTACTGTAAAAGCACCTCTTGTAACCCAGCACTATTTTCAAGAACCAAGAGCTGATCTGTTTGCCAAAATTAATGATGATGATGGAACTGTATGGCATAGAATGGGCGATCTTGGCTGGCGGGACGGTAAGGGTAGAATATGGTTCTGTGGAAGAAAGAGTCAGCGGGTAATAACACGTAATGGAACTCTGTTCACAATCCCCTGTGAATCGATCTTCAATAGCCACAAAAATGTATTCAGAAGTGCTCTGGTCGGTATTGGTCCCAAAGAGACGCAGACTCCTGTTATCTGTGTTGAACCCTCAATTCCAATCAAAGAGAGCGAAGCATTTATTGAAGAGCTTTTTGAAATAGCCGGCTCACATCCGCTTACACAAGATATTGAGCATATTCTGATTCATAAGTCGTTTCCTGTTGATATCAGGCATAACTCAAAAATATTCAGGGAAAAGCTTGCTGTATGGGCAGCTAAAAAACTTGGTCAAGAGGCATTGGAAGAGGATATAGAGAGGAGGTAGTGAATTATAGAGGATACTACGGCACGGGGGGGGAGGGGAAACCTTTTATATATCTGCTTACGGCTTCTCCCTCTGTTTATAACAACTCATCAATTAAGTTTCATCATCAATCAGGCAGAAGATCATAAAAATAGAGCATTGCATCAGAGCGGGTTACAATACCAATTATCTTGTCATCTTTAATAACAGGAATCCTTCCGATATCGTGCTTTATCATAAGTTTAGCCGCATCAATTGCACTTTTGTTATGTTCAATAGTAATTACATCACGGCTCATAAATGCCTTCACTGGATACTGCATCTGATTATCTTTTCTTATCTTTCTAAAATCCCTTCTTGAAATAATCCCCACTATATGATCTTCGCTGTCAACTACAGGAACACCTGAGCAGCCAGTCTCTCTTAACATCATCGCCACTTCATCAACTGTTGTATCTTCAGAAACAGTAACCACAGGATATGACATTATATCGCTCAACATTACAGATGTCTGCTGATTACCTTTCACCATCTCAATAATCATCTCTTCTATAACATCAGGATTGGTGGATTTAAGCAGAGCTGACCCTGCACCAGGATGTCCTCCGCCTCCCATGCTTCTCATTATCAGTCCAATATTGAGCTGTTCTATGTTGCTTCTGCCAATCACCATGCAGGTATCTCTCTCTGTATCCCTGAAAATACCAAAAGCCGCATCAACATTGACAATCTCTCTATACATCTGCAAAACGACCGAAAGATTTTGAATATGCCCCTCTACATCCATTCGTGAAATACTGATGCTGAAACCTCCAATATCCTGACGCTGGGCATGCTGTATCATCTCAAATAGAATATCTTTCTGTTTTTTTCCGTAAGCATGTCTTAGAAATGTCGAAAGAATTTGAAGATCAGCTTTTCTTTCAAGAAGATATGCCGCAGCCCTTGCATCGCTTGGTGTGGTGGATGTAAAGGTCATATTTCCAGTATCTTCATAAAGCCCTATCAAAAATAGTGATGCCTGTATTGGAGTAATCAGCTTTCGCTGCCGTTCAAGCTCGCGAATCATAATAGTTATGTTCGCTCCAACCTCTTCTCGATGAATCTCATCTGCTTCTATATCTCCTGGCAGATGGTGATCCCAGTTGATAATCTTTATATTATCCCTTTTTTGCAAGGGTGCCATTCCATCAAGCCTTTTCCATGAGTTTGTATCAACTACAATAAGAGTCCCGACTTCATTGAGTTTAATCTCTTTTGGAGAGTAGAACCCAAACAGATCTTTGTGTATTGATAAAAAAGATTTAAGGTTTGGATTTACAGAACCTGGAAGAACTGGTCTGGCTCCAGGATAAAGGATTGTCCCTGCAACTAATGAAGCAAGAGCATCAAAATCAGTTCCTTTGTGGGTTGTTATAATCTGCATGAAATTCCCCGTTTGTTTTTTACTCCTATTTTTGTTCATTATCTATTTTTGTTGTCTCTTCTCTCTTCTGTCCAACGCTTGTTTCCTCTTCATACTCAACATCTGAATAGCTTAGAAGTGCTACAGGGGCATCTTTACCAGTAGCTCTTTTATACTCAAGAGCGGCTTGAGTATTAAATTTTGCATACTCCATCTTAATCTCATACTTTTTGATTTCAGTCTGTGCATCCATGCTTTTTGTAGCAAGCTGATATTTCATATACATGAACCACGCAAACAGAAGAAAAAGCCCAGCAAACACGGCAATAAAAAACCACTTGAAGTTCAGCAGGGTTTCAATGCCTGCTTTAGCAAGAAAGGTGAGCATATCTGGAATCACTAAATAGAGCATTACGCCTGATATGATAAAAAAACCTATGATAAATATATTTAGCCTACTTATCTGATCCATGATACTTCCAAGACCTTCTGCTGTGCCAAATTTTATGTGAGATTTCATATCTGCTTTGCGGGAGTTAATGTCACTCTTGTGAGATTTTGAACCAGACTGAGACTGATTAAGATTATTGTTGTTAGTTTCAGCACCATCTTTTAATGAGTCATCCGCATACTCACTATAGACCTCTTTTTGATAATCGCTATAATCTTCACCGCTCTTTTTCCCGTAAAGCATTACTGTTACAGCTTTTAATATAAATCCCAAAAGAAGAGTCAGACCTACAGGAATTCCAATTGCCGATGCAAACCATCCTCTGAATGGAAATGGTACATCTTCGCTTACAAGTTTCACCTGATAGTCGTCAATTGAGCCAAAAGTGTTCTCAAAATAGTATTTATTAAAATTGGTTAGTGTAGAGCCTTTAACCTGATATATAACCTCACCTGAATCATCAATTATGTTCATCCATGACTGGCGGCCAGATTTCATAACAGCCACAGCAAAAATTTCAATCTCAATTAAGAAAAAACCAACAATAACAATGATCATAAGTATTTTGTGATCCTTTATGAGATCAGACCAGCTTTTATTTGCCATGCAGAATATCCTTAATTAAAATTTCCATTTTACTTTTAAACATTTTTCTTAGAACTCGTTAAAAAATTGCGGATAATAGCAGATGTTTCATGGGGTTTATCTTCAAAAAGATAGTGTCCAGCATCTTTAAACAGATAGACCGAAACTTCGGGAAATCTGAGTTGCCACTCTTTCAGAAAAGAGAGATCAAAGACAAAGTCATGCTCTCCCCATAAAATAATAATAGGGATTTTTTTGAGATTTGAAAGGTTCGTATCCACATATTTTACAACTTCATAGCTTTTATCTTTTACTGTAATTGGGATATCCTGTACAAATTTTAGTGTTGCAATTCTATTTTTCCATGAGTTGTAAGGGACGGTAAGACCCTCTTTTACATCGTTTGAGAGCGTTTTAAACGGTGCCATGTAAAGGGCTGCTCGAGAAAAGATATTGAAACCAAGAACAGCGGGCACAGCAAACGCTTTGAGATATTTGATAAGCCAGAGCCGTAATGGGAATTTTTTTTCACTTGGTAGAAAAAAGCCTGATGTGTTTGTAATAACAATCTTGTCAATCCTATCAAGATTTTGCAATGCCCATGCAAACCCTATCATTCCTCCCCAGTCATGGACAATCAGGGAAATTTTTTGGTCAGGTTCAAGTTGCAGATGATTTACAAGCCTCTCAATATCATTTACTCTGTTTTTTAGTGTATAATTATAATCAGATGTATTAGGCTTATCTGAAAAGCCGCATCCGATATGGTCAGGCACTATGGTTCTGTATTCAGTCGACAACTCTTTGATAAGATGCCTGAAATAGAACGACCATGTGGGATTGCCATGCAGCATCAGAACCGGTTTCCCACTCCCTTCGTCAAGATAGTGCATCATGTTTACGCCAATGGTCAAGAAATTGGATTTAAAAGGGTAGAGATGTTTAAACCCTTTTGTGGAGGTTACTTTGTCGTTTATCCTTCTGTTTATCATTTAAAATTACCTTTACAAAATACAACCTTTATTAAACATCATATTCGGTTGTCCAACACGTTATCAGACAATAGAATAGAAAACAAAAAAGCCCTGAATTTACAGGGCTTTTTGTATGTTTTTGCACTACTCAAAATGTTTGAATGGTAGGCACGACCGGACTCGAACCGGTGACTTCTACCTTGTCGAGGTAGCACTCTACCAACTGAGTTACGCACCTTTATTTCATAAAAAACAAATAGCACTGCCTATATTTTGTGTCAAGCAAATAAACTCAACATGAATTCTTTTAAAGAACTCTAAAAAACAGGTCTCTAATCTGCTTTGATAGCAAATTGAATCAACTCGACAACCTTATCAACAGAAAAAGTCCCTGTGTTTAATACCAAGTCATAGTTGGAAGGATCTGTAGGGTCACAGTTAAAATAACGTTTTACAAAAGCATTTCTATTGGAATCTGTGCTAACCATGTATTTTTTTGCATCATCAGAAGATAGCCCGCGTGTTTTTTTAATATATTCCAGCCTCATAGAAGCAGGAGCTACAATTCTGACTTTAAGTACATTAAGTTTCTCTAAGGCAAAATTGCCCCCTCTCCCTAAAATAACAGCATTACCATGTTTCCCAATAGTATTAAGAATTTTTAGCAGTAATTTTGAGTACTCGTCTGGCCACAGATGATGCTCATTGAACAGAGCAGATACGATATCATCCACAATATTTGTTGACCGTTCATCCAAAGTTTCTAAAAGCACTTTGTTGCTTTTAGAGTCTTCAAGCATGGCTTCTAAAATTTCACGGTCAAACATGTCAAATCCCGTTTTTTCCGCTAATTTTTTCGCGACTTCCTGTCCTCGACTGCCACATTCACGTGAAATGGTAATAAGATTAGTGTTTTTCGCTATGGATTTAGAGGTATCTTTTTCCGATTCCCAACGTTTTATCTGTTCCTCAATCATTTTATCAATGGCTCGTGTCATAAATATTCTCCTTATTTTAGGATGGATGTGATAAGCAAATCCAAAATATTTCATTATTCAGGAATTTCAATCCAACAATAATTGGAGCAAAGCTGCTTATGTTCCTTGGAATAGCTCCTATTTGTAGAGTATATGATATCAAGTCATAAGTCAAATTTTTAATACAATTTAGAAGTCATTAATACGCTTATAAAAAGGGTTCTTTTACTTGATTATTTACCTCAATTATGCTCTGTTCTAATCTTAAATTTAACTTTTTAATATGAGCTTTTTTATATACTGGTGCATCTGATGGATTTAGCAGGAATGCTCTTAAACTCGGTGTTGATCTTAGTCAGGTGGATATGACCATTATTTCACACCATCACTATGATAAAAGAAAGTATGGAGACAAGATGCATGACTGTTTTTGAATACAGTGCATTAACAGGTAATGGAAAAAGAAAAAACGGCATCATTGATGCTGACAGTATTGTGTCTGCTGGTTCAAAACTTAGGCAACAGAATATCTTTCCAACATCAATTAGTGAGATTAAAAGCGAAATCTCAACAAATAACCGCTTAATAAAATTACTACCAAATGCTGTTATCTTTTCTAAAATCAGCAAGTCTGAAACCGCAATTGTTACGCGTCAGCTTGCAACCCTTCTTTCAGCAGGATTTCCTCTTGTAACCGCTGTCTCTACACTTGTTATGCAAACAGAATCCAAAGCTTTTCAGAGGGTGTTGTCCAAAATCAAGGAGTCAATTGAGGAAGGAAAAAGTTTTTCTCAGGCACTATCTCAATATCCATCAGTTTTCTCTCCTGTTTATATAAATATGGTTAATGCAGGAGAGTCGTCAGGCACGCTGGAGCTTGTGCTGGAACGGCTTGCTGATATCACTGAAAAGCAGGAGGAGACACGCAAAAAAATAGAGACATCTCTTGCATACCCAATTTTGATGAGCATCACAGGCATTGTGGTTCTTGTATTTCTCATAACTTACATTGTTCCGGGAATTATCAAAATATTTACCGACCTAAATCAGCAACTCCCCGTTCCTACCCGCCTGCTTATATCTCTAAGCTCTTTTTTTGAATCTTTCTGGTGGATTGTAATACTGATTCCGGTTATTATTGCCTTTATGATTTATGCTTTTAGAAGAACACCAACGGGATTACAGATGACTGACAGATTTCTGCTTGCCATTCCCAAACTCGGCAAGATGATAAAAAAAAATGCGGTTGCCAGATTTTCAAGAATTCTTGCATCTCTTCTTGCAAATGGTGTTCCAATGCTCACTGCCCTTGATATATCAAGAAATACTACAGGCAATAGCGTGATTAAAAACAGAATCACAGTAGCAGCAGAGATTGTAAAGCAGGGTGGAGACCTTGGCAATGCACTTGACGGCAGCAAAGAGTTTCCGCCTCTTGCAGTACAGATGATTAAGGTTGGAGAAAAAAGCGGGAAACTCGAACTTATGCTTGAAAAAACAGCTCAATTGTTTGAAAAGGAGACAGAGTCAAGTCTGATTGCAATGACCGCACTGCTTGAGCCTATCATCATACTTGTAATGGGTGCAGTGGTCGGGTTTATTGTGCTTTCAATATGCCTGCCAATCTTTGAGATGAACCAACTTGCACGTTAATAATAATATTTAAGGAAATTTACCATGACACGAGAGTTTTTTAATTTCATAATAAATCGGATCAGAGCTAAGTATCTATTCTCTATTTCTCTCTATTGTTTCTGCTCAATATCCCTTCTGAATGTTACCTATTCATTTGCTGATGAAAAACCTACATTAAATACTCAACCTCTTAATAATAATGCTGGAATAGTTCTCTGCACAGAAAACGGCAAAGTGCTCTGTTCTCAGAATGAGAATAGAGGATTTGTTCCTGCATCAACACTCAAAGTTCTGACAAGCCTCTCTGCTCGCCACTATTTTGGAGAGGATTATCGGTTTAAAACAGATTTTTTTTTAGAACGCTATGCTTCAAACATTAATCTTAAAATAAAAGGGTATGGAGATCCGCTTTTTACCTCTCCAACTATCCATGATGCCTGCCGTGAGCTAAGTTCAATCCTAAAATCAATCAATATCACATCTATAAATGATGTAATTGTTGACAACTCATTTTTTGCTTCTGACATTAACATTGATGGAAAGTCCGACACAAATAACCCTTACGATGCCTTTGTTGGAGCTCTATCTGCCAATTTTAACACCGTTGCTTTCAGATACAGCAAGGCTGAACAATCTTATATAAGTGATGATCCTGAAACTCCTTTGCTTCCATTTGTTATGAACAGAGTTCGGTCATCTGGACTTAAAAGGGGAAGAGTCGTTTTATCTGAGGAGGAGAGCAGACTTTATGCTGGTATATTGATACAACACTTTCTTTCACAGGAGGGGATAGTAGTAAAAGGTCAGGTAACCAGAGGTGTTGTCTCACGCGGCGACAGGCTCATTTATAAGTTTATCTCTCCTTATGATATTGATGAGATAACAAGAAGGCTTTTAGCGTATTCGAGTAACTTTATGGCAAATCAACTCTTTTTAAGTGCTGGTGCACGAGCATTTTCTCCACCAGCGACTATTGAGAAGGGAGTTGCTGCCGTGGCTGATTATGCTAAAGGAGTAGTTGGCATCTCTGCGTCTAAACAGGCAAACTTTAGGAACTCAAACCATGCCTATGCAGACTCTGGAAATTCTAATGTTGTCATTGTTGAAGGCTCAGGTCTTTCACGAAAAAATAGAATCTCTCCTGCTGATATGGTAAAGGTGCTTAAACGATTCAGACCAGATTATCATCTTATGAAGAGTGAAGCAATAGAGGGTGAGATCCTTAAAGTAGCTTACAGCGGCGATGATATGCGTATTGCTCGCGGCAATATGGCTATTGGTGGTAATGAGTATTATAAAACAGGAACTCTCAATGGTGTAAGAACAAGATGTGGATATTTTGAGACATCTAAAGGATTATATCCATTTGTGATTATGATTAATGAAGCTGGAGCAGGATATGATAAAATAAGGCAGTTTCTCTGGAATAGTGTATTAGCTTATGAGGGGAAAAGATAAAAATAAAAGGGCACAAAATGCAGTGCCCTGAATGTTCTTAACTTGTTATTTTTACTGAATTTTTAGTTGATTGTCTGAGTGATGCTGTATTATGATTTACTGACAGGCAGCCTCTTTCTTTCAATATAGGCATAGGCACTGTGATTATGTATGGACTCAAAGTTTTCAGCACTTACTGAAAACCAGGTTATATTCTCATCTTCCATTAAAACTTTGGCAACATCACGGACAACATCTTCAACAAACTTGGGATTCTGGTACGCCTGTTCAGTAACATGTTTTTCATCTTCACGTTTAAGCACTGAGAAAAGATCGCATGAGGCAGCCTGCTCAACAACAGCAATAATATCTTCAATCCATATAAATTTCTTGAACCTCGTACTTACCAAAACCTCTCCTCGCTGATTATGAGCACCAAATTCACTTATCTCTTTTGAACATGGACATACAGAAGTGATTGGAACTCCAACCATGACCATCAGATCACGGCTTTTATCTGAGGATCTTGACGATCCTATGATTGAACAGGTGTAATCCATAAGTCCTCTTGCCCCTGTAACAGGAGATGACTTTTCCACAAAATATGGAAAGGTGATCTCAATATGGGATGATTGGGCTTCAAGGGTTTTTTTCATATCTTCAAGTATATGGCTTAATGATTCAAGGGATACCTGGGATCGAAAAGTGTGAAGCATCTCAACAAACCTGCTCATGTGAGTCCCTTTTGCCTGATGGGGAAGGTTCACATACATGTTGATCATTGCAACTGTAGACTGCATTCCATTGCTTTTATCCAGCACCTTTATGGGGTATCGCAGCTCCTTGATGCCGACCTTATCAATGGGTATATTACGATAATCACGCTGTTTTTGAATATCTATCATGGTGTCTGCTTTAAAGATTTGGTGAGTATTTAAAGCTAACTTATCTCATCAATCTTTCTTTTTTTATGTTCATTCCTTATCAGTATCCATTTTAATAACCACTTTGTTGGCTGCAATTTCTCTGAGAGCTGTAACCACATCTTCATTTTTTGATGATTTAACCAGAAAATCAGCACCTTCTCTTACCTGTCTGACACGCTGTGCTGCCATGTGAACAAGGGCAAATCTGCTTGGTACATTTTTAAGACAATCTTCAATAGTGACTCTTGCCAAAATATATCCTCCATTTAACTACACAATTGTTATACTTAAATATAATGCCATAACTATAAAATAGCAATGATCTCATAGGAACGCTTACCGCCGGGAGCTTGTAACACAACATCATCACCAGGTTTTTTACCAAGCAGAGCCATTCCAAGAGGAGATGATACAGAAATTTTTCCCTTTGATATGTCTGATTCCTCTTGACCCACAAGCATATATTCAACCTCCTCCTCAGAGTCAAGATTCTCAAGAAGCACCTTTGAAGCAAATCTTACACAATCTTTGGGCACAGTATCAGGATCAATGATTTTGGCACTTGCTATTTTATACCCCAACTCACCAATACGCCCTTCAATAAAGGATTGTCTCTCCTTGGCAGCATCAAACTCCGCATTTTCTGAAAGATCTCCGTGTGCTCTTGCTGTTTCTATTGCCTTAATATTTTGAGGTCTGTCAATAGTCTTAAGCCTTTCAAGCTCTTTTTTAAGAACATTAAATCCTTCTATAGTAATTGGTATCTGCTCCAACTTCTCTATTCTCCATTTAGTTTCACAATTCATGCCTCCAAAACCAGAGGCGACACACTTTAAATAACACTAATTCAAATAGGCTATAATAGTTGTTCCAGCCTCTACCTTTTGCCCGTTAGCAACAGCTATTTTACTGTCTGAAGGCAGATAGAGATCAAGTCTTGAGCCAAAGCAGATCATGCCATATCTGCTGCCACGCTCCACCGAGTCACCTATATCGACATTCGAGATAATACGTCTTGCTATAAGTCCTGCAATCTGCACAACACCATAAAGTAGACCTGAATCCGTTCTTATTACCAATGCGTTCCTCTCATTATGCTCAGAGGCTTTATCAAATGAAGCATTGATAAATTTTCCCTGAACATAAATGATATTTTCTACCACCCCTTTAAATGGTATTCGGTTCACATGCACATTAAATACATTCATAAAGATACTGACCTTTATGCAGGCTTGATGTGTGAAGTCATTATTTAACATCTCCTCCACAACAATAATTTTACCATCAGCAGGGGACACAAGACAGTTCATACTATCAGGAACAGCCCTTTCAGGATCTCTGAAAAACCAACATATAAACACTGTTATAAAAAGGGCAAAACATCCTAAAATAGTCCAGCCCAATAAAAAAAGTAGTACGGCTATAGTAATGGATGTAATAATAAATTTAAGACCAGGTGCTGCAATAGGCATCGCAGAATTGTAAGGCCAATCAGTTTTATTCATATCTTAATTATTACCGTTAAAATTCAAATTTCATAATTATGTAGATCACTTGGATTATGAAATTTTGTTGTTTAAATCAGGAAGGCAGTAGTTGTTATAGATGTAACTGCCTCAATTATTTTTTCCGAGTTAATAACAGACAGGCAATTTATTGTCAACAAAAGCACCTTTACCAGTCGACAAAAGCAGTTTTATTCTTCAGCAAACAGAGATGAGCTTATTAAACAAACATTTCCAAGAAGAACATAAGCAGCTTCGCTACAATTATTGTTAGATTGAACTCCTGAATAATAAAAAAAACTCATCGGTGCCGCTGATCATAGCTGATTTCTGCATCAGATCTCCTGAGATAAACAGGGGTAATTGCATTAGGCATCATAGATAATCGGGAATTGTCCTCAAAAATAATATGAGCCAACGCAGATGCTTTGATAAAATTCTGAAATGGGGGGACAAAGAGAGCTTTATCATCCATATTCTTCTGAATCAGAGGACGAAATGCTACAGCACCTGAGCCTGCAAACAGACAAAAATCAGAGCCGACAATCTTAAGTACCTTTTCAGGAGAGATAACAAGTTCTTCACTCTTGTCAACCAATCTGCCATTGCAGAAGCGATAGAGAGCAAAATAGACCTCGCCCCTTTTAGCATCCATCATGACACATACGGGGACAGATGAAAAGATGAATTGAAATCCTATTCCATCAAGACTTGATACACCTGCTGAAGGCTTTGAGGTGGCAAATGACAAACCTTTCACAATGCTGATACCTATACGCAGTCCAGTAAAGCTACCAGGTCCACAGGCAGCGACAAAGCCATCTACATCATCTATGGTTATACCAGCATCCTTTTCCAGCATACGCACAATAATATTCATCAAAGTACGGGAGTGTGTCATTCTGTTCATAAGAAATGATTGGGATATCGGCACATTATCTTCTACAAGTGCAATAGAGCAGCTCTGTTCAGCCGTATCAACTGCAAGAATCTTCATCAGCCTCATCTTCCGTATCTATTGATGTTATTGAATCTGAATCTTTTGCGATATCTGGTTTCGATAGAACATCTGAATCTGTATCTTTCTCTGATGAATTTAAATCTGATCCCATATCTATTTCTGTTGCGGATTTTTTACTCTTATCTATCCCTTGATCTTTACCATCTTCATCCTGTTTGATAAAAGCTACCTCCAAAACTTGATCCAAATTCTGTACACATATAAAATGGAGCTTTTTTTTCAGAGATTGAGGCAGATCATAAAGGTCTTTTTTATTTTTTTCAGGAATAATAATGGTTTTGATTCCAGCCTGCAAAGCACCTAAAGCCTTCTCTTTAAGTCCTCCAATTGGAAGAACTCTGCCCCTCAAAGATATTTCGCCTGTCATGGCAACCTTATTGTCCACAATTTTTCCGGTAAATGCCGAGATAAGTGCGGTTGCCATTGCAATGCCAGCAGATGGTCCATCCTTGGGAATTGCTCCTGAAGGGACATGAATATGGATATCCTTGTTTTCAAACTCATCTTTGTCAATATTAAACCGCTCCATATTTGCCTTGGTGTATGTAAATGCAGCCCGTGCAGACTCTTGCATAACATCACCAATCTGACCTGTTACCGTGAGTTCTCCCTTACCATGACACAACGAGACCTCAATATATAAAGTCTCTCCTCCAAATTCGGTCCAGGCAAGACCAGTTACAAGTCCTGCTTGACTCTCATCTTGATCCATATCTGTAAGATAGATAGGAGGTCCTAAAAATTTTGTCAGACCCTGCTGTGTAACACTGAATTTTCCCTTTTTACCTTCAGCAACCTGCCTTGCAATTTTTCTGCATATTGTTCCAAGTTTACGTTCAAATTCCCGTAGTCCAGCTTCCATTGTATATTCAGCAATGATAGTTTCTAATGCACCGTCTGAAATAGTGACTGCACGTCTGAGCAGACCATTTTCTTTAATCTGACGTGGCAAAAGGTGTTTTCTTGCAATCACCAGCTTCTCTTCACGAGTGTAGCCTGTAATCCTTATGACTTCCATTCTGTCCAAAAGTGCAGATGGAATGGTATCTGTCATGTTGGCTGTGAGCACAAAAAGAACTTTTGAGAGATCAAATGGCATATTAAGATAGTGGTCACTGAACTCTGAGTTCTGCTCAGGATCAAGAGCTTCTAAAAGTGCAGATGATGGGTCTCCCCTGAAATCGTTACCTAACTTGTCAATCTCGTCCAGCATGAATACAGGGTTATTTGTTCCACATTGACGCAGCCCCTGAAGAATCCGTCCAGGCATTGCACCTATATATGTGCGTCTGTGTCCTCTTATTTCGGCTTCATCTCTTATCCCGCCAAGTGATATTCTCACAAATTTTCGTTTCATTGCCTTGGCAATTGCCTTTCCAAGAGAGGTTTTGCCAACACCAGGGGGGCCTGAGAAACATAGTATTTGACCCTTCATATCAGGGTTAAGCTTTCTAACGCTTAGATATTCAAGGATTCTCTCTTTAACTTTGTCGAGTCCATAGTGGTTATGTTCAAGAACCTGGGCAGCCTTGTTGATATCAAGAGAATCTTTGGTTGATTTTATCCATGGCATCTCCACAATACAGTCAAGATAAGTTCTTATAATACCTGCTTCTGAAGAGTCAGAGTGCATTTGATCCAACCGTTTTACCTGCCTGAATGCCTCTTTTTCACACTCTTCAGGCATTCTTGCCTTTCGGATTTTCTGATTATACTCCTCAATTTCAACTAATTTATCATCCCCGTCTCCGAGTTCACGGTGAATAGCTTTAACCTGCTCTCTCAAATAGTAGTCACGCTGGGTTTTTGATATCTCATCTTTTACATTTGTCTGTATTTTCGCCTGAACAGTAGAAAGCTCAAGTTCTCGGGCAAGAAAATCGTTTACCTTTTCAAGTCTTTTCTTCTGATCCATTGTCTCAAGGATATCCTGGGCATCCTGAACTTTAAGACGTAAATTTGATGCCACAAGATCAGCGAGCTTCCCCGGAGATTCAATCTGTTCAAGCAATATGCCCACATCTCCTGATAACTCTCCCCTGAGTGCAAGTATCTTCTCGCTGCTCTCTCTGACGTTACGCATAAGAGCCTCAACCTCAATTCCAAAATCTTTAAGTTCAAGCTCATTTAAAATTTCTATTTTTACCTTAAAGCAATTTCTCTTTTTTTCAAATTTTTCAATCCTTCCCTTAATAATACCCTGAACCAATGCCTTGATACGCCCATCAGGAAGTTTAAGCATCTTCTGAATTTTTCCTACTGTACCTATCTCAAAAACATCAGCCTGTCCCGGGTTCTCAAGATCAGAATCTTTCTGTGCAGAGAGAAAAATATATCTGTTGGATTTGGCAGCCTCTTCTATTGCTTTGATCGACTTGTCACGTCCAACAAAAAGAGGTAAAAGCATGTCTGTAAAAATGACGACATCTCTTACAGGCATCATAGGCATGTGTATGGGAATATCATCAATGCTCGCCTCTTTTTCGATTATATCTATAAGATCATCAATATCTGTTTCTGCCATCTGTGCTCCTTAATATTTACGCTCTTTTTATTACATAGTAATGGTTAATCAGTCTAAAAATTGACCTAACAATAAATCATTATATATTTTTTACAACATCATTGATAATAATAATTCATAACATCAACACTCACAATAAATGAAAGCCCCAACAGATATTGTGAGATACTTTCATGTAAAGGATACTACAAAATGTTAAACTCTCTGAGCCAATTTAACGCCATGACATATATAACGATAATAGCCGCTGTATTCGTGTTTGGAGCATCCATTGGCAGCTTTCTTAATGTCTGTATTTACAGGATACCAAAGGGGGAGTCCATTGTTTTTCCAGGTTCCTTCTGCCCCGTATGTAAATCATCAATCCCATTTTACCTAAACATTCCTATTATCAGCTTTATCATACTCTTTGGAAAATGCAAAAACTGTCATACATCTATATCTGTCAGGTATCCGCTAGTTGAGTTTATTACTGCAATATTTGCTGTAGCAACATTTATTAAATTCGGACTAACCATTGAATCTATTTTCTGGTTTGCATTTATTTCCGTATTGATTGTCATATCAGTTATTGACATTGACCTTCAAATCATACCAGATATTTTATCAATTAGCGGTATTTTTATTTTTGCCTTAGCACCACTTATTGTGCCTCAAATTACTATAATAGATACCATGCTTGGAATCCTTATGGGCGGTGGAAGTCTATATCTTGTTGCTGTTGTCTACTATCTCATCAGGAAAGATGAGGGAATGGGAGGGGGAGATATAAAACTTCTTGCCATGATCGGTGCTGCTACTGGCTGGAAAGGGGTTGTCTTTACAATATTTGTATCTTCTCTTTTAGGAACAGTTGCAGGTGTTATCATAATGCTTGCTACACAAAAAGCTGACTCAAAATTGAGGATTCCATTTGGTCCATACCTTGCTGGCGGTGCATTGATTTATATCTTTCATGGAGAATTTCTTATATCTTTGTATTTCAATTTTATATAATAGAGTTGTTCCTAAATAATTTATAATAATAATTAATTAGGAACAACTCTATTCATCATCCAATCAATTGAAAAACGCTATAAAACCTCTTCTAAATTGATTCTGTTAAGCAGTGGTAGGCAGTAATGCTTTTTCGGGTTGACTGGTCCCGCTGTATTAATTACTGCTTCGAAAAGTGTCAACTGATTAAATAAAAAAGGGTATCTCCATAGAAATACCCTTTAAAAACTTCTATCATATCAGACTTAAAGTTGTCTGACTATAATATCAAAAAGATCAGGAACAACAGTTTCCGCTGGTTCCACAACTTGAGCATGAAGAGTCTCCAAAATCAATCTTAGAGTCCAATTTGAATCCCATGCCTGTAAAGTCAATTTTAATCAATTTAGCCTGTTTCATAAACTCTTTGTCAACAACAAACTTAAAACCTTTTACATCATAAACATCGTCACTGTTTTTAGGCTCATCCAGAGCCATAGCAAGGGATGGACCACCTCACCCGCCTGAGTTTAGAAAAATTCTAATAGGGGAAATCTCCTTTCCTCTAAAATATTCCTCAATCTGCGTTGTTGCAGCATTTGTCATGTCAATCATAGTAGGTTCTCCTTAAATATTTATATTTTATCCAGCACTTGTTTGTCAAATCGCTTGTGCTTATTTCCGAATATCTTAACCACACTGCACCATATTGTCAAGCATGTCATAGGAGGATAATAACTGTTAAGTTGCCTTATTATCTTTGAAAGTTGCTTTTATGATAATGATGGAAATGTTGACTTGAAACGCTTTTATGTGATAACAACAACAATATTTTTTTGTATTAAACAGTTACCTTGTAGTTTTAATTAACATATTCAATATTAATAATAAGGATATTAATAAATGGAAAGAACATTATCTCTGATTAAACCCGACGGTGTTGCCAAAAATATAATTGGTGAAATTATCAAACGTTTTGAAACGGCAGGCATTAAAGTTGTTGCAATGAAAAAGCTTCATCTGAGCCAGAAGCAGGCAGAAGGTTTTTACGCTGTCCATAAAGAGAGACCTTTTTTCAAAAGCCTGACAGACTTTATGACATCAGGACCAATTGTGGCTATGGTTCTTGAGGGTGATGATGTCATTGCAAAAAACAGAAAACTTATGGGAGCCACCAACTTCAAGAATGCTGAAGAGGGAACAATAAGAAGAGATTATGCAACTGATATTGAAAAAAATGTGGTGCATGGCTCTGATGCACCAGAGACCGCAGCTTTTGAAATTGCCTATTTTTTCAGCACCATGGAGATAGTAGGCTGATTCATAAACAACAGTCCTTTTCAATACTATTGTTATCTATTTAATAGATTTGACAATGTTTAAAATTCCGTCAAATCTTAACACATCCTGAAGTCCCCTTTTCTTAATAACGATGGAGAGGGGACTTCTGTATCTTAAGCCCTAAATTGAATAAATCCCAAAGGAGCGGATTATAATGAGCCTGCCTGAATCGAAAAAAATACTGAATGTTAATAGTGAAACATATACAATCTGCAATATTTCAATGCTTGAGCAAAAGGGAATTGCAGATATTCAAAGATTACCATTTTCCATCAGGATACTGCTTGAGAACCTACTCCGAAATTTAGATGGAGATGTGGTCAGAGAGCAGGATGTGGTGAATGTCCTTAACTGGGGAAGGCACTCACCTGACGAACCAGTTATGATTCCATTCCACCCTGCACGGGTTCTGATGCAGGATTTTACAGGAGTTCCAGCAGTGGTTGATTTAGCAGCCATGAGAGATGCTGTTTTAGAAAGTGGTGCTGACCCTGACAAGATAAACCCTCTTGTACCTGTTGATCTTGTGATTGATCATTCAGTTCAGGTTGATTTTCATGGAACAGCCAATGCCGCAACTCTTAATGTTGATTTGGAATACAAAAGAAATATAGAGCGTTACAACCTTCTTAAATGGGCACAGAAGAGTTTTGATAATTTCAGGGTAGTTCCCCCGGGTTCTGGAATCTGCCATCAAGTCAATCTTGAGTATCTTGCTCAGGTTGTGACAAGTAAATCTGATGATGGTGCAAAAATTGCCTTTCCAGATACCCTTGTCGGTACAGACTCTCACACAACTATGGTTAATGGACTTGGAGTTCTTGGCTGGGGTGTGGGCGGAATTGAGGCAGAGGCAGTAATGTTAGGACAGCCATATTTTATGACGCTTCCTGATGTTATTGGTGTTCGTTTGACAGGAAAACCATCAGATTGTGTAACGGCAACAGATATTGTTTTGCACATAACTCATATCTTGAGAAAAGAGAAAGTTGTTGAGAAATTTGTTGAGTTTACAGGTTCTGGCATGAAAGCTCTCTCTTTGACAGACAGAGCCACAATTGCCAACATGTCGCCTGAATATGGTGCAACCATGGGGTTTTTTCCTGTTGATCAGAACACAATCAACTATCTTGCCATGACAGGAAGAGAGCATCTGACTCAACGGGTTGAAACCTACTGCAAAGAGTGTTCTCTCTTTTGCACAGGAGATGAGAGTATTGAATTTACAAGAACAGTGGAAATTGATCTCTCTCAGATTAGACCATCAGTGGCGGGACCATATAGACCTCAGGACAGAATTTACCTTACAGATGTTAAGGATTCTTTTGTAAAAGAGTTTAAATCAGGTGCAAATCCAAATGTTAAACTTAACATTAATATTGGCGTTAATGCTTCTATTGACAAAATTGGCGTTGATGCTTCTATGGACAAAGATAAACAGAGTGTAACCACAAAAGAGGTATCTATTACAAACGGCAGCGTGGTAATTGCAGCAATCACCTCCTGCACCAACACATCAAATCCAAGTGTTATGATTGGAGCTGGACTTGCTGCAAAAAAAGCTGTGGAACTTGGGCTTGAGGTTCCAGCGTTTGTAAAGACATCTCTCTCACCTGGCTCAAAGGTGGTAGAAGATTATCTAAAAGCTGCTGGAGTTATGCCTTATCTTGAGCAGTTAGGATTTCATATAGCAGGTTTTGGCTGCATGACTTGTATTGGCAACAGTGGACCTCTTTGCCCTGGTGTTGAAGATGCAATTAAAGCCAATGACCTTAAAGTGGCATCTGTTCTTTCAGGTAACAGAAACTTTGAGGCAAGAGTTCATCAGAGTACCAAGGCAAACTATCTGATGTCCCCGATTCTTGTGGTTATTTACGCTTTGGCTGGCAGGGTTGATATTGATTTTGATACAGAACCGATTGGCTACTCAAGAAAAAATGATAGCTCAAATTCTTCATCTTCCTCTAACTGCTCCTCAAAACCAATATTTCTGAAAGATATCTGGCCGTCTGACAGCGAGATTGCAAGTCTTGTCTCAAAACATGTTAAAAATGAGTATTTTGCAGAGCAGTACGGCACTATATTTAAAGGCGATAAACTGTGGCAGGAGCTTGATGTTCCTGAAAGTAAAACTTTTTTGTGGGACAAGGACTCTCTTTATATCAGAAGACCACCGTTTTTTGAGGGGTTTAAACGCGAGCCATCTTTACCAGGTGCTATTGAAAATGCAAGACCTCTGCTGATACTTGGAGATTCAATCACCACAGATCACATTTCTCCCGCTGGTACAATTCCAAAAGATTATCCTGCTGGTAAATATTTGGAATCTCATGGAGTAAAGCGTGAGGATTTCAACTCTTATGGTTCAAGACGCGGAAACCATGAGGTTATGATGAGAGGAACATTTGGGAATATCCGCATAAAGAATAAACTTGCAGACAAACAGGGAAGTTTTACACTCAAAATACCTGAAAATACTATCACTTCAGTGTTTGATGCTGCAATGGCTTATGCAAAAGAATCAACCCCTCTTATTGTTCTTGGCGGAAAAGAGTATGGTACAGGCTCTTCAAGAGATTGGGCAGCTAAAGGCACAAATCTTTTAGGTATCAGGGCAGTTATTGCACAATCTTTTGAAAGAATTCACAGAAGCAATCTTGTGGGAATGGGAGTATTACCCTTAATCTTTGCCAATAATCAAAGCTATGAATCCTTAGGATTGACGGGTAGGGAGACGTTTACCATTAAAGGCATTGCAGATATGGAACCTGGCTGCACTTTAAAGGTAACAGCAGTGAAGGATAATGCTTATCGAGCTTCAGGCAGGAGCAGTGGTGCAACATCAACGAATATTGGTATTTCTACATCAATAGAATTTGGTGTGATTTCACGTTTAGATAACCACATTGATTTGGCCTATTACAGAAATGGCGGGATTCTTCCCTATGTGCTCAGGCAGATTATTGCTTGAAATATCTTAATATACTTTATGTTAAGCAAATTGTCACACTTTTTAAGGAGAAGAGAGCATGGAAAAAAAATTTATAATGACCGCTTTTGGCAAAGACAGACCAGGAATCGTGGCAGATGTTTCAAGAATCATTTATGAGAATGGATGCAACCTTGAAGATTCGCAGATGGGACTTTTAGCAGATGAATTTACGCTGATTCTTCTTTTATCAGGACAAGGAGAGATGCTTGAAGAGAATCTTTACAGAGATTGCAGAAGACTTGAAAAAGAGAAAGGGATTTCAGTTTTTATCCGTCCATTAGATTTTCACCATAAAGATTATAAGCTCAATGGTAATCGGCATACGGTATCAGTCGAAGGCGTTGATCAAGCAGGTATTGTCTATAAGGTGAGCAAACTTTTTGCTGAACACAGGATTAATATCGTCACCTTAAAATCACAGACAAAACCATCTCCTGAGAGTGGAACTGAACTTTATCTTATGACGATTGATTTGATCTTTCCAGATGGAGTTACTACAGATATTATTAAAAGAGAACTTGAAGGTCTCGGCAAAAAACTGCATGTTGAGATATCCTTAGATTAATGAAGGTATATTATGAATAAATCAGATCAAAGCAGCAAAAAAAACTTCCATGATGAGACCGCGGCTTTTGACGGAGATACATCTAATTTGAATGTTTCTGACGGAGATATTCTGATCAAAAACGGCAGGATTATCACTGTTGATCCTCAAAATCGTATCATTGATAATGGAGCAGTTTTAATAAAATCCGATATAATCATTAAAATCGGCTCTACTGCTGAGATGGCTGGATTAAATGCAGCTTGTGTGATTGATGCAAAAAGCGGTATTGTGATGCCGGGTCTTGTCAATACCCATACTCATTTGCCTATGTCCCTGTTTCGCGGCTTTGCCGACGATATTCCGCTTATTACATGGCTCAATGACTATATTTTCAAACTTGAAGAAAAATATATACAGCCTGAGACTGTACAGTGTGGCACTTTGCTCTCCTGTGCTGAAATGCTTCTTTCTGGTACTACTACATGCTGCGATGGCTATTTTCATGAAGAGTCGGTAGCAGAAGCGGTCAAAAAATCAGGGATGAGGGCAGTACTTGGTCAAGGTGTTATTGATTTTCCTGCTCCTGGAGTAGTTGAGCCATCTCTAAATGTTGAAAATGCCGCAAACTATGCCCGCCGATTCAAAAACAGATATCCAAAAATAACATCTTCAATATTTTGCCACTCTCCTTATACCTGTTCTAAAGAGACTCTTATAAGTGCAAAACAGGCAGCCCGAGATATAGGTGTTCTATTTCAGATTCATGTTGCTGAAACAAAAGCTGAACAGGAGCAGATGAGGCAGCAATATCAGACAACAGCAGTTAAATATCTTGATGATTGTGGCATTTTAGATCAAAATACTCTCCTTGTTCATACCGTATGGGTAACAGATGAGGATATTGAAATTATAAGGCAGAGGGGTTCTTCAATATCTCATAATCCTGAAAGTAACATGAAACTTGGCTCAGGCATTGCTCCTGTTCTTGATTTCATCCGAGCCGGAATCCCAACAGGACTTGGAACAGACGGCAGTGCAAGTAATAACAATCTTGATCTTTTTACTGAGATGGATTTAGCTGCAAAACTTCATAAAATCCACCGTTATGATGTTGGTGTTTTAGATGTATTATCAGTGGTTAGAATGGCAACTATTGAGGGTGCAAAGGCAATTGGACTTGGAGATATAACAGGCTCTATAGAGATAGGCAAAAAAGCTGATCTCATTATATTAGATACTCATAAACCGCATTTAGTTCCAATGTATAATCCAATATCTCATCTTGTTTATTCAGCTACAGGTGCAGATGTAAAAGACGTTATTATTGATGGAAAGATAGTTTTAAATGAGAGAAAGATAACCACACTTGATCTTGATTCTATTCTTATTAAAGCTACTGAATTTGCAGGGCATCTGATAATGTAATATTGAATATAAAAAGAAATATAGAAGGAACAATTGATGAAGATACTTATTGCTGAAGACGATCTATTATCTCGCACCTTGCTTGCCAGTGTTTTGAACAGAATAGGACATGAGGTGGTTGTAACCGTAAATGGAGTCGATGCTTTGAACAAACTTCAGGAGGCTAACGCACCTAAACTTGCCATTATAGACTGGATGATGCCGATACTTGATGGACTGGAGGTGTTATGCAGGATTCGTGCCATGTGTATGAATAAAAATGGAGATGCTTATGAACACGAGCTATACGCTACAAGACCATACATCATAATGTTGACCACTAAAGGTGATAAGGCTGATATAATTGCAGGATTAGATGCGGGTGCTGATGATTACCTGACCAAGCCGTTTGATATGGGAGAGCTTAAGGCTCGTGTAGATGTCGGACAGAGGCTTTTGGAGATGCAGTCAGCCTTGTCGGCAAAAGTGGCTGAGCTTCAAGATGCACTCAATCATATCAATACACTTAGAGGCATTGTGCCAATCTGTGCGGGCTGCAAGAAGATAAGAGATGATGCAGGATACTGGCAGCAGGTCGAATCGTATATCAGCAAATATACTCAAGCACAGTTCAGCCATGGTATCTGCCCTGATTGTATGAAAAGACTTTATCCTGAAGTATGCGATGATATCAATGATGAACTATTAATGAATATAGATTATAACTCTGGAGGAGAATCTATTGAGGAAAAACCCGATAAATAAGACAGGTGTGTTTCACATTAAGAATGACCCACACCCTACACTCCGCTGGATAAACCGTTACTTTATTCTGCCCAGTTTCCCATAAATTCAATTAGTTGATTGTCATCTAAAAGTTTTTGCATAATATCATTGAGCATCTCATTAATGAGTTTTTGATTCTGAGCAGCAGTTGAAACTACAATATTTCTCTTTTCATTATTTACTGTATAGACATTTTCATAAAATCTTTTAGTCAGATTAGAGTTGCTCAAATTGACGTTAGCTTTAAGAGTGGCTCTGGTATGAACAGCACCTGTCCATTGACTTGTTGATGTGTAATACCTGAACTCCTGAATATCTATTGTTAATACGGCTGATTGATCAGATTTAGAAGCTAAAGGGTTGAACCCTTTTTTCATAAGCCCCTTGATCGATTCGTATAGCACTAATTTTTCAAGACTCTGGCTTAAGGTTATCTCACCTCCGCTTGATATTGTTGATGATGCTCTGTATCCGATTACGTTATTAGGTCTTCTATCAATGACCTTTACAGTAATCATCTTGCCCTTTCCTTGATTACTCTCCACAACAGGTATGTCTGGGACTAATTTTACACTTTGAGATTTGTCGGCACAGGCAGCTATTCCTATACAGCAAAAAAGCAGTATAACTATTTTTAATATTGAAGTGCTTCGCATTGACTTCATTAGACTTTTCTCCTTTTGACTCTTTAAAGTTTAACAGTAAATAACAAAAATACAAGCTGACGGCTTTAGCAATAAAAATAAATTACTGTTCTTATATTATTTTTTTAAAAAAATGCCAATGTACAAATTAACGGTGAATGTCAAGGAAGTTGTCGCTTGAACCTGAAAAAGAGGTTATGTTGTTTCGTCTCCTTTTTCCAGGTTATTTCTAGAATAATTTCATTCTATTTATTACCAATAATACATAAACCAGTTATATCAAAGTATCAAGCAGCCTTTTTTACACACGATTCCTGTATTTTGGCGTTGTTTCGTTTATTTAATGCCACTTCTGCGATTGGATTCCAGTTTCTTATTACAAAATAGG
>JADFZJ010000032.1 GCA_015232555.1 Desulfamplus sp. | reverse complement strand
AAGATTACAGGATGGAAAGGGCAACACATTTTGCGACCTCCTTATAAATTGTTATGGTTACTCACCATAACAATTTATAAGGAGGTCGCATTAGCACATGCAAGAACCTAACCGGACACTACTGACTTTTTTTTATCTGCTGCTATGCTCATCAATATTCCCATTCCAGCCATATTCATAATAAGAGACGTGCCTCCGTAACTTAAAAAAGGAAGTGTCAACCCTTTGGTCGGAAGCAGTCCCATAGTTACTCCTGTGTTTATAGTTACCTGTAATGCAAGACTTGCTGTAATGCCAGTTGCCAAGAAAGTTCCAAACAGAGTATCAGCCTCTCTTGCAATACGTATCCCTTTGATAATAATGATAGTGTAGAGTGCAAGTACGCCAAGAACTCCTACAAGCCCAAGTTCTTCCCCAATAATGGAAAGTATAAAATCAGTATGAGGCTCAGGCAGATAGTGCAGCTTCTGCATCCCCATTCCGATCCCCTTGCCAAACAGCCCGCCTGAACCAAATGCCTTGAGTGAGTGGGTGATCTGATATCCTGTGTTTAAAGGATCATCCCACGGATTTCTATAGGCAAAAATTCTTTCCATGCGGTATTCTACCTTATACACCAAAAAATATATCATCGGCAGAAGCAGAGGGGCGGGGCATAGTAAATGTATCAATCTGACACCGCCGACAAACATCATAATCCATGAGATAGCTCCCATAATTACAACTGTCCCTAAATCAGGCTGAATCAAAATCAGTATAGCTAAAAGCCCAAGAACAACTACATGAGGAAAAAAACCTACAAAAAAATGTGATATCATCTCCTGTTTTTTGTTCAATGAATATCCAAGAAAAATTATCAATGCAAGTTTTGCAAATTCCGAAGGCTGAAACGTAAATCCACCAAGATTAAGCCACCGATAAGCACCCCCTGCTTTAATTCCAAGACCAGGAATCTGTACAGCTAACAGAGATACAACCGCAGAAAAAAAAATAAGATATGATAGAGAATTCAGCAATTTGTATGGAATCATAGATGCTATGACCATGATTACAATTCCCATCGCACAGAAAATAAATTGCTTTTTTACATAATAAAGTGCTGTCCCATGCTCTGTCATACTTATGGACGCACTTGCACTATGCACCATTATTATGCCAAGACCTGCGAGTATGATTACAGGAAACAGAATGGCAGGTTCGTTAAGCAAGTGATATGCTCTTATTTTTACATTTTCAGCCACGTCTTTTTAATATAGACCTTTCCACCTTAGGTATCGCTCTCAGGATGAGATATCTTTTGAGATTAAATAAGACTTTTAACTTGTCTTTTAAAATCATCCCCTCTTTCTGTATAGCTTCCATACATGTCAAAACTTGCACAGGCAGACGACAGCAGAACTGTATCTCCAGATTTTGCATGGGAAAAAGAGAGATTTACTGCATGTTTCATGTTATCTGCAAATATCATATCGCATGAGCCAGCAAGGGCTTTGTATATCTTATCTTTTGTCTCACCCATTAGAACTATCAGTTTGATTCTGCCGTTAATCCACTCCTTTAATACTGAAAAATCCATATTTTTATCCTGTCCGCCCATAATCAAGATAATATTGCTGGCAAAAGATTTTTTGGCAAAAGAGTCATGGTTATCCAAAAAAGAACCCTTTTTATCAAAAGACTCAATCGCACGGGCAGTTGCATCAGTATTTGTACCTTTAGAGTCGTTATAAAACTCAATTCCATTAATGGTTGCCACATACTCAATTCTGTGAGGTAGCCCCTTAAAAGATTTAAGTGCACTCTCTATTCCCTCCATTGATGCACCTGCACACAGAGCTGCAAGTATGGAAGCCTCAATATTTTCCTGATTATGCTTGCCTTTAAGTTTAGAGAGTTGTTTTTGAGCAGTGAACAGCTCCTCATCAGTATTAAAAAGTGTTATCTTTGCTCTGATGTTTGCAAGTCTACTATTCTGGAGGTCATTTATATCAATATGACTATTTATAGCAACTTTACTATTGTTGGTATTAATGCTTTGAATACGGCTGTTTATGATGGCGTGGCACTTTTCATTTTGACCAGAAAAGATACTCCACTTTGAATCTTCATAAGCTCTAAAATCAGGATAACGATTCATGTGATCTTCTGTGATATTCAACAGCACAGCCACATCAGGAGAAAAATTTTGAGCAGTATCTAACTGAAAGCTGCTAACTTCAACCACTACCACGTCACATCTATTGTCAATTAGTGATCCCAATGATTTTACAGTTTCAGATTTGTCTGCTCCGTTAATTTTAAGTTTATCAATACTAATTACAGGCTTATCACTACCTTTAATTTCATATAATTCAGTCTGATTCAGGTATTCAATAAGCGGAGTTCCAATATTGCCACCTGTAAAAACTTTAAACCCAGAACATTTCAACATTTCACTTATCAAGGTAGTAACGGTTGTCTTGCCGTTAGTGCCAGTAATAGCAACTATCGGCTCTTTTATAAGTTCAGCAGCAATATCCATCTCTCCTCTGATAGGAATGCTTTTTTTGATTGCTTTTTGAAAATGGTCGCCATCAAGCGGGATTCCTGGGCTTACAACTATCAAGCCTGCATTCTCAAATGTTTCAATGTTGTGGGGTCCAATCTCTGTTTTTATGCCGAGTGATTCAAGCTCAAGAGTCTGAGGTGCATCTTTTCTTGCTGGGTTAATATCTGTGGCAACTACCTCATACCCTTTGCGTCTAAAAAATTTAGATGCTGATATCCCTGATTTGCCAAGACCAACCACAAGAATATATTTTTCTGTTGATGATAAGATCATTAATTAACTATCCGTGTTTATATTTATACAAAACTGTAGAAACCCATGGCTGGACTCTCTTTTATTATACATATTATATAAAAACAAATCTATCTTATTTTAAGGGTGCTCAATGATATAAGAGCAAGAGTTATGGCAATAATCCAAAATCTTACAATAACTTTGGATTCAGGCCACCCTTTAAGCTCAAAATGGTGGTGCAGAGGTGCCATTCTAAAAACCCGCTTGCCGTGTGTCAGTTTAAAATATCCCACCTGAATAATGACAGAGAGTGCCTCTATAACAAAAAGCCCTCCAACCACAAGCAGCACAATCTCTTGTTTAGTAACAACAGCAATTGTTCCAAGAATTGCACCAAGAGGAATAGAACCAGCATCACCCATGAATATCTGGGCAGGATGAGCATTAAACCACAAAAATCCCAAACCAGCTCCAGCAAGAATACCACATATAACGCTTATCTCTCCACACGATGCAATATGTTGAATTTGAAGGTATTGTGCTATTTTGAGATGGCTTGTTACATAAGCGAATAGCATGTAAGTCACTGCCGCCACAATAATAGGACCTATAGCAAGACCGTCCAAGCCGTCTGTCAGGTTGACAGCATTTGATGTACCTACAATAACAAGAGTTGCAAAGGGTATATACCATATACCAAGATCAGGAGAAAGAGATTTAATAAACGGAATAGTGATTTCTGTATTAAAATCAGGACAGTTGTATATCAGACAACTGATACCAAATCCTGCTATAATCTGTAGAATAAACTTGCCCCTTGCAGTAAGTCCTAAGTTTCTTTTTTTAAGTACCTTCTGGTAGTCGTCAAGGAATCCTATAAATCCAAACGATAAAACTGTAAGAAGTATGATAGTTACATAGTGATTTGAGGGTCTTGCCCATAAAAGAGTGGAGGCTACAATGGAAAACATAATAAGAATCCCGCCCATAGTTGGAGTTCCCTCTTTTTCAAGGTGGGTTTTAGGTCCGTCATTCTGGATAAACTGACCTATCTGCATTCTCGCAAGTTTTTTTATGACAATCGGACCAAGAAGAAAGCAGATAAGAAAGGCGGTCAAGCCTCCATAAATTGTTCTAAAAGTGATGTATCTGAAAATATTGAAAAACGAGATTTCATTATGTAAATTATATAACTCGTAAAGCATGATTTATATTTAAAACTCCTCTTTAACTTTATTACTTTATTTTATAAATTTCGCTGCAATATCAACTAAATACCAATGCAGTATCAAGATAATAGCATAGTTTATGCAGGGAAATTAGCAGCCCAAACACTTGATCAGTGCCTCGACAACTTGTTCCATTCTCATGCCACGAGAACCCTTTATCAATATCCAGATAGATTTTTTATATTTTTCTATTTTCTCCATATTGTCTGCTCTATTTGTTTCTGGTGAACCATCTCTATTTTGGATATACTTAAGAATAGCCTCAATTATCTCCTGTTTAGTGCCATGAAGTATATTTTCCTGAGAAAGACCACCATCTTGTGCCCCTTTTACAATTTCAAATGCCATATCTCCGTAAGCATAAAGTCTTAAAATTTCAGCCTTTACTGCTGCCTGACCAATCTGAAAATGAAGTTGCGGACTCTGTTCTCCAAGTTCTAACATATCACCAAGCACTGCAATAGACTCTGCTCCTCTACTTAACTGCTTTAAGGTTTCAAGTGAAGCCTTTACAGAACCAGGGTTGGCATTATAAGTATCATCAATAATATGCAGCCATCTCTTGCTTTGATAGTTGATACTATCATTATATTTATTAGCATCATACTCGCCTTGATTAGCTTCATACGCTTCAATATCAATAATTTTCATTCTTCCTGCAACTGGTTCAAACATCAGAAGCCCTTTTCTAATAGCATTTTCTGGAACTCCTGCGACAAATGCTGCGGCAGTTGCTGCAAGTGCATTGTTAAGCATGAACGGGGCAGGTGTTTTTATCTTTAATTTAGGATAATTATAATATTTATCTTCTTGTATAAGATTGTCTTGTGTATAAGATTGTTTGAAATCTTCTTGTGTATGAGCTTGTTTGAGATTTTTTTGCTTGTAGTTGACACACAACGAGAAGGTAATAGCATCGTGATTGAACACTATATCGTTTGCTGAAAAGTAGCCTTTTTCTAAAAACTTTTTATTCTTGATATCTGAATCAAAAGCGTCAAAGACTCCATCTAATCCAAAAAAAATTTTGCCTGAAATATTGGGAATTTTTTCAGCTTTATCTGCAATAATCTCCCATCTTGGATCATCACGGTTAATGATTATTGTGCTATTGGGATTCATACCCTCTGTTATTTCAGATTTTGCCCTTGCAACATCCTCTACACTTCCTAACCCTTCAAGGTGTGCATCTGTGGTATTTGTAATGATGGCAATATCTGGACAGGTAATTTTTGACAGCCTTGAAATCTCTCCAGGGTGGTTCATTCCCATTTCAATAACAGCCCACTCATGATCTTTTGATAGTTTCAATAGAGTAAGTGGCACTCCAATCTCGTTGTTCAGATTTCCTTGAGTTGAAAGCGTCTTAAAATTCTGCTCAAAAATGGAGGCTGTCATTCTTCTTGTGGTTGTTTTGCCGTTTGAGCCTGTTATCGCAACAACTTTTACACCAGAACGGATTCTCTGAAATCTTGCAAGCATTCCAAGTGCTTCAAGGCAGTCGTATACCTCAAAAAAGTAAATATCATTTCTATTACACTCACTTTTTTGCTCAGGTGTAAGATTATCATAAAATCCTTTTTCAACTACAAATCCCCTGACTCCTTGACGCATCAGATCAAAGATAAAATTGTGTCCGTCAAATCTCTCACCTTTAAGAGCTACAAAAAGTTCATCTTTTTTTATTGTTCTGGAATCTGTGGAGACTGAGGCAAATCTATCAGAGGATAACTCTTGATTGGGGTTTAAAGTTGCTACTGGATTAATTTGGGTAACTTGAGTAATTGGGATAATAGGATTAGATATTCCAAGAGCTTCTACAATATCAGCACAGCTCCATGCAATAGGTACAAATTTAGGCATTGTCTCTGTAGTCAATGCTTTTTTGAGTATAACCCTGTCATCAAAGTCAATCTTTCCTTGAGCTGTTATCTGGTAGGTTTCGTGCCCTTTTCCAGCCGCGACAATAATATCATTTGGCTGTGAGATAGTTACTGCAAGTTCAAGAGCTTTGGCTCTATCTGGTTCAATAATCACCTCTTTATTACCATTTTTGTCATCAGGTAGCTTTGTATCTTTATCTTTTATCCCTTTAACTATCTGAGCAATAATAGCATCAGGATTTTCTGTTCTTGGATTATCTGATGTAACAATAGCAATATCGCTGTATCTGCTTGCAATCTCTCCCATAATTGGACGTTTGCTTCTGTCCCTGTCTCCTCCGCACCCAAAAATTGTGATAAGGCGTGCGGGTGCTCTCATTTTCAAAGTTTTAAGGATAGATTCAAGAGCATCGGGTGTATGTGCGTAATCTACAAAAACATGGCGTTCAAAACCATCTCCTATAACTTCATTTTCCACTCTTTCCAATCTTCCAGGAACACCATAACACTCTTCAATCCCCTTGCCGATTATTTCAGGAGATATCCCAATCGCATTGGCAGCTCCAGTGGCACACAAAATATTTTCAAGATTGAACTGACCCGTGAGTTTAGAACTGAATTTAATTTTGATATCTGCTGAGTCTGTCTGCATAGAAGAGATGGCTTTTTGAATGTGAATATATCCTTGTAAACCTGATATATCATCTGTGATATTACTACTGAATATGTTGAGGTTATTTCTCTTCTCTTTTGGAGTTAAAATTGATGTAGTAACTGCCATGCTGTCAAGTTCATAGGCTATTTTTTCTCCATAAGAGTCGTCAATATTTATTACTGAAACGCTGCTTTCACCCTTTTTCCCTCTTTTAAGCTGTCGCGTAAAAAAACTCTTTTTACATGCAAAATAGGAAGACATAGTTTTATGATAATCTAAATGATCCTGAGTCAGATTGGTGAAAACTCCAACATCAAACTCACAATCTCTAACTCTGTGAAGATCAACTGCATGAGAGGATACCTCCATAACAACATGTGTTACTCCAGCATCTCTCATCTGGGCAAGAATTCTGTGAAGATCAATAGATTCTGGTGTTGTTACTGGGTTTTCAAAGGTTTGATTTGCAAATCTATAATTTACTGTACCAATTACACCAGTATTATAGCCTGCTGACTTAAAAATGCTCTCAATCAGAAATGCGGTTGTAGTTTTGCCGTTAGTACCAGTAACTCCTATTAGCGTCATTGAATCAGATGGATTCCCGTAAAAACGGGCTGCAATTGATGACATTGCCTTTCTGCTATCCTTAACTTCAACAATAACGGGCTTGAGCATAGACTTGGCTGAATTATTTTGGTCTCTATTTGAGATATTCCGATCAGCATATATACCAGAATCGACAATCTCCTTTTTCCCGATCTTCTTCTCCGTGATAATTGCAGCAGCACCATTAGCAACTGCCTGAGCAATGTAATCGTGCCCATCTGCCTTAAATCCCTTTATGGCAATAAAAAGTCCACCCGATTTTACTTGGCTTGCATTTGCATGGATAGAGCTGATCTCAGGATCACTGCTTTGATCAGAGTGATAGCTAACGGTTTTCTCATCACTATCTGTGTCAGAATAGTTGGCATCTGTATAATAGTGATGATGATGATCGTGGCTATGGCTATTTATTGATGGTTGAATCATCCGTGACCACACAGGGGTACAATCTTTTATAAGATAGGAGAGTTTCACTATTGTTTTGTCTCCATAATTTTTCTTGTTAGTTTTTTCATTGCTTCGTTTTTTTATTGTGATATTTCACTCTTGATTTTTTAATAAACCGTCAATTTTTATCAGATGCTTTTTTGTATGAATAGCGAGTCTTATGTTTTACTTCTCCTGCCTTATTTACTTCTGAAACAGTTTTAGTGCTGGATGCAGTTTTGATATTTGAACCATTTTTATTCATATTTATTGTAGTATTTGAAACGGTTTCTGCAATCATGTCTGGTGGAATTTTAAGATAATTAAAACATTCGCTCATTATAGTTTTAACAGCAGGAGCTGCCACTACACCGCCATAATGAGATCGGGGAGGCTCATCAATCACTACAAGTACTGAAATTTTTGGATTATTTTGAGGAGCAAAGCCAACAAACAGTGCTGTGTATTTATCTCTTGAATACCCACCTGTTTTAGATACTTTCTGTGCAGTGCCAGTTTTTCCGCATACAGAGTAACCATCGATTGCAGCATTAGTTCCAGTTCCGCCATCCTCAACTACAGAACGCATCATATCTCTTACCGTGTGAGCAGTCTCTTTAGATATGATCTGTTTAACAGGTTGAGTTTTGAATACCTGCTTCACCTCTCCTGTTGAACTTAATATCTCTTTTATGAGTATTGGTTTGACTAAAAGACCATCATTGGCAATTGCACTAACACCCGTAATAAGCTGGAGAGAGGAAACGGTCATACCCTGTCCAAAAGATATTGCAGCAGTATCAATCTTTGACCATTTTTTATAGTTGGTAAGGGTACCTGTGGCATCTCCTTGGATCCCAATCTCAGTTTTTTTTCCAAAACCAAAAGAGCTGAGAGTATCAAAAAGCATCTTTTTCCCCATAAGTTCAGATAGTTTTATTGTCCCTATGTTACTTGAATATTTAATAATCTCTTTGAGTGTGAGCCATTCATAGCTATGAGTATCTTTTACAGTTGAACCTCCAACTTTGTATAACCCCTTTTCGCAGAAAAATAGTGATGTAGGGTTAGCATATTTATTTTCAATAATGGCTGAGGCGACAAAGACTTTCATTGTAGAACCTGGTTCAAAGGTGTCCAGTACCGACCTGTTTCTCCATGTACTGCGGTTAAAATCAGAAAATGAATTTGGATTAAAGGTCGGATAGTGTGCCATGGCGAGGACTTCACCTGTATCTGGTTTCATTACAATTGCAGTTCCAGAAACAGCACCGTTATCCTCAACCGCCTTCTGAAGAGCACTTTCTGAAATAAATTGTATAGTACTATCAATTGTTAAAACTAAAGAGTCTCCCTTGAGACTCTCTCTGATATTTTTCTCTTCATTGTAATATCTTCCAGCAGCATCTTTTGTAATCTTTATCTTTCTGTTTTTACCCTCAAGTATTTTATTGTGGCTGAATTCAATGCCCTCAAGTCCTTTTCCGTCTGAACCTGTTATGCCAATCACCTGAGATGCAAGTTCTCTATTTGGATGAAAACGGATAACATCATCTTGAAAAAATACTGCTTTAAGTTTTAACTGCTTAATTTTTTCTGCCTCAGCAGGGGAAATTTTTCTTTTGACCCATGTAAAATTTTTCTTGGTGCTCAACTGTTCCTGTAAGCTCTTTTTATCAATTTTCAAAATTGAAGCAAGCAGCTTTGCTGTCTCTGCAGGATTTGTGATACCAGAAGGGATAGCGGCGACTGAAACTGTGTCAATAGTGGTTGTAAGACGTTTCCTGTTTCTGTCCATAATATCACCACGTTTCCCCTGTACTGTGATATTTTTGATATACTCCTTCTCAGCCCTCATAGTGAGATCCGTGGATTTAAAAATTTGTATGTCAATTGCTTTTATCGCAAGAAGTGCCATTACAAATATAAATAACCACTGGATGACTGTTATTCTGAGACTGAGATATCTTTGTCTCTCAACGGCTGTTACTAAAGTCTTATGTTTTTCAACTGCTATATTAACGCTTGTATGTTTATCATTAGAGTTTCTCTTTCTGTCAGCATCAATATTCTGCTTTTTAGGTGTAAAATTAAAAAGGTTAGTTGTTTTTTTGTCACTAACCTTACCCCGATTTTGTTGTCTTACAGATAACATGTTCAGATTCCTTACATATCCATGTAAATAATCTGGCTGGGTTCAGGAATTATCAAGTTAAGCCTTGTTGTGGCAATATAGGCAATTCGTTCAGGAGAAAGAAGTCTGTCGTTTTCCATACTTAAAGCATCTGTGTATGCTTTAAGAACCTTCTGTTTCTCTTTTTCCTGTGAAATTTTAAAACCCGTCTCTGTATAACTCACTCTGCACCATGTATATAAAAAGAGTTCTCCGAATAAGATAACAATAATCATAATCCATCTGCCAAAGTTAATTTTATTCTGCAACCCTTTAACCTGAGTATCCATGTTCTGACTTTTCCTGTTATTTTCATCTTTAAGATGTGCTCTTTATGCCATCATCGTATATATAAGCCTTCTAAATTCTTTCAGCCACCCTCAATTTGGCACTTCTTGACAGAGGATTTATACTGATCTCTCTACTGCTCGGTATAATTGGTTTTTTTACGATAGCTTTAAGTTTGGGAACAAATCCGCAGACACATTCTGGAAAATACTTGGGACAGGTGCATCCATTTTCCCATGAACGTATAGATTGTTTTACAATTCTATCCTCTAAAGAGTGGAACGATATAATACAAAGGCGTCCGCCGCTATTTATCAAATCAGGAATCTGTGACATAAAATTCTCTAAATGTTCAAGCTCACTGTTCACTTCAATTCTCAATGCTTGAAATACACGGGTAGCTGGATGAATTTTCTGGGTTTTGAGAAGTTTTAAAGGCATTGCCTCTCTGACGATGGCTGCAAGCTCTCTGGTCGAAGCTATTTTAGATATCTCTCTTTTCTCAACTATCTGCCTTGCTATTTTTCTTGACATACGCTCTTCACCATATCGGAAAAAGATATCTGCCAAAGCAAATTCACTGTATTCATTTATAATATCTGCTGCTGTAGATGTTTTTTCGATATCCATCCTCATATCCAATGGCTCATCTTTCTGAAATGAGAAACCTCGCTGGCTCTCCATCAACTGGTGAAAAGAGAGACCAAGGTCAAGCAAAATACCATCCACTCCTTTCAGCCCAAGTGAGTCAAGTATTGCTGGAAGCTCAGAGAAATTACTATGAACTATATGTATACTATCTGAAAACTCTGACAGCATAGACTCTGCATTATTAACAGCATCTATGTCTTGATCTATACCGATTAGCTTTCCGCCCGGAAGAATCAATTTAAGGATTGAACGGGCATGACCGCATCCACCTAAAGTGCCGTCAACACAGACTGCACCTGGTTTTAGATTCAGGTGGTCACAAGCCTCTGCCTGAAGTACAGATATATGGTTAAAAGGTTTCATATTTTAATAAAAACACATTTAAAAATCTTATAAACCAAGTGCGGCAATCTCCTCTTTAACTTCAGGCTTTTCAAGCTCTTGCTCCATCCGACTGTTCTCTTCATCCCATTTTGAACGTGACCATATTTCAAAATGGTCAAGAACACCCACAAGGACAATATCAATATCAATCTCTGCATACTCTCTCAATGTCTGTGGAATAAGAATGCGATCTTGTTTATCACAGATACATTCACAGGCATTGCCAAGAAAGAACCTCTTAAAGTGGCGTAAGTGGATGTTTTTGGCAGAGATAATTTTTTTTTCTATCTCTTTCCACTCATTAAATGTATATCCATATAGACATCTATCCATATTAGTGAGCATAACACCGCTGCTCCCGCTGACTCTAAGATAATCTCTAAATCTTGACGGAATTATCAGACGCCCTTTGGGGTCAATCGTATGGAAAGAACTTGATCTGAACATATACTATCGGCACTTTTTAAATTTTAACATGGCTTAAATTTAACTCCACAAAACTCCACTTTTCTTGCCAATTTTGCGGAAAAAGGGTATTAAGTCAAGTGAAATCTTCAAATTAAAACAGTTTTTACTACGATCTGCAATGCTTTGTCAATCATGTTTAAATTAAATATCATATCTATTTATCTTATATAAAAACAATATGTTATATAATATTTTTGTTTTTCAAGACAGAATAATATCTTTTAATATGACAATAAGCGTTATAAAAAGAGGGAGATAGAGCAAGTGGAGTATTGTGGATATAATATCCATTACCGCCTATCTTACTCAATCACAAAGACTACTTGACGAATAAAATTAAAGGTTAATTGACGGATAAAATTATGGATATAAAGCAGCCGTTTACTATTCTTGCAGTGGATGATCATCTTGTAAATCTCAAGCTTATTGAGAAATCCCTTTCAAAGGAAGGATATCGGGTGTTGACAGCGTCCAACGGACCGCACGGAAGGCAGCTTGCACTTGCAGAACTGCCAGACCTTATTCTTCTTGATATTCAGATGCCGGGAGAAGATGGGTTTGAGGTTATACAGTTTTTAAAGAATAATCCATTGACAGCATCTATTCCAGTAATATTTCTCACTGGTGTAAGTGAAGTACACTCCAAATTAAAAGGTTTTGATCTTGGTGCTGTGGACTATATAACCAAACCATTTCATAACCTTGAAGTGATCGCAAGAGTTAGAATCCATCTAAAACTCTCCATTGCCACAAATTCGCTGATTGCAGAGCAGGCTCATAAACTGCGTCAGCTTTCCGAAGCTCAAGAATCCATGCTGCCGCTTCCTCAGGACAATCCTGATGCCAAATTTGGAGTTTATTACAAAGCTCTTCATGAGGCAGGCGGGGATTTTTATGATATTCTTGATATTTCTGATCAAATTAAAGGATATTTTGTTGCAGATTTTTCAGGACACGATATCAAGACCAGCTATATGACAGCTTCAGTTAAAGCTTTGCTTGTACAGAACTGCACTCCTGTTTATTCCCCTGCTGAAAGCATGAAAATGATAAATGATGTTCTTGTAGAGATTCTTCCTGAGGGAAAATATCTGACCTCATGTTATGTGCTGTTGAACCGTGAAACCCTTAAGATGACCGTTATAAATGCTGGACATCCTCCGGTTATCCATCTTCCTATTAATGGAGAGCCTGCTTTGCTAAGTGCTGATGGAGATGTGCTTGGTATGTTTAAAGATGCACAGTTTGGCATTACAAGGATTGACGTCTCTCCAGGAGACCGCTTTTTCATATACAGTGATGGACTTGTTGAGTCTGCTGAAAATAATATCACATGGGTCAACGGTGCAGAACGTTTTCTCTCTGATTTTACAAAAATTAGTAATATTTCGGTGGAAGAGTCTCCAAGGCGTTTGATTGATAATATTTTTGGAAGAAGGACAATCCATCAAAAAGGAACTTATACTGACAATGAATTAGATGGATTATCAGAGCGATTAATAATGCCAGAGGATGATATTGTTCTGTTATGTGTGGAGGTATAAAAAATGCAGGATAGTTATATCTTTGATATCTATAAAACACATGACAGTATTACAATAATATTTAGCTCTACAATGGAGAATATTGATAGAACATGTGATGAAACTATAAGATTTTTAACTGATATGTTTAATCAGAACTCTTTTTCAGATGGTTATGATATTGAAGAAGTTGAATGCTCTGAATCTTTTCAAAGCCACCTTTTTGCAATTCAGCTTGTCATGCGTGAGGGATTAACTAATGCGGTACGTCATGGTAACCGCCTGAATTCTTCTAAAACTGTAAGATGTTCTGTTCAAATTATTGATAATAAAGTAGTGAAAATTGAAATTGAGGATCAGGGTAAAGGATTTAATTGGAAAAAAGAGCTTGAAAGCAAGTGTATGGATGATACTTTAGAACATGGTAGAGGGCTTATGATAATAGAACAGTATTTTTCAAAATACATTTATAATGAACGAGGAAACAAACTGATATTAGAAAAAAATATCTCTTACAAATAATAGAAGTTACTGTACAACTAACTTTATAATTTAAGGATTACGAAATAATGAAACAACGGAATAAACAGATAGAAAAAACAGATAGAGAGACTCAAAAAAACGGAAATAAACTCGATCCAGAACGTAAAATGGCTTTTGAGAGCCTGCCTCCTAATATAAGAGAAAATATGTCTGAGGAGGAGCGGGAGCTTTTTCTTTATGCAGAAGAGTGGCCTGAATCTATGTTTAAAAAACTTGATGAATTTATTCTGCCCAAATAAATCAAAAATAAGTATGGATAAATTTTTATCCTTAACCAATGTGAAATAAAATAACAATTTAACACAAGGAGAGCAAATAGATGGGCTTTAGGAATTTGAGTATTAAATGGAAAATTTTTGGAATCGTGTTGATGGGACCGCTTGTTGTGGCTCTTATTCTTGCATTTCAAGATATAAACCATATTAAAGAGTGGGCAGAGAAATCAACTATTGAAAAGAGTCGTGCTGTGGTTCTAATGGCTGAAGCTGGGCGAAATGAGATGGCAAATAAACTTAATCAAGGCATCATAAAGCCACTCAGTGAACTGGATAAGTCTAATATTGTAGAAGCTGTCCCAGTCATAACAGCAATTCACATGGCAAAAATAAACGCAGAAAAAGCAGGATATCAGTTCAGGGTTCCTAAGTTTAGCCCAAGAAATCCTGAAAATGAGCCAACCGAGCTCGAAGCTGCAATATTAAAAGAGCTGGAAGAGCAGAAACTTGAGGAGAAAATTGTAGTTGAAGAGGATCAGATTCGTTATTTCAAGCCAGTGCGCCTGACCAAAGAGTGTCTTTTTTGTCACGGCGATCCTAAAGGCAAGGCAGACCCTACGGGCGGAATAATGGAGGGGTGGAGAGAGGGGGAAATTCACGGTGCATTTGAAATAATAGGTTCTCTTGAAGAGGCAAAGCAGGCTGTTTGGGAAGCACAAAAAAGTATTTTTCTATGGACAGTGCTTATTTTAGTTATAATCAGTATGTTTGTTTGGTTATTAGTCAGGATGAATGTTATCAAACCACTTGAAAAATCAAGTTCGTTTATCAATGCCATATCAAAAGGCGATTTGACAGGTTCAATTGACTCAGATTCCAAAGATGAGTTTGGTGAGATGTCAGCCAACCTTAACAGCATGGCTGCAAATTTAAGAAAAATGATCGCTGATATCGCTGATAACAGCCAGACTCTTCTAAACTCATCAAGCGGAATTCAAAAAATTGCAGACTCACTCTCTTCAGGCTCTGAAAAAACATCAATGAACGCAAATACTGTAGCTGTAGCTGCTGAAGAGATGAGTGCCAACATGAATTCTGTAGCTGCTGCTATGGAACAGGCTTCAACAAACATTGGGATTGTTGCAAATTCAGCAGAAGATATTACACGCAATATAAATGAGATCTCACGCAACTCTGATAAGGCTCGAGAAATTACAGATAAAGCTGTCAAGCAGGCAATTACAGCTTCAGAAAGGGTTGATAAATTAGGACGGGCTGCCACTCAGATTGGTAAAGTTACAGAGGCAATCAGCACAATTTCTGAGCAGACCAATCTTTTGGCTTTAAATGCAACTATTGAGGCAGCAAGAGCAGGCGAGGCAGGCAAGGGATTTGCAGTTGTTGCCAACGAGATAAAAGACCTTGCAAAACAGACATCAGATGCCACAAGCGAAATCAAGCAGATGATTGATGATATTCAAAAATCAACTATGGAGACTGTAAAAGATATTGAAGAGATATCAACTGTTATCAACAACGTAAATAAAACTGTATCTGAAATTGCAATATCTGTAGATGAGCAGTCAAGAACTACTCGTGAAATTGCTCAAAATGTAATGCAGGCATCTCAAGGTATAAGCGAGGTAAATGAAAATGTATCCCAAACTTCGGCTGTGTCAGAAGATATTGCAAGAGATATTTCAGATGTAAATCGTTCTGCTCAAGATATGTCTAAAAACAGCACTACCTTGAACAGCAAATCGCAGGAGCTTTTTGAGATATCAGAGAAAATGAAGTCAACTGTAAGCAGGTTTAAGATTTAAAAAGAGACAACAATAACAATAAGGGTGGCTTACAAATAAAATTTATGCCACCCTTATTATTATTTCATTTCTCCTGCATCTGCTCAATAAGCTCTTCAAGAACACCATCTGCCTTTTCAATTGGAATTTGACATGTTCCAACCTTTTTGTGCCCGCCACCGCCATATTTAAGCATCAATGAACCGATATCAATATTACAGCTTTTATTTATAATACTATATCCGCAGGTCATAACAATATTTTGACGCTGAAATCCCCAGACAACCTGAATTGAGACATTTTGCTTGGGATAAAGGCTATAGAGGATAAAACGGTTGCCTGTGTATATCTCTTCCTGATTTCTCAAATCAAGCACAATGAGATTGCCTTTTATGGTGGTGTTTGCCTGTATCATCTCTTTAAACAGGCTGTCCTGCTGAAAATAACGGCGAGTTCTCTCTTTAACATCCTCAATCTCAAGAATCTCCTCAACACTTTTTTGGCGGCAGTATTCAATCATATCCATCATAAGCTGGTAGTTGCTGATTCGATAATCACGGTATCTGCCAAGTCCTGTTCTCGGGTCCATAACAAATGAGAGCAAATCCCACCCTTTAGGATTGAGAATCTCATCTGATGTAAAGCTGCCTGAATCTGCCTTATCAACCGCCCTTACAAGATCATTAAGATGAGCATTATTAAATATCTTCTCCCCTCCATAATATTCGTAAATGACACGGGCAGCACTCGGAGCAGAAGGATCACTTATACCATTATATTGACCATAGGCTTGTCTCTCTATCTCGCTTGAGTGGTGATCAAACCATAAACCGCATCCTTCGACATAAGGGATATTAGCAAGAATATCATCTTGGGTTACCTCAATTTTATTGTCCTGAATATCTTTTGGGTGAACGAATTTTATATCATCAATTACACCTTTTTCTTTGAGAAGTGCTGCACATCCTAAACCATCAAAATCTGAACGGGTCAAAAGTCTCATAATTAATGCTCCTTTTCATAATTGTATGTGTATCTCAGTATTAAATAATTCAACTTAACATAAAAAATAGTTTAATTTAATCTGAACAGATAGTTTAATCTAACCTGAATAATAAATTAAACTACAAAAAAATCATTTTTTTTGCAACAGATATACACAAACAAAAAAAGGTTATGTATCAGAAATAGATACATAACCTTAATCAACTACTCTTATAAGGGTATTAGTTTACTTTAAATCTTTGATTGCCTCTGTAAGAGCTGGCATAAACTCAAGAATATCAGCAACAATACCAACATCCGCCACCTGAAAAATAGGGGCTTTAGGATTCTTGTTTACAGCAACTATATAGGGATTGCCTTTTACTCCGCCCATGTGCTGGAATGATCCGCTGATACCCATAGCCATATAGACTTTAGGTTTAACAGTCTTGCCTGATGTTCCAACCTGACGCCCTTTTTCAAGCCATTTTGCATCAACAATAGGTCTTGAGCAAGACACAACCGCACCCATTGCCTCGGCAAGCTCTTCAGCAATAGCAATATTTTCCTGCTCCTGAATACCGCGACCAACAGAGACAAGAACGTCAGATTTGGTAATATCAACATCACCAACTTCAGCTTGAACAACCTCAAGAAAACGTCTTTTTACCGCAAGATCGCCAGCAGGCTTGTCAGTTACCTTTCCGCTTGCAGAAGCATCAGCAGCAGCAAATGCACCTGGACGAATTGTGATTACTGCACCATTGGAAATATCACAGGTTACATGAGTGCTTACTGCTCCGCCCAATTCCTGACGAACAAGTTTTAGTTTACCGCCATCAATTCCCTCAAAATCAACAACATCAGCAGCAAATGCTGAATCCATTTTTATTGAAAGTCCAGGGCAGAGATCCATGCCAAGTGTGTCATGCGGGGCAAGAAGAATGGCAGATTTATCAAGCACATTGCAAAGAGCTTTGCGAATTACTTCAGCGTTTGGATAGGCAAGAGCTGGATCACTGATTTTAATTACTTCTGCATATTTTGATGTAAGAGACTGTGCAATTTTATCAAGGTCAGCACCAGAACCAGTAACAACTGCTGTTACAGTTGCACCAGTATCAATTTTTTTTGCGGCTGCGATAAATTCTGATGCAATATCATCGGCAACGCCACCTTTATGTGTAACATAAACATATATCTGTGTCATTATGCGAGTCCTCCCTTGCTTTTGATTCTTTCAATGAGCTGTGCAATGATCTCATCTGTTGAGCCTTCAAGCATCTCTGCACCGTCACCAAGAACAGGCACAAAATAATCAACTCTTTTTACCTTTGCCCCAGCGTCACCAACAGAGGCTGGATCAACACCAAGTGCAGCAGCATCTTTTACAGGAATTTCAACTTGAGCAACTTTTCTGATACCACGAATACCAACATAACGTGGTTCATTAATACCAGTCTGGATTGAAAGCACGCAGGGAAGTTCAATTTCATTCATCTCCTGATTTCCGCCCTCAATCTCTCTTCCTATTTTAAGTTTGCTGCCCTCAATCTCAATTTTGTTGACCAATGAGGCATAGGGAAGATCAAGCATTGCAGCCAACATTCCGCCAACCTGACCAGCAGCAGCATCAGCTTGGGCACCAGTGAGAACAAGGTCATATTTTCCCTTCTTAATCTCACCAGCAAGAATTGTGGCAATACCTTTACCATCTGACCCTTCAAAAGCATCATCAGACATAAGAACGCCATTGTTAGCACCCATTGCCATCTCACGTCTTAAAACCTCTTCAGATTCGCTGTCGCCAACTGTTACCACAGTAACATTACCGCCAACTCTGTCAACAATCTGAATTGCCTCTTCAACTGCATAGTTATCCCACTCATTCACGGAATAAACCAGATCATCACGATCAAGGTCGTTGCCGGCACTGTTTAGCTGAAATTCGTTTTCAGCAGTATCCGGAACACGCTTGACGCATACCAAAATCTCCATTGTTACCTCCAGATAAATTTTTAAATGTTTAAACCCAATATACGTAAAACAATATTAAATATTTTAAGCGAGGTGCTGAGCTATCAGCTCTGTAAAATCCATTGCCCGCATTTCACCCTCTTTACCAGCAACCTTGATAGCATCTTGAATATTTACAAGGCAGAACGGGCAGGCAGTAATAATAACAGTAGCACCTGCTTCAGCAGCCATTTTTACCCTAAGAACTCCCATTCTGGTCTCCTCTTCTGGTTCATAGAAGAGCATAAGTCCTCCACCGCCACAGCAGAAAGAGCGATCTCTGCTCTTTGCAAGCTCAACACGGTTAAGGTTTTTAATAGCATCAAGAGCCTCTCTTGGGTCTTCGTAAATACCGTTGTGGCGTCCAAGGTAGCAAGGATCATGATAAACATAAACACTCTCTGGTTCTTGAGCTTCTTTCAAGGTCAAAGCACCAGCTTTAATTTTTTCTGTAATCACCTGACTTACATGCTTGACTGGTGGAAGACCTGTATAGTCATTTTTAAGTGCATTAAAGGCGTGTGGGTCTGCTGTTACAATCTGTTTGACGCCAGACTCAAGAATTGCCTCTGTGTTATGAGATTTGAGATTCTGGAACAGCATCTCTTCACCAAACCTTATAACCTCGTTACCGCTATCTTTTTCTGCCTTGCCAAGGATACCAAAATCAACACCTGCACGAGTTAGGATTTTTGCGGTATTTTTAGCTATGGTTTTAATGTTGTCATCAAATGATGTGATACTGTCAACAAAGAAGAGAGTATCTGCTGTTTCTCCGCCGTCCAGTATTTTTACGCTGCACTCTGCTGCAAACTCTTTCTCTGTACACCAGTCTGAACGTTTTTTCTCCATGATTCCATAGGGATTACCACGTTTTTCAAGGGCTTTAAGCGGTTTCTGGAGAGACTGTGGAACCATTCCCTCGTCAACCATACCTCTTCTTAAGTCAACAATCTTGTCAATATACTCTATCCCAAGTGGACACTCTTGCTCACAAGCTCCGCAGGTTGTGCATGACCAGATTTCGTCTTCTGTATAAATATCTTCAACAAGAAGTTTGCTTTTGTAAATTTCACCTGATTTAATAGGATAATTTTTAAATATCAGGTCTCTTGCCTTGATGGTTATGAAACGTGGAGATAAAGGTCTTCCCACTGCATTTGCAGGACACTGATCAGAACATCTTCCGCAATCTGCACATGAGTAGAAATCAAGAATGTGCTTCCATGTAAAATCTTCAAGTTTTTTGACACCAAGGGACTCAAGGTTGTCAAGCTCTTCAGCATTGACACCATATTTGACAGGCTTGATGTTTCCTTTTTTAACTCGCATGAAAAATACATTGAAAATAGATGTGATAACATGGAAATGTTTACCCATCGGAAGGAAGCATAAGAAAAAGAAAAATGTGAGATCATGGATATAATACATCACAAGATGGAGTCCCTGCAAAGTACTTTGAGCAAATCCAGATACCATACCTCTGAATATCCATACAAGTGAAAGGGGAGCTAAAAATTCTGCATGTCCCGTATGCTGCATTTCAGCAGCAAGTTCAGTAGCCTCAAAAAGACTCTCTGAAATCATAAGAGTTGAAATGACACCAAGAACAAAAACAGCCTCTGCTGTATGATCCTTGCCATATTTTGCAGGGACATCATATCTTGCGGGTCTTACAACACCTCTTCTGACCGCAGCAATAATACATGCCACAAGAACAGCAGTTGCAGCATAATCCTTAAGTACATTGTAAATATCTCCAATTACACCGCCAAAACCGGGCAGAACAAAGCCATCTGAGATACCAATTATAACAAGAGAGGTTGAACGAATAGAGAGTATTAAAAATCCTGCAAAAATAACAATATGCAATACACCAGCGACCATATATCGGGGTTGTCTCCACTGAGCAAGCCAGATGATAAGAAGGTTTTTAATGCGTTCAGGGATATTGTTAAACCTGTTATCTGGTGCGGCACGAACTAAAGGGGCAATACGTCTTGCCATAATGTAGGTGAAAAGTGCAACCCCTACCACTGGTATCAAAACTGACAGAATGGCAGCAGGGAAAAAGTCAAAAAACATGAAATTTGCTGGTCCAATCAACGGTGACATGATGTTACTCCATAAAAAGTTAATAAAATTTGATTAAAGTGATTAAGACTAAATAATGAATCTTTATTCAATATTCAGATTATTTACGATTAAAGGCTTTAATTGACAATATCTCAAAGGTCAAGGGAAAAGATGATTCATCTTATATATTGTATTTATTCTATGCATTGATTTTCACTTCATTTATTCCATTTGTATTTCTTTTAGCTCCATTAGTATGGCTTTTAGTTCCGTTTATAGTGCTTTTAATGCCATTCAGATAGAGGTCAACCAGAGGATCAGCCATAGCAACAAGATCATATTTCCCGTCAGCATTAACCCACGTATTGATAACTCCTTCAACTGCACCTAAAACAAACCTTTTTACTAAGCCAACAAAAAGGTCCTGACGCAAGGTGCCTTCCATCTGTCCCTGCTCAATTATTTCTGACAGAAATTCTAAATACATTTTAGAGACATCTTTGACATGAAGAGCAATATCTCTTCTATATCGTACTTCAGATTGAAAGATGACCGCCATGTTTATATCATTTTGAAACTCCTGCAAATGGCATCTGATTAAATTTCTCAGCTTTAACTCGGCAGTTTCAGATGCGTCTATTGCCTGTCTCATCTTTTCAAAAAAAGTGGTGGTTTTAAATCTGAGGAACTGATAGAGAATATCATCTTTGTTTTTAAAATAGAGGTAGATTGTCCCATCAGCAACACCAGACTCTGTGGCAATCTGAGATATGGTCGATTTATAAAAACCGAGTTTTGCAAAGATTGTTCCAGCACTCTCCAGTATAGCGTAATATTTATCTGTCTTCTCTTTCTGCAATTATCCCATCACCTGTAATCTGATCTTTTGTTATAAAAGAGATTTTGATCTTTAAAATTATTATTACCATTGATCTTAAACTTTTAGTAAATGAATTATCATTCATACATTATCAAATTTTTTTTGAATGTGTCAAGTGGTTAAAAAAGTTTTTTATAAATTATGATATAAAATAGATTTATAAAATAAAATCAAATAATTAATATACATAGTAATTGAGGATATAAGCATATTTAATTATAGATATGCTTATAAAATAAAAAAAAAATAATATGAAGATATATTCATTTAGATGCTTTTGCCTTATTTTTTAGGAGATATCCCCGATTTTTTCATGTAGTTGCTTGATTTTTTAATAGTTCCATGTAAAAACGACAGACAACAATTTGCAGTTAAGCTGCTCATGTTCTATAAAATTTATATACATACAATAAGGAGGGGATATGTCACACAGTGCAATCACCAACAAGGATTTTCAGAAAGCTCTTGATGCAGGTAGACCTGATAATATTAAAAGACTTTTTCCCAACTCCCATGCCCTGATTGTGAGCGGAAAATATATTGACAGGGCAATGATCAAAAAAGGCAGAGCAATGACTATTGCGGCTAATGGCAGAAACCACTTTGTCCTCAAGGGTGCTCTTATGGCTGCCCAGCGTGCCAATGCTGCAATAATTATTGAGATTGCCCGTTCAGAAGGCGGAACTTCTGCCTACTGTCCTGTGAGTCTATGGAATATTTCGAGGCATGTTGATGCTCTTTGCAACGAACTTGGTATTACAATTCCTGTTGCAATTCACGCAGATCACTTTGGTATTAAGAGTCCTGATGAGATTCCACAGGCAAAAATTGAGATATCCTCCCTTTTTGATGCAGGTATCACATCAATTGCCATTGATGCTTCCCATCTGCCTGATGCTCAAAATCTGCTTGCCAATTTAGAACTTAAACCATTTGTTCCTGACTGGGCTGGACTTGAAACAGAAGTTGGTGAAATTAAAGGAAAATCTGGACTTTCAACCGCAGAAGAGGCACTTTTTCTGATTCAAGGCCTAAATGCACACAATATCTTTCCAAACTGGATCGCTTTGAATAATGGCACAACACATGGTATTGAAGAGAGCGGTACTGGAATTAATGTAGAGTTGACGGAACAGATACATGAAGCGTTGGCAAAATATAATGTATCTGGTGCCCAACATGGAACATCTGGCAATAGCTCTGAAAAACTTATGCAGATTGCCCAAAAAACCCGCACTACAAAGGCAAATGTAGCTACAGCACTTCAGATGATCTCATGGGGTGTGGAGGTGAACGATTTTGGGAATGCGATTCTTGACAGTAATGGAGATTTTATCAAGCAGCCAGATAAAGGTATGAGTGAGCAGACATGGAAAAAGATGCTTGCTGTTGCAGAAAAGCAAAAGCTTAAGGCAGGTGATTTTAAAAAGCTCAACCTTCCATTTGAAAATATTTTTCTTGCCCAGCCCAAGGATATCCGAGACCGCATGGCAAAAGATGTCGAGAATTTTATTTTTAACATGCTTGCTAATGTGTTCAATGCACAAGATACTGCACCTCTTGCGATTGAAGATATCATTCAGACAGCCTCAGCAGACCCAGGACCCAAATGCACACGAATTGAAAAGCCCGAAGATTGGACAAAAGAGGAGATTCTCCGTAAAGGTGGATTGATCCAGACAGACAAAGGTACAACCGGTAATTTTGATGATTAGATTAAAAAACGGTGATTCTTTATATGAAAGTCTCTTAACTGGCTTTCATTTCTCGTTGTGTAAAATCATTGCATGTCCATTATAGAGTAATTTACAGGGTAATTTTTATAGTTAGGTCAGATGAGTTTTTATAGGTTAAAGATGAAAAAAATTTTAGTTTTGACTCTTATATGCCGATTTGGTGGATAAAGGAGAAAAAGACCATGCAGATTCCATCATATCAAATACAGAATGTTCTCAAGGTTTACAGCAGGCAATTAAGCCAGGGACGTGTTATAGCCAGAAACCAACAAGCTGGCAATGATATCCAATCTTCTGATAAGGTCAAAATCTCTGCAGAAGGAAAAAGAGCTGCAATTATAGAAAAGGTTGCAGCAGGGATTGTGGATAAAATTACAACGGTTGGTCCGCAGGAGGCTATGGAAAAAGAGATTGCGGGGCAACTGGAAAAAGAGATGGGCGGACAGATTGATTTTATCAAAAGAAAAGGCGAGAAGTTTAGCTTTAACTCTATTGATGAAAATAACCAGAAGACTACCCAGACACTTTCTGTAGAAGATTCCAACTTTGTGATGAAACGGATGACCCAATTAGCAAGAGAAGCTGCTGGTGAAACCAGAGAGATGTAACCAGAGAGGTGAGCATATGAGAATTCAAAACCCTAACACTATATTTATTCCTAAGTCATACTCACAGCCTGAAAGCAGTAGATTGTCTAAATTTGCTACTGCTGAAAGCTCTGTAAAGAGTGGAAAAAATGACAGCGTAACCTTTTCTGATACAACGCTGCAACTTCAGAAAATTTCTGCTGCTATGGATGCTCCTCAGGACAACAGAACTGATAAAATCAATGCTCTGAAAGACTCAATAGCACGTGGAACCTACAGCATTGAACCTGAAAAAGTTGCTGAAAAGTTTATGAATGCATTTTTTATCTGATTCTGACAACAGATATTTTCTGACCGTTGAAACAAGCGGTCAGAAATAGCTTGTTTCTATAACACTGCAAAAAATTCCCTCTAATAAAAAATTTCCTGCCTAAAACCAAAACACTGCTTTAAAACCTACCATTTTTACCAGCACAAAAATAATTCTCTTTTCTTAATTGAGTCAATTTAATTTAAAAAATGTAGTATAAACAGGCTGTTAAAGAATATTTTTTCAATTGTTTATTATGTCGGACTACTTTTTGCTTGTGTTGTTAATACAGAGATTGTAGAGCTAAAGAGTCAGGATTGAAATATATATAAGAAGAGGTGATCCATATGATAGATTCAATAAGCGGCTATACGCCCCTCAATAAAACGCACCCTCTTTCCTCGGGCAAAACAGGAAGTGTTGAAAATGCCGATCTGTTCAAGCAGTTACTTGGCAAGGCAGTTAAGGGCAATACAGAAGGGGGAGAGACAGCAGGAGTTACAGGAATTATACATGAGGCTGGAGCAATTGCATCTGTTCAGGAGATTGGCAAAACTGAGCTGTTGTCAGAAATTTCTGCTATCAACAATATTAGCCTCAATAGTCCATTATCAGAGCTTGAGAGTGAAACTGACGAACTTGTTGAAAAACTGAGCCTTTATTCAAACCAGTTAGGAAATTCGACAGTATCTCTTAAAGATATTAATACTCTGCTTGAGGAGATAAAAACTAATGCTGAAAACCTGCTTCAAAAGACTCAAGATTCAAGTATTAGTGAAGATCAAGAGCTAATGGATATTGTGCGTGAATGTGCCATTGCAGCACATTCAGAGTATATTAAGTTTCAGAGAGGGGATTATAATTAGCCAAATCTTCTTCTAATTCAATAATCTTGCAAAGACCTTTATACAGAATTTCAACACATTGTTTTTCTGTCACACCAAGTCTTTGTATGTTACTAATATCAAAAACTGCTGATTCAACATCACTATTCTCACCCTTTGTACCCCTGATCTGTAGTTGAAGTTGAGTTGCTGCGTTATTAAGCAGATGTTTATTTTTGAACAGGTTGGGCAGTTGTATGTGAACACTCGCTCTCATCGAAGTTCCAAGATTTGATGGACAGGCAGTCAAATACCCTAATTCCTGATTCCATGCAAATGAGATGTTTTTCAGATTGAGATTGTTCTCTATATCCTTGACTCCCATTATCAGACGTTTAAATACACCTGATATATCTCCTGTCTTATCTATGGATATAACTCGTAAATGATCCTCTTCATTAACCCAAACCATAAATTTTTTGTCATCAGATTCAAAAATTCCTCTGGAATCAGGCCAATCACGGTTAATACCAGCGGCATCTTGAAATCGATCACCTTTTCTGAAAAATGATTTATCAAAAGAGGATTTAATAATAAGAGACGGCTGAATTGAGCGGTACACTCCTTTTAATGGAGAAGGAATATTTTCAAGAGCTTGGATAATTATTTTTTCTACCCGTTTTCTATCAAAGGTGGATATAATTGGGGTAAATGGGAAACCGTTCAAATTTCTGGCAACACGTATGCGGGTTGATATAATATATTTATGTTCTCGGTCTGGATCAGGAAATCTGCTTTCCATTAAATCTAACCTATCAGCTATAATTGATGTAAAAGAAGATGATGTTGTGGATTTAATATGGTGCTTCAGCACTTCAATGCTGTGATAACGTTGGATAACTGGTATGAATATGTCCGAAAAGAGTTCGTAACTTTCAGCATCACCTGCATAGATTCCGATTGAGCTGTCTGGATTCTCAAGCCCTGATCTTATTGCATCGTAAAGTGTAAACCCATATTGGGTTTTAATATGGATTAACCTTTCGTAAATCTCTTTTGTTAAATATCTGTTTGCAAGTGATTTTGCATTATCAGGAAAACATGGAAAATCTGGTGAAACGTTTAAAGAGTTCATCTGCATAGTTTAAAACCATTTCCTTTAGATTTCATGTCTGACAATTCTGCCATCTACAAGGTGTCTGACCTCTTCAGCAATGTTTGTGGCGTGATCACCTATTCGCTCTAAATGTCTTGAAATAAGATAGCGGTTTACAATCTGTCCGGCATATTCGGGAGCTGTTATCATTGCAGCTTTCATGGCATCATACGCATCATTTCTAATTGCATTTACCTGTTTATCGGTGATCTGTACAGATTCTGCTATGTCTGAATCCATCTGAACCAAAGCATCAAGGCTTTTTTTAAGCATGAGACCCGCAAGTTCTGCCATTCGGGTGTAGTCAAAATCATATCTGCCCATGTTTTTACCAGAAATTGTTCTAACTCTCTGTGCAATGTTGACAGCTTCATCAGCTACCCGTTCAAGATCATTGTTGATTTTTATTACAGCAATTATAAATCTTAAATCAACTGCAACTGGCTGATAAAGTGCCAAAATTTTAAGGCACTCCTCTTCAATATCAACTTCTAATTCATCTATCTCAACATCAGAATCTATAATTGACTCTGCAATAGCTCTATCTCCTTGTTTTACAGCATCTATTGCCTTTCTGAAACGGTGTTCCACCATTGCCCCAAGCGATAGAATGGATTGCTTTATCTTGTTCAGCTCTTTTTGTAAATTTGCAGCCATATTAAAAAATCTCCTTTAGATTAAGTGTCTTAAAGCGTCCTAAAAAAAGGTCATTAAAATGCTGCTTTCTTACCTGAAAAGATTGCAGCGTATCATTATATGATGATTCGCTAAAAAGAGGTTTAAGAGTCTTATCTGCCAACACCTGATTTAATAGTGTAATTGCGGCATCTGTGTCATGCCACTGTCCTAAAGGTTGATGTACTATCTTTAAGTTTTTATTCATAAGCTCAAAAGATTCAGGGGAAAATAGGCTGGATAGTATCTCTAAAGTATAGCGACTCTTTTTGCACAATATCCTGATATCATGGAAATCTTTCTCTTCCAGCACGCTTTTATTCCTAAAACCGTCTAAAAGGTCAAACAAAGTTTTAAGATAATCTTTTGAATATTGACTGATTTTATCTTCATCAGATTTTAGAGAGTCACCATATTTTGCGACTGCTGCAAGTGCACTTTCCACAGCAGACCAGTTTTTTGGGAGAACAGACAGATTAAATTTTTTGCAGAATTTAAAAAACTCTCGTTTCCCCGCCATCTCTTTCTGTTTGAGCAAATTAAAATATTCGCTCAAATTTACATCCAAACCAACTTCTGAAATATACTCTCTTGTCATTGTCTGAAGCACCTGAGCATCTCGTATTGGTGCAGCAGCTTTAAACATTTTTTTTATAGGTTGATATGCTTTTCTAAGATCAAAATAGGGTGTAATCCCTTTAATCAGTTCAAGAAAAGCCCTTATTTTTTTTATCTCTACTCTAAGTTCGTGTATAGAATATTCATTGGCACTTTCCGAAGCAATGGAAAAGTGTTTGGTAATCTCAGTCTCTCTTGAAATATAATAATCTTTGAACTCCTGCATAACTCTAAACTCCTGCGTAAATCAGTTTTTAAAATTCTTGCTTAACATTATGTTTCTGATAAAGTGACCTGACAAGTCCGTCTGCAAGACCTATTTGCGGCACATGAATTTTCTCTATTTTTCCCCATTTCATAATTTTCAAAAACGTGGAAGCTGCTGGAATTATTACATCAGCCCTGTCAGTATGAAGATTTAATATTCTGATCCTCTCATCAAATGAAAATGAATTCAAATAGTTAAAAATCTTTTCCACTCGTTTGTATGACATATATGTCTGATCTTTTTTACCCGCAAACTTATATATTTTATTGATATTGCCGCCGCTTCCGATAGCCTCTATGGGTCTGTCATGCCTTTTCACCTGCTCTTTTACCCATGACTTCATTGTATTCCAATTGCTTTCAGTTACCTTTTCCTTGATTATTCTTACTGCTCCAATATTGAATGACTCAGAAACAATAGTTTTGCCTTTAGAAAAAAGTGTCATCTCAGTGCTGCCACCTCCAACATCAATGTGAAGATATGATTTACCTGTAGATGAGAGATTTTGTTCAATATGGTTGAAACAGATGATTTCTGCCTCTTTGCGTCCATTTATAACTTCAAGTTCTATCCCTGATTTTTCTTTAATTTCAGATATAATCTCTTCACTATTAGAGGCTTCTCTCATGGCAGCAGTGGCACACGCCATGAAATCTACAGGTTTATAAGCATCTATGATATATTTAAATCCAATCATGGCATTCACGAGTTTTTCTCTTTTTTCATCAGAAATAACACCATCTGTAAAGGCATCTTCGCCTAATCTTATTGGAATTCTGACTAAAGAGTCTTTTGAAAAAAATGGACGTCCGTTATTTAAAACCTGAGCCAAAAGCAGCCTCACTGCATTTGAGCCTATATCAACAGATGCAAATTTCAATGTTTACCTCCTTAATTTTTATAAATCACAAATTAGAACTATTGATTTTTAACAATGTCTTGCTTTTAGAAATTCGTAGAAAGCGTCTTGAGCTTTTATTTTTTTGTGGCATCTATCCTTATTATCAGAATCTATAGTACTTTCGAAACCTGTTTTTCTGATCTGGTTATCCTGATTAAGATTTAATATTCTTGATTTTGTATTATCCGAACATTGAATTTCCAAAAACTTGTGTAACTCCTGCTTAAGTTCTTTGTTATATATAGGACACGTTACTTCAACCCTTGAATCCAAATTTCTGGTCATCAAATCTGCTGACGATATAAAGTATTTCGGATTACCGGCATTTGAAAAGACAAAAATACGTGCATGTTCAAGATATTTATCAACTATGCTGAATGCCTCGATATTTTCGCTTAAATCTTTTACCCCTGTCTTTAGTGAAAACATGCTTCTGACAATCAATGTTATTTTTACTCCTGCTTTGCTTGCCTTGTAAAGATTATCAATTATCTCTGCATCAACTAAATTATTAAGCTTGAGAATGATATAGGCTTCTTTACCCTGCTGGCAGTTTTTGATCTCGTTTCCTATAAAACTTATAATTTTCTTTCTGGTCTGAAACGGAGAGACAATCAGGTGGCGAAAAACAGGTGTGTTATAGTTTCTTCTGAAAAAAAGAAAAAGACTGTCAATTTCAGAGGTCAGCCTTTTGTCAGTTGTAAACAGAAACAGGTCGCTGTATATCCTTGATGTATCTTCATTAAAATTTCCAGTGCCGATTACTGCGTATTTAAAATCTTTTTTAAATGTAATCAGGCAGAGCTTGGAGTGAACTTTCAGGTCAGGCACACCGAAAATAACCTTGACACCCTCTTCCTGTAACCTGTCTGCCCAGTTTATATTTGCCTCTTCGTCAAAACGTGCCTGAAGTTCAAGTATTACAGTAACTTTCTTGCCATTGCGAACAGCATTGATAAGAGCATTCATAACGCTTGATTTTTTGGCAGCACGATAGAAGGTCATTTTAATGGATACAACATCTTTTTCAATTGCTGCCTCTCTCAGAAGATCAATAAGGTAATCAAATGATTGATAGCAAGTGTATATTATGCTCTCTCTCTTTTTAATTGACTGGAAGATTTTTTTATTGAAGACAATATTTTTATGAGGCAGCTTGGGAGGTCTGTCGTATCTAAGGTGTTGAATACCAAAGTCAGGAAAGTCCATGAAATCCTTGAAGTTATGATACCTGCCCCCTGGTATTATGTTTTCAGCACCTTCTAAACGAAGATTTTTGATAAATATCCGCAGAAATTTTTCAGGAAGGTGGTGGTCATATATAAACCGCACAGGGTTTCCCTCTTTGCGTTGCTTCACGCTTTTTAATATTTTTCTCATATAGCTTTCGGAGATATCACTCTCAATGGCAAGTTCAGCATCTCTTGTTACTTTGACAGCATATGCTTCTACTCGCTTAAAACTAAAATTGCCAAATATTTCAAGCAGTCCGAACCTGGTTACATCATCAAGAAGCATGATATATTTTTTATTGTCTATCTGGGGCAGAATCAAAAAACGGGAGAGTGTGTTTGTTGGTACTTCAATAATTGCAAATGTAGATTTGGAAGCCTTTTCCTGCTTTAACACAACAGCAAGATAGAGAGAGTGATCTTTAAGGTCGGGAAAGATTTCTGCCTGATCCATCATAATGGGAAATAGCTTGGGACGGACTTCATTCTGAAAATAGTTTCTGACAAATATTGTCTGTTCATGGTTAAGCTCTGTTTCATTTATAATAAAAATATCTTCGGTAACAAGCTCTCTCATAATTCTCTGATAGACAGCTTCAAAACGTCTTTGAAGAATAAGGACAATATCCTGAATCTCCTTCAGAACCTCTATGGGGTCAAACATTATAATATCTTTGGCACTCTTTCCTAATTTTGAAACCCGTTTTAATACCGCAACCCTTACCCTGAAAAACTCATCTAAATTTGAAGAAAATATCCCTAAAAAACGAATTCTCTCAATCAAGGGCACTGTTTTATCTTCTGCTTCCTGCAAAACCCTTTCATTAAAAGAGAGCCAGCTTATCTCTTTATTGATCAGTTGATGGCTCATCTATTCCCCAATCACTTTTTTCAAACTCCCTGTAAAATTGCAGGCTAATTTTGCAGAGTGTTTAGCAATAGATTTAAGGACATTACTTGCAGCATCAGGGTTAATATCTTTTAATGCATCTGAAATTGCTTCTGAAATTTTTATTATCAAACTCTGTTCAAATGAATTCACATCTTTTGAACTTTTTTCAGGATATTCAGCAAATTTTAATATTGCGCTCTGTTGCTCAATCTCTTTCCATGATTTTTTATCAAATCCAAAAGCTACAACCCCAGATTTAGGGATATCAAATTCAAAATCTTTTATTAAAAATGACGCAAATTGGCTTAAATAGGGGTTATGTCCGAATAGTATAATAGTGTCGTACGCATCATCAATCTCTTTTAGTAACTCTAACAACTGCTCTGGTGCAGGATCATAATATATAGTATCTTTAAGAAGAATCTTTACTGTCGGATAATTCAATTTTCCTGCAAAAATATGAGCTGTTTCAAAAGCTCTGTTTGCAGGACTGGAGATAAAAAGAGCATTTCCTTTAAATCTCTCTTTTATCTTTTCTGCCATTTTTTTTGCATCTTTCAGCCCTTTTTTTATTAGAGGACGGGAAAAGTCAGAATCATATTCCTTCATGATTTCTGCTTTTGCGTGTCTTACTAAAAATAAATTTTTCATAAAAGTTCCTTTAAAAAATAGTTAGTGAGAACGGGAATATCTAAGGATTAACACTATTGCGATTAAGAAGAACCTGTAGCCAAAGATATCGGTGAATGTCAAGAAATTAGATTCTCTAATCTTTTTACACTGGAAGTATTAGTATTTTGTTAGAGCAATGTTAGTATTTTGTTAGGAAAAAATATGTTAGAGCATGACGCTATTTATTATAAGGATAGTGAGGTAGATTCTTATTCGACTGTATATCAAAAAAGATATAGAAAGATAAAAAGGATATAGAAGCAATAAGGTGCAAAACTTAAATGAAAATTGAATATCCATACACCACAGAAACGCAGTAAGATGGCAGCGTATGTGTTTCTGACATGCGGGGGATTCTTTTAAAAAAATACTGTGAGCAGTCTCCAATTTAGGATGACTATGTCAAAGCCTTATTTTGTCAACGAACTATTTTTCGGAAACTCAAGTAAATTATACATTTTTAGATTAAATTTAGCGTATTTATAGAAAGTCTCTTCAAAATTGCCCAGAGCAATCACAAACCCTGGCCAGCCATCTAAAACACCTGCTTTAATAATATATGTTTTTATAAATGACCATATTCCGTGCATAAGTGCTGTTGACATACTGCAGCCAGCTTTATTTTGATTATATCTCCCGTTTATAGTTTTAAAGGTGATATTTTTTTGAGCAGCAAGTTTTTCAGCACCAAGTGTGGAGTAGCGGTTCTTTTTTGCTATCATCTCCTCAAGGTTTTTATATGGAATCTGAATAATTGGCGATTTCATATATCCAGCCCCTTTTTGGCTGATTATCTCATAACTTTCATGTACAGGATCAGGTTTAAAAACAAGCGTACCTTTTTTAAATAATTGAGGCTGTCTGTAGTCTGGATAATATCCTGAGTGTCTAATCCACTGACCCATGAAAAAATTCTTTCTTGGTACATAGTACAGCTCATTAAGTGAAGCATCGTTATAGATATAATTTACATCTCTGCTCTCATTATTATTTTTGCTCGTATTATGTGATTTGATGATAGAAAGAATCTCATCTTTTGCCTCTATCGTACATCTTTCGTCTGTATCAAGGCTGAATATCCACTCATGGGTGCAAGATTCAATAGCCTTGTTTCGTAAGTCGCCAAACCCGTTAAAAGGAATCTGCACAATCCTTGCACCATACTGTTCGGCAATCAGGGCTGTTCTGTCAGTGCTGAATGAGTCTGCAACGACAATTTCGTCCGCCCATTGCACACTTTTGAGTGCTGCCTCTATCTTATCCGCCTGATTATAGGCAATAATATAAACTGAAATTTTATCCATTGATTTATCGTCTTTATCCGTTATTTACTTTCTAAAATATCAAATTATCAAATGCTTATAATAATGCTGTTTTGGTTGATCAATTGATTGTAATAATGCTTTTCATGTCAACTGTTGACTATTCATTTGATTCAACAAGCCATATCCCAATGCAAAAAATAGAGCAGGTCCTGAATCAATTATCTGAGAGTTAAAAAAGCCGCTGATAAAGATAACCAAAAGTATTGATAGTGCAAAATAGCCTTGAATCTCATCTCTATGCTGCCACGATTTTTTGAACATCACCCAGCAGAGCCATAGATATGAGAAAAGCCCCACAATGCCGAAACTTGCCCCCATATATAGGATATTGCTATGCGGGTGGCTCTGAGGAATACCTCCCTCTTGTCCTGTATAATAGCGATATCCACCAGTACCTGCTCCAATAACAGGATGCTTGACAAAAATATCTAAAGCTGAGCGGAGCAGATAGAAACGGGGAACAATATCAATAATTTTTGTAGTCCATGGCTGTTCAAGTATAACCTGCTGATTTGCACGAAGATTTATAAATGTAGTTTTAATACGATTTTTTAGCACTGGAGAAAAAGACATGGCGAGTAGAAAAACAATACAGATAAGCACCATCTTTTTCCATTCAAATCTGCCTATTACATTAATGGCAATTAAGGGAGAGAGGATAAAAAAGGTTACATATCCGTTTCTGCCATCCATAATTGAGATATGAAATAAAAATATGAATATCAGCATAAGATTAAATGCTTTAATTTCTTTGGTTTGGGCAGATTTAAAGAAAAATGATGCCATCATTATTGCAGAGACAAGATACATTGACAAGGCACTGTAAATCACACCAAAGCCAAAATATCCCTGAATACTGCTTGGTGCTGGCGGAGGTGCAAATCCTGCAAACTGTATAAATGCAAAAATACTATTTACGAAAAGTCCCGCAAGAAAGGCTTTTACCACAAATGCCATAGCACGTTTATCCAAAGGAAGCAGTGCAATCACAAATGCATATAGCCAGTAATGGGTTTTTCTTGCATAGTCCATACTTACATCAGAGATTTCAGGAGCATAAATTAAACCGATCCAGGGCAGAGAAAGAAAAAGTAACAGCGGCAATATCCAGTTGTCCGACAGATTACGTAACACACAGCTTTTCCAATCAATTTCTCTCTCACTCTTGTCTGTTAGGTCTATAACTAACGGACATATTGGGTGCTCCTGCCATAACTTTCTGATGCCTAAAAACTTTCCCGACACAATAAATACTATAAACGCTGTGATAATTAATATCAAAGGCGGTGCAGTTCCAATAGGAAAGCTGAAAAATGTGAGAGCCACAAGGGTCAGCAGTATCCTGTCTGGTTTGTCCATATCTTTGTAAAGAGTTTTTAAATCTATTATAAATTGAGGCAATATTTTAAACCTTATCTTGTTTAAACCATCTGTTTTTTATTCAAACCATAGTTTGTTTAATGTCAGCCAACTACTATTTAAGCAAGACCTTTAGAGTGTATGGCATTAAAAACATCGGCAACTGTAATGTCATTCATACAGCTCCAGTGAGAACAGGGCTTCCAGCGATAGCATGGGCTGCATGGTAATTTTTTTTGAATAATGGTGTGAATATTTTTATTACTTCTACCCGCTCCTATTCCTGAGTAATTAGCTGCTTCTTGCTTTGAGGAATTAGCAGAACCTTTTCCTGAACAATCATACGGTCCAGTTCTTGCTGGATTTGCAGGTCCAAAAATTGCAAAGACAGGGACATTAACTGCTGCTGCAACGTGCATTGGTCCTGTATCGTTAGTTATAAAGTATTTAGCTTTACTGATTACAGGAATCAACTCTTTTAATCCTGTCCGTCCAGCAATAGATATAGCGTTGCCATTTGAATGCTCTACAACTTCTCGTACTGTTGCTAAGTCTGAACGAGAAGAGCCGCTGATTATGACTGACTTCAATGGCAGCATACTTGCAAGCTCTCCAAATCTTGAGGCATGCCATTGATTGGCAGGTTTTCCAGCAGATGGAGAGATAACGGCATACTCTTTAGGAAGCTCGTTTAAAATCGGGGGATTTTCATCAAACGGTGCAAATGGATAGGCAATAATATCAGTAGGACAATCAAGAGCTTTGGCAAGTTTTAAATATCTGTCAACAGCGTGGGTAGTCATATCCCCCTTGATTTTATGGGAGTAAAACAAAGGGCTTCCCTCATCTGACTCTTCAAATCCAAGTTTTATCCTTGCACCAGAGGCAAATGTAATAAGACCGCTTCTTAGTATTCCAGAGAGATCAACTGCTGCGTCATACTTCTCTTTTTTCAAACCAATTGCAAGTTCTCTTATCTCTCTAAAAGTGCTTTTAAGATATTTTAATCTTTTCCATCTATCCTTTTTAATTACCCACAGTCTGTTAATCATAGCATGTCCTTCAAGAAACTTATGAAGTCCATCTGCTACAACCCAGTCAATCTGTGAGTTTGGATAACATCTTTTAAGTGCGTTCAAAAATGGAAGAGTGTGGACAATATCTCCAAAAGCACTTGGTTTTATTATCAATATTTTCATATTTATTTTCTTTTATATAAGTAGAGACGCATGGCTGTATGTCTCTTTTAAAATTCTATATTTCATTTATCTCTAAATATATCTCTTATCTTGTCAATTTTAAGAGATGCTTTCTAAAACAGACTCACATTTTTCCATAACCATATCAACACTAATTTTATCCATACAGGTATGGTAATCTAAATAACTCTCTTTTTTAGGACAATCAACTTTAAGGCACGGACTGCATGAAACAGGAACTCGTATTATAACGCTATTGGGGCTTGATGGTGCGGTTGCAATATGATCAGTTGACCCGATAATGGCAATCTGTCGTGTTTCAAGTGCTGCTGCTGCGTGCATAAGTCCAGAGTCATTCGTTATAAACAGATCACACTTTTCTATGAGGGTAAACGCCTGCCTGAGAGTGGTTTTTCCAGCAAGATTGACACAGACACTGCCATCAAACTGACTCTTTTGTTTATCATTCAAATTATTAGATGAACTATTAGAAGTTTGTGATGAACCATTAAACGATTGTGCAAGCTCTTTTATCTGCTCTCCAAGCTCTTTGTCTGCTTGACCACCAAATATCAATATCTTTGTGTTAAATCTTTGAGCTAATCTATTTGCAAGCTCTGCATATCTTTGAGGAAACCATCTTTTTGCTGTTCCGCCAGTAGCTCCGGGATTTATGCCTATTATAGGTGATGAAATTGTAGAGACGCACGGCCGTGCGTCTCTACAGGTGGGCTGCCAATCTATATTTTTATACAAAGAGGCAATAATATCATCAGCATCTTTTCTATCTTTATCTGATATAAACAGATCAAGTTTTCTACCGTCATCAACAAGCCCCGCACCTTTTAAAATTCCTCTGTAGTAGTCAATCAGATGAACTTTTTTAAGTCTTTTATCTAATTTTATTGATGGATTTAAAAGCAATGTCCGTCCGTCAGTATTGTATCCAATACGAACGGGAACACCGCCTAAAAACGTAATTAAGGCAGCTTCAAAAGCGTTTTGCATAAGAATTGCCATATCAAACTTTTTTTTACGGATATCTCGTGCAAGCCGAAGAGTTCCAAATCCTTTTGTGTGGCGTGTGCTGTTTTCGTAAAACATTATATCATCAATGTATGGATTGTTATCAAAAACAGGAATTACCCAAGGTTTGGCAAGAAGAGTGATATGTGCGTGCGGGTAATTTTTTCTGATAGCTCTTATGATAGGTGTTGTCATTATGGCATCGCCTACCCAGTTTGCAGCCCTTATCAGGATTTTCAATTTTGATTTATTGTGAGTTATCTTATTTTGCATTATTTAAAAATTATGGATTAAAAACAGCCTTGGGTATTAAGCGTTGTTGTTAATTAATATTAGTTCATGGATTTAGTCGTTCGGAGGGCAGAAGAGAGTAGTTTTTAACTTTCCATCTGTTATGCACCCAAAACCACTGATCAGGGTAACGCTTTATAATTGACTCAATTGCAGATGTGTAATTTTGTGTATTAATCTCAATATCCTTTATTTTGTCTCCTGTTCGGACAAGAGGGATTTCAGGTTCAAAATACATAACATGATTAATATAACCATCTCGAATAATATATGCAGGAATAACAGCAGTTCCAGTTCTGAGCACCAACGATGCAACTCCGCTGTTTGTACAGGCTGGTCTTCCAAAGAATTCAACAAACACACCTTTATACCAGTCAACGTTCTGATCCATCAAAGTGCCAACAAGCTCTCCTTCTGCTAAAAGCCTGTCAATCTTCTTACTTGCACCTCTTAAGGGAACCATGACAGTTCCATACCTCTGCCTCATTTCGGTGATTAGTCTCTCTAAAGGCAAAAAATCAAGTTTTCTGTACAGTGCAGAAGATTTATAGCCAGTCAAAGCAATTGAAGATACAAGAAACTCCCAATTACCTATATGACAAAGAATAAATAAAACGCCTTTGCCTTTGTCAAATGCTCTTTTTAGATTATTCAACCCTATTAGCTTAAAATATTTAGCAAGGTCTTCTCTTTTAAGACGATATCCCCAGCCAAGTTCAAAAATCATTCCAGCAATATTTTTAAATATCTTTTTTCCTAAAAGTAGCTCTTCTAATTCTGTAAGTTTATTTTTGCTGTTAGATTTTCTTCCTAAAGATAAAGATATATTTTCAAGAGTTATCTCTCTGTGTCGTTTATCAATCTTAAACCATATAAGCCCTAAAACATCTCCTAAAAACTTTCCTATTCTGCGTGGGATAAGTCCTATCAGATTCATCATTACGGTTAAAATACGATATATAATTTCATCTTTCATTAGAAAATATCCTAAAAAGAGTTATTTTGTCCTTTTTGAACTATACTACTAACAAGTGCTTTAAACTCATCTTTCCTATCTAAAAACTCAATCTCAATGCCGATTACTGCAAAATCCATTGAGAATGAGCTGCTAAAAACAGCATTATTTAAAGTATCTGTTGATTTAAAATTACTATTTGCACAACTCAGCCTTGCATAATCTTTTTCTGTTGTAACCATCAAATCTGCACCAAACTTGTGATATGTCTCAAAAATCATTGAAATTTCCCCGTTCTTATACATGTGATGGTCATTAAATTCAAGATGTGCTTTGACCGAGATGCCTAAATTCTCAACGGTCTTTCTAAAAGATTGATTATCAGCAATACCAGAAAATAAGCACGCTTTTCTGCCGTTTAGAGCTTTAAGATTAGTGGGAAAAGGTTTAGTTTGATGTAAAAATGAGTGCAAAAAAGGGCTGTGTCTTGTTATAAAAAATGGTTTAAATCCGCCTTTACGGCTGACAATTTTTTCCACACGATTTTTATCCAATCTCTCTAAATCATCATAAGGATATCTTGTAAAAATTACTATATCTGCCCGCTTAACCGCCTTTTCAGGTGGCTCTCTTAATCTTCCAGCAGGCAGAAGATATCCATTTCCCAAGGGGCGGGTGTAATCCATAAGAACAATATCAAGGTCTCTTTTAAGCTGAATATGCTGAAATCCATCATCAAGAATTATCACATCAATATTTGAGATTTTGGGTAACTTTTGAAAACAGTTATTTTGAGGCTTGCTTAAATTATCTGTTCGTGAATCAGACAAATTCAGTGCCATCATAGCAGCTTTGAAACGGTCTCTCCCAACAACAACTGGAAACGAACGTCTTGATGCCATCATAAACGGCTCGTCTCCAACAACTTCAGGGCTTTGAAATATAGTATTGCCATCACCAACAAGCACAGCATCAGCCCTGCTTGAAGCATTTTCTAACACTTTAGAGCTGCTGATTGCCATTCCAGAGCTGCTGATTGCCATTCTAAAGTCATCTGATGTTATTAGTTTTTTCTTATTTAAATTTCCCCCATATCCGCGGCTTACCACAACAGGATTAAAACCCATTGATTTTACCATCTCTGCTAAATAGATTGCCATTGGAGTTTTTCCGCTTCCTCCAGCAACAATATTGCCGATAGAGATTACACAACAGGGGACTTTTCTGCTTTTAAGTATATTTTTGCGATAGAGCCATAGACGCAAAGAGACAGCAGCACCATAAATAGTTGACAAGGCAGACAGAAGCCATCTAAAAATATTAAAAGGGAATGGCTGTTTAACACTAAAATCTTCGTCAGACATCTGTATCAGCCTGTTAACAATTTGAGTCAGATATTTTTCAATCTGCAATAATAGATAATATTTTTTCAACTGCACCTCTTCCATTTACAACGAGTCTGCCCCCGTTTTGCCCTATCTTGCCCGCTAACTCACTGTTATTTAAAATCATGCTGATAGTTGCAAAAAGCTCGTCTCTGTTTTTAACCATAAATGCTGCATTATTTGACAGCATAGTTTCTGATATCTCTTTAAAATCTTCCATGTGATTGCCAAAAATAACTGGTTTAGAAAACAGAGCAGGCTCTAAGGGGTTATGCCCTCCGCACGAAACAAGAGAGCCTCCGACAAAAGCAACATCACAAATTGAGTAAAGACTTGCCAAAATTCCCATTTTATCAACAATTATAATATCTTCTGCAAAATCTCTATTTACAGCACTAAGATAGTTAGCAGCAAGATCGCCGCCTGTTTTTACGTTTAACATTTTTATTATATCAGATGCTCTTTTTGGGTCTCGCGGGGCAATAATAAGTTTGATATCTTTAAATTTTGACGTTTCTTGCAACTCCTTGAAAACTGAAGCAATAATCTCCTCTTCGCCCGGATGAGTGCTTCCAGCAACAATATATCTAAAACAAGAATCTTTAAAATTATCCAGCTCAGGAATATCTGTTTTGGGAGCAGGCTGATCAAATTTGATATTGCCTGCTGCAACAACTTTTGCTTCTGCAACTCCTATTCGTAAAAATCTCTCTTTGTCTATCTCTGTCTGAACCATGATTTTTTCAAATAAAGAGAAAATAGAGGCAAATAGTTTAATCTTCCTAAATCGCATATAACCATTAAACGAAGATTCAGATACTCTTGCATTTACAAGAAAAACTGGAATTTTCTTATCGTTCATATACCACAAAAACTGGGGCCACAAATCGCTCTCAACAATAATAACAAGATCAGGTTCAATTCTTGAACATATATTTTTGACAGAAAAAGGCAGATCAAATGGAAAATATCCAACTTGAACAGACATGCCGCCATTCCCTGATTTAAAAGCATTTTGAGCAGAATTTAAAAAAAGCTCTTGTGCCATAGTAAAACCCGTTCTTGTTGATGCAGTTATAATCAATTCATAATCTGAATTATTCAGATATCTATCTTTCAGAGCATTAACAAGAGGAACAGCAGATTTGACTTCGCCTACAGAAAGAGCGTGCAGGCATAACCGTTTTTTACCAAATTGCTTTTTTCGGATAAGCTGAATAAAGCCAAGACGCTGGAGCATGTTTGCCCTTCGTTTTTCTGAAAATAGATAAATAAAGGGCAGAAAAGGAAGCAGGAGGAAAAACGTAGATAAAATAATGGTGTTATATAAAAACTTCATATAAAGTATCCTATCAAATCAAACAAAAATCTAAAAAAATAATCTTTATTGCTTATACATTAGTTGTATTATCAAATACTTATACGCTTGCTATCATTCCAATAGAGTAAAGTAATTTATGTATTTACCGTTAATGCTGCATTTTTGCCTGCTTTACTCTATCAGTTCCTTTATAAAAGTTGATTTGTTTGTATCTTTTTGCTCATATTAATCTTATTCTCCCTGTCAAAAGATTCTGCATCATGCCCAATTTTATCTTTTTGTATTTCTCTAACTTGTTTTCCAATGCGGTTATTTCGTTGTCCATGTCTGAAAGAATAGTGGCGATGCAGGTTTGTTCTTGAAATGAAGGCACTGCAACTTCTATTTGCTTTAATTTATTTGGGGTAATTTCTAAAAATGTGCTTCCGCTCGCATTTTGTAGTAATAAGTTTTTCTTGGTTTGAATTAGATAATACAAAAATTCATTGTAATAATTATTTTTGACAATTAGAGATTGAAAACCTTGATTTGTGCATCCTTCAGTCATTATTTCAGTTGGTGTAAACCAGTTAATTTGTCCGTGCCAAAAAGCATCGTTAAATGTGCTTGGTGTCCCTCCACCGACTATTTCAGCAACCTCCCCCAACCTCTTAACTTCCCAATCCTCTTTAGGTTGCAGAAGTTTTTGCATTGCCCCTTGTTTGATGTTGCGTTTCTTGGCAATGAGCTTTTCCAAACTGGTTATCAGTGCATCAGCATCAGACAGGGCGTTGGCTATGGCGGTTTGTTCGGTTAGGGTGGGGGGTAATATAATTGGAATTGAATAAAAATCATTATGGTTTAAATCGGGAATTGTGCTTGTTCCTGCTTTTGCTAATATTATTTTTTGAATTTTTGATAAGTTTAAATAATAAATAAGGTATTTTTTATCAACCTTATCCTTATCAAAATTTATCTTGAAAAAATTATTATGAAAAACACCTTCAACCCCATAAACAACTATTCCCGTGTTGCCTGTTCTGGTCATTAAAATATCATCTTTATTACAACAAACAGAAGGTAAATAATCATCAATGTATTCAATAGCTTTTCCATCATTAAGATACTGAATGGTAATGTAAATCTTTGAACTTTTATTTGGTAAAGATAATCGTTGAGAAATCGAAATTTGCAAACCTTGATTTACCCAGCATATATCTCTAAATGATTTTGCAATCCAATCATCAGGAATTAAGCCAACCTCTGTTTTTTTATACCCCGCTCTTATTTCCATACAAACCCCATTCTCTCAAGATGTGCGTTTACCCTGTGCCAAAAAGGTCTTGATAAAGATACACAATAACAGACAATAGTAGAAGTTTTTTATTTTTCTGACTTTAACACTGTTTAAAATAAAGGAGAACGCCATGAAACAGAAAACTAACTATTTTATTGTGAGTTTATCATTATGTCAGTGGTTGTTTTTGCCTTACCATCATTTGCATTGGGAAGTATTTAAGAGATGGAATGGTTGCTTACTATCTATTCAACGCCAATGCTGCTGATGATGAGAGCGGTAATGGAAATTGCAGAAATGGCAAAAGACAAAAAGCGTGAAAAAGAAGCATTGGATTGGGCTGCAATGAGCTTAAAGGATATTGATGATGAAATGAAGGGAACACAGGCATAAATGTATTCAGTCTATATGGACTCATAATGCCTAATCGCTGATCTAACGCCGTTGATCATGCTTACATTACAAAAACAGAAGTATTTAATAAAATGAGACTCTTTTAATTGCAATAATCTGAAAATCTCTTTTTCAGCAAAACCTTTTTTCCAAAGCTCAATGATGCTGCCGTAAAGGTTTTCTAAAAAATCCAATTTTGCACAGATATGTTTTTTTCCGTTTTTCTGCTTTGGGTTATGGGCACAAAGCAGGATATCAAAATCAAGAAGTGCCAATTTTCTCAACGAGTCGATCTGAAGACCTATATTTTCATCTGATCTGAAAAACTTTATTTTGTCGCCAAGATAGATATCTCCTGAAAATAGAATACCTTGATCGTGAAGAAAAAAAACATTGTGATCTTTTGAGTGTCCGGGAGTATGAATTGCAGCCATTTTACCAAGCTCTGTTTCAATCGGTTCTGTAAAATCTTCTAATTTAAGCGGAGTTGTTTTTCCCCATACATATTTTTGATATGGCAAAATAGAATATGCTCTTTTCAATTTCTCTTTGCTCAAGCAATGACCTGATACTTTAGCTCCAGTCAGTTCTTTTATAGCTGCTGCGTTTCCTGAATGATCCTCGTGGTGGTGGGTGAGAAAAATTTGTTTGATTTGATTGCTGCGGACAATAGTTAGAATTTCTCTTCTCATATTAGACTGTCCTGTATCGATCATAGTGCGACCAAACAGATAGAAATATACAGTCATTAAAGGAGGTCCTGCGATAGAGAAGCCTAACTCAAACCCTTTGATATTGTTATTGAACGGATACTCTTTACAAAAACGCATTTGTTATCCTTAGAATAGAGAAGTATATCGCAATAAATATTACCTTTATCAAAATAATCAACCGTTATGCTTTTACATCATATTAGTTTATCCAAGTTTGATAAGAACAGCTCCAGCAACAATGATTATAGAGCTGATAACTCTTCTTACAGTAATCTGTTCCTTAAAAATAAAAAATCCAATTAAGATACCAAACAGCGTGCTTACCTGACGAAGTGCAGAAGCATAGCTTGCAAAAGCCTCTTCAAGTCCGATTCTGAATGTTATTAATGAGAGCATCATAACAACTCCGCCTAAAATTATAGTTGCAGGGTTGCACCGTATTTCAGTGATTATCCTGCCTGTATGGTGCTGCCCAATGATTCTTATCAAGTGAAAAAGCATCATATATAAGCTCAAATGAAACGTGTAAATAGTTACATTACCAGTCATTACCCCCATTTTATCTACAACTGCTCCAAATGAGTAGAAAAATGACGCTGCAAGTGCAAACAGCACTCCTTGCTGAAACTTTTTTCCATTTGAAAACAAACTCTTCCAGCCAGATACTCTCAAGTTATCTGTTAATAAACCTCCTTGTATCTCTGGAAAATTGATAAAGCTGCCAGTCTGAATAGTTACAGCACCATATATAATAAGAATAATGCCTGCTACACCTGTAAAGGTAACGTGCTCTCCAATAAGCAGATAGCTCCAAATAGCAATATAGACAGGAGCTGTAGTAGTCAGAGGATAGACAACTGTAAGCTCCCCTTTTTCGTAAGCAAGGGCAACAAAATATTGATATAAAAAAAAGAAAAAGCCAGCGATAATAGCTGTAACAATAGCAGAAGGGACAAAAAGAAGTTTTAGAGGATATAAAAAAAGGGTGGCAGTGGCAAAGCATATAACAGTAACAATCATCATTAAAAAGATAGCAATTGGTTTATCTTTGCACGTTTTGAGAAAACTATTCCAAAGTACATGAAACAGAGCACTGCTGACAATAAAAAGAAATGCTTTAAGAGTCATTTGTAAATTTAGCCTTATCACTCACTATTTAAAAGATAGATAAGAGCACCACACAAAAAAAGAAAATTTGCAGACCATGCACTTATAAAAGGAGGCAGCATTCGGGCATAACCAAGAGATGTGGAGAATCCATAAACAATCCAGTAAAGAAACGATGCAATTATCCCAATAGTGATACCAAAAGCCAAGTTCTCTTTAACAAAGCGTCTCATTCCAGTGGCTGCTCCAATAATTGACATGATAACGCATATAAATGGAAATGCTGTCTTGCCAAACAGATCAACCTTGTATGTTGTGGCATCATATCCTTCATTTTCAACCTTTTTGATATGGGCGGCTAACTCCCTAAAATCCATCTCCTCAGCCTTTTTAACTACCGCTTTTAAATCATCAGGATTCAACTCAAGCCCAATCTCTTTTTGATCATATTCTTTGATGATAAAATCTTGAATTTTTTTATCAAAAGTCTGTTCTAAAACTCTGTAGAGTAGCCATTTGCTATTTTTAGATTGCCGAATTGTTGTATCAGCTTCATTTGTTTTTAAATTTTTATTCTCTTGAAATTGTCCATTATCAGCATCCACTCTTTTGGAAATTTTGAAATTTTTATCTAAAAAAGTTATGGTTATGCCTGCAATGGTTTTGTCTGTAGGATTGAAATATCTGAAATGGTAGATACTGCTATCACCTTTTATCCAGATATTTTCCCTAACTGCGTAAACATTTCTATTTTTCTTAATAACAGAATACTTGATATGATTTGCTTTGGACATGGTTAGAGGTACTACAGTTTCACCTAAAAAAAACATGAGTAATCCAAGGGATATCCCAGTGATAACAGCAGGCATAACCATATAATAGGTACTTATGCCGCCTGCTCTTATGGCAAGAAGTTCGTTGTTTCTGTTCATAAGTCCAAAAACCGTTACTACAGCTAAAATAATTCCGGCAGGGGTGAGCTGGACAAACATGAAAGGAGTTTTAAGCAGTACATAACCTAAAGCACTTATGAGAGATATGCCTGATTTGAGGAATTTATCTAAGTTGGTAAGATAATCGACAGAGATAAAAATTGACATCACAATTGTCTGGATAATCAGAAAGAATCTGGAAAACTCTTTAATCCAGTATTGAGTGAGAATGGACATACTACCTGATTCTTAATAAAAGAATTAGTTTTGACCAAAATGGCAAAAAAATAAGAGACTTCTCCTGAGATACTCTTGAAAACATATAGATTGCCGTTACTCCCATGATTATATCAGGTAGCCAAATTCCTATGACTGGTGAATAGTGCTCAGTCTCTCCGACAGACCTTGCAGCAGCAAGAAGCAGGTAATAGCATAGTGAAAAACTTAATGCTAAACCAAATCCTGATGATCTTTTGGAAGATGGACCAGAACTTATGCCAAGGGGAAGAGCAAGTAATCCAAGGGCAAGGCATGAAAAGGGTATTGCAAATTTTTCATGAAGCTCAATAATGGCAGAACGAAGCTCCTTTGAGTCTACTTTGCCGCTTTGTATAAAATCTAAAAGCTCATAGAGGTACATCTCATCGTAATCTTTACCCTGCTTTTCTAAATCTTGTTTTCCAAATTGAGTGTCAAAGTTTATGTCATAGGTGTCAAAACTCAAGGCATTCACAGAGCGTGCTTTAATATCAACCTGATTGATTGTGCCTTTAAAGAGACGAAAAGTGTGATTATAGCCTGAATCGTCAGAGACAATGACACCTTTCGAGGCAGTCGTAATATTCACAGAGTTGGGATTTCTGCTGTCCTCTATAAAGATATCAGAGAATTCAGATGTTTTTATATCTATTGATGTGATGTAAATCATTACACCTTCAAAGGTGTTGTTAAACTGACGTTCTTTTAAGGCAAGATTGAGTGTTGATTTGGCAAGTTCCGCTCCTGTGACTGCAAATGAGAATCTACCCCACGGTACCCCCCAGATTGTAATCCACAAAGAGAGAATAGTTCCAAGAGTGCAAAAAAGCATTACTGGAAGGACGAGTCGTGACAAACTGATACCACTGCCCTTGAGAGCTATAATCTCATTGTCATTTGACATCCGCATCGCCGTAAGAAGGACGGATATCATAACTGACATGGGAATGGTGAACTCCATGAAGCGTGGAATAGTATAGATGATTAACATAACAAGAGAGGCTATTCCAGTATTGTAGTTGACAACCATATTGGTAATTTCAGGAATTCGTGTCATCAAAAATATGAATGTTAAAAAGGTAATTGATACAGAAAAAGGGGATAACAACTCCTTGAAAATATATCTGCTTAATATAGAAGGCATTGTTTACAGCTCAAATCTCTATTCTAAATCACATTTAATGATGAACATAAAAGGCTCACACTTTTTCAGATAACCCGTTTTTATAGCTTTTATATGAGGCAAGTTTCATAATATCAATGTCTCCAAGTGTAATTGTCAATCCATCCTTTTTTTTACCAGCTAACTTGAACCAGTTCTCAATCTCTTTTAAGAGTATCTCCTCACCAACCTGTTTTTTTCCGTTTTTACCTGCAATGTTGTTATCCATATAACCTGAATTGATAAATGTCCATACTCCATTTTTTTTTGATATAACGCCAGTATGTCCACGGGTGCGGGTTGAGAAAGAGAGTATCTGCCCCTCTTTGAGCACATTTTCCATCTCATTCATGGCAGATTGGGCTTGAGATAGTGGATTGTTCACACTTATCACTCTTTTGTTATAGACACTTTGACCTGTTGCCTCAACAAGCCCTTCACCTGTTAGATAATGGTTCTGCTTACGTCCCTCACCTATTGCTTTATCAATCAGATGTTTTCCAAGACCGCCTTTACCGCTGTATTTTATCCCCATATTTTTGAGTCCATTTACTACAAGCTCATAGCAGTCAATTTTGCTGTAATCCTTTCCCATAAACTCACGAACAGCCTCATTAAGTGCGAGTTTAGTCTCTGTTAGTGCAGATTTAAATTTGCTTTGTGATTCAGATTTATAAATTTCAGATGTTGGCTTATAAAAATTGGATTTTGATTTATAATGGGAAGATTCAGATGATGTATCTGAAAATATAGAAGAACTGTCAGTATCAGGCTTTTCAGCACGGACAGCACCACGTTTCAGTTGTTTTTCTGTTGCTAAATTTTTTTTAGTATTTTCTTTTCCCCAAACAATTTCAGAAGTCGTTTTGTCTAAAAAAATATCCGTACCCGCTGGAATACGTTTAAAATGTTTAGATGAATTAACATCATTTTCAAGCATTTCCCAACATTTTTTTTTATATTTTGTATTGTAAAGAAGCTCTGAAACAGTAGGAGTATCATCTGAAATTGTACCAATATGAATTTTTTTGGAATTACCGTCTATTGGGTTATTGTTATTTATTAACGCATCAGATGAAGATGAACTTTTAACCTGCCTGAACTCTCTGTTGTTTACCTCATTTTTCTGGATTAAAGAAGGCTTGCTGCTGTCAGATGTCAAATTTTTCTGAAGTATGGACTTAAAACTTCTCTGTTGAGTGTCCATTTTAGCTTGAAGCATCTTTGTTTCAAGAGATCGTTCTGGAGCATAATTTGTTCTGTCAAATGAATCTACAAGCATGTTTGCCTCCATTTTGCACCGATATCGATTCAAGGATATTATCCTTAATATGCTTTCAATCCTAAAATCAAATTATGCAAAATACATGCCCTATAAACTATTTTGCTCCAGCAATCTTTGCAAATCTCGTATCAACGAACTTTTCAAGATCAATCAGGCTTGTCATTATTTTCATTTTATCCATCATATATCTTTGAATTATATCAAGGTCTTCAAGAACAGGGAAAAGCTCGCTTGTGGTAATACGGTCAGGCGGATAGGTCAAAACCTTTCTGATAACTTCGACATTCTGAGATAAAAATTTTCCTCCAATCACAGATGCAGGATCAGGCTGTGCATCAATCGCTTTGCCTGATTTGACAAAACTGTTTGTAAGTTCTTGAACCGCTTCAGGATATTTTTCAATAATCTCGTCTCTCATTACAAATACGCAGCATGGGTGACCTGGCCACAAATCTTTGGAAAGACAAAACTCCTCTCCAAGTCCTGATGCAATAACTTGAGACCCAATCGGTTCAGCAACAATAAATCCGCCGATCTCACCCTCCTCATCATACTGGAGAGCTTCGGGCATCTGAAATGGAGCAACAACTTCAAGAGGAACATCAATATTTTTCTCAACCGTTCTTCCTGGCTTAAGCCCTTTTTCCGAAAGAAGCCTGTGAAAAAGCATGTTATGAATTGATAACTGATACGGAATTAAGACAGTCTTACCTGCAAAATCTTCTATTTTCTCAATATTTGCACGTTTGCTCTTTACAAGAATACTGCCGTTTCTGTGGGTCAGCAGCAGCAGCTTGATACCAACTCCAGATTTAAATAGATCCATTGCTGTAGGTGCCAGAATAAATGCACCATCAAGTGCTTTTACGCTCAAGGCATCTGCGACTTCATTCCAGCCATTTTTTAAAACGGTCTGAAGTGTGCAATGTTCAAATTTTTCCGCCCCTTTTTTAAGTTTTAAATCAGTAACCCCAAGAATCAGATGATCGGTAATTGATAGATGACCAATCTTTAACGTTGGTTTGTCCGCCATTATATTCTCCTTATATCACTAAGCTCACCAGCCACGCCCCACAAACTCCAGAAGAGCAGGTTTATGTAAAGCATTATCATAACGAAACAATAAATTTGTATTTACGTCCTGATAATGAAATGAATAACTTTTTTTATCAATACTGTATCTTAAATCAAGATATTCCCTGAAAAATAGGATAGATTCATCAATAAAAGTAATCTTATCTTTTATAAAACCTATTTTTTCCGTTCTGAAATCACTTGTAATCTCAGATAGAACAATGAAACCTGTTTGAAAATATTCATTTACTACATTTATTATGTCAGACAGATAGTCTTTGAGGAATATATTCGATTTCATTTAATGCCTGTAATTCTTCAAGAAGTGATTCTCTAAGTTTAATTTCTCCCACCCAGCTGATGTTTTGAATATTTAGAATCAGAATTTTTTTATGAAAGTGCCAACGAACTTTCATTTTTATCATGGAATTTTTCTTTTATATTCAATATTTCCTGCTTGATGGCAATAAATGCTTTAACAACCTCGGGGCTAAAATGATTGCCACTTCCTTCTTGAATAATATCCAATGATTTTTCTATTGAATAGGGTTCTTTGTATGGTCGTTTTGAGGTAAGAGCATCAAAAACATCAGCTACGGCAACGATTTGTCCAATTTTTGGGATTTTATTTCCTTTTAAGCCATTCGGATAGCCACTACCATCCCATTTTTCATGA
>JADFZJ010000031.1 GCA_015232555.1 Desulfamplus sp. | reverse complement strand
TTGCTCAAAAATGCAGCCATTAACATCTGTAGAGAAATCGGCTTTGATTCCATCAAAGCTGCATCAATTTATTTTGCCAGTAATGTCAAAGAACTTTTTAAATATTTTAGAACTTAACAGCCCTGCCTTATCGTGGCAGTAGAGCTTCAAATAAGGCTTTTTACTTCATAAATAACATCTATAAGGAGATTCACTTTGTTTTATATATATTTTGTATTTTCACTTATTGCAGCGATATTTGTCTATATTGACTCAGAAAAACATCAGATGCCAAGATGGTGGTCTGCGATTATCTTTTTTGCCCCAATTACAATGATATATTACATCATTCAAACAAGGCAGAAAAAAAGCCTGATTCCACTTACAGTATTGGTAGTGATATTTGTATTGGTAGGTATTGGAGAGTCTTTTTTATATACGAGAATTAAAAATAAAATTATCTATTCAAGCTACTCTGCAACGGCAAGAGAGATATTAGGATTTGCAGATGAGCTTCGGTATTCTGTCGAACAGCTTAATAGTCTAACTTTGGAGCTTGAAGGCATGAACAGTATTGATTCAAGCCCTGCAAAGATTAATGAAGTGCTGTATTTTATTAATACAATGAAGGAGAGCATTAAGAAAAATGACAGAGTTGTTAAGAAATTTCTGCTTGTAGTAAATGATTACAGAGATATCCTTATTAAAGAGAAGTTTGACTGGTTAATTAAGATCGAAGAATATTACAATCAGCCTGTTGTGATTAAATATCTAAACCATCTTGATCTCTATTTAGAGGCATTCTACTCTCTTTTGCAATATACTGGCGAAAATTTTCAGGAGATAAACTCAAGAACCCCTTTATATATTAAAAATTATGATGGATATTATATGAACTATGTCAGAGAATTAGAGAGTCATAATCGTATAGATGTAGTTAGAATGCAGTTTCAGCACAATTTTTTAGTACATTATCCTCAGCTTGAACCGTATCTTCCCACTATTATCAAGACTCGTTTTATGAATATCTGGAGTAAAAAGTAAGCATTTGCATGTTAATTTCTACAAGAGCATTAAAGGTTTAAAAATACCTGTCCCCACAGCAAGCTCAACTCCTTGACTTCTCAACCAGCCAACTCTTGTGCAGACAGACGCCCCTAAAAGCAGATTTCGGGCTATGTCTGCTACATGTCTGTTCTCGCTCTTTTCAAGATATGTCCCTTTGACCCACTGATTAAAAGCCCCCATAGAAGGACCGCACCATATCTGGTAATCCATTGTTCTATGTGGGTTACCAGTAATTGACCATCTTGATGAGAGTCCAAGATAAGAGCGGAAAACCAACGCCATTTTATGACGCGGATCATTTTCTGCACGTTCAACCTCTTTCATATTCATGGTCTTGGTATTCCCGCTATTCCCAGCTCTTATATCCCTATCTTTGAAAAACATTTTGGTCTCTTCCCACTTTTGGTCAAAAGAGGCGTGAAGATATTTTTGCTCAATCTCTACTCTCAATTTTTCAGGAACATCTTCAAAACATTCATAATTTTTATAAATATTATACAGCTTTTCAGCTCTTACAGAAAACATTGTTCCTCGTTTCAACACCTGAACCCTTGCTCCTATCTCAAACATATCAGCAGCAGGAGCCATTGCAACATCTGCCTGCTCTGCTTGAGCAAGAATCTCTTTTACATAGTCAGATGTTCCAGCTTCAACACAAGATTGGTTTATAGAGCCAGTCAAAACATACGCAGCACCCATCTGAAAAGCTGATGCAACAGATTCAGGCGTTGATATTCCCCCTGCAAATCCTACGCATAGAGGTTTGGCATAATTAAACTTTTTATTAAACTCATCTTTAAGCGAAATCATTGTGGGCCACAGCGATATTGCAGGACGGTTGTCTGTGTGTCCGCCTGAATCTGCCTCTGCCGTCAAATCTTGTGCCATTGGAATATAAGATGAAAGCTCTGCCTCATCTTTGGATATCAAACCTTTATTTAATAGTTCTGTTACAAGTTTTTGCGGAGGCGGAGAGAAAAACTGCCGTGCAACTTCAACCCGAGACACTTTGGCAATTATCTGGTTAGGGGTGATAATATTTCCCTCCATATCGCGGTGAATACCTTTAATTCGATAATAAACAAGAGGAAGAGTTATCCGCATGAATGCAGCAGCACTAACCCTATGCACTCCATGCTGTAGATATAATTTCGCAAGAGACATTTCAAATTCAGGGTCTCCAAGAGAGTGGATAAAGTTGAATCCAAAAGGAAGTCCTATTTCTGATTGAGAATCGTCTGCATCATCAGATGATCGGCTATGTCTAAGCGTCTGTTTGAGATAGATTATAGCTTTTTCAACCTCTGCAAGAGAAAGCCCTCCAGCACCGAAAAAGCCGATCATTCCGTTTAGAGCCATGGCTTCAACTATCTCAACTGATGTAATGCCGTTTGCCATAGCTCCAGCAATGTAAGGATATTTTAACTGATGACGCTCTTTAAATTGAGAGTCTCCAAGGTTTTCAAGCGGCAGAGGAGGAACGTATGCTTTGATTTTAAAATATCCATCATTAAATTTATTTTCCGAGTCGTTATTTTTAAATTCGTTATGATCGATATCCTTATTATCATCTTTATCTTTATTATTTGTATCTAAATTATCTAAATTCTGCTGATCGTAATTTATAAATGCTTTACCTCCCCATACCCATCTATCTTTTCCATCAGCATCACTAACTAAATAGATTGGATCGTGAAGATTAAGAAGAGCTTTCATTATATCTGTATCAGTTCTATCTATATCAGTGCTATTATCATTATATCCGTCCTTGTGCCAGTAACCTTTAAACATTACCCTTTTTGCCCCCTTGGTTGACATATTTTAAAATTTTTGTGATATTTCAAAATATATTAATATGAATAATAAAGTATAGAGACAAACGCCTTTTAGCCTCTGTACCCTAAATAATTTAAAGTTGAATTTCTTACCTGATATCAGCGGTTAAATCAACTTGTCAGGTTAAATTGTTATCAGCTATTCACCCGAGTAAAAGTTACTATGTATGATCCAGCATTCTAAGAGAGGCTTTAATCCTATGAAAAGAGAGCAGGCAGAGATAAAACTCAGACATATATTTGGACTAAAAACCTTTTATGACAGCCAGTGGGTTGTGATTGAACGATTGTTTGAGGGAAAACGGGTTTTGTTTATCGAAAAAACAGGTTTTGGCAAATCGCTCTGTTATCAGTTTCCAGCGACTCAATTTAATGGCACAACAGTTATCTTTTCTCCTCTGATTGCGTTAATGCGGGATCAGGTGCAAAAACTTCAATCACTCGGGATTAGTGCCAAGGCTATCCACTCCAACCAGACAGAAGAGGAGAACCTCCAGATTATACATAATGCTGAAAATAACCATATCAAGATTCTCTATATTGCACCTGAACGTATGGAAAATGCCCATTGGCTACAGACAGCAAGGACAATGAAGTTATCAATGGTTGTTGTTGATGAGGCTCACTGTGTCTCTATGTGGGGGCACGATTTTCGTCCAGCATTCAGAAGAATTGTAAATTTAGTCAATCTTTTGCCATCATCTTTCCCTGTTTTAGCAACAACTGCAACAGCTACCAAACGGGTTGAACAGGATATTTTATCTCAAATCGGGAAAAATATGCACTCTATGCGGGGGACTCTGTTGCGACCCAATCTTCGTCTTCGGGTGGCTCATGTTGCTTCAGAAGATGAAAAAATGCTCTGGCTTGGGGAGAACATAGAAAAACTTCCTGGAACAGGCATAATTTACACTGGCACTCAAATCAGTACTCAAATATATGCAAACTGGTTCAACTATCTTAAAATACCCTCAGTTGCCTACAACTCTCGAGTTGATCCAGAAAGCAGAAAAATTATTGAACAAGGTCTGCTTGATAATGCCTATAAATGCGTGGTCTCTACAAATGCCTTGGGAATGGGTATTGATAAGCCTGATATCCGTTTTATAATTCACACACAGATTCCACAATCTCCTGTTCATTATTATCAGGAGATTGGAAGGGCTGGAAGAGACGGCAGACCAGCACTTATTCTTCTGTTTTATAATCCAAAAGATGACCTTCATCTGCCTAAATCGTTCATAGAGTCTGCAAAACCATCTGATAAAAAATATTATGCTGTTATAAATGCGATTAAAAGTGAGCGGTTAGGATTACATCAGCTTATTAAAACAGTAAATCTCAAGCAAACTCAAGTCCGTGTTATTCTTGCAGATTTAATTGAACAAGGCATAGTTAATGAAGTCCTTGAAGGCAAAAATAAAAAGTATGAGTATAAATTCAATGCACCTCAACTGAATATTACGACATTTGAGGAGTTACGAAGTTCTAAATTTAATGAGCTTGAAAAGATGGTGCAATACACTAATCTCAAGCAGTGCAGGATGCAGTTTTTGTGCGATTTCTTAGGTGACAGCCTTCCAAACCCCTGTGAAAATTGTGATAATGACACTGGTAAACATATTAAGGTTACGATAATTGAACCATGGAGAAGCAGATTAGAAAATTTCAAAGGTAACTATTTTCCAGAGTTAGAGTTGGAACCCCAAAAGGGAGAAAACAGAAAAAATCCTATCAAGCATTCTCCTCTTGTTAATGGGGTCGCTGCTTCATATTATGGATTTTCTAATGTAGGCAAGACGCTTCATCAATGCAAGTATCAGCATGGAGTTGATTTTCCAGACGATCTTGTTAATCTCACATTAAAAGCGTTTTATCACCATTATAGAGATGAACAATTTGATCTGGTTCTTTATGTTCCGCCTACTGAATCAGGGAATCTGGTAAAAAATTTTGCTGGGAAAATAGCTCAGGCATTAAATCTGCCCATTTCAGATAATTTGCGGAAAATACGAACAACTCTTCCACAAAAAAGTTTTGAGACCAATTTACTGAAAGGCGATAATGTGGCTGGTGCGTTTGAATATGAACCCTCAAGGGATATACAGGATAAATCTATTTTGCTGGTTGATGATATTTTTGACAGCGGTGCAACAATCAAAGAGATTGGCAAATATCTGTCAAAACTTGGGGCGGTAAAAGTGGCACCGTTGGTTATTGCAAAGACTGTTGGCGGAGACATCTAAGTTTCCACTCCTAATGGAAATTTCCATTTTATATTGTTTAGGCAAGCGGATTCTCATTGTTTAGTCAGGCTGGCTTTTGTTTTTTAATGAAAAGAGTTTATCGGTAGGATTTATGAATAGATATAATAGCGAAGCACCATATTGGATAACTATTGCCCATTTACCAAAATGGGGAACAGAGAAGATTAACAGGTTGATTGTCAAGATTTTTCATCAGTTTCAAATGAATTTAGAGGAGTTCTTTAAACTCTCCGAAACTGACTGGCTGGGAAACTTCCTTCTTTCTGAACAAGAGATATCTGATTTGAACAATGCGAAAAACGAGTTGGCAAACAGTGCCTTTCTTGCTGAAGATTTATACTCTCAAGGATATGAAATTATTTCTCTTAACTCTCCTGCCTACTCAAAAATATTAAAAGATAACCTGAAAATAAAACATGCCCCTCCTGTTTTATATGTAAAAGGCAATACTCAGATTTTACAGGCGGATTCCATTGCAATTGTAGGTTCAAGAGATGCGTCTGAAATCTCTTTGCAATTTACAGATAATATTGCCAAAGCTGCCTCTGAACGTAATCAAGTTGTAGTAAGCGGTTTTGCAAAAGGTGTTGATAAACAGGCATTAGATAGTGCAATTAAATACCATGGAAAGAGCATTATTGTTCTTCCGCAGGGAATTATGACATTTACATCAGGATTTAAGCGTTATTACCAATCTATTATTCAAGGTGATGTTTTGGTTTTAAGCGTATTTCATCCAAAATCTGTATGGAGTGCAGGGCTTGCCATGGCACGAAATCCTATTATTTATGGTTTGGCAAAAGATATATTTGTAGCTCAATCGTCTGAAAAAGGCGGAACATGGTCAGGGGTGATAAATGGATTGAAAAAGGGAAGAGTCATTTATGTCCGTATGCCAGAAGATTCTGAAATTAATGCAAATAGGCTCTTGATTGAAAAAGGGGCTGCACCTGTAGATTTGGCTGGTAATGTTAGCAATTCAGGTGTTAATTTAAATACTAACACACAGCGTACCCTTTTTTAGCTCTTTGAACACCTCAAATTTATCCTCGTGGATGAAACTTTTTGTGCATTTCAATCAAATGAGCTTTTGAAATGTGGGTATATATTTGTGTGGTTGCAATATCAGCGTGTCCAAGCATTGTCTGGACAGACCTCAAATCCGCCCCACCCTCAATAAGATGTGTTGCAAACGAATGGCGAAATGTATGCGGAGTGATATTTCGCTGTACGCCTGCTTTCAATCTGTATGATTTTATGATTTTCCAGAACCCCTGACGAGTCATTGGTTTTCCTGCTCTTGCTACAAAAAGATACTTGCTTGCAATATTTTGGAGCAGTTGAGGGCGTCCTGTTTTAATCCATTCAAGAGTCCGCTCTTTGGCATGAGAACCAACTGGCACGACCCGTTCGCTTGACCCTTTACCAAATATCCTGATAAATCCTGCATCAAAGTTGATATCTTGCACCTTCATGTTAATAAGTTCTGAAACTCGCAATCCAGCTCCGTAGAGTATTTCAAGCATGGCGGCATTCCTAAGATCACGGGGTGCGGTTATATCTGGAACAGCAAGTAATTTTTCAATCTCCTGTATAGTCATAACTTCAGGAAGATAAAGTCCTGTTTTTGGAATATCTACAGTTTTGACAGGATCGGCATTAATAATCTCCTCTTTTAGCAGAAATTTGAACAGACCTCTGACAGCTATAAGGTGTCTTGCTCTTGATCTGGCAGATAGACCCTGCTTTTGAAGATGAATAATCCATGCAATAATGGCTGTTGTATCGACAGCCGCAATCTGCTCAAGACCGTTTTGCACCATGAAATTCGCAAAGCCTGCCAGATCACGGGTGTATGATTCAAGACTGTTTGCAGAAAGCCCCTTTTCAAGAAGCAGATGTTTTATATAAAGGTCTAATATTTTATCAAGATTCATCATACACACATAATTCCCCCAATTCAAAGGCAGTGTCAGTTTTTTGTCAGGACTTTTGTTCACTCTTATCAAGTGCCTCAATAATTCTTTTGGTATGTTTGCCAGGAGTCCCATCTCCGATTACTGTATCATCAATCTTTATAACTGGAACAACTCTTTTATTTGTTCCAGTTATAAACACCTCATCAGCCTTTAACAGCTTCTCTATACGTAGTGTCTCCAATTTTAATGTAAACATCTTTTCTGTCATAGAGATAATAGCTTTTCTTGTAACTCCTTTCAGCACATTCTTGTCTGCTGTAATAAGCTCATTGTTGATAAATGCAAAGAGATTGCTTGTTGTCCCCTCTGTCACAAAACCCTGCTTATCTACATATAGAGCTTCAATAGCATCCTGACTTTTTGCTTTTTTAAGAGCAATAGTTGCAGGGATATATGAGAGGCTCTTTGCTTCTGGAATATCTCTTTGAGACAGAACTGTAATGACCTTTACCCCTTTTTCATACCAGACAGCAGGTATTGGAGGAATCTTGGTAATCAACACTAAAAGACGAGGTTTGTGCACAGTCATAAAATCAGGGCTTGAGCCTCCTGTAATAATAACCCTGATATTTGCCTCATCTATATGCTGGTTAAGATCAAGAGTTTGCAGTATAATCTGTTCAAGCTCATCAGATGACCATTCTATTTTAAGGTCAATCTTTATAGCCGAGTTTCTAAGCCTTTCAACATGTTCTTTTAAAAAGCAGGGTTTACCTTTATGTGTTCGCATAAGGTCAAAAACTCCCACCCCTCTTAGCACAGCAAGGTCATCAACAGGTATTACAGCTTTGTCAGCATGTATAAATTTTCCATCTACATAATAGGTATTCACAATCTTTCTCCATGATAAAAATGTTCATAAGTTCAAAATCTCTTTTTTTTAATACTCAGGTGAAAAAGAAAACTCTAACATCGTATGCCTGATTTTAGGAAAGGATTGTTTGGCTGTCAAATTATAAAAACTCTAACGTCGAGCTATAGCCATTTTCAATAAGTTATCCAAAAATCATTTGAATAAACAATTTGATTCAACGTCTCCTTTCTGTTTAATATTTCACATTTCTAATTTCATCAATCTATCTAAAGTCTTATTTTATTTGAAATGCAAAATATTTTATTTTCAGAGATAATCTATAAAATTATACGCATAATACTTGCTGGAATTTTTATCTACTCAGGCTGGATAAAACTCAACGATTTATCATCTTTTGCATCAGTTATTCATGCCTTTGGATTAGTGCCAGGACAACTTAGAGGCATTGTTGCTCTTTTTATATCATCTGCTGAAATAATTATAGGCATTGGGTTGATTTTTGATATTAAAGGCTCATTAACCGCTGTTTTCTCAATGCTTACAATGTTCATGCTTGTTTTAATATATGGTATCCGAATGGGATTTGATATCGATTGCGGCTGTTTTGGCAGCGATGATCCTGTTGGAACTGCATTTCATGGCTTACGATCTTCGTTAGTCAGAGATGTTGTATTTGTTCTATCTGTTATTTACCTTTATGTATGGCGGAAAATCAATCAGTTTGAGCCTGTTTCCATTTTTGGTTATTGGAAACTGTTTGTATTTAAAAGATAATATTTATTTGTTCTTATTATTTTAACAAAAGTATTTTATTAAAGGGAGTTTCAAAACAATGAAATCTGTAAAAGACATTGCTTCAAAAGTAGTATCGTTATTCACATTAACAGTATGTTGTGCTCTATTTGCAATCCCTGCCAACGCATTTCTTGATGACAAATTCAAACAAGAGGTAGAGACTGAAAAAGTTGCTGTAAAACTTGTGCGTGATGTTCAAAAAGCAGGTTATGATCTTGTAACCACAGAAGAGCTTAAAAGCTGGATAGACAGCAAAAAAGAGATGGTTATTGTTGACACCATGCCGTATGAGGATAGTTACAAAAAAGCACACATTCCGGGTGCTGTTCAATTTCTCTTTCCAATTCCTGATATGAACAGTTGGGACATAAAAGAGACTGCTGGAAAAACAGAAGAGGATTTTAAAACACTTTTAGGCAGTGATCTTAACAAAACCATTGTAATTTACTGCGGGTTTGTTAAATGTACCAGAAGCCATAACGGTGCTGTATGGGCAAAGAAACTTGGTTATAAAAATGTTTATCGCTATTCTGGTGGAATCTTTTCATGGAAAGGTGCTGGTTTTGAAGCAGTAGATGTGAAGTAGAAGAGAATACAGTTTATGAATCTTGATTATATATTGAAAAAATCGCAAGATGTTAATGTGTTGTCACGTAATGAGCTTGTCTATCTGCTTGATTTATCTCCAGACTGCATTGAAACTTACATGGTCATGGCTGAGGCAAATAGAGTATCAAAAGAGGTGTCACACGGGAAGGCAGAAGTTCACGCTCAATTTGCTGTAAATCTTGCACCGTGTAATTGTGGGTGTCTTTTTTGCTCGTTTGCCAAAGTCAATGGAGTTTTTAAAGAATCAACTGAAATAACTTCAAAACAGGCAATATCTTACGCCCGCCAGTTTGAGATTGACGGAGCAAATGCTATATTTATGATGTCAACAGCACAATATTCATTTGAACAGTTCTTGGAAATCTCAAAAGAAGTGAAAAAAAGTCTGAAACCTGAAACAACACTGATTGCAAATGTTGGGGATCAATATTTAAAAAGTGCTGTACGGCTTAAAGATGCTGGATTTGATGGAGTTTATCATGCACTTCGTCTCAGAGAGGGAATTGACACCAATCTTACTATAAACTCAAGAAAACAGAGTATATTGAACTTTAAAGAGGCTGGGCTTGAGGTGGGAACTTGTGTAGAGCCGGTAGGACCAGAACACAGCAACGAGGAGTTAGCTGATATGATTGAATTTACTGCATCTTTTAATCCAGCATTTAGCGGTGCAGCAAGAAGGATTTCCATACCAGGAACTAAAATATCTGAACGAGGAATGATAAGCGAACTTCGTATGGCACAGATAGTAGCAGTTACCAGATTGGGTATGCCGCATAGTGTTAAAGGCAACTGCACACATGAACCCTGTACTTTAGGGGCTGTTGCTGGAGCAAATCTTTTCTGGGCTGAGGTTGGTGCTAATCCTCGAGATATTGAAGAGAAAACAGAAGAGGGAAGAGGCGAAACTGTAAAAAGTTGTCAAACTATTTTTCAAGAGAGCAATTGGGAGGTACTGAACGGTTCCTCTTTTTATTATAGTCGAAAATAGGTTTTAACTTTGTTTTCATTTATTATTCCTGCCTTGTATGAAGGCTCATCTATAAATAATCTGATTGAGCATCTATATCAGCAATTTTCAACTGATTCTGTTCAATTACGTTCTGTTCAATTACGTTCTGATCGAGTAAGTTCTATTCAAGTAAGTTCAGATCAGATGACTAAAGACTTCTTTGAAATCATTGTGGTAGATGGTGATCCTAACGGAAGCACTATCCACCACATTATTTCCTTTTATAATTCTAATGAACAACCTAATATAAAACTACTTCCACCCAAATCTGATAAAATCAAATTGCTTGTCTCTAAGCCCGGACGTGGAACTCAGATGAATGCAGGTTCACAGATCGCAGATGGAGAGATTCTCATTTTTTTACATGCAGATACTCAACTACCTTCAGGCAGCTTGGACCATATCAGCAAAATAATAAAAACAGGTAAATACAAATCTGGTGCATTTAGCTTACAGATTAACAGCCAACGCAAAATTTACAGATTAATTGAATTTTTTGCATCATTACGCTGCCGCCTTACACGTATCCCTTACGGAGATCAGGCGATATTTATCACAAAATCATACTTTCAAAAGATTGGCAGATTTTCAGAGATTCCAATTATGGAAGATATTGATCTTATGCATAGAATCAGGCAGCGGGGAGACAAAGTTTATATCAGCTCAAAATGCGTTAAAACATCACCCAGAAGATGGGAAAAAGAGGGAATTGTCTATTGCGTTATCCGCTCGTCAATTTTGGCATTGCTTTTCAGGCTTGGAGTACCGCCTCATCGTCTGTTGAAATATTATAAGATTTTTCGTAATGAAACCTCAAATCGGAAATAGAGCGTTAATATTATTTCAACATTTATAAAATCAACCAGGAATTGTTCAATGAAAAACGAATGCCTTATATTTTATGTTAAACTGCCAAAAGAAGGACACGTCAAAACTCGTCTTGCAAAAGATATTGGCAGCAAACATGCTGTTAATTTATACCGCCATTTTATTTTAGATTTAGTAGAAACCCTCAAAAAATTATCTCAAGACGTAATCATCTCTTATTCCCCGCAAGATGCAGAACCCTTCTTTCGTTCATGGCTTGGAAAGATGTTTGACTCACGGCTTGGAAAGATTTCTGATCCACGGCTTCAAGATAAATTGAGTTCATCGCAGGAGAAAAATCTTGCGATTTTTGGGGATAATAGATTCCATTATGTTCCACAATCAGACGGTGATTTAGGTGTGAGAATGAGACATTCATTTGAACAGGCGTTTAGAAATGGATATAAACGAGCAGTTCTGATTGGCAGCGATTCACCTGATTTACCAAAAGAGATTTTAGAAGAGGCATTTGTACAACTTAAATCATTAGACGCTGTAATAGGTCCTTCAACTGACGGCGGATACTGGTTAATCGGTTTTAACTCTAAAGGTTTTTGCCCAAGCGTGTTTGAACAAATTTCGTGGAGTACTCAAACCGTGTTTGAAGAGACAATGAAAAAATTAAGCCAGACAAAAAGCAGTGTTGCACTCTTACCCGAGTGGATAGACATTGACAACTATGATGCACTGTTTAGATGGTATGAAAGCCGAAAATATTTATCTAAAAACGGCTCTTACACACTCTCATATATGTTTGTGCAATCAAAGCTGTTAAAGGTGCAGCCATAATCATAAACGCTATTGTTGTATCTTCTACCCAATCTCCTGTGAGTTTATAGAGGATAAGAACCTTGTATGACAGCATGACAGACCAGCTTAAAGTTATTCCGGTTATATTAAAATTACTATTAAGAGCAAATGGAAGCAGTGCTGCAAAATATAAAGCATACCATGGATAGAGCGTTGGGGTGAGGATAACCCATGCAAGAGCTATCATAAACAGTGCATCTGTTAATATATTATTCAGCCCGCCTCCTCTATCATCACTGTTTAAAGAAATATTTTTTAAAAAACGAAAGAAGACGATAGTATATAAAACAGTGAATAACATAAAAATAATGCCTCTTGCTATACTCCCAGACTGATTGGAGTAATTTTGCATAAAATCCCGCACTAACCTGAAAAATAATCCTGAGAATTCCCAATTTTGCAGATATTGGTTAAGAGTTACAAGGCTGTTAATCATATCTGGGCAAAAAGGAATAATAAATATTAAAATAGCACCTATACAGCTCCCGCCCATTATGAGTCTTGCGTTTCTGTATTGCATAAAAAGCAGAACAAACGGCAGGAATATTAAAGGAAGCCATTTAGTCAAAATGGAAAATCCCATAAACAGCCCTGCAAAAATTTGAGCGGCAATTGAACTGTTCCAAAAATTCCTGCTCCCTCTCCTCCAACTCGTTTTTATAGTCCTATAACTATCTCCTCGGCAGTGGATTGCCAAATATATCGACATTAAAAGAAAAAATATCGCTGCTCCATCAATATGACCAGAAGATGCTGTCTCGAGAATTGGCAGCGGGTGCCATGCGTAAATGATTCCATAATAGGCAGGAAGTTTCATCTTTCTAAGAATCAATATAATTAAAAGGCAGGATAACGTGTCCATGATAATCAAAGGAAGTTTTATACTAACCACAATAAACATGATATTTAGTGGAATGCCTGCTGTTTTTCCAATAACAATTCCTGCCATTCCTAAAAGAGCACCAATAGCAAATACAATCTGAGCCATTGGCGGATATATAGTTGTAAATTCAGGGTGGTTCACTAATGGAATCAGCGTTGATATTTCAGGATATATATTTTTAATTGCCCCTAAATCAAGAACCGATTGGAACAGGTGATAATAACCGTTCATAGCTATTGAAGAGTTAATAGCCTCTGGTCTCTGTATAAGTTCCAATATTTGAAGAGGTTTATAGCTGTAAGGATTATGCCCGTTAATAATCATAATTCCATCAAGGCAGTAACGATATATATCATCTGATAGGGTTGGAGATTGGAAGAGAAACATCAAACGTAAGATAAATGCGAAAATTAGGATAAATCCAGCAGAAAACTCTTTTTTGATAGTATTTGTATGGGGATATGATTTTAAATTATCGTAGTTTGGGGATAACTGTAAAATGGCAAGCAATATGACAATAAAGCCTGATATTCCAACCATTTCAGGAATAAAAAACGAGATATCAGGCTTTATTGCAAGTGTTAAAAAAGAGAAAAAGATTAAAATTAGAATAAATAAAATCAAATTTTTGGATTTACAATTGGTTAAGGCTGAAAACTTAACGCCAATGTCCAAGTATCTCCTTTAGCGGTTGATTCTCCCCATAGTGCCGTAGTGTAGCCAAGCTCAAGCCCCCATTTTGTATTCAATTTATAGCCGGCAGTCAAATCAAGTTTGGTTAAGTCATATTCAAAAGTGGCTGTTGGGTTGCCGTAATTATCCACTCTATCTTTTCCGTTGCCTGCACTGACAAGACCATCAAGTTTTGCCCGTGTGTAGAATTTTTTACCAAGATCAGAGCCGACTTCAATAAGATAACGAAATTCATCTGCCGGCTCTTCAGCTCTCCAGCGATAACCTGATTCTAAATTTACATATCCATGAATTATGGGCCAGAGTGAGCGACCATACAGCAATCTTACTTCATAATCATACTGACCGTTACCAAGAGCAAGTGCATCATCTTCATCATAAAGTTCAGGCACTTTTACCATACCCTGAACAGAAAAAATTCCGACTCTTCCTGAATATAGCTGATATCGCAGTCCTAAATCAAAATCTCCTATTCCATCTGTATCGTAAATAAAACGATCATCTTCTTTACGTAAATCTTTATAGTAGATTGAGGTAATAGCGGTCAATTTGTCCACTATTCCGTACTCCATATAATAATTGAGGTTAAAGTCACGGAATTCACCGTTTGATGCCATACCTCTGCTGTCGCCGTCATTGTCAAACTCTTTATCCGCAAAATAATAGTTTGCTGCAAAGCGGTGGTAACTCTTGCCTTTTTCCATAGTCCACGCTCCAGCAAACAGATTGGAACTGGTGGCAACAACAATCAGCAGAAAAGCAATACAGGTAGTTAAGAGATAAGTTAAAATGCTATTTTTCACCAGAAAAACCTCCTTAAATTTTTTAGTTTGTTTTTGAATTTTTAGACCATTTTTTTAATATCAATGGAAATAATGAAATAGTAATAATCAAAATAATACCAACTACTAACCCTGTTGAAACATTGCCTTTGAGCAGATCAAGCAGAGAGCTTGAAAATACAATAAAGGCAATGCACGCAGGGAGCATACAGATAAATGAGGTTGCTGCATAAGGGATAAACTTTATTGATGTAAGACCAAACGCATAATTGAGCAGATTAAAAGGAAAAAGCGGAACTAAACGGGTAAAAGCAACTATTGTCCAGCCGTTTTGTTCAACATCATTGTCCAATTTTTTCCATCGAGGACCTACCAATTTTGCCTTTATCCAGTCTCTTGCAACGTAACGCGAAATCAGAAAAGCCAAACTTGCACCAGCAGTTGCACCTGTAATACTGTAAACCACACCCCATACAGGTCCAAAAATAATGCCTCCAACAATTGTAATTGGAAGTCCGGGAAGAAACAGAACAGGGGCAACTGTATAAATCAAAATATAGATAACAGGAGCAAAAGCACCCCAATCTGCAACAGTTTTGCGTAAAGTTTCAGAATCAAAATGGTCAAGAACTCCTGAAAATCTGATACCAGCAACGGCAGCAGCAATAAGAGCCAAAATCATAATTTTTTTGAGATTGCCGCCTTTACTCTTTAGGTTATCAGGGCTTGCGTTATTTGACATACCCTCAGCAAACTCTATCTTTTCCGACACAGGGATAAAATCACGCTCCCTTGTTACAGCAGCCGGATATTCTTTTTTCAGCTTTTTTTTCAGACGCATTCGATTCAAATATGTAAAAGGTGCTTTAGATACTTTACGAGTTCCGGCAGCAACCGATTCAGGATAAAACAGAGCATCAATGATATGATCCGTAGGGATTTTTTTATTAAGAAATCCCGCACAGCCTGCACAGTAAGTTATAAGATTACACTTGTTATCTTCAGCCTCTTGCGTGCGTATCTCTCCCCATTTAGATGAAAATTCAGGAGCAACAAAACCAACAGAACCGCCTTCACCGCAGCAGAGAGCCTTTTTTCTGCTGTGAGGCATCTCTTTAATCTTAAACCCTGCTGATTCAGCCAACGTCCTTACAGCGTTATGAATTTCAGGCTCATTTCTCAACACACATGGATCATGGATTGAAAATAAAGAGCTTTTATTAGGTAAGTTAAATATAAGCTCAGGTTCGAGCAAACGCTCATAAGCTGATACAACTTCAAGAGGAGAGCCGTAACTTTTAAAAACTTTATAGCAGTTTGGGCAGACAACAATTATGGTTTTAACTCCATGTTCAACCAACCACGATCTCATTTCACCAAACATCTGATCAAAAAAAGCACTTCGTCCTAAATCGTGCGATGGTTTACAGCAGCAATCAAGCACAATACCAATTGCTGGCTCTTTAGTTTTAAGGCGTTCATACAGAGCAAGAGTAGAATCAGGACGGCTACCTGGAAAATTGCAGCCCGGAAAAAGTACTGTGCTGCAACCCTCTGGCAGGCTGTACCATGAATATCTCTTTGATGTGCCTTTTTTCTCATAAGCGATAATGGGCTTATGTTCTGGCAGTGGAGCAATCCCATGAATTACAGCTTCTCTTCTCATTTCCAAAAACATACTATCAGGAGATAGTTTTACCGGACAGACTGCTGAGCAAAGCCCGCACAGATTGCACTGATAAGATATTTCTAACCATTTTTTACTCTCATCTGATTTTACTGCACCATCTTCTTCTTTTTCAATTGAGGCAAGGTAGGCTTCTGCAATCTTTGCTGGTGTGCCATACTGTTTTAAAAACGCACATTGAGCGATACATTTTGGGCATTCAATGCACTGATTCAAGATAGTGGATATATTGGCAAGTAAATCTCGACGTAAGTTTGATATTTCAGGCTCTGTTCTCATTTTTCATTTTTCCTCCGAGCAAGTAAAATAATGAAAAATGAAGATAGATTATGCCTATTACCCATGTCAAAATGATAATATCTATCAATTTTCTATTTTACTGCTGCTCGTATCTATAGCAAGAAGGTCACTGAGCAGAACAAGAAAAAAGCCAAGAGGAAAGAGAGATAAAAATGGTATTGCGAGCCATGTCTCTCTCTGCCATGTAAATACAACCGGCATAAGAGAGTTGATAAAAAGAGGAATATTCAAAAGCAGGTTATTAATGATTGGATAGTTGAATATCCTAAATCGTTTTATTGGTAAACTTAATTGTGTATTATCAGCAACCCCAAATTTAGGAGTTCTTTTAAATACACCACCTCTTTGAAAAACACCTTTTAGAACAGATAAGGCAAAGCATGGGGCAAGACCAATGCTTATTATCGGCAGAAGAGGAAGAGCTATCAAAGTATATGTCTGGCGTGTAACTGTGCTGTAAACAAAATAGTAGGTTAAAATTGCCCCTGCTGATATACAAAATAGCGGAATATCTATCCAAAGCACCTGATACATTCCAATACCAATACGATAAAGAATAACAGGATATAGAGTCATGGTTATAATAAAGCCCAAAAGCCAGCAAAAATTTGCCATAAGATGTGCAATTGACTCAATTTTAATGCTCAATGGAAGCTGTGATGTTATTAAACGCGGAAGAATTTTTCTTGCGGTTTGTATTGACCCTTTACTCCACCGCTCCTGCTGTGAACGAAAATCAGATAAATTGACTGGTAGCTCTGACGGCACAACAACATCATTAAGATATAAAAACTTCCAGCCCACCAACTGTGCCCGATAACTTAAGTCAAGGTCTTCGGTTACAGTGTCATCTTGCCAACCTCCAGCCGATTCAATAGCTTTTTTCCTCCATACGCCGGCAGTGCCGTTAAAGTTGAAAAAAAGATGTCGCGAAAATCGTATTTTGTGCTCAATTTCAAAATGTGGAGAGAGCATAATAGCTTGAAGCCTTGTAAGCCACGAATATCTTGCATTTAAAAATCCCCAGCGGGTCTGCACCATTCCAATATCTTTTGAATAGAAATGTGGAACAGTTTGTTCTAAAAAATCAGGCTGAGGAATAAAATCAGCATCAAAAACAGCGATAAATTCACCGCTTGAATGTTTAAGCCCATTTTGAAGAGCACCTGCTTTATATCCTGTTCTATTTTTACGAAAAATTGCATAAATCCACACTCCCTGCCTTGACCAGTATTTTACCCTCTCTTTTACGATATCGCTTGTATTGTCAGACGAATCATCAAGTATCTGAATTTCAAGTTTATCCGTTTGCCAGCAAAATGATGCAACTGCGTCAATAATTCGGGCAGCTACGAGAGACTCGTTGTAAAGAGGCACCTGAACAGTTACTAAAGGATACTCTATAGTAACTGCTCTATTCTTAGCATCGTGGATTTGATTTTGAACAAACATTTTATTTTCAACAGCAAGGTAGTGATTTTGTTCAGAAAGGGATTGATTCTGTATAAAAGAGAATGGAGTTTTAGATTCACTCTTTGCTCTGCTTTTAAACCAGCAGACAAGAAGCCAGATTCTATGAAGTCCATAAAGGGCAAGCCCGCCTATGCTGATAAAGTGTATCACAGTTAAAATGGTTAATATGTCAAATAGTTCTATTTTCATGGACAGGCTCATTAACACAAGATTTTTTAAAAAGCAATGACCTCTGTGCAGTATAGAAAATAGCAATAAATACAAGTAAATAGATAAGTAATATCAATTGGACAAAATCAAAAGCATAGGTTTAAAGAGATAAATTTTATGCAGGTTATATATGCTTTATGCGGGTTATATATGTAGTTTTTAACAGCAGTTTCTAACATTTTTCAAAGTGGGAGTAAGAAAAGGACTGAAAATGAAGAAAATGAAAATGATAAAAAGTGATTTATTTAGCGTTATTTTGATTATTTGGATTATTACAATGCCGTGTTTCTGCAAAGCTGAAGGGGCAAATAGTCTCTCTAAAACAAGCAGCTTCTCAAAAATAGATGTAAGCATAGGATTGATAGATGTTGCTCAACTTAAAAAAGATATGGAACTAAAAGAAGATACTGCAAAATGGGTCATTTTAGATGCAAGACCTTTGAAATACTGGGAAAAGTCTCATATTCCAAAATCAATTCCGTTTAGCTGGGATAACTATACAAAAAAAGATGAAAATCAAATTGCCTATCGCATTTTACCACCTGATGAGATTGCTCAAGCCCTTGGAAAACTTGGTATTTCTGATGAAAGTCCAATTGTGGTTTATGGTGATGCTGATGAAAGCTGGGGTGGTGAAGGGTGGCTCTGCTGGGTCTTTGCATGGTTGGGTCATAAGGGAGATATAAGGCTTCTCAAAGGAGGTATTCAGGCATGGGAAAAAGCCGGCTGCTCTTTAATTTCTAATAAAGACGGGCAGATTAAGGAGAAGCGAATTACTAAACCTGTGGAATATAAATTAGATTTAACAAACACATCATCACAATTTTCCATTAACACCTCTTCCATTAATATCTATTCAGAAGAGATTCACGATAACTTTGATAAATACCAGCTTGTTGATACTCGATCTAACATTGAGTGGTTCAAGGGACATCTGCCTAATGCTATTCACATACCTTGGGAGGAGTTTTTTCAAGGCAAGGATAGAACTCCGCTTGATTCTGCAGAACTAAAGTCTCTGTTAAGTAAAAATGGTGTAATTGTAGAGACAGGCAAACAAAATGAGAAGTTGCCTACAAATAAAGAGATAAATAAAAATAGCGTAAATGTTGAAAAACCCGTTGTCTATTACTGCACGGGAGGTATTCGTTCAGGCTATGCGTGGATGGTTCATCAACTTGCAGCAAGGGAATTAAAAGAGCTTCCTAAAGCTATAAACTTTGAGGGGGGAACAGAAGAGTGGGAAAAAGTTATTGAAAAGTAATAAGGTTTTCAAATAAAAAAATTTAAACGGAGGGAAAATTGTATGGTTAGATGTTTACGTATTTACACTGTGTTGTTGTTTGCCATGCTGTCGCTTGTATTGGTTACTACTGGTTGTAATGACTCTGACGTTACAGAGAAAAACGCATCTGAGCCTTTGACGCCAGTTGTTGTAAAAGGTTATCCAAACGGACAGTTTATAGCAACTGCTGACGATCTTAAAAAAAACGGGGTGATGATTTTAGACGCAAGAAGTGAAGCTGCCTATAATGCAGGACATATTCAAGGTGCCATCAATGCAAGATGGCAGGAGTTTGCAGATAGCAGCAGAAGTCTTCTGCCTGTAAACCAGCTTGAGCAGATATTAGGAGAAAAAGGTCTTACAAGGGAATCAAAAATTATTATTTATGATGACACTACCGCATCTTGGGGAGCGTCTGGCAGACTGTTCTGGATGTTTGAAACACTTGGCTGCAACTGGGTGAAAATTTTAGATGGTGGTTGGGATAAATGGATTGCTGATAAAAATACACCTGAAACCAGAGGCAATGTTTTAAAATCAGCAGAATTTAGGGCAGCCGCAAAATCAGGCATAACCTCTGATAAAGAGTATATTAAATCCCGCATGAAAGACAGCGATTTTGTAGTTGTAGATACAAGAACAGACGAAGAGTTCAACGGCTGGCAGCTTTACGGAGAGGCAAGAGGCGGACACATAACAGGTGCTGTTCAGCTTCCTTACGCATGGTATTTTAAGACAGATAAAACTATTTTAGATTATCAGGAGATCAAAACCCTTTTTGACTCAAAAGGTGTAACTAAAGATAAAGAGGTTGCTGCCTACTGCACAGTTGGAATCAGAAGTGCATTCGCCTATTATCTAACCCGCCTGATGGGGTATGACAGAGCAAGCAACTATGATGGATCAATATCTGATTGGGCAGGTTCTGACGAAAACAGCTATCCTATGGACAAATTAGCGAATTATCACAAACTTGTCTATCCTAAATGGGTAAACCAGCTCATTGAATATCATAAAGCAGGAAGCACATCAGCAGCACCGCCAGACTATCCATACAGCAGAGAACATAAATATATCATATTTGAAACACAGTGGGGAACTTTAGATGATGCTGCTGCTTACAAGGCTGGTCATATACCAGGAGCTATCCACTCAAATTCAGATATTTATGAGAATGACTATCCCCGCTGGTTTCTCCTTCCTGACAATGATGTCCATAAAGCTATGGGAAATATGGGAATAACAGAGGATACAACCGTTGTTGTTTACAGCGACAGCAACATCTTTGCAGCAAGGTTATGGTGGATTTTGATGTATGCTGGAGTAAAAGATGTAAGATATTTAAACGGCGGCTATAAACAGTGGGTTGCAGATGGCTATAAATATGAAGAGACCATTAACGAGCCTATAACAACAACTTTTAGAGGAAGTGTAAAACCAGAATATATCGCAACAGTTGATGATGTGTTTAACAGTTACGCAGATACGGCAAATCTCTTTTTAGCTGATGTAAGAAGCTATAAAGAGTATATAGGCGAAATAAGCGGTTACAGCTATGTTGCACAGAAAGGGAGAATCCCCAACTCTGTATGGTGCCATGATGCTGATGACTCTGGAGGAATTTATGTTGATTCTGATGGAACTACAAGAAATTATACTGAATTGATGAAATTATGGAACAGCTTTGGAATCAAATCAGAGATAACACCTTCTGTCTATAATAGCAGCGATGCAGGTTTATCAGGCAATGGCGGCGGTATGTTTGAAAAAGAGGTGGTATTTTATTGTGGCAGTGGTTATCGATCAGCACTTACTTTTATGTATGCTCATCTAATGGGTTATGAAAATGTAAGAAACTTCTCTGACGGCTGGGAAGGCTGGAGCACATCATATCGTAAAGATGAGAGTTGCACAGACAGCATTACTCCCGGCTGGTGTCAAGACCCGTCAGGAAGACCCATAGAGACTGGCGAGAAGTGATTTTAAATTGAATTTTTTTAAGTGCATCTCTTTAATCAGGTGTAATCGACAAATGCCGGTTAATTGGAAATCCTGTCATACGATTTCAGTTGTTCTTCCAGCTCTGAATGAAGAGAAAAATATATACGCATCTGTTTCAAAAATTCTCTATTCCCCCCATGTCTATGAGGTTATTGTCGTAGATGGGGGGTCAGAGGATAGAACAGTAGAGCTTGCACAACGAGCAGGTGCAACTGTGTTGGTGCATGATAAACCATACTATGCAGGAGGCGGCAGGGGAGGGCAGATAAAAGCTGGAATAATGCAAGCATCAGGAGATGTTGTAGCTGTTGTTCATGCAGACACTGGTGTTCCTTCTAAGTTATTTAGCCGAATGATAACTGCTCTAAATTCAAGACCTTCTGTAATCGGCGGTGCAGTTGGATGCAGGTTTAAAAATGGTGCAGGATTTAAGCTGCGTATAATCGAATTTTTAAATGATGCAAGAGCCATTTTTTTTAGTATAAGTTTTGGAGATCAGGTGCAGTTTTTTCGCCGTGAACCAGTAGTGCTTTATGATATGTTTCCTGATATGCCTCTGATGGAGGATGTTGAGTTCTCCATCAGAATGAACTCTTTTGGAGGTCAGGTCTTTTTATTAGGCAGGGCTTGTGTATCTGCAAGACGCTGGCAGCGATTAGGATTAAAAAATAGTATTATGATTATATCACTGTTTATGCAGTATCTTATCAAACGCTTGTTCAATAACCATCTTGATACCTCTCTTTTTTATAACAAATACTACTCTTCCTGAATATCAGCTTTTGTTCATTGATTATGCCTATTACTCTATATAATAGGTTTCACAAATCTTTTTCCATGATAAAACTGTTCATAAGTTGAAAATCTTTTTTTTGATAGTATAATGCTAATACTCATAAATGGTAAAAGCCAACTCAACTTTTTTGAATATATTGAGTTTAATGATAGATATAGATTTGTAATGCTGGAGGGAAATATAATGAATTTGATTAGTGGATTTATGTATAACTTACGGGGGCTTATTATGGGATTAACAACTCCTAAGCTCTTTTTTCTTGGTATGTTAAGACTTGTAGTAGTTGTCATGTTGACCATTTTGTGTTCAGGGCTTGTGCTTATGTGGCATCAAGAAATTTTGAATATACTCTGGACAAGACCAGAAGCAGGCTGGCTTGTATTTCTATGGAAAATAGCCTCGTGGATTCTATCTATTTTTCTTGCAGCGGTTTCTGGGCTTTTTTCATATATAGTTGCACAGTTGCTTTTTTCTGTATTTGTTATGGACTACATGTCAAGAGTTACTGAATCAATTGTTAAGGGGCAAGGTGCTGGAAGCGAAGATTCAAACATCTCTTTTTTCAGGCTATTTCTTTATCTGGTAAGGCAAGAGATTCCAAGAGCTATAATTCCAGTTGTTTTGATGCTGTCGATTATGGGGCTTGGATTTTTAACACCCTTTGGACCTTTTGTCGCGGTTGCATCGTCTGTTGTGGCTGCTGTATTTCTTGCATGGGATAACACAGACCTTGTGCCTGCAAGAAGAATGCTGCCTTTCTCTCAACGATTCGATTTCTTAAGAAAAAACATCTTGTTTCATGTGGGGTTTGGTCTCTGCTTTCTTATTCCGTGGATAAATATTTTATTTCTATCTTTTGCTCCAGTTGGTGCTACAATCTATTTTATAGAAAAAGAGCGACTATGAAAATATAATAAATATATTTTGACCCACGCCCAATGATGGAGAGCAATCTATAAGAGAAGGCAGATATGAAAATAGCTGATTACAATATAGTGTTGAATTTTTTAAAATCTGTTCCGTCTGACTCTTCTTATACCTATTTGATGGACAAACAGAGAGAGAAATCTATTGAAGAGCCAGAGAGCCAGAAAAAAAAGGTTATTATATGTGCTTTTTGCAGCAACACAATCACAGATGTAAATCAGATCATATCTGTAAACGGTTCTCATCAGCACGTTTTTGTCAATCCTCATGGTATTGCTTTTGAAACAGGCTGTTTTAAAAGGTGTGACGGATGTATTGTTGAAACTGTTTCTTATGCTGAATTTTCATGGTTTCATGGCTATAATTGGCAGATTGCAGGATGTCTCAGATGCCGTCAACATCTTGGATGGCTCTTTTTGTCAGATAAAACTATATTTTCTAATTCTGCTATCTCTTCTCAAAGCAAATCTTCTCAAGATAAAACTTCTCAAAGTAAAAATATATTATCGTTTGACTCATTTTTCTGTCTTATTCTTGAAAATATTATTGTTCCAAAGTAGCGAGAAGTTTTAAACAGGCTTTAAGCCAGTATAGTATTGATATTAAGATTTCAAAATGAGAATTTTCATACCACATATTCAATCTTGACTTGTTAAACTAATTTCAATAAAATTCAATTGTAAGTGTAGGGTAACTAACTGATTTAAATAATTAATCTGCTAACCGCATATAAACATCTAAAATAAGGAGTGATCATAATGTATGAAATTATAGCAAACCCTGAAGATTATAAACTGGATGATCTTATCAAAGGGACAGGTAATACGAAAATTGAATTTTCATCTGAAGAGAGAGCTAAATGGGCAAAAGAGGTAAATGAGTTCAGCAGAAAACTGATTCAATTTTCCGAAAAATCACAAGATCTTGCAAAAGTATTATCAAGCAATGAGAAAATTACAACCACCCCCGCATCATTAAAAACGCTTAAAATTCAACTTTTTATAATCAATGATGCTCTAAATAGTGCATTGCAGATTGCAAAACAGCTTGAGTCTGATATAATACCTAAATAAATTTTCCACCTTCTATTTGCTCCCCCCTTGCCATTACTCATGGAAGGGGGGTTTTGTTTTAAAAAAGACCTTTTATATATTGGAATATCATAATGCAAAATCAACAACATCATGTTCATCAAAAATATCCCGATATTTTCAAGCCCCTTGATTTGGGATTCACTACAATTAAAAACCGTATTCTCATGGGTTCTATGCACACAGGACTTGAAGAGGCCCCCCAAGGATTTGAAAAGATGGCTGCCTATTTTGCTCTTAGGGCAAAAGGGGGCGTCGGGCTTATTGTAACCGGTGGTTTCTCTCCTAATCTTGAAGGTTGTGGTGCAGAAGCTCTTTCTAAACTCACCTCTTTTGAAGAGATGGGGCAGCATAAGATTATTACTGATGCTGTCCACAAAAACGACGGTAAAATTGCACTACAGATTCTTCACACAGGCAGGTATGGCTTTCATAATAAGATCGTCAGTGCATCGCCGATTCAAGCACCTATCAACTTTTTCACGCCAAGAGAGCTGGCTGAAGACGAGGTATGGAAACAGATTGACGATTTTGTAAACTGTGCAAGCCTTGCAAAAGATGCTGGATATGATGGTGTTGAAATAATGGGATCAGAAGGATATTTCATTAACCAGTTTATTGCAAAAGCTACAAACCACAGAACTGATATGTGGGGAGGCTCATATTCCAACAGAATACGCCTGCCTATTGAGATTGTTAAAAAAGTTAGAGAGAGAACAGGAAAAGATTTTATTATTATCTACCGTCTTTCAATGGTTGATTTAGTAAAAGATGGAAGTTCTTGGGACGAAGTTGTTGAACTTGCTCAAAAGATCGAAGAGGCTGGAGTCAGCATTATAAATACAGGTATTGGATGGCATGAGGCAAGAGTTCCAACTATTGCAGGTATGGTGCCTCGTGCAGCTTTTACATGGGTTACATCACGCTTGATGGGAAAGGTGAAAGTGCCGTTAATAACAAGCAACCGTATAAACATGCCGGAAGTCGCCCAAAAAATTCTTGAATCAGGTCAGGCTGATATGGTCTCAATGGCACGCCCTTTTCTTGCAGACCCTCTTTTTGTGCAAAAAGCTCAGGAGAACCGCTCCAATGAGATAAACACCTGTATTGGATGCAATCAGGCTTGCCTTGACCATATTTTTGAGGGGAAAAGCTGCACATGCCTTGTCAATCCTACAGCTTGCCGCGAAACTGAATTTGATCTTACCCCTTCATCAAATCCTAAAAAAATAGCAGTTGTCGGAGCAGGTCCTGCTGGATTATCTTTTTCTGTTTATGCTGCTCAAAAAGGGCATCAAATTACGCTGTTCGATGCGGCACCTGATATTGGTGGACTGCTTAATATTGCAGTAAAAATTCCGGGTAAAGAGGAGTTTTATGAGACGCTGCGATATTTTAAAACAGAACTGGATATTCTAAAGGTAAAAGTGGTTCTTAATAAAAGAGTTTCAGTTGAAGATTTGATTGATAAAACCTCTTTAAAATCTCTTTTTGATGAGGTTGTTATTGCAACTGGCGTTGTCCCAAGATTGCCAAATTTTTCTGGAGTAGATAACCCTAAAGTCATATCTTACAGTGATGCTATCAATAACAGTAATATTATTGGCAAATCTGTGGCAATAGTTGGTGCAGGCGGTATTGGTTTTGATGTTGCAGCCCTTTTGACCCATGAACAAACGTTGGCAGATAAAATAGAGCCTCAAACTTCTCAACCACCTGATAGAGATAATTTCTCAAACCTTGATAGAGAGATTTACTTAAATGAGTGGGGAATTGACGATAAATACACAAATAGAGGCTGTCTTAAACCTGATTTAAAAGAAGATATCAAGGTTTCACATAGAACTGTCTATCTATTACAGAGAAAATCAGCCAAAGTGGGGGCAGGTCTTGGCAAAACAACTGGATGGATTCACCGCTCATTGTTGAAAAAACGTGGAGTTATCATGCTCAATGGTGTCAACTATGAAAAGTTTGATGAGCAGGGACTTCATATTATCAGGGAGAATAATCCAGAAGTTTTGAAAGTTGATAATGTTGTAATTTGTGCGGGTCAAGAGTCTTTACTTACTCTTGCCAATGAGCTTCAAGCGTCTCCTCTATTCAAAGAGAGTGAAGATTTAGATATGCGTGTAACTGACAAAAAAATCAGGTATCATATCATTGGAGGGGCATATAAGGCTGGAGAGTTAGATGCCAAAAGAGCTATTGAGCAAGGAGCAAGATTAGCCTGTGTTATATGAGCGGCAATCGTAGAAAAAACAACAGCGAAATCACCATCTCGCTATTCTCATTTCAAGATATTATAACCTGTCTATCTGGCATTATGATTCTGCTGGTACTGCTTATAACAGTTGATGTTTTTATGAAAAAATTGGATACAGTTACCAGCAGATTTGAGAAGATAGAGCAGCATAAAGCCAACAAACCTGATAATGTTGAAGGGCAGTTAAAGCAAGAGATTGAACAGCTTAAAAAAATGCAAATTGAATCTGAACATGAACTATCAGAGCATCAGATCAGGCTAAAAGAGCTTAATCTTAAACTGACAGAGCTTGAAAAAGAGGAAAAATCTGTTGCCAATCAACAAAAGAGGATAGCTTTTATTCCAGCAAAAGATGCCAATCCAAATCAGCGGGCAATAATTATAGAGTGTTCAGGAGAGTCTATAAGAACAGTTTCAAAAAGTTTTGCTGCGGATTTAAATGGAATCAGAGATTTTATACAATCTCTTCAACATCTTGATAAATTAAGAGATTACCCTCTGTTTATAATAAAACCCTCTGCTTCGGACTACGCTATGCAGCTTGTCCAGCAGGTTCAGAGTATGGGATTTGATGCTGGATATGATGCCATGCCTGAAAACGAGACAACGCAATGAGAAGCAGACGTAATGATGATTTGGGCAGCTTTGAACTTCTTCTTGACACAATGTGTAATACATTTGGCGGTATTGTCTTTATTGCTCTTCTTCTCTCCATCCTCTCCCAATCAATCGAGATAACCACACAATCAGATATTAATACCCAATTTCATACGCCTAAAACTGACCTCTATAAAAAGATTGAAAAGGTAAGACTCAATCTCTCTCTGAAAGATGAGCAAGAGCATCTTGAAAAGCGTATTAGAAAAAATTTTGATGGTATTGAATCATTAAAAAAAAATATCAAAACTATAGAAAAAGATATTGAACGTCTTAATAAGAGCATTGCCTCATCTAAGAAATTGCAGACGAGAAAACTTAGGATGCCAAAACTTCATCCAACGAATAAATCACCTGTATTTATAGCTATAAAGCACGGCAGATTTTACGCCATTACCAACATAGCATATTCAATTACTAACCTCTTGTCTGATGAGTGGGGCAACAGCGTCAGAGGATACGACACTTCAGATATATTTATAAGAGAATACCAAAATATAACAACCATTGAACTTATATCAGGCAGGGGGCAGGTGATAGAAAACAGGGCTGAACTAAGCGGGAAAATTCAACAGGCAGTCTTAAACATCAATCCAGCAAAAGAGTTTATAACATTTGCCGTCTATCCTGACTCGTTTGCTGAATTTAACTATGTTAAAGATATTTTTATTAATAAAGGTTTTGACTATAACTGGTTTATTATCAAAAATAACTTATCTCTTGTAAAAGGGGCAGGAAAGGTTCATGCACAGTGAGATAAGGGACTCTATCGTTAATGTAACCTTTTTATTTTAATAAAAATCTAACACGAATCTAATACTTTCCTAATGTTGGTGGTTTATGGTGCAAAACTTGAAGTTGGGGTGTTCAAGTTGAAACTCTGACAGTCTGACAATAGGAGTGATTATGGTATTGAATGATAGTAAATGGTTAGATAGAATTTCAAAAATTGATTTTGCATTTCAGCCGATTGTAAATATCCATACAGGCGTCTGTTATGGTTATGAGGCACTTTTACGCAATTACAAAGATGCTGGTTTTGAGACTATCGACAGCTTCTTCAATGAGGCATATTGTGATAAAATGCTCCATAACATTGATATGACTCTTCGTAGAAAAGCTATTGAAAAATTTTCCCTGCTGGTAAACGAGCAGCCTGCAAAACTTTTTTTTAATCTTGATAGTCGTATTTTAGAGTCTGGAGATTATGAGTTTGGCAATACATCAAAAATTTTAGAGCAGCACCAGTTGCCCAAAGACACCATCTGCTTTGAGTTGTCTGAAAAATATGAATTTGCAAATCCAAGAGAGGTTGCAAAAGTATTAAAAACATACCGCTCTCAAGGTTTTAATATTGCAATGGACGACTATGGAGTCGGTTTTTCAGGTTTTCAGATGCTATACTATGCAGAGCCAGAGTTTATAAAAATTGACCGTTTTTTTATCCAAGATATTGAGAAAGATACGAAAAAAAGACTTTTTGTATCCAACATTGTCAATATTGCCCATCTGCTTGGAATTGTTGTTATTGCAGAGGGGGTTGAGACCGAAAGTGAATATTTTATATCACGAGATCTCGGATGCGATTTAGTTCAAGGCTACCTGATACAGAGACCTCAGACAGATATTGGCAATCTTATATTCTATTATGAGCATATCCATCTTCTCAACAAACGTGATAAGAGAAAAGCATCTAAAGATCAATGGCTTATCAGTGCTGAAATGGAACATATCGAGCCGATTCCACAATCCAATGATGCCCTTTCCGTATGTGAGAAGTTCAGAGAGCAAAAGAATAATACTTTTTTCCCTGTAGTTAATTCAAATGACGAACCAATAGGAATCATAAGGGAAAACAGCTTTAAAGATTACACATATTCAAAATTTGGAAGAGAGCTGCTTAGAAACCCTGCGTTTGGAAAAGATTTGAGCAGATTTGTCACAAAATTTCCTGTTGCTGATGTCCATATTCCAGTTGAAAAAATTCTTGAAATTTACTCCCAATATGCCAATGCGATAGAGGGAATTATAATTGTTGAAGATATGAAATATGCAGGTTTCTTGAGTGCTCCTGCACTATTGAAAATTTTGAACGAAAAAAACCTTTCAGCAGCAAGAGATCAGAACCCGCTAACCAAACTTCCCGGAAATACCCGCATATATGAATATATCTCACAAGCTCTTCAGAACAGAGACGATCACTATTTTCTCATCTATTTTGATTTTGACCACTTTAAACCCTATAACGACAAATATGGTTTTAGAAATGGAGACAGGGTTATCCTCTATTTTGCAGATATCCTAAAACACTATGCCGCTACATTAAACCGTTTCTCAGGTCATATTGGGGGGGATGATTTTTTCATGGGGATTCACAATGAGGATTTTGGGAATGTTTATGCAGAGATGCTTCAATTGGCTGAACGATTCAAAAAAGATGTTGAAAGTTTCTATGACAGAGATGCTATCAGCAACGGATTTACAGTCTCTACTGACAGAGATGGGAAAATCAGGCGATTCGATTTGCTGTCAGTCAGTATCGTCATTTTAGAGATTCCTGCAAACCGTCAGCGTATCTACCTGACTGAAGAGATTAGTAAATGTTTAGCCACTCTTAAAAGCATGGCTAAAAAGAGTGTTGACCATGTGTATCGTACAAATATTTATCACCTTGATGAGCTTTTAAGCCAGCAGCTATTGCCAAACCAGCAGCACGTTGTCGGTTCATTGAATGGACTTGGTGCATTAAATAACTTTACTCCAATTAAAAGCGTTGCTGCATTAAATAATATTATTAGCTTGAATAAGTTTGATAATAAAGATTTGTGCAAATGTGCTTTGAGTGTTGGATAGTAACTTATATTTAAATTGAGGGATACAATATGTTTTTAATACAATGGATACAAAATAGAAGATGGCTTACTTTGGGAATGAAAATTTTAGCAGGTGTTGCTATTGCATCTAACATTTTTATAGGTGCTCTTCTCTATTTTAATCTGCACTCAAGCACGACTGTGGAGCAGACTGTCAATCAAGTGCTTGAAATTCGTGAAAACCTTAGCAGCAATCTTAGGGCTGCTTTGGTTAAGCTCCAGAATCAGTTTCTCTCTATGCCCGATTTTTTTCAGATTGACCCGCACGCTAAAATAGTTGAAACCATCAACAGGGATTTCAAGGTTACAGCTAAACATAACATAGATGGCAGAGATGCTTACACCAAATTTTTTTCTCGTAATGAGCGAAGAGATTTGTCAAATCGGCAGTTTATAATCAAGTCAGACGATGGAGCGTTGACTGTATCATACGGACTTTTCGATGATGACGGTAATTTCAAGGAATCGGTTGAGTGGATTACTATTGCATCAGAAGACAGTGAAGCTGACGCTGAACTGCTAAAAGCAGCTATCGCAAAAATTAGTGGTGAGTCAGGCAGTGCTGATGCAATACAGCAGAAAATAGCCGAGCTTGGGTCAATTGTTGCTGATGCAGCTATGGAGGCTGAAAAAACCCGTAATGAGATTCTTGATCACGTTGAACAGATAAATGCAATGGAACATAAATTATATCAGATACGTGAATCTCAACGTAAATTCACCATAATAATGGGCTTAACAGCTATTTTTGCAAACATGGTCGTACTGTTTATTCTTGTAAGGATAATTGTTGAACGTCCTCTTTATCATCTTACACATACTATTAACGAGATACGAGCAGGTAAAAACCCTGATATTCCGTGGAGTCATAGAAAAGATCAGATTGGAGTTTTATCTGGTGCTATTGTCAATTTTAAGGAGGCACTCTCAACGATAAAAGAGGAGAATGAACGAAAAGCACGGGAGAGCATTATAATTGATGAGATTTTTGCAATGATCAACTCTGTGATTCAGACTTTGGAAGAGAGAGCACGCCAGATGGTCAATTACGCAGATGCGTTGCATGAGCTTGCTACAACTACAGGCGATCAATCTGAAAGTGTTCACCTTAGGGCAAATGATACTGCAATGCACACAGACAATGTATCACGTTCAACTACGTATCTTCAGACTGTGGTTGAGAACATAAACTCTCAAATATTAAACCAAAATGTACTTGTAAATTCAATTATAGAGAAAAATAACCAGTCCCATTCTAACATAAAGCAGCTTAACCAGTCTATTGTTGATATAAACGGCATCATCTCAATTATTAGAGAGATAACTGATCAGACAAAACTTCTTGCTCTTAACGCCACCATAGAGGCAAGCCGAGCTGGCTCTACTGGTCAAGGTTTTTCTGTAGTAGCAGGTGAGGTAAAAGCACTTTCAATAAAGACGCAGCAGGCAACCAAAGAGGTTATGGAAAAAGTAGCTGCCATAGAACAGGCAAGTTCTGTGTTTGTAGAAAATCTCAATGATATTGATAAAAAGGTAATCGATCTCAACCATGTTACTGCAAACATCTTAAAAGCTGTTAATGAACAGAAACAGGTAACTGATAATATTGCAGGGCTTGCGGGTCAAACATCGGAAAACACCAAAGATGTATCAGCTTCAATTGAAGAGGTCAGTAATGCTGCTGGTGAGACTCGTAACCTCTCAAAACAGGTTCATATCTATTCAGATGAGATATCTAATCAATTGACAAAATTGCTTTACGACACATCAGAGAAACTAAATCAACTATCTCCCAGCCATTCACCTAAAACTATAGCTCAATCTAATAAAAAACTAATATTTTCATAATAATATCCTAATATTCTTAAGTTATGATTCTTAAAATATCAAGAACAAGAGCCTGTAATAACTACGGGACATAATAATTGAAACAGAATATTTATTTAAGGAGATAAAATTATGACAACTGAAACAATATCAGATGAGGTGTCAAAAGGGCTTTTTAATACAATAGATATTGATGAGATTCTCAAATCTGCATTGCAGGAGCGAGACTCAATGCTGTCTTCATCGCCTCGGCTTCGTGAATTTCAAAAAGATATTGATAAAACAGTCAACGGATTTAAAGATGTAACTAAAAGATTAGAGTCTCTTGCACTTGCAGCAAGAATTTTTAATATAAAAAGAGAGATACCTGAAAAAATAGCACAGCTTGAAAAGAGCATGATGTTTGCGTAAATTTTAACGAGTGAAGCCGAGCAATTGTAGATTGTTGATTGTTCGGCTTCATTTTTTTTATGACTATTAAATTGAGTTTTGCATAAGATTTTCTATACAAAATTTTATGCAATCTATTTGCCAAATAAATCATTAGGAACACCATGTCCTGAATGTAAACCGTGTCCTGAGCTAAAATCTTCTGATTCAGAAAAAGAATGTCCGCCATGCCCCGAGTCTAATTCAATTCTATCTTCATCCAACACAGCGATTAAAATATCGCCTCAATATTTTGAGGCTCTCTGATATTTTCCGTGGTTTTTAGTAAAATTGTCCAATTTTAATAGCGTTCATTGATTGCCACTAATTTAGGCTGTTAAGATATTAGTAATTATTTTAGATATTTACGAAGAGTAGCTGAGGCCTATATCACAAATAAAAAATTATATCTACCACGGGAAAGCTCGGAGAACCTATTTTGAGAATATGAGCCAAAGGGAACAGATTATATTGATTCAAAAGGGGCTAAGCCGACTTGTCTATAACATAGGACCAATTGATGGAATTTGGGGACCTAAAATTTCAAAAGCATACTTACAGTTTCAGGTTGACCACAAAATTCAACCAGTGTATCCAGCTATTTCATACTCTGTGATTAAAATTATAGAGGAAAAAGTGAATAATTAGGAACAAATAGATAAACTGGAGGTTCTTATGCTGAAAAAAATGTTGGTAGTGATAATGGTATCAATAATGTCGCTGCCAGTTTTTGTTTTGGGGTCTGAAAAGAAGATAGTTATTTCAGGTTGCGAATGGGAACCTTACACTGGAAAAAGTCTTTTAAATAAAGGTTTCTTCACAGAAATAGCTGTTAAAGCCCTTGAAAAAGCAGGATATCAAGTTGATGTTGAAATTGTTCCGTGGAAAAGAGCACTTGAGACAAGCAAATCTGGTGATAGTGATGGACTGTTAGGTGCCTCTTTTACAGAAGAGCGTACTCAATTTTTTCATTATCCCAAATATTATTGGAAAAATGCTGTACATTTCTTTGTTAAAAAAGGTAAAAAAATAACATTTACAACATTAGAAGCCTTATGCCCAGCAAGCGTGGGTATTCTTGCTGGGTCATTTTATGAAGAGAAGTTCAGGCAAATTGAGTGCATAAAACTTGATCCCGCACCTGCTGTTAATCTCAATATACGAAAATTGATAGCTGGGCGTTTTGATTATATTATCGAGTCAAAAGATTCTGTAAACTATATAATGAAAAAAGAGTTCTCAAACGATATAGATGCGATTGAGCCTATGCTGCCAGCATACGAAATAGATCGCATATTTCTTGTTTTCTCAAAGAAAAATCCTAATTACCAACAAATATCAGATGATTTTGATAAAGGGATAACAATGATTCAAGAATCAGGGCTATACGTGGAGATACTTAAAAATCATGGGATTCACTAAACAGGTTGCTCGTCTTCATGCTTAGCCTTCTCTCTTTTAACATAGAGAAGGCTGACACACTATTTTTAATTTATGGCATTGTCCTCATCGCTCTATCTTGTTCAAACATTCTCATAGCATCAATAGACATGGTGGTTGTTGGAATAATATTCAACCTTTTCAAGCCAATAGCCTGACCTGTTATCACACAGTAACCAAAACGTCCGTCTTGAATTCGTACCAACGCACTTTCACTTAAGCGAAGTAGATTTGAATTGCGTTCCACTGCCTTTAATTCTAATCCAATTTCATGTTCATTATTACTTTTCTCAATAAGTTCAGGACTTTCAGATTTTAAAGTTTTAAGTTTTTGAACGGATGTCTGGATTTTTTCCTCTAATTCCTTTTTCTGCTTCAACAATTTGTATTCAAAGTAGCGAAGCTGTTGCTCGTTCAGATACCCTTCATCTTCAGACGGAAAATAATCAATAGACTGGAAATAATCAATTTGGCTGTTATTCTTCTGCATAATGGTCACCTTCTGTTTGTGTTAAGAGAAATAAATAGACCCGTTGAATAAGACAATATGATTTTGCACATTATACGGGTTCTATTATATGGTGGGTATATTATTGCAGAAACAGGTTAGGATTTCATTAGGGTTATATTAGTATTTTGTCAGGGTTGTTCAATTCGGCATCGTGTAGCCTTCCCCAAATCCGTTATAATCAGGAGAAAGATAATCTCACATATCAAGAGAAAACTCTTGATTCAAAAGATAATCAGGTGGTTGACACTCATGTTGGTGCACCGTTTACAACAATTTTATCAGTAACTTTTGAGTATTAGAATCAAATTTTATACCATTAATATTGAAACTTTACTTGAATATTGCTCTATGCTATTGCAAAAATTCTCTATCCCGAATAGTTTAACCTATCTATTAGGTGATATTGTTAGACTTAAATTTTGATTTTGATAAAGTTTGAAATAAAAAAATAAGAGGGGAAGTAAGAAATGCCTGGTTTTAGTAATGTTATGGAAGTTTTTAAGCTTCTTAATAAATCTAATTGCAAAGAGTGTTTTAAGCCAACCTGTTTAGCATTTGCTGGAGCAGTATTTAAAGGGCAGAAGCGTCTTGAAGATTGTCCATACATTCCAAAGGATGTGCTTGCACAGTTCAAGGATGTAAAACAAGAGACTCCTGCCATTGACCAAGGTGCTGCTGAGAAAATGGAAGAGTTTAAAAAATTGATTGAAAATATCGATCTCTTATCTAAGGCAGAACAGATTGGAGGTAAGTTTTCAGAAGGCAGATTGACCATAAAAGTTATGGGTAAAAATGTCAATGTGGATCAAAAAGGCAACATATTCACAGATATTCACGCCAATCAGTGGATTGTGATGCCGCTGCTCAATTATATTGTTCAAGGGTCAAATAAGCCCGTCTCTGGAAACTGGGTGCCGTTTAGGGAACTGCCAAGCGGAAGAGCTTGGCAGGGGCTTTTTGAAAAACAGTGTGAAGGGTTGATAAAGAAGATCGCTGATACATATCCAGGATTTTTTGCACAGATTCTTGAGTTATTTAATGGGAAAGAGGTAGAAAAACACTATAAGTCTGATATTTCTCTTGTATTACACCCACTTCCTAAAATCCCCGTTCTTATATGCTATTGGCTGCCTGATGATGGAATAGAATCTGATCTGCATCTCTTTTTTGATGCTTCAGCCGAAGATCATCTTCATATAAACTCTATCTATTCACTTGGGGCTGGTTTGGCAAGGATGTTTGAAAAACTTTCCCTTAATCATGGATTCTGATTAATAGCGTTTTGAAATAGACAAATGATAAGAAAAAAAATTAAAATAATACAATATTTATCAAGACAAAATCGTTTAGAAGAGCTTATAGAGTCAATTGAGGGAAAAAAACTGAAATTGCCAGAACTCTATTACTCTATTACAGACGATCTTGAGAAGGTGATTCTGTTTAGTGACTTTGCAGCTTCTACCTTTATAAAAAATCCAGCACTGCTTTTTGACTTGATTGAATCCGGTGATCTTGAGCGGTCATATACTGATGGGGAATATAAAAGCAAAATTGACTATCAGATGGACAGAGTATCTGAACAGGTATTACTTAACAATAATATTGTCGATACCCCCTATAAAATTGATGATATGGTGCTCAAAGAGCTGCTTGCCAGAATAAGAGAGCGTGAAATGGTAAGAATCGCATGGCAAGATATTGTTGGAAAAGTCTCTTTAGAACAGACACTGAAAGATTTGTCCGATCTTGCAGTGGCATGTGTTGACAAAGCAATCAGCTTTATCTATGATGAACTTTGTTCTATATACGGAACACCTCTTGATAAAAGCGGTAATGTTCAGCACCTCATTGTTCTTGGCATGGGCAAACTCGGTGCTGGCGAATTGAACTTCTCCTCTGATATTGATCTGATTTTTGCATACCCTGAAGATGCACCCTTTGAAGGTAAGTTTAATACAACAGGAGAATTTTTCACAAAAATGTGCAAAACTTTCTTAAAGGTGTTTGATTCTTCATCTATGGTTAGTTCAACGTCGGGTAATTCAGGTCTATCTGGTTCGATTATGAGCAGTTTAATGCTTTTTCGTGTAGATACCCGCTTGCGTCCATTTGGATCAAACGGTCCTATTGCCATGAGTTTTTACACAATGGAGGAATATTATCAGACACAAGGACGTGACTGGGAACGCTACGCCCTTATAAAAGCCCGTCCAATTGCAGGTGATATTGGTGCCGGTTATAAACTGCTCAAAATCCTCAACCCTTTTGTCTATAGAAGATATTTTGATTATGGCTCTTTTGACTCATTAAGAGACATGAAAAAAAGAATATCTCTTCAGGTAAAGGATAAGCGGTTTAAAAACAACATCAAACTTGGTGCAGGCGGCATAAGAGAAATTGAGTTTTTTGGTCAAGTATTTCAGTTGATAAGAGGCGGGGTAGAACCTGAATTTCAGGAGCGTAAAATCCTCAAAATAATTAATTTATTGGTTGAGCGTAACTGCATTGATGCAAAAACAGGTGAGGAGCTTACTTTGGCATACTGCTTTCTTCGTAAAGTTGAAAACAGGCTGCAACAATACAACGACCGACAGACACATGATCTTCCTGAACAAGAGGATGAAAAATTGAGACTTGCACTCTCAATGGGCTTTGATAATATTTTTGGTTCTGATGAAAGCGAAGAGAGTTTAAAGAACTCTGCGGCTTTGAATATAGCATCATTTAATACCGTATTAAATAATCACATATCAAAAGTTCACGAACATTTTCGTAATCTGTTTGAATCGGAGAACGGTGAAAAACAAGAAGATGAAAGCGATGCTCTAAGATATATATGGCAAAACATTAATGACCCTCAGTTTGACTTTTCTGGATACAAAATATCAGGATTTGACGAGTCTGACCGTTTTGTAGATATTTTAAGAAGTCTGGCAGACCACCCTAATACAAAAAAACTTACTCCAAATGGTAGAAAAAGGTTAGATCGGTTGATTTATCTTTTAGTTCACAGAGTTGCTCAAGAGAAAGATTCTTTTTGTCCTTCTAACGGATATGACGGTAATAACTGTATATCATCAAAACCAGAAACAGTGCTTAAACGGCTTGTTGATCTGGTTATTGCTATTGAAAGACGTACCTGTTACCTCTCCCTTTTGATTGAAAAGTCTCAGGCACTTGACAGTCTTGTAAATCTTGCAGCAAGAAGCCCATGGGTAATCTCGTTTTTATCTTTACACCCTGCTCTGCTTGATGAACTGCTTGCCCCTTCAACTCTCTACACTCCTCCAGATAGAAGACAGATGGAAAAAGAGATTGAACGGCGTATGTCCCATGTAGTATCTGTAGATGATTTTGAATTTAAACTTGAAGAGCTTTGTATTTTCAAACAGGTTATGACTTTAAGAGTTGCAGCAGCAGATTTGAGTGGCAATTATCCTCTTATGAAGGTGAGTGATCGTCTGACAGAGATTGCAGAAACTGTTATGAACAAAGTCATTAAGATATCATGGAACCATACTGTTCAAAAATATGGTGTGCCGTCAGGAATCTCTGTTAATTCTGAATATATACCCCCCTCATCCTATCTGAATAACGATCCATCTGATTCTAAAGATATCTCTCCATCATTAGCAACATCTTATTCTGCTGGATCATCATCTCAGTTTTTCTCTCCCGGCTTTGCAGCTATTGCTTATGGAAAACTTGGAGGGATTGAGCTTGGTTATAAATCTGATCTTGATATGGTCTTTATCTACTCAGGCAGCGATGGATATACAGAAGGAGGACCAAGAAGTATTGAAAACATACGTTTTTATACGTTTTTAGGTCAAAGGATCATTAACGCCCTTACTCTTAGCACTCAGGCAGGCAAGCTCTATGATGCTGATATGAGACTTAGACCTAATGGACAGTCAGGTATGATTGTAAGCCATATTGATGCGTTCAATGATTATATCCAGAACGAAGCGTGGACATGGGAGCATCAGGCAATTATAAGGGCACGCCCTATTGGAGGGGATAGTGCGTTACAGCAGATGTTTAACGTAATAAGAGCTAAGATTCTACAGATTAAAAGAGAGCCTGAAGCTCTAAAAAAAGAGGTAAGGGATATGCGGGAAAGGATGCGAAAAGAGCATCTTAAATGCGAACCGCATCTGTTTGATCTTAAACATGGGAGAGGCGGAATTGTAGATATTGAATTTTTGGTTCAATATCTTGTGCTGCAACATGCACATAACCACCCTGCATTGACTCATTGGACAGATAATGTACGCCTTCTTGAGACTCTTGCAAATGAAAATATTTTGACCTCAAAAGAGGCTCAACAGCTAAAAAGCGTCTATCTTAAAATGCGGCAGATTTTTCACCATCTCAATCTGCAGGAGAGGGAAAAGATCGTTTCAATGAAAACGTTAAAAAATGAATCAGAATCTATTGCTGCAATATTTGACAGGTTCTTTTATTTAGATTAAAAACAGACTGACAAATGCAAAAAATTAATAAATGTAATAACTAAGCGATATAAGTCCACAACCTTAACATAAAAACAGTTACTTGAAGGAGAAACAAGCATGAGTTTCAAACATTGGGAAACCCCCTTCTGGCCCGAAGGTGTAGCACACGATGTATCTGGTTATAACTATCCGTTGACTGATCTGCTTGACAATTCTGCACGTAAATATCCTGATAAGGTATTTACCATATTTAACGATGCTCAAAGAACATTTGCACAGGTCAAGGATACAGCAGACAGACTTGCCAATTTTCTTGCAGGACAGGGAATCAAGCAGGGGGATAAGGTGGCTATTTTCCTTCCCAATCTTCCCCATTTTCCTGAAATATTTTTTGGTATTCTCAAAGCTGGTGCAGTAGCTGTAAACTGTAACCCTGTTTACACTTCAGCAGAATTGAACCATCAGCTCTCTGATTCTGGTGCTAAAATGGTCTTTTGCATGGATCACCCTGTATTTTACAAAAGTGCGGTTGAGGCAATTAAAGACACTGATGTAAAAAGTGTAGTTATCTGCAATATCAAATCCTACCTTCCAAAGCTCAAAGGTCTTATTGGTGGGCTTCTTGGTAAAATACCAAAGGCGGAAAAGCATGAAAAAGGACATTTCATGTTTGATGACATTGTTGCATTTTCGGCACCAACCCCGCCGTCAATTAAGGTTGACCCTGAAAAAGATACAGCTTTGATGCTCTATACTGGAGGCACTACAGGAGTTCCAAAAGGTGCGGAGTTGACCCATACCAACTTCACTTACGATCTTGAGGCTGCTGTTGAATATTTCAGGATTACCCATGAAAAAGGTAAAAAACCTGAAAAGCTCCGTTATGGTGGATTTCATACATTTCTTGGGGTTCTACCTTGGTATCATGTCTTTGGAATTAACAGTACACTGCTTCTTGCTGCAAAAACAGGCAGCCGTCTTATCTGTGTTCCTGACCCAAGAGCTGGCACTCCACCGTTTACAGAGGTGTTAAAGATTGTCCAAAAACACAAACCAACCTTTATGACAGCAGTTCCAACAATTTTTGTGGCATTTACAAACCATCCGCTTATCGATAAATTTGATATTTCATCTCTTATGGCTTGTCTTTCAGGCGGTGCACCTCTTCCTCCTGAAGTTTGCCGACAGTTTGAAGATAAAACAGGTGCGATAATCTTTGAAGCCTATGGACTTACAGAGACCGCACCTGCTGTTTGTTGTAACCCTCCATTTAAAGAGACTCGTAAAATCGGTTCAATAGGCTTTCCGATTCCGGGAACCGATGTTAAAATAGTTGATCTTGAAACTGGTATAACAGTGCTGCCCCATGGAGAAGATGGAGAAATTGCAGTTTGCGGTCCGCAAGTTATGAAAGGTTATTGGAAAAGACCAGATGCTAATGATGAGGTTTTCAGACAGATTGACGGAAACCGCTACTTTCTTACAGGCGATATAGGAAATATTGACAAAGATGGATACATAACCATTACGGATCGTAAAAAAGATATGATCATTGTCAGCGGCTTTAATGTTTATCCACGAGATGTTGAGGATACACTATATAAGCATCCGGCTGTTGAACTTGTAGCAGTAGTAGGTCTGCCTGACGAGAGAAGCGGCGAGAAAGTAAAAGCATATATAAAACTCAAAGCTGGTGCTAAAGCAACTATCGAAGAGATGGATCAATTCTGCAAGGAGAACATGGCAGGATATAAACGCCCCAGAATAATTGAGTTCAGAGACACTATCCCCGTCTCTAATGTTGGTAAGGTATTAAGAAGAACACTGAGAGACGAAGAAAAGGCAAAAAAATAAAAAGCTGCTGATATTGTATTTACTCACTGTAGATAACAAGGAGGAGGCTGATACTCTCCTCCTTGTACTTGAATCTCAAGATATTGATGCTTTTTGGCTGGAGCGTAATAATTGCAGTTATGATATTTTTCTTGATGATTCTGAAGAGAGCAAGATATCTTTTGCTAAAGAGACTATTTCTCTTTTTTACACTGAAAACTATTCTAATAAAAGTATTGCCGCCTTATCATCTGAACAACCGCTTGTTTTAACTCAAAATGCACTATTCTCAGTCTCTCTGTTTGTCCTCTTGCTCTGCACAATTCACGCATCTACCATCTTTCACAACAACCACCGCGAAGTAGTTCTAAAATACGGTTCATCTGCCCTTTTTGTTCTTCAAGGTCAATATTACAGAGTTATAACCGCTTTAATGCTCCATTCTGATATTGAGCATCTTGCTGGTAATGTTGTTGGAATGCTCTCTCTTGGAATTCCTCTTTGCAGCATTATAGGTGCAGCACGGGGCATGTTTCTGATTGTTCTATCTGGAGGAGTTGGAAATCTTCTCAATGTATGGCTCTATCGAAGTTCCCATCTCTCTATCGGGGCATCTACTGCTGTGATGGGTGCAGTTGGAAATCTTGTGGCATTTCAGATAATCAAGCGAAAAAGACAATTTAAGCCAATCGGGCAATATCGGCAAATTCCACCAATCTTTATTTTAGCCTGCGGAGCAGCCTTTGTTGGAATGATGAGCGGTGGACAAAATACTGATGTCTCTGCACATATTTTTGGCTTTATCGCAGGGTTGATATTTGGATTTTTGGGGAGACTTTCATATAAATATCATCCAAAACGCCCTGTAACATAATCCTCTGTCAACTGGTGCAGAGGATTTAAAAAAACCTGATCAGTGCTTCCCACCTCAATCAAATCTCCTAAATGAAAATATGCGGTTCTTTGGGAGACTCTTGATGCCTGCTGCATGGAGTGGGTAACAATAGCTATGGAGAAGTTTTCTCTTAGCTCATCAATCAAATCTTCAATTCTTGCAGTTGCGATTGGGTCAAGGGCAGAACATGGCTCGTCCATCAAAATAACCTCTGGACCGACTGCAATTGTTCTTGCAATGCACAATCTCTGCTGCTGCCCGCCTGATAGACTTGTCCCAGGTTGGTTTAATCTGTCTTTTACCTCTTCCCACAAACCAGCCTTTCTTAAAGATGTCTCAACAATCTCGTCAGTTTCCGCTCTGTTTTGAACCAAACCATGTATTTTAGGTCCATAAGCCACATTTTCATAAATGGATTTAGGAAAGGGGTTTGGTTTTTGAAACACCATTCCAACCTGTGCTCTTAATGGCACTACATCAACATCTTTGTCGTAGATATTTTTACCATCTAATAAAATTGTGCCAGTTAGTCGACAAAAATCAATGGTATCGTTCATTCTGTTAAGGCAGCGCAGAAAAGTTGACTTACCACACCCAGACGGACCTATCATGGCAATAACTTCGTTCCTGCCAATATCAAGAGTGACATCATGGATTGCCTGTTTATCTCCATAATATACATTTACATTGAGGCATGACATACGGGGATTTTCAACTGTCGGCTGCCCTACAGTTTTTCTATTTTCCCTGTCAACAAGAGGCTCTCTTTTGTTTGTAAATTTTCTCTTATTTTCAAATTGTAATTCGGGTTTATCTGGATAAATACTCTTTTTTTCTGCGCTCATAAGATTTTATATATTCCTATTAATATTAATTTTATAAATCTCCACAGGAGAGACTTTTAAGTGTCTGAACATCTGTATTAAAGGCTTTTTTCTCATCATCTGGCATTGGAATCAACCCTTTTTCGCTCAAATAACCATCATTTCCCCATGCCTTGTCGCTTGAGAACTCTTTAAGAAACTCTTTCATGCCTGGAATAACACCAACATGGGCTTTTTTAACATAAAAATATAGAGGACGGGAGACAGAATATTTACCATCTGCTATTGCTTCAAATGTTGGAACTATACCTTCTACAGGTGTCCCTTGGATTTTATCACCGTTCTGGTCAAGAAAGCTGAATCCAAAAATACCAAAAGCATTAGGATTTGCATCAAGTTTCTGAACAATCAGATTATCGTTTTCACCAGCTTCAATGTATGCTCCATCTTCTCTTATGGTGTGGCAGATAGATTTGAATTTGTCTTTATCAGACTTTTCAAGAGCTTTAATCCATGGAAATTGTGAACCGCCTGTCTCCATTACAAGTTCAACAAAGGCATCTCTTGTTCCTGATGTTGGAGGAGGACCTAAAATTTCTATCTTTACAGCAGGCAGTGCAGGATTTATATCTTTCCATGTTTTATATGGGTTAGGGACAACAGATTCAGCTCCGCCTGGCTCTGGCACACTGGCTGCAAGTGCAAGGAAAAGCTCTTTTCTTGTTATATTCATAGGTGCACTTTTTTTAGAATTGGCAAGCACAATGCCATCGTATCCTATCTTAACTTCAAGAATATCTGTTACACCGTTCTTATCACACATTTCACACTCAGACTTTTTCATTCTTCTTGAGGCATTGGCAATGTCAGGATGTTGAACACCAACACCAGAGCAAAAGAGTTTCATACCTCCGCCTGTACCAGTTGATTCAATTTTTGGTGTTTTGAATCCTGCTGTTTTGCCAAACTGCTCAGCTACAACTGTGGAAAACGGATAAACCGTTGAAGAGCCGACAACGCTGATATAATCTCTTGCTGAACCTGCCAAAGCATTGCTGTTAAACGCCAGTGAACCAATAGTTAGTGCTGCTGCAACGCTTAAACCTGTAATGCTTAAACTTTTGAAAAACATTTTGCCTTTCATCTTAACTTCCTCCTGATTTTTTATTAATTTCATTAAAATATAGGGTAAGAGTTATCTCTGCCCTTTTATTTACTTCACAGGGAAACCTCAACAGCTTCTCCCCATTTACCATCGTTTTTCAAACTTTTTTCTCAATATGACTGCCAAAGCATTCATGGCAATCAGAAAGGTTAAAAGAACCATAATTGCTGCTGATGTCTTTTCCAAAAATCCTCTTTCAGGGCTGTCTGCCCATAAAAATATCTGAACAGGCAGAGCAGTTGAAGGGTCTGTAAATCCTGATGGAATATCAACAATAAAGGCAACCATTCCAATCATTAAGAGCGGGGCTGTTTCGCCAAGTGCACGAGCCATGCCTATAATTGCACCTGTTAGCATTCCGGGAAGGGCAAGAGGCAGAACATGGTGAAATACCATCTGTACCTGAGATGCCCCTACACCAAGAGCCGCCTCTCTTATTGATGGTGGAACTGATTTAAGTGCTGCTCTGCTTGCAATAATAATCACTGGTAAAGTCATTAATGTCATTACCAGTCCACCAACAAGCGGGGCAGATCTGGGCATACCAAAGAAGTTGAGAAATACTGCAAGACCAAGAAGACCAAATACAATAGATGGAACTGCTGCAAGGTTGTTGATGTTTACCTCAATTATATCTGTCCATCTGTTTTTCTTAGCAAACTCTTCTAAATAGATTGCAGCGGCAACTCCGATTGGAAATGACAAGACTAATGTTACAATCATTGTGAAGAATGAGCCAGATACAGCTCCCCATATACCAGCAAGTTCGGGCTCTCTTGAGTCACCAGCAGTAAAAAAGGTCATATTAAAACGTTTCTTTAAATTTCCATCCTTCTCTAACTGCTCAATCCATCCAAGCTGCTTGTCATTTAGACGGCGTTCTCCCTCTTGTGCTTCTCTGTTGATATGTCCTTTAATCAGCATATCAACGTCATCATCTGCTGGAACCCACACTTGCATCGTTTTCCCGATACAATTCGGATTTTCAATAACAATATCTCTGACATTATAAGACGCCCCAGAGCTTATAAGAGCATTAAGCAGCCTTTTATCGCTGCGTGAAGTGACTTCAGGAAACATCATTGATAAGGATTGCTTGACAATACTCGGAAAATTTGCAGAGGCGATACTTTCCCTGTTTGTCGTATCACCCAATATCTCTGGATCAAAATGGACAGTCAGACGTATGAATGTCTGTTGAAATGCTGTGTATCCGTTTGAACCGATGCTGATAAAGAGAAAAGCGAGAAATATCAAGCTTGAAGCAATTGCACATATTCCGTAAATCCTGAACCGCTTTTCCGCCCTGTATCTTTTGCCAAGTCCCTTTTTAACGATATCAATGTTGCTGGTTTCACTCATAAAATTTATTCCTTATATTTTCTCTTTTCGCCACACTTGTATTATTGTTGTCTGAATTGCTATTCATACTGCTCTCTGTATTTTCTCACCACCACCAGAGCAATTACATTCAAAATCAGCGTTACGACAAAAAGCATAAGACCGAGTGCAAAAGCGGCTAAAGTTTTAGGGCTGTCAAACTCCTGATCTCCTACAAGAAGTGCGACAATCTGCACTGTGACCGTGGTAACTGTTTTAAGAGGATTGAGGGTAAGATTTGCTGACATGCCAGCAGCCATAACCACTATCATAGTTTCGCCAATTGCCCTTGAGACAGCCAGAAGAACACTTCCCACAATGCCCGGGAGAGCCGCTGGAATAACAACGTGGCGAATTGTTTCAGATTGGGTTGCTCCAAGAGCGTAAGCTCCGTCCCTTAGAGATTGAGGTACTGCATTTATAACATCATCAGACAAGGATGAGACAAACGGAATAATCATTATTCCCATCACAAGACCAGCAGCAAGAGCACTCTCTGAAGAGACATCTAAACCTAAAACTCCGCCGCTATTGCGGATCATTGGTGCGACTGTTAATGCGGCAAAAAAACCGTAAACTACAGTAGGAATACCAGCGAGAATCTCAAGCAGAGGTTTGGCAACTGATCTGAATGTTCGGTTTGCATACTCAGAAAGATATATTGCAGACATAAGCCCTATAGGGACTGACACACACATTGCAATTGCAGAGATAAGCATTGTTCCCATAAAGACAGGAATTACACCAAACGAACCGGAAGAACCCACCTGATCCGCTCTGATTGCCATTTGAGGACTCCACTCAAGACCTGTAAGAAACTCTGATAGAGGGACGATTCTGAAAAATCTTATAGCTTCGTAAAGAACAGAGAGAACAATCCCAATGGTGGTAAATATGGCAATAGTTGAGCAGGCAATAAGAATGTATTTAATCACCTGTTCAACATGGTTGCGTGCCCTTAATTTGGGATGAATTGTCTTTTGGATTACCAAAATAGCACCAATAGCAACTGCAATAACAATAACCGTCAACGATGCGTGGCTCAGTGAGTTAAGTTTTCTGTAATGTTCTGCTGCTGCCAACATTGATGGATTTGGTTCTGAAGAGACAATATTGCCGTTGACCATATTCCTGATGTCATTGACAATAAGGTTGAGCCGATCCGCTGGAAGGTTTTGCAGTTGGTCAGGAAGAGTTGCAATAACAAGGTCTGTTATTATACGAGATTCAAATAAAAGCCAGAATGAGAATATAATCAACGTTGGTATGGCACACCACAAAGCGGTTAAAGAGCCGTAATATGTGGGTCTTGAATGGAGATTACTCATCCCACCAACCTGATTAGCTACAGCATAGGAACGCTTTCTGCCCATAATAAATCCCATTACAGACAACAACAGAATTGTGAAAAGCAGCATTGTAGGGTTCATGTTTGCATCCATAATTAAAATTATTCCTTAAAATAACGTATCAATAGGGCTAAAAGCCGTATGGTTAATTTTAAATGAATTATAATCTGCTTTTGTTAGGATTTTATTAGGATTCGTTTAGAATTGTGTTTGGAAGGAAATAAAGTTGTTTTACTTGATTATTTCCCTCAATTATGCTCAATTCCATGAACGCTTGCATTGTATATTTCCTTTTCTTTTGTGGTTGTGGGTAAACAACTGTTCGCTAAAACAATCTACTGCCATAACAAAAAGGCTTTGCAAGAATTCTGTTTTTAATATGCTGTATCTTCAGATAGTTACCTTATACTCTAAAAGGCTACACTCATATGAAATATTCAAAAGTTTTTATAGATTCAATAGGTTATGAACTTGCACCACACATTATAACAACTGAGGAGATTGAAGATAAACTTCAACCTTTTTATGATGCTGTAGGGTTCAAGAAAGGTCAGCTTTTAGCCCTTACAGGTATAAAAGAGAGGCGTTACTGGGATATAGATCACACTCTTGCCAATGGTGCTGCAAAAGCGGGACAAAAAGCTATAGATGCAGCAGGTGTAAATCCTGACCAGATTGACTGTGTTGTTTTTTGCGGGGTGGGTCGTGATGGTTTTGAGCCTGCAACTGCGTGTGCCGTTGCCGATGCTCTTAACGTGAGTCCCAATGCTCATATTTATGATGTATCCAATGCCTGTCTTGGAGTTGTTACAGGTATGGTTAATGTTGCAAATGCCATAGAGCTTGGCCAGATAAAAGCTGGTCTTGTTGTCTCATGTGAAACTGCACGCCAGATTGTAGAATCCACCATAGATGAAATTAATCAAGCAAAGAGCGTTGATTTCTACAAACAGACAATTGCCACCATGACCGGCGGTTCAGGGGCTGTTGGGGTTCTTATGACCAATGGAACTCTTGGGAATCATGGGACAGGTAAAAAGCAAACAGCAAAAAGTGGCAATAATGGAATAGCTTCAAATCAAGGAATAAGACGCCATGCCCTTATTGGTGGAGTTGTGAGACAGGCAAGCAAATTTAATAACTTGTGCAGATGGACATTCAACGAGCCTGGTATGCCAACCACAGCAAAGATACAGATGAGGACAGATGCCCATGCAGTTCTTGCAAATGGTTTGACCCTTGCCAAGGCAACTTATGACGATTTCAAGCAACAGGTACAGTTTTTGGACAACAGGCAATCTCTCAAACAACAGCCTGATAAATTTATCTGCCATCAGGTTGGTTCGACTCATCAGCAGATGGTGCAGCAGGCATTAAATATCAATCCAGCAACTGACTTTTCAACATATCAGTATCTTGGCAATATGGGAACTGTATCTCTTCCTTTGAGTGCAGCAATTGCTGATGAATGCGGTTTTTTGCAGCCTGATGATTATGTGGGATTCATGGGAATTGGTTCAGGGCTTAATTGTCTGATACTGGGGGTGAGGTGGTGAACATGAGTGTTTCTATTGAAACATCAATAGTGTTGCATCCTTCATATATCACTAAAAGTAGTTGACAAAAATCGGTTTTTTGGCTATTGCAATACACAAAAATTACCACCATGAAGGTGGATAAGCATTTAACGAGCAGTAATATCTAAAAAAATCAAGCCACGAAGGCATAAAATCAGGAAATTACCTGTTTATGTTTTTGTGGCTTTTTTATTTTGTTCAAGGAGAGAGTATGCTTTTATTTCCAACAAAAAATGAACAATTCTGGGAAGATTTATGGTTATCTGCCACTAAACGACCTGATAAGATTGATAAATCTCAAAGAACAGACCAGAATAGCGAAGGACAAAATGGTGATGACCCTGTCAAACGGTGGGACAGAATGGCAGGCGGATTTAACAAAAGAAGCGGCTCTCCAGAGGCTTTGAAAAGAAAGGAGAAAATTCTTTCAATGCTCAAGGCATCTGGTGCATTAAAAAATGGGGCAAAAGTTCTTGATATTGGTTCAGGTCCGGGCAACTGGGCAATTCCTATGGCAGAGGCTGGGGCAGTTATAACAGCACTTGAGCCGTCAGGTGAAATGATCAAAGAGCTAAAGAAGAGAGCTGAGGATAAAGAGGTAAGCCATCTGATTAATATTGTTCAAAAAACATGGCAGGAGTTTGATATTAAAAAGGAGGGTTTTGAAGGTAGATTTGATCTGGTGTTTGCCTCCATGACTCCCGGGATATCAAATCCTGAAACTTTAAGAAAAGCTATGAAAGCAGCAAGATTTAGAGGTTTTTGTTATCTGAGCGGCTTTTCAGGCGGGGGCTGGAGAACCGCCTATAAACAGATATGGAAAGAGCTTTTTAATGAAGAGATTGAGTCTCACAGCGGAGATTTTATCTATCCTTTTAATTACATCTATTCGCTTGGTTACCGTCCCTATGTGGAGTTTATGATGTGGGAGCAGACTCGTGAGGAGAGCGTTGAGGATGCTCTTGAGACGATTCTCTTTTTTATCCTTGGTAGTTCTGATGTTGAACCTTCAAAAAAAGAGAGACTTACCGAGTATCTTAAAGATCATTCAACAAATGGAATTTTCAGCTACAACCATAAAATTTGTCAGGGAGCTATGCTTTGGCAGGTATTACATGATAAATCTATATTAGGAGCTATGAATTAATTGCATAAGCGTATTTGTGTTATAGATGGACAAGGAGGCGGTATCGGTGTCTCTCTTATCAAGTATTTACGAGAGTTTTACGGAGAATCTCTTGAAATAACTGCAATAGGTACAAATGCCATTGCTGCATCACAGATGATGAAAGCTGGAGCAAATAGGGCAGCTTCTGGAGAAAATGCTATTGTTCAGACAGTTAAAAAGGTTGATGTGATTATTGGTTCTGTTGCCATTACATGGGCAAACTCAATGATGGGTGAAGTAACGCCTAAAATGGCAGAAGCTGTAATGTCATCATCAGCACTGAAACTCTTAATTCCTCTTACTCAAGAGAATGTAGTAATTATAGGATTTCATAGAGAACCTTTGCCCCACCTTATAAAATATCTTGTTGAAACTGAACTTAAGGAGGTCTTTAAAGATGTGTGAAGCTAATGCTTATATGGTAAAAGATGGAAAAGAGGAGCTGTTAATGGAGGCGGTTGATTTAATAGAGCCGGAAGATAATAACGGCAGTTACAGAATAATGAATATTTTTGGAGAGCAGAAAATTATCAAAGGCAGAATAAAATTGATGAATTTAGTTGCTCATAAAATTTTGTTTGAAAGGACAGCATAGCTAATACTGTGAGCAGTCATCCAATTTGGTATACTTTAGAGATAGTAAAAAACTAAAGATACCGAAGGGTATATGCTGCTCACAGATAAGAAGAATTTATCAGAATTGGATTTCAAAGGAATGGTTCTATTTTTCTTATTTTCCTTTACCTCAAATTAAACGACTCCACATTTGACCAACCACTCATTCCATTGCTGTTATATGCTTTAACAGCTCCATAAAAAGCAAATCCTCTTCCGTCAAATGTGATTTCTCTTAATTTTCCCATATCAAATTGACCAATATATTCAGCATCAGGATATGGTGCATAAAATAGCATGTAGCCGTAAGCCGCTGCAACCTCTGACCACGAAACAGTAACGATGCTTGCATCTGTTGAAGTTGAAGTCTGGCTGTTAGAAGTATCTTTATAAACTGATATTTTAAATTGCGGAGGTTCTGGAACTTCTGAAGGGTTAGCTCCAGATATAACATTAAAAAACTTTTGTTCAGGCAGAGACACATTGC
>JADFZJ010000030.1 GCA_015232555.1 Desulfamplus sp. | reverse complement strand
TGGTGGCAACTGATTTATTCATAAACTCTCCTTGATTATCGTTTTTTCTGCAAACTAAACAATAACAGAAGATGTTTATTTTTTTCAGCTTAAAATCATTGCTCCCCCAAATCCGTTATAACCAGTAATTAAAAACTAAATTCTGAAATAATATAACAATTAGGACATTAATGAATTGACCGATAAATCTTATAAAATACAAGAAATCTCTTTAGATGGAATTGTCATTATATGCGGCAATTATGGAAGCGGAAAGACAGAAACTGCTGTAAATCTTGCCTTTAAGAGAAAAAAAGCTGGTCTTGATGTGGCTATTGCAGACCTTGATCTGGTAAATCCATATTTTAGAACCAGAGAGGCAAGACAAGCCCTTACAGAGTGTGGTATAAATGTTGTGCTTCCAGATGCAAAATATATGCAGGCTGATTTGCCGATTTTAGCTCGGGAGGTTGCTGGTATTATTAGAAATCCGCCAGACATTTTGATACTTGATGCTGGCGGTGATGATGTTGGTGTTACTGTGCTTGCAGCTCTTGGAGATGCTTTTGCTGGCAGAAAAATAAATATGATACAGGTTGTAAATCCTTTCAGACCATTTACAGATAGTGTGAAAGGTTGTCTTAGAATAATGGAGGAGATTGAATATACGTCAAAACTAAAAATTACTGGTCTTGCGAGTAATTCCAATCTGATGGAGTTGACATCGCCAGATGATATATACAGAGGATATGAGTTGATACAGGAACTCTCGTTGCAGTCGGGCAGAAAGGTGGAATTTATTACAGTAGATGTAACCTTGCTGCCAATGGTTGAGTTACAGCGATTTAAAACTCCTGTTTTGCCCATTGAAAGAAGGCTTTTGCCCCCTTGGAAAAAATAGTGGTAATAAATATTAAAAATGGAATGATTAAAGTAAAAAATAAAGGAACATATTAATTCATGGCATTTAAACATACTATAGATTCTGAAAGATGTAAGGGATGTGGTCTGTGCGTAAATGTATGCCCCAAGAAGGTTCTGGAAATCTCGGACAAGGTAAGTCCAAAGGGATATTTTCCAGCATTTCAGGCAAGACCCGAAGATTGTATTCACTGCACACTATGTTGTGTGATGTGTCCTGATGTGGCTATAACAATTATTGAAACAGGAGATTCTTCTCCAGCAGAGAGTCGGAGTGGAAAGACTGTTGTGTCAAATATGGAGGGAAAATAATGGCTAAAGTATTGATGAAAGGAAATGAAGCCATTGGTGAAGCTGCTATTCGTGCAGGCTGTCTTAACTATTTTGCGTATCCTATCACTCCGCAATCTGAAGTCGCGGAATATCTCGCAAAGAGAATGCCAGAAGTAAACGGAGTCTTTCTTCAGGGTGAGAGTGAAGTTGCGGTTGGATATATGATTTTTGGTGCTGCTGCTTGTGGAGAGAGGGTTATGACAACATCTTCAAGCCCTGGTGTCAGCCTTATGAGTGAAGCTATAAGCTATATTGCAGGGGCAAGATGTCCAGCAGTGTTTGTAAATATTGTTCGTGGTGGTCCAGGTCTTGGCGGTATTCTGCCATCTCAAGGGGACTATTTTCAGGCAACAAAAGGCGGAGGTCATGGAGACTATCATCTGCTTGTTTTAGCACCTGATGGAGTTCAAGAGGCTGTAGAGATGACTATGATGGCATTTCCACTTGCTGAAAAATATCGTGGTCCTGTGATGATTATGGGAGATGGGCTTATTGGTCAGATGATGGAGCCTGTTGAATTTCCTGAGAATTTATATGTACCACCATCAAATAAAGATGATTGGGCAACCACTGGTATGGATAAAAGAGGAAGTACAAAGAAAAATATTGTAAAATCTCTCTATCTTGATCCAAAGGTGTTGAATCAGAATAATCTTACTCTCAAAGCTCAGTATGAACAGATGAAAAGAGAGGAGATAAGGTTTGAGGCTTACAATACAGACGGCGATTATCAGGCATTGATTGTGAGTTACGGCACAATGAGCCGCGTCTGCAAAACTGCAATTGATAACATGAAAGAACAAGGTCTTGAGATTGGTATGATAAGACCGAAAACACTCTTCCCATTTCCTGAAAAGGCAATCCATGACGCAGCAATAAAGCCGAGCTGTAAAAGGGTTATCAGCATTGAGATGAGCATGGGTCAGATGATTGAAGATGTTGAACGAAGCCTTAAAGGCAAACGAGAGGTTACATGGTTTGGGCAGTGCGGCGGAGACATCTACACGCCTGAAGAGGTTGCAGAGCATGTTGTTTCGTTATTGAAAAACAACTAATCAAAAATAAGATTCGCAGGGTGTGTGGTGTTATCTCACACCATCTAACAATCCAAATATAAGCAGATTCACTGCAACTATTGTTGGATTGAAATTCCTGAATAATAAAATATTTAAAGGTAAAATATAATATGGGAAAAACATTTTCAAGACCAGAAGCCCTTTCAGATGCCCATACACACTACTGTCCTGGTTGCACTCATGGAATTGCCCATCGTCTTGTGGCAGAGGTGATTGATGAGCTTGGTATCAGAGGCAGAACTGTTGGCATTGCACCTGTAGGGTGTGCTGTCCTGGCATATAATTATTTCAGTTGCGATTTTCAGGAGGCAGCTCACGGACGTGCCCCTGCTATGGCAACAGGCATGAAACGGGTAAGACCTGATCTTATGGTATTTACCTATCAAGGAGACGGCGACCTTGCAAGCATCGGAATGGGCGAAATTGTCCATGCAGCAAACAGAGGAGAAAAGTTCACCACAATATTTATCAACAATGCAATTTACGGTATGACAGGCGGACAGATGGCACCAACAACAATGCCCGGGCAGAGAGCAACAACTGCACCTACTGGCAGAAATGTTGAGGAGACGGGTATGCCGATCCGTATGTGCGAGCTTCTTTCAAGCCTTGCCACACCAGGATATATTGCCCGTCAGGCTCTGCTTAAGCCTCAATATATAAACAAGGCAAAAAAAGCAATTAAGCAGGCGTTTGAGTACCAGATGGCACATAAATGTTTCAGCTTTGTTGAACTTGTCAGCACCTGTCCGACAAACTGGGGCATGACACCTCTGAACGCATTAAAATGGGCAGAAGATACCTTGATCCCCTATTATCCTCTGGGTGAATTTAAAAAACCTGAATAAAAACTTACAAATAAGGAGTATTTATATATGCAAAAAGAGGTAATGTTTGCAGGGTTTGGCGGTCAGGGAATTTTGCTTAGTGCCAAGCTGCTTGCTTATGCAGCAATGAAGCAGGGGGCACAGGTGATGTGGATTCCATCTTATGGTCCTGAAATGAGAGGAGGAACCGCTTACTGCACGGTTGTAGTTAGCGATCGTCTTATCGGATCACCTATAATTAAAAATCCTGCTCATCTTGTAGCAATGAACCGTCCATCGCTTGAAAAATTTGCACCAGTTGTAAAACCCGGAGGAGTTGTTCTTATCAACAGTTCTTTGATTCCAGTTAGAAGCGGAAGAACTGATATTCAAGAGCTTATCGTTCCAGCCAATGATGCAGCAATTCAGCTTGGCAGCGTAAAATGTGCCAATATTATTGCTGTCAGTGCATTTGCAGCAAAAAGCGGTATGGTGGATATTGAAATTTTGAGAAAGTGTGTTCAAGAGGAGTTCTCATCAAAGCCCAAGCTTATACCAATTAACATGCAGGCTTTTGATGAAGGATTAAAGATTGCGGCTGCATCTTAAATTACAGATATTGTATTGATAATATGGATACTTAATCTTAAAGCAACAATGATTCAATCCTACAAGTCAGTCTCTTTTAAGAGATTAAATAATACAAAAACAATATAATCAAGGGGAGAAGGTTGTTATGATCAGAACAGAAATTTCTCTTTTTCTGAAGAATGTGCCAGGAGAGCTTGCCAAACTTGCTGAACTGATGGGCAAATCAGGCGTGAATATTGATGCCATTACTATTCAGGATGCGTCAAGCTATGTTCAAAATCTGTTTGAGGCAAGAGGAAAATCTTTGAAAAGAATCGCATCTTCAGCAAGTTACAGCTCTATAAGAAGAGACTCTGCTGAATTTGCTCTTATCCGTATGCTTGTTGACAAAACAGATGAGGCTGTAGCTCTTCTCAAAGAGAAAGATTATCTCTTTGATACCAAAGAGTTGATTGCTATTGAGCTTGATAATACTCCTGGCAAACTCTTTGAAGTGACTAAAAAATTTGGTGAAGAGGGGATAAACATCAACTATGTTTATGGTTCTGTCTCATCGTCAGGCGGCAAATGTCTGTTTGTCTTCTCACCTGAAGATATTGAGCTTGCGTCAAAAATATTTATGAAGGGATAAGATTAATTATTAACTTAGAGACGCACGGCTGTGCGTCTCTAAGTTTTTCACTGCTATGCCGCTCTAAAATTTTTCTTGTTTGTATTGTTAGTTGTGCCCGTAAAAGCTTGTTCGTTGTTTTACTGATTGCGTTTATCCTTCAAAATATTATTTGATATAACAATTCTCTGAATCTCGGAAGTTCCCTCATAAATAGTAAAAACCCTTGCATCACGATAATATCTTTCTACATCATAATCCTTTGTAAAACCATATCCGCCATGGAGCTGCACAGCCCTTGCAGTAATCTGATTGACCATTTCAGATGCAAAGAGTTTTGCCATTGATGCTTGAGTGGTAAATTTCTCTTTTCTATCCTTCATGGCTGCTGCAGAAAGCACAAGTTGTCTTGCAGCCTCAATCTGGGTCGCCATATCTGCAATCTGCCACCTGATACCCTGATGTTTTGAAATTGCACACCCAAACTGCTTTCGCTGACGAGTGTATCTGATTGATGCATCAAATGCAGCTTCTGCAACTCCAAGAGACTGGGCTGCAATGCCAATTCTTCCACCATCCAAGCCAGACATGGCGATCTTAAATCCATCGCCCTCTTTACCGAGAATATTTTCCGCAGGTATACGGCAGTTTTCAAAAATAAGGTCTGTGGTGTCCGAAGCTCTTAAACCCATCTTGTCTTCAATATGCCCTACGCTGAAGCCTGCAAGACCTTTGGGCACTAAAAACGCACTGATTCCCCTGTGTCCCGCACTCTCATCAGTTTTTGCTGTAACAATAACCACGCTGCAATGTTTTCCAGATGTGATAAATCGTTTAGTGCCATTAATAATATACTCATCTTTATCTTTAACCGCTGTTGTAGTTTGACTTACAGGGTCTGAGCCTGCTTCTGGTTCTGTCAAAGCAAAAGCCCCAATTATTTTGCCTGAGGCTAAAGGGACAAGAAATTTTTTCTTTTGTTCTTCAGTGCCAAATTTTAAAATGCTCTCGCATACAATTGAATTTTGAACAGACATAACCACAGAAGTTGATGCACACGAATAGGCAATTTCGGAGAGTGCAAGCACGTATGATACGGTATCTGAACCTTCACCGCCATACTCAGGTGGTATCATCATACCCATAAGTCCAAGCTCTCCCATCTGTTTGAAATTCTTTGCCGGAAACTCCTTAGTTTTATCACGTTCGGCAGCCGTAGGACCTACAACTTTTCTTGAAAACTCCCTGACCATACTCTGAATCATCAACTGTTCTTCTGTTAAACTGAATAGCATTTATTATGACCTCCAGATTTGGATTTTTAAAAGATGGGGGGTATCATGGGGTATAGACCACAACAACCAGCTCTGCGTCAGTATCTCCCACATTTTTCAAATCGTGTTTGACGCCAGAATTAAAGTGGAGCGACTCACCAGCCGTTAGACGATTAACATGGTCGCCTACAGTGATTTCAACCTCTCCGCTCAACACGTAAGAAAACTCCTCACCTTCATGCTGAAATCCAACCCCCTCATGTGCCTTTCCAGCCTCAATTGTAATTCTAAATGCTTTAAGATGCTTATTTTCAGCTCCAGGCGTCAATGGAGTATATGCGTAATTATCCGTTCTTTTTGTATATGCTTTTACCCGCTCCTCAGTTGTATCTTCCTGCTCTTTTAGCAGAAATCCGGAATCAATTCCCAATGCCCGAGATATCTGAAGAAGTGTCCCAACCGGAGGTCTCTTTTTTCCTGACTCTACCTGTTCAATAAACTCAATGGACAATCCTGTCTCATTGGCGATAAAGTCCTGTGTTATCTTTTTTTCAAGCCGTATCTGCCTGATTTGTGTGCCAATAGGAACTAATTCATCTTTTTTTTTTGCCATCACTTTTCCTCATTAAATTTAGGCTCACAGATCGATTATTATAACTTGAACTCTGTGAGCCTTGTGATTTTCAAAAATGACGAGATTTCATAACCTGAACGAACACTCAGTCATATATAATCAATAAAAAAATTTGGGGTTAAAGCACTTTTTCAATCCAATTTTCTGTATCTTCTGCCCTGCCGTATTGAATATCTGTAATGACTTTATTGAATTTAACAGCAATCTGACCAGGTTGTCCGTCTGCGATCTGCATAATACTATCTCCGTAGCGGACTTCACCGACAGGAGAGATAACTGCTGCAGTGCCGGCACCAAAAACCTCTTTCAAATTACCGCTTTTATGTGCCGCAACAACCTCGTCCATGCTGATCTTGCGTTCAGATACATTCATTCCCCATTTTCTGCCAAGATGCAGCACAGAATTTCTTGTAACACCTGGCAAGATGCTTCCGTTAAGCTCAGGAGTTACGAGTTCGTTGTTGATCACAAAGAAGATATTCATTGCCCCAACCTCTTCAACATATTTCCGCTCAACACCATCAAGCCATAACACTTGGGCATATCCCTCTTTTTTTGCCTTTTCTGAAGCAAAAAGGCTTGCAGCATAGTTGGCGGCAGCTTTATATTCGCCGATTCCGCCTCTAATTGCTCTTACATGATCGGTGGATATCCATATTTTAACAGGACTGAAACCTTCTGCATAATAGGCACCAACTGGAGAGAGAATAATAAAATAACGGTAGGTGTATGATGCACGAACACCAAGGAACGGGTCAGTTGCAATGATAGTTGGACGTACGTAAAGAGAAGTGCCTAAAGTTTCAGGTATCCAATCTTTTTCAAGTTTCAAAAGGGTTTTGAGAGCTTCCAGTGCAAAATTTTCATCAAGCTCGGGTATGCACATTCCTTTTGCAGATTTGTTGAAACGCTTGAAATTCTCCTTTGGTCTAAAAAGCTGAATAGTTCCGTCAGCAGTTTTATATGCTTTAAGCCCCTCAAAAATAGCCTGTCCATAGTGAAACATCATGGTTGCAGGAGAGAGTGAGAGATTATGAAACGGTTCAATGCGTGGGTTGTACCAACCTTTTTCAGGGTTGTAGTCCATGTTAAACATGTGGTCAGTAAAAATTGTCCCAAACCCTAATGACGAATCTGCCGGTCTTTTACCTTTCTGCTCTTTTTCTTTGATGGTTATTTCCACTTAAATTACCTCCATTTTTTGTAATAGTGTTGAGATTTAAGTCAACACTGAATTTTGAATGGTTATAAAAACCATTATATGTTTTCTAATTGTTTTGTTTATAATCTCTGAATCTTTATGATGCAAGATTTTTTAGCTCCAGTTAAGAATAACCTTAGCAGCCATTCCACTGTTCATCACATCAAACCCTTTCAGATAGTCATCTACACAAAATCTATGGGTAATAACAGGCGTGATATCCAATCCAGATTGTAGCAGGCTCACCATTTTATACCACGTTTCAAAAACCTCTCTTCCGTAAATTCCTTTAATAGTAAGGCTTTTGAATATAACAAGATCCGTGTTTAAAACAGGTTTTTCAGAAAAAATTCCAAGCATAGCAATCTTTCCTCCATGGGTGATATGTTCGAGCATCTGATTAAACGCTAACGGCACGCCTGACATCTCCATGCCAACATCAAAACCCTCTTTCATGCCAAGTGAGGCTTTTACATCATTTAAGTTTTCTCGGTTAATATTAACAGCTTTAGTTGCACCAAGTTTTCGTGCAAGATCAAGACGGTAGTCATTGATATCAGTTATAACTACATGTCTTGCACCGATTCTCTTTGCAAGAGCTACAGCCATAATACCAATTGGACCAGCTCCAGTAATCAGAACATCTTCCCCAACTAAATCGTAAGAGAGTGCAGTGTGTGCAGCATTTCCAAATGGATCAAGAATAGCTGCTACATCATCTTCAAGATCGTCAGGGATAGGATAGACATTGATAGACGGTATAACAAGAAGTTCTGTAAAGCAGCCTATACGGTTTACCCCAACTCCATAGGTATTTCTGCAAAGATGGCGTTTACCTGCCCTACAGTTTCTGCAGGTTCCGCATGTTAAATGTCCCTCGCCCGATACTCTCTGCCCTGGCTGAAAATTGTGAACATTTTCACCTACAGCAACAATCTCCCCAACAAACTCATGTCCAATTACCATAGGGGTTTTTATTGTCTTTTGCGACCATGCGTCCCAATTAAATATATGCAGATCAGTGCCGCATATTGCTGTTTTTTTGATCTTAATCAGAACTTCGTCATCTCCATATAGAGGTTCAGGAACGTCTTGCAACCAAAGACCAGGTTCAGGTTTTGCTTTAACAAGTGCTTTCATATTGTTATTCCTTTTTATAATTTTATAACAGTTATTAACTATAGACTATTTTTATAAAAGGTACCCAATATCCATTTAATATCCACCTCGCTCTTCTTGTTTCTCAACTTTTTTTGCAAAAGGCGGAAAACGACCAACAAATGCTCCAAGCATCACCAGTTCTGAATCTTTGTGGTTATTAAGAATAGGAGCTGGTTTTATAAGGCTTGTTCTGTAAACATAGCGGGGAAACTCATGGTATTTAGCTGTAATGCTCTCCTGATTCTCTATATCAGAAGCAGAACTTATTAAAACTTTACCATAACAGGTACAGATGTATGTTTTTTCGTGGTCAACCTCTATATATATTCCAGTTCCCCTGATTCCAATATAGGCACTTGGTGTCTCAACGGTTTTATCGCCTGAACCAAAAACAGATAAGAGTTTCCCATCTAAAAGCCTTAATACGTTAATGACTCCTTTTTTTGACTCACCGTCTTTATCAGAATTTTTTACAATTAATTTGCTGTTTTCCCTCATCATGTACGCTGAATCATTGATGACAAAAATAGCCGAGCTATTTTTTCCTGTAGTAATAATATCATCATGCGATACAATATCGCCTAATTTTGCTGGAGTACCATTAATTTTTACATCGCCTTCAACCTTCTGCATTCCCTGAGGAGTATCAGCTTTTCCCATTGCATAAGCAGATTTGACTAACTCATCAGCTCCTAAAATTCCAGTAGCACAAACTAAAGTAGATGAGGCTATTGTTTTTAGTGCATCGCGGCGGTTCAGATTAATATTTGTGTTCATTATTATATCCTTAATTATAAATATTTTTATATGCCCCTGACTGCCTCATTTAACTTAATTATTTTGTAATATGATTAAAAACTCCATCCCACTCATTATCTGGAGGATTATTGATAAAATCTAAAGCTCGTTGCCTGTAAATGGAGTAGAGTTTTTTGCTGCTGCCCTTTTTGCTATCAAGAGCTGAAAATATCTCAAACGCTTCTTTAAAATCTCTGTTACCATAAAGTTGAATTGCATGGTGATAATGGTCAAGTTCAACCTGCATGACAGAATAATCAACACCTTCTTCTATCAAATGGGCTGTATAGATATCAATTGGCTCTGTTTTCCCTTTTACCCTCACTTTGTCAACATACTGAACAGCTATCTCTTTTTGTGCGTCAGGTATCATAGTGCTGCTGAAGATAATCTCAAGACCATAGAATTTGGTTAAGCCCTCAAGTCTTGAGGCAATATTGACATTATCGCCGATGGCTGTGTAGTCAAAAAGATCGGCAGAACCCATATTACCTACACGGCACATGCCAGAATGGATACCTACGCCTGTTTTAATCTTAGTACCATACTCTTTTTCAAAGTAACTGCTCAACTCTCCGAGTATTTTAAGAATCCTCATTGCAGCATTTAAAGCCAAATATTTATGGTTATCGACATTTATTGGAGCATTCCAGAAGCACATAATGGCGTCTCCAATAAATTTATCAAGTGTTCCTTGATGGTTAATTATCATTTTTGTCACAGGCGTAAAGTAGTCGTGAAGCAGCCTGCTTACTTGAGATGGTGAGAGCATCTCAGAAATTGCTGAGAAATTTCTGATGTCAGAAAAAAGAACTGTGATCTCTTTTTCTTCACCATCTAAATTAAATTTCTCAGGCGATTCAATGATCTGATTGACCACAGATTTAGATACATAACGACCAAAAGCAGAACGGTAGAATTTTTTATCCTTTTCTGAAAGTCCATATTTTACAAGATTTAATATGGTAAAATTAAATAAGAGCGTAATTAAAGGAAAGAGAGAGGATATCCAGATATGATGGCTCTCAAGTCCCCATACGCTAACAAAAAAAATTATACTCCCTACAATTATGCTCAATATCAGAGTTGTTAATGCACCTGTCAATCCAATAAGAAGAGTTGTGACGATACCGCATACAATCGTCAAAATAACCTCAAGAGAAAGTGCCCAGTCAGGGCGTAATATAAAATCACTCTTCAAAATATTATCTACAATTGTAGCATGCACTTCAACCCCCGGAAAATGGTTATCCACAGGCGATATTCTGATATCTTTCAATCCTGCTGCCGAACTGCCGATAAAGATAATCTTGCCTTTCAAATCTTCATTGCTCACCTTATTTTCAAGTATTTTACCAGCAGAAATATATGGAAAAGTATGTGCAGGTCCACGATAATTCAGAAGCATTGAGCCATTACGATCTAAATAGACACGATTGCTCTCCAAATTGAGTGATTCAACGCCATTATATGATATTCTTATCATAGGATTTGCACTCATATCTTTCATAGAATTAAGAATAACGGCTAAAGCAAGCTGAGGATAAATTTTCTGATTACATGAGATAAAAAGTGGTGTTCTTCTTAATACTCCGTCATTATCTGCAAGTGCATTCATAAAACCAGCACTGCTATCTTTATTTATAAGAACTGGAATGGGCGGTATAATGCTAACTGCCTTAAACATATATCTAAAAACAGCATCCGGGTCAGCTCCAGTTACAAAGGAGATATTAGCTGTAAGAACAGGCAAATCATTAAGATTGTTATTGGTTATAGATTTAGAAATGACAAATTTGACTATATCAGAAGTTTGAATCTCAACAGGATCAGATTGGAAATTGAGATAGTATCCAAGGGTAGCAGATGTCTTATCAACGGCTTGTGCAAGCAGAGTATCATTGTCCATAAGGTTATGGGATTTGATAAGGTTATGTGAACGATCAGAGAATGTGATATCTATATTAAAATCCTGTTTTAAACTCTTTTGAATCAAAATCAAAGATGTTCTGTCTGGCTCTGCAAACAAAATATCAACTCCAATAGCAACAGCACCTGCATCATGGATTTTATTTAAAAGTTCAGCTACACGATATCGAGGCCAAGGCCACTGACCGAATCGCATGAGACTGTATTCATCAATATCGACAATTGCAGATGTATAACCCTCTCTACTATTAAGTTTGGAATTTGAATTTTTTGCCAGAGATATTTGAAGAGATAAATCATACAGCCTGTTGTCAATCAAACGAATAGAATTTAAATTTGCAAGGTAAAGAGCAACTGCCAAAATAGTCACCATAACTCCAGATACCATTACAGGCACTCTTAAACTTTTTACTCTGCTCTGTTTTAATCCAAAAGAGTTCATAATACGCTATATCACACCTAATTCCCGCCCGACCTTTTCAAATGCTGTAATAGCCTTATCAAGATGTGATTTTTCGTGCACTGCTGACATCTGAGTACGAATACGTGCCTCTCCCTTTGGAACAACAGGGAATGCGAATCCTACAACATAAATTCCCTCATCAAGCAGCAATTTTGCCATTTTAGTTGCAATAAGAGCATCTCCAAGCATAACTGGTATTATCGGGTGCTCCCCAGGAACTAAGGTAAACCCAAGTTTTGTCATCTGGTTTCTGAAATATCGGCTGTTATCTTTAAGCTTGACTCTTAAATCGTCACTTTGTTTGAGCATATCAAGAACTTTAATCGAAGCCGCAGCAATTGACGGGGCAAGAGTGTTGGAAAATAGATATGGTCGAGAACGCTGCCTAAGCCACTCCACAATCTGCCATCTTCCGCTCGTATAACCGCCAGAAGCACCACCAAGAGCCTTGCCAAGTGTACCTGTCAGTATATCAATGCGACCTTGAACACCGCAGTATTCTGGAGTTCCGCCTCCTTTTTCTCCGATAAATCCAACTGCATGAGAGTCATCCACCATCACAAGGGCATCGTATTTATCAGCAAGATCGCAGATACCCTTAAGATTGGCAATAACTCCGTCCATTGAAAATATGCCATCAGTTGCAATAACCTTGAATCTGCAACCGTTAGCTTGAGCGGCTTTTAGCTGTATTTCAAGGTCATTCATATCGTTGTTTTTATAACGAAATCGCTGTGCCTTGGAGAGTCTTACCCCGTCAATGATACTTGCGTGGTTGAGTGCATCGCTGATAATGGCATCCTCTTCCTGAAAAAGGGTCTCAAAAAGTCCGCCGTTTGCATCAAAACATGATGAATAGAGAATAGTCTCTTCTGTTTTAAGAAAATCACTAATACCCCTTTCCAGTGTTTTATGAACATCTTGAGTTCCACAGATAAATCTGACAGATGCCATGCCAAAACCATGCTTATCAAGACCATCCTTTGCTGCCTGTATAAGCTCTCTATTATTAGCAAGTCCAAGGTAGTTGTTAGCACAAAAATTGATAACATACCTTTGACCTATTTTTTGGTTACTTACTTTTTGGATATCTGTTTTTTGGTTATCTGCAACAATAATGTCAGCCTGCTGTTGTGAGATGATGACTCTCTCTTCCTTATAAAGTCCCTCTGTGCGAAGCTGCATAGTTTGTTCAGCAAGATGTTTGAGAAAATTTTGTGTCATTTTACACTCTCCTTTTATACTCTAATCGGGCATGAATTGAACTTTTTATGTCTAAAGTAGAGACGCACGGCCGTGCGTTTCCACGGTTTAGGAAAAAACTCAATTTATGACTTCAAACAGTATAAATAAAAATTGAGTTAAACTGCCATTCCAGCACACCAGCCTGAAGACCATGCCCACTGGAGATTATAGCCTCCAAGCCAGCCTGTTACATCAAGAACTTCTCCGATAAAAAACAGCCCTTTAACATGTCGGGACTCCATAGTTTTTGAGGAGATATAGTCACAGTCAACACCTCCAACCGTAACCTCTGAGGTTCTGTAGCCTTCTGTTCCATCAGGTCTGACAAGCCAGCTTTGAAGTTTATCTGCCGTCTGCTTTAACTCTTTATGCGGAATTTCTCCAAGTTTAGCTTCACAATATTTTTCAGGAATAAGGGCTATGATAAGCCGTTTGGGCAGGAGTTCTGACAATATAGATTTGAGTTTTTTAGCATTAATATTTTTATCGTTTTTCCCCTGAAGCTGTTGCTGCTGATGCACTAACCAATCAAACAGGTTGAGTTCTGGGAGCAAATTAAGCGTAATGCTCTCACCTTGATTCCAGTATGAAGATATCTGTAAAATGGCTGGTCCGCTCAATCCTCTATGGGTAAACAGGATATTTTCTCTAAATTTACGTTTTCCGATAGTTACAATTGCATTTAGAGCAATCCCTGAAAGAGCGGCTGATATTTTTTTATCCTCAGGATTAAGTGTCAATGGAACAAGTCCTGCATGGGGAGGCACAATATCTATACCAAACTGCTTTGCAATCTGATACCCGAATGGAGTAGCTCCAGAAGAAGGAATTGAGAGTCCGCCAGTTGCTATAACAACTGATCTACATTGATATACGATGTTGTTTTCGATAAAAATTCTGAAAAAATGATTTTTATTTTTAATACTATTCGTTTTAATAACAGTGTTATTAAGAACACTGTTCAATTTTTTTTGATTATCTGCTGTTTTGGAATTTTCAAAATTTTCTGTTTCAAAATTTTTTTCTATCTTCTTGATATTGCAGTTCATGTTGAACTTTATATTAAATTTGTCACACTCTTTAATTAACATATTAAGAATATCGTGAGAACTGTTGATGCAGAAAAGCTGCCCGTGTGCTCTCTCCTCAAATTGAATTTTGTGGCTGCGAACAAGCTCAATAAAATCCCATTGAGTGTATTGTTTAAGGGCAGATTTACAGAAATGTGGATTATTGGATATGTAGTTGTCAGGAGAGATATTCAGGTTGGTGAAGTTGCAGCGTCCACCTCCTGACATGAGTATTTTGGTACCAGGTTTTTTTGCATGATCCAGAACAATAACATTCTGTCCCCGCTTTCCCGCTGTAATTGCACACATTAAACCAGAGGCTCCTGCACCAACGATTATGACATCAGTTTGAATTATCTGGCTATTTTCCATCAAGGGTCTTATTGTTATATTTTTATCACACTGTCAGTCGATAAAATTTTAGTCCTGTCACACTCAACTATATTCTCAATTTTATGCTCTAATACTATTGTTTCAGTTTTTATTGCTGGCAGATATACTGTGAATGTAGCTCCCTTACCATGCTCGCTTTGCACAATGATCTCGCCCCCATGTTTTTTAACTATGCCGTGAACAACAGACAGCCCCATGCCTGTCCCTTTGTCAGGGGCTTTAGTCGTAAAATATGGTTCAAATATAAATGGTATGATATCAGGCGGCATTCCGCTACCTGTGTCTGAAACTCTTATACAGACATAATCACCGGCTGGCAAAGGGTTGTTATCCGCACAAATAGTTATATCAGAGACATCTACATTAATAATACCATCTATATTTTCAATCGCATGAAAGGCATTTGTGCAAAGATTCATAAACACCTGATGTAACTGGATTGCGTTTCCAATTACAATCAAATTAGTATTTATTGATGTTTCAAGATTTATTGAAGGCGGAAATGAAGATCGCAAAAGAGCGAGCACTTCACTGGCAATGCCCCCTACAGTTACTGGAGATTTAGTCTCATCAGTCTTTCGTGCGAAGGTGAGTATCTGATTTACAAGTTCTTTTGCACGTTTGCCTGCTTTGCTGATCTGCTGGATGTTGTACTCAGCAACCGATCCCTTTTCAACCTCATACAGTGTCATTTCAGAATATCCTATCACAGCACTAAGAATATTATTGAAATCGTGTGCAATTCCGCCTGCGAGCGTCCCTATGGACTCCATTTTGTGAGATTGACGCAACTGGGCTTCAATCTTTTTTCTATCTTCTTCTGCTTTTTTGCGTTCTTCTTCTGCCTGCTTGTATTCAATAAGCAGATTCCTATGAAGAGTCTCACTTCTCTCAAGAGAATCAATGCTATTTAGTTGTTTTTCATTTGCCCTTGCCATACCAATTACAGATAGAGCAACAAAAATAGAAAATACCGATATCGCTGTAAGCCAAGAAGTGGGAGCATTAACATAAACAGCAATATCAAAAGATGGTGAAAGTGTCCCGTTTAAAGAGAGTATCGCAGTCAGAGCAATAGAAAATATACTTATACAAAGTGCCGTAACTCCCCATTTTTTACCAAACATTATAGGGGTATTTAGGCAAAATATTGATAAAAATAGAAATCCCATACCGCATAAACCATACTGTAAAAGATCAGCAACACCAAGAACAAGCATTACTATAAGCATTGTAACTGCTCTGAATGTAATTGAAAGACATCGTCTGAAAAGGGCAATTACTACGGTGATAAAATAGAAAACTGTATGGAGATAAAAAATGGGCTGCCATCCTGTTTCAAATGTACGGGAGACGGATATTAGAAGAACAGGAAATGTCATAAATGTAAAAAACATAAACATTCTTGAACTTACAATATCACGAGCAGACTCAACTGCCTCTATAACCTTTGCCCCTTTACCGTTCTTGGCACTCCATTTTGAGAGTATATGTTTTTTAGGCTCTGTTGTCATTCGATTCAGGTTGACCTTAAATAAATCAAAAATAGATCAAAGGCTATACTGTTAGGTTTGGTTTCAAGCAGTAATACATCTGAGTGCGGTCTGGGTAATTCTATCAATATCTTCAACATAATCTACACATCCGAGTTTTACAGCCTCCCTTGGCATACCATAAACAACGCAGGAATTTTCATCTTGTGCAATATTAATTGAGCCAGCCTCTTTCATTGCAACCATTCCAGCCGCACCGTCATTTCCCATGCCAGTTAAAATAATCCCAAGAGCATTCGCACCTGCATATCGTGCTACAGATTTAAACAGTACATCAACGGCTGGTCTCTGATGATGAACCATTGGTCCCTGTTTGACCTCTACATAGTATCGTGCTCCGCTCCTTTTAAGAAGCATGTGGTAATTACCAGGAGCTATAAGTATCTTGCCGTTTGATATAGTATCTCCATTTTGTGCCTCATTTACTTCCATTTCGCACAAACTATTTAGACGTTCGGCAAATGTAGTTGTAAACTGGGCAGGCATGTGTTGAACTATCAATATTCCTGGAGATGTTGCAGGAAAACGGGTAATCACCCGCTTTATTGCCTCTGTTCCGCCTGTAGATGCACCAATAACAATAAGTTTGTTTGTGGTTGCGGCAAGAGCTTTTGAGTTGACCTGAATGGTGGAACGTGTCTGCCCGCTCTCTTCTGATAAATTTTTTCTTGCAGCAACACGAATTCCATAAACAGCCCTTATCTTTTCAGCAAGCTGTATGCTCATATCTCCAACTGAATAGGCTGCACTTGGTTTAGATATAACTTCTAAAGCACCAAGGGAAAGTGCTTCTAACGCGAGTTTACTACCTTTGGGTGTGAGAGAACTTACAATAATAACTGGAAGGGGGTAGTGCTGCATCAGTTTTCTAAGAAATGTTATCCCATCCATACGTGGCATTTCAATATCAAGGGTTATAACATCTGGCTTTAAACTGACAATTTTATCTCTTGCAACATAAGGGTCTGGTGCTGTACCCACCACCTCAATGTCTCTCTCTTTTGAGAGTTCCTGAGAAAATACTTTGCGTACAATCGCAGAATCATCAACAACAAGTACTTTTATGGGCTTAATGATCATTGTTTTACATTCTAATATAAAGTTTATTCGATATCAACGGTAACTCCCATAGCTCCGTCCATTGTATCAATAACAAGCAGGGGATTATTAAAATATGCCCCGCCTTTTTTTGTGCTGTTTATTAAGGAAGATGTGTAGATTTCAGGCACTCCAAGGCAGAACGATAACTCGCTATCAACTTTGCTGAATGTATTGCCCGCTAACATATTTAGAGTCTCTTTTAGAGTTCCTTCAAGATGGTCAGATGTTAGATTCTCTCTCTTTTCCCCCATGAAGTTTTCCGTCATTATCATAAGCAAATTTTCAGGAACGATAAGACTTATTGTGCCTGAAAAATTACCGTGAAATGTAATTATAGCAGCGTGAATAGTGTCTGATCCCGAAATACTATTATTTCTATTACTATATTTTAAAATACCCGACACATCAGCAAACAGCTCTGATTCGCCGATTGTAATGTATCCATCACGGGGTTCCACAGGAATGTAAAACATGGTTTCCATAACTTCAGAAATCGAAATCACTATCTGAGTCATCAGATTGGTCATTGTCATGGGACTCTCCAAGAATATTGGTTATCATGTCTCTTATCTGTTCAGGGGTGAATGGTTTTTTGATATAACCTGCTGCACCGCTCTTCATAAATTGATCTATTTTCTCCCTGCTGCCCTCTGTAGTAATAACAACAACAGGAATATTTTTAAAAAGGTCATTCTGCTTCATCTTCATAAGCATTTCAAGACCATTCATTTCGGGCATGGTAAAATCTGTTATAACGATATCAATCCAATGGTTTGCAAGTTTTTCAAGAGCTTCCATGCCACTTCCAGCTTCATGAAAATCTGAACTTGAATATCCTGCGGCTTTAAAGGTTTTTTTGATTACAGACCGCATTGGCATTGAGTCATCTACAATTAAAATTGAGAATGTCATTTAATTGACCTCAAAAATATTATTTATACAACACGCAAAAGAGATTCAACCTTCTGCATGTTAATTGTAAAATCTGCGATGATCTTTGAAATATCATCTGGTGAAATGGCAAGCTCCCTGATAACCTTATCATTAAAACGGTATGCAAGCCCATCTACGCCGACACCTACTCCCATCATCATGCAGATACAGTCTGACAGATATACAATTGCAGTATCTCTGTCTTTTCCCACATTCTGATCAAGAATGTGGTGATGTCTTATAATGTTTACCATTTTAGGGCTGAATTTCCATATTTTTGCAATCATTGCACCTAACTCAGCGTGATCAGTGCCTATAACTTTTTTTTCAGCCTCAATAAAGCTATATCCATTATTATCAATAAGCGTCTGAATTTTGTCTGAAGATATCTGTATGAATTTGTCTAATACTGTTTTGCCGATATCTTTGAGCAGGGCAGCTGTAAATATTGTGTTTCTGCTTTCAGGAGCTATTTTATTTGCAATATCTTTTGCAATAAGTGCAGATGATACAGCATGTTTCCACAAAGCACCTTCATGCAGACCATACCCTTTCCACGCTTTGTTAAGTGTTTTTCCACTTGCATTAAGCAGTGAAAGTTCAACAACCTGATCTATTCCAAGTATGGCTACAGCATCTTTTACAGATTCCACAGGGTTGGTAAGACCAAAAAAAGCAGAGTTGCAGGTTCTCAGAAGGCTCGCAGTAACAGCAGGATCATATTGAATTATCTTTGCAATATCCTGCATTGAGACAGAAGGATTATCTACCATTTCAATTATCTGATTGGCAATTGCTGGTACAGGTCTTAAATTTTTGATATCCTTGATAAGAAGCTGAATTGTGGTCATAACTTCACCTCTTTCAAAGAATTGATATATTTAGCTTGTGTCATGCATGAGGTTTTCATATCTTCACCTCACTTGATCCTGATGTTTTAACAAAAATGTCACCTGTTTTTATCTCAAGACGAATAGTTCGGTTCACATTGCCTCCCACATCCTCATAGTTGATCAGAACATTGTTTTTAAATAAAAGTTTCTTCAATGCCATGTAATTGCGTTTTCCTATGTTAAAAAAACCTTTCTGGTCAAGTATTTGAGAGCCGCCAAAGACCGCAACTTTCATTCTTTTTTTTGTGGCGTTATATTTGTAAGCCTCTTTAAACAGCAATGGAATACCAGTGTCCGCAAACATATATGGATTTCGTTCAGCCTTCTCTCTGTCAATAAATGATTCAGGAAGCATATAATGTAGAATTCCCCCTGTTTTTACAAAGGGATCAAACACAACAAGTCCAATGCAGGAGCCAAGTGAATAGGTGATAATATCACTTTGCGAATCATTACTGACCTTCATATCTGAAACGCCGACTATAATTTTCAATGTGTTAAACCTCTTAGCAAATCAGTCTGCTAAACGTAGTTTCTATAGTGATGTTTATAAATTAGAAGCCAGTGCAAAAATACCATGCATATCAAGAATCAGTCCCACTTTTCCATCTGCAAGTATTGCACCTCCTGAAAAACCAGTTATATTCCCAAGGCTTGTGCCAAGGCTTTTTATGACATACTCATCTTTTCCTAAAAGTTCATCCACAAGCAGTCCCCTCTTTTCATCTTTTGACTCTACCACTACAACAAGGCTTTCCCACGGGGTTAGATAATCATTATTAACATTGCAGATATCTTTCATACGGATAAGAGGGATAAGTTCATTACGATCCTTAATCATCTCTCCTTTGCCTTTCAAGGTAAAGCAATCTTTTTTCTCAGGTCTGAATGATCGCTGAATAGAGATTGTAGGTATTACATATCTCTCTTTTCCTACTCTTATCAGCATTCCGTCAATGATAGCAAGAGTCAAAGGAAGACTGATAGTAAAACAGGTTCCTACTCCTTTAGCTGAACGTATATCAAGAGTACCTCGGAACTTCTCAATACCCTCTTTAACAACATCCATCCCAACACCTCTTCCTGAGATATCTGTAATGGTGCTGGCTGTTGAAAATCCTGGTTCCATGATAAGGCTAAATATTTGGGAATCTGTAAGGGAAGCATCTTTTTTTATAAGCCCAGTGGCTATACCTTTTTCGAGAATACGCTCTCTGGCTAATCCTTTGCCATCATCCTCAATTTCAATCTGGATACTTCCCCCCTTGTGATAGGCTCTAAGAAAAATTGTTCCTTGGGCAGTTTTTCCAGCAGCTATTCGCTCCTGAGCAAGTTCAATACCGTGATCAACAGAATTTCTTATCATATGCACCATCGGTTCATACAGAGCGTCCACCACATTTCTGTCAATTTCCGTATCTTCTCCAGACATCTGCAGAACAACATCTTTTTTTGATTTTTTCGAGAGATCACGAACAAGGCGAATCATTTTGGTAAAGGTTGAATGAATTGGAATCATACGCATGGACATTGCAATACGCTGAATATTGGAGACAATCTGTTCTAATTGATTGATACTTTGATAAAAAGATGCCTCCTTTAATGCCTGCTGCTTGAGCATGGACTGGGCAATGACAAGTTCTCCTGCATAATCGACAAGATCGTCAAGTTTGTTTGTGTTTACCTTTACCTGTGTGTTATTTGCTTGAGATGAAGCATATTTTTTCTGACTTTTCTGCTCCATAAGTGCAGAAGCAATATCTGTAGAGCCAGCAAACTCGCCTTCAATAAGAATCTCTCCTATCTTTTTGCCAGTACGAAACTGTTCTTCAAGGGCATCATCTAAAGTATCTTCATCAATAACCCCTTTTCGTATAAGAATTTTTCCTATGGGTTCTTTCTTATCTTTGGCAAGCAGTGCGGGCAATTGCTGTAATTTCAGTCTTAAAGGCTCAATATCAATGTCATGGTCATCGGGTGTTAGCTTGCTGTTAATGCTCTGCTTGACTCTGTTAAGAAGCTTTTTTAAGAGATCAACAGATTCAAGAATTGCATCTGTTGCTATAGAGTTGATGAAAAAATCTCCGTTTCTGGCACCGTCAAGGAGAGTCTCTGTAGAGTGGGAAAGTTTGTTGATCTTCTTAAGATCAAGAAATCCAGACACCCCTTTAATTGTATGAAATGGGCGGAAAATATTGTTGATAATATCATGGTTTGAAGGGTCTCGCTCAATCTCCATGAGTTCCAACTCAATACTATCAAGATTCTCTTCTGCCTCTCCGACAAAATCAGATAATATCTGTAAATCATCTTCAGATAGCTGTTTGGCAGTTGATGGTATTATGGTTGTTGGAATTGATGATTCTATGTTCGTTGAAGTTGATGATTCCAGTGAAGATGGTTTGAATGGAGATGTATCTCTACCTAAATCTAAAGAAGAGGTTGACAATGGTAAGTCTATTAAATCTTTATTTGACACATAAACTTCTTCAGCGTCTGAAGTCTCCCATACAGGTAAAGAAGATGAGGCATCGGATTGTTCAAAAAACGAAGAGTCAAGAATCTGAAGCACATCAGAAATATCAAAAATAAACTCCACACCCTTTTCAAGATGTCTAACAAGAGCATTTAAAAGGGTTAATCCCTGTTCTAAAGGAGCAGTTGTAGTAATTTTTCTGTCCGTCATGCTTTTGACGTAGGATTTGTATGCACCAGCAACGGTCTGCAAGGTGGCTGCATTTAAATCTGATGATAATGTTTCAATCTCTTCTAAGGTCTCTATCATTGTATTTAAAGCAGGGGGCTGACCAATGCACAGACCAGCAACCTGTAAAGATAAATTGTCGATTGCTTCTTTTAAGCGTTCCATAATTTTCGTGCTACTCCAATCCTTTTGTTGCCTTGCATCAATTATAAATATTTTTATAAGAACATAAGCAGCTTCGCTACAATTATTTTTAAATTGAACTTCCTAAGCACACATAAGCAGATATGCTGCAATTAGTGTTGATTGAAATTCCTGAACAAGAACAAAAACATATCAAAAAAAATTGCTGCTAATTTAAAGTCCATGCAGAATAGTTCATGGAAAACAAGTATGTCAAGGATGTAATCTGTTTGGATGAGAAAAAAAGAAGTTCCTTATCCGTTTATGGACAAGGAACTTCTGGATGAAAAGAACAAGAAGGGGATAAATTGAATAATCAGTTGTGGCTATCAAAAAATGATCTTTATATTATTCCTGTGTTATCAGTAGTTGTGCCATCAAAAAATGATCTTTATACTGTTCCTGTGTTTTTTGTTGGCTGCTGGCAAAGCTGAATTAGACCCGGCATGACTGTATTTCTTCCGTTGAGCTTTGCCTTGTACATCATGGAATCAGCTTCTTCAATCAACTTGAGCATATCAGCAGAATCAGGTCTTTCATAAGATGGTTCAAGTGATGCGATACCAAAACTTGCCGTAACCTTTATAGTACCAGCATCAGTAACAATAATTTGCTCCTCAATTTTATCTCTTAATCGTTCAGCTAACTCTATGGCTTCCTGCTTTCCTGTTGATGGAAGTATTGCAATAAACTCCTCTCCTCCATATCGAGCAAGAATATCTCCAGTTCTCATATCATTTCTTACAACATCAGATACCCTTTGGAGAACAACATCACCAGCTTGATGCCCGTAGGTATCATTGACCTTCTTAAAATGATCAATATCAAACATGAACACTGATAGTTTATTTTTATGTCTTTTTGCACTTGCAATAGTTTTTCGCATCTGCTCTTCAAATTCACGCCGATTATAACAGCCTGTAAGAGGATCAATAGCCGCAGCACTGGTTAATATATCTATATTTATCTGTTTTGATAGGGCAATGGCTGTACTTTTTAAAATCATAGCCACAATATTATCATGATATGATGCCATGTTCTTTTTTGTGAGCATATAAATTTTTCCATGACAATTCTCCTCATCAAGTATGTACGATACAAGATTTTCAAGATCAAACTGATACTCTTGTTCATTACTGTTAAAAGTATGATTGAGATAATTGATTTCGGATTCACCTGACAGATGAAAATCTTGAATAAAAACTAACTCTAAAGATTTTTTGTACATCCTTGGATCAAGCCATACATCAACCCCTAAGTTACGTTGTATAACAAAAGCAAACAGCCGATAGTTCAAAATCTCTTTCAAACAAACTGCCATTTCATTGATAATGCCTTTAATAGAGTTTTGTTGATTAAGGTTGATAATATGCTGGGCAAGTTTGTTATGGTCGCTATTGCTGGCAGCAGTATTAAAAAACAGCGGCAGTATCTGGAATAATTTTTTGAATGCAAATTTCATAGCCCCATCCTTTCAATGCTCAGTTATTAGTTACAAATTAAATATATAACCTATAGAATATCAATTTGTAATACTAAAAAGCAAATAGTATGCCATGTTATTAATTTATGAATATATCGTTAAATTACAAGATGTTAAAAATTTAAATTTTCAGATACTGCTTAAATAATTCTAACAACCATATCTACAAGGAGGAAAAAACTGCCGCTATGCGTTGGTATTTTGGCGTTAATTATTGATAGATTGAAATTCCTAAGCAAAAAAATAAATATGTATATTATATCCGACTACATTATCACTTTTATTATAAGAAATTGTCTGATATTTATTGAAAGAAGTTTAATTCAAGCTCATACTCTATTTTTACTTATAAAGGAGAAAATTTTATGAAATCAAAATGTTCTGTCTTAAATTATCAAGTTATGATTCTACCGTTGTTTGTTGCGGCAGCTCTTGCCATGGCTACTATTACAGGATGTGCCGCAAAGGTTGTTAAGCCAATTAAAAACATATCTGATGCAGAGATGGCAATCAAAATGGCTATAGAAAATAGTGCCACTGTAAACGCTCCGTTAGATGTCAGAATTGCAGAAGATAAACTCCAGAAGGCAAGGGAGGCTGCCAAACGAGAGGATTTTATTTTGGCACAGCGTTTGGCTGACGAGGCTTCTATGGATGCAAGGGTTGCCGAAGTAAAATCTCAAACCCAAAAAATCAAACGAATGGAAAAAGATTTGCGTGACAGCATCGAAACCTTACAAAATGAGGTTAATAGAAATCAGCAGAGGTATTATTAAGGATAATAATTATGAATACATACAACAAAAACAAGAAACAAATTTGCTTAATACGCTATAAAACCTCACTATTTATAATCATCTCCGCACTGCTTATAATCAACGGCTGTGCATCTGGTCCAATTAAAAACACGGCTCTTGAAAGAGCAAGAGAGGCATATCAAAATGCCTCAATAACTCCAGAAGTTGCATCTAATGCACCAGTTGCACTATACGATGCTAAACAGGCATTGGACAAAGCGGAACGAGCAGCACGGGCAAGAGACAGGGCAGAGACAGAACATCTTTCTTATCTTGCTGAACGAAAAGCTGAACTTGCTGTTTTGCTGTCTGAAAGCAAAAAATCTGAAACAGCAATTTCCGAGTTGAGCGTCAGCAAAGATAAAATTTTGCTAAAGGCAAGAGAGCAAGAATCTGATGCTGCCCGTGCTGCTGCTGAACAAAAAGCTCGTGAGGCTGAACAGAAAGCACGAGAGGCAGAGCTTGCAAAACAGCATTCAGAGGAGATGATGCGAGCGGCTGAAAAATCAAGACTTGAAGCAGAAGCCGCACTTGCACAGAAATTGCAGCTTGAAAAAGAACTTGCAGAGCTGCACGCTGAAATGACAGACAGAGGTGCTGTGGTAACTCTTGGCAACATTTTATTTGAGGTTAATAAATCAAGGCTTCTTCAAGGCGGACTGCTGATAACTGACAAGTTGGCAAATTTTTTGAAAAAATACCCTAAAAGAAAGATGCTGATTGAGGGACATACAGACAGCAGAGGAAGCGATTCCTACAACCTTGGTCTTTCCAATCAGAGGGCAATTGCAGTATTTTCAGCATTGATGGAGCGAGGTATTGATAGTGAGAGGATGATCACAAAAGGGTATGGTGAGCAGTATCCAATTGCAGGCAATGACACAGAAGCAGGCAGACAGCAAAACCGCAGGGTTGAGGCGATTATTCTTGATGAAGGTGTAAGTCCTGAACAGAAATTTCGTTAATCAGTAAATGGAGGAGACAAATGGAGAGCAATACTATTTTAGAAAAAATCAAATGGCTTGGGCATGACTGCATGATGATTGACTCAGTAGAGGCAGGATACCCGATAATCTATTTTGATCCCTATCAGATTGAGACAAAAGACAAATCAAATGCGTCAGAAAATAAAGCAGATGCGTCTAAGAGTAAAGCTGATATTATTCTCATAACCCATGAACATTATGACCACTGCTCACCCGAAGATGTTAAAAAAATTTTAGGGCAGAATACTATTATTGTTACTGAAAAAGATTCTGCTAAAAAACTGAAAAAAGAGCTTGGCAAATCTGTTGAAGGGAAAATAGAGGTTATAGCCCCGGGAGATAATATAAATGTAAAAGGCATTAATATTGCTGCTGTTCCATCTTACAACATCGACAAGAAATTTCACCCGAAGAGTAAAAATTGGCTCGGTTTTGTTGTTGATATAGGTAGGGTTAAAGTCTATCACGCTGGAGATACCGATCTTATTCCTGAAATGTCTGATATAAAATGCGATATTGCATTTTTGCCTGTATCAGGAACTTATGTAATGACTGCTGGGGAAGCTATATCAGCAGCACTTGAGATCAAACCCCAAGTTGCAATTCCTATGCACTATGGTTCACTTGTAGGTGGAGATTCAGATGCTGAGATGTTCAAAAAAGGTCTTGAAGGAAAAATTGATGTTCATATTTGCTATAAAAATGGATAGTTGTGATGAACAGTTGTGATACAGAGGATTTTGGACGGCTCTTTTTTGACAAGAGAGACCATGAACTTATAAAGATTGTCAACGATCTGTATGATAATCATAAATCCCTATCCTATACAAAAAAACTTTTTTATCCTTTTTTTCACCCTTTTGGTATCAAGGAGCTTGCGGAGTCCAAAGGGCTTCGCATTGCTTACTCGGTTGTAAATCTTCTCAACTCATTAGAGAGAGAGGATGTAGATTACAGACTTCAAGCCCTTAAAGGTTTAAGAGACGAGATTATTGACACCACTACTGGCTCTATGCAAAAAAATACTGCACGGGTGCTGCTCCAAATTATGAAAGAGCTGGTGCGTGCCCGCGGCAAATACAGCCTCCAGCTTGAGCTTGCCCATGATTTCAGGAAAACAGCATCTGGTAAACCACGAGTTATAAGAAAACAACTTGAAAAATACCACCTGTTAGAGATGCCCGAAGAGTGGAATCAATCAACTTTTGACGATCATGTCCATGATGCCAACACCAAAGGGCGTAAAACCCCGACACACCTTATTATGGACGCTTGGATAAAAGGTATTCGGCGTCTTAGAGTTGTCTATTATCAGTATATTGCACCCCGTTTTGTTGCAGAGTTATCAGAAGCGGCTCAGATAATGAACATGGATATCCGTATCGGCATTGAGTTTACAGCAAGATATAGAGATCGTTTTGCATCTATTATCTGGGTCTCCCGCGGGCTTAGCGATGCACAATCTTTCTTATGCTTTCTTGCAGAGCCTGATGTTATTGATTTCATGGAAAAGGGCAAGGAGGTGATGAGATATCAGGCAAAATATGTTCTTAAAGTTCTTGATGCGTTTAACAGTAAACACAGAAAAAAATTTATTGAAGATACAGGCATTGAAATTCCTCTGCTTGATGCTGAAAAATTTATAAATTTTGTTGCACCTGGTCAAGCATCTATCCTTCATCTTGGTGAGTATATTCACTATCAAGCAGTTTCAGTAGTCAGGAATGCTTCACCATCTTATGCAGCAGGTGCATCTCCTTTGGTATCTTCTTTACATAAGAGTAGCAACACACACTCTTCAAAATCTGATAAAAAAACAGCTTGTGAAGATTATCTAAATTCTGACGAATATAAAAGCTATCAAGAGATGGTTGAACGTGCAAACAGGCTTACAACCATTGATATTGTCAATAACTATCTATCTCCTGAATATTATTCTGATCTTCCTGACCCTTGGATGCCTCAAGATGGTCCTGATGTGCCTGAAAGGCTCAATCTTTCAGTTGCAGAGCTTCTCTCTCAAATATCGCAGTTGCATTGCAGTTTCAAAATCACACTTAACTTAAGTAATCTCAAGGTTGAGGATGTGCTTGAAATTTTATATATGGGTGACGGGCTTATCTCACGTTTAGAGATTTTTAATTTAAAAGATTATGCTGCTGGAGTAACTGACCATATTCCAGCTATAAATGAGCTTCAGCAGGCAATTAATCAAGGCAGTTTAATCAAGTTAAAAAGGGTTGTACGTCACGTTATCCACAATATGGAGAAAGCAGGATATGCAGACGAGGCTGACAGACGAGTAAAGTTAGTTGAGATTCTCCACGATTTAGCATCGTTAAAAAGCATGTATAACGGGATTCCGCTCAAATCAAGGATAGGAAGCGACTCTACAGGAAGGTCTCTTCTTGCCTATGGTATGGGACTTGGTATAATTGAAACTCTTTCGCAGGGGGCAAGAAGAGAAATAAGAAAAAAATCCTCTTCACGTCTCATTATTCCTATTAGAATGCAGGTTTATCCGAGTATAAGCTCTATTCCCCGCAATCAAGGAGGAGTTCGTTCTGAGTTGTTTTCTATTTTGAGTGCAATGCCGGGTCTTGAATATTTAGGTGCACGAAAGGTTAAAAAGTGGGTTGTAAAAGAAGACACCACTACCATGGAATACTCTGGCAATATTGTTACTTTAGGTGGTGTTAAGCATAACATAAGCAGCGATCTCTTCCTTTTATCTGAAGAAAAGGAGTATCCAAAGAGAGATCATAATTTGATGCGTTCGTGGACAAATCTAAATACTGGAATAAAAAATGCACTCAAGGTGGTAATTGGGTTTGTTCCAGCTTTTGCAACATTTATGCTTACCAAAGATTGGTGGTTTCTTGCGTGGTTTGGTGCTTTTATATGGTTTGGGATCACAGGATTGAGAAATATTGTTCAAGCTGTGCTTGGCGGAGGCGGAATTATGCGATCTCCGCTTTTGAGATGGAACGACTATGTAAGCTGGGAAAGGCTTACAGACTCTCTTCTATTTACAGGCTTTTCTGTCCCTCTGCTTGACTATTTAGTTAAAACTCTCATTTTAGATCAAAGTATGGGTATTACCATATCCACCAATCCATCAGTACTCTATACAGTTATGGCACTTGCAAATGGTATATATCTCTCCAGTCATAATGCTTTTAGAGGACTTCCAAAAGCTGCTATTGTAGGCAATTTTTTCAGAAGCGTATTCTCAATTCCAATTGCAATTATCTTTAGCACCATAATTGGAAGCATACTTACTGGAACTGGAATCGGAACTCTTGAAACTGCTGTTATTCTTCAAAAATGGGCTGCTGTAATATCAAAAACTGCATCAGATCTTGTGGCTGCACTTATTGAGGGTCCTGCAGATAGGTTTCAAAATATCTCTTTACGGATTCGTGATTACAAACGTAAATTTACAGAACTCTTTGATTCATACTCTAAACTTGAACTTATCTTTCCCGATGCTGGTGAACTCTCTTTGCTTGAGAATCCTGAAAAACTTCTAAATAGCACGAATGCTCAGGTGCGTGATCTTATGACAGTTATGATTGTAAATGCTCTTGATATGCTATATTTTTGGATGTATCAGCCAAGAGCACGTATTACCCTTAAAGAGATGATGTTGCGTTTTACACCTGAAGAGCGGCGGATATTTATTCTTTCCCAGAAACTTTTAGAGCAGGAACAGCACATAAGCCGTCTATTTGTTGATGGTATTCTTGGCAGGAAATTTTCAAAACCGCTCTCATTTTATCTTATTCGTTATGAGGAGTATTTAAAAGATTTGAATAATATGTAATTGGGCTGTCAGATTTTTATACAATCTTAAAAACTGACGCTAACATATATCGAACAGTGATATATAATGATTTAAATCACTTAAACACAACTTATTAAGGAGACAGCCGTGAAAAAACTATTTATTACCAAATACAGTATCTTTTACCCTCTATTTTTTCTAACATTGCTGCTATTTCTGCTGCCTGCTCAGACAAGGGCGGCAGACTGTGCATCTATAAACAACAATCTTACCATTGATATCCCCTGTGCGGAGTTTGGCGGCATCCGTTTCCGTGTTGTACTTGATCTTTACAGTAACGCTATTGATCCAAATGGACTATATTTCAAGCTGACTGATATTAGGTCTGTTGAATCAAGTTCATCGTGTGCTTTTATTGACAATAATCTTAACATTAATGTAATTTGTGCTGCGTTTGCTGGTGTCAATTATACTCTATCTCTTCAAAATTATAAACTCCCTCAAAACGATTGGTTTTACTGGAAACTTGTTGATATCGGCTCTGCAGGTGATGGTCAGAACCGTAAACCTGTTGCTGACCCTGTCTCCTTGAATATTGACTCAACTGTACCATACATTAACCAGCAATTGTCTGCTCATGATCCTGATAATGATACTATTACCTATGAACTTGTCTCTCCATCTACAAGTACAGGCTACTCTTCAGCATATATAAACCCTTCAACAGGAATGCTCTATTTGACTCATGTTCCTGCTGGTAACAACTCCTTCTCAATATCTTTCAGAGTAACTGACGGCAAACTCTTTAGCGATGCTGCAACAGTTTCAGTTCAGGTTACGTATTTATCAGATAATAATAAAGAGACTGGAAAAATAGATATTCCAGCCGAAGATTATTCAGCATTTGCAACTAGTACATTTAACAGCACCCTTTTGGGTACAGTTGGTGGATCAGAACCAGTCACGCCAAGGTCAATTGATCTGAGTGCAAATTTCCCCAATCCAGGCGATCAAGGAGATCAACAAAGCTGTGTTGGGTGGGCAACTGCCTATGCTTTAAAATCTTATCAGGAAAAAGTTGAGATGGGATGGGCTCTTAATACTCGTGATCACCTTTTCAGCCCCGCTTTTATATATAATCAGATTAACGGAGGAAGAGATGTCGGTTCATATATTTATGAGGCACTTGATCTTGCCAAGAATAAAGGCATTGCAACGCTTGCTACAATGCCCTACTCTGCCACAGATTACATAACACAGCCATCTTCTGCTGCATTTGCCGAAGCTGCAAAATTTAAAGCTGCAAGCTGGCGTAAAGTAAATGATACATCTCAAATCAAGGCAGCATTGGCAAATCGAAAACCTGTTGTTGGAGGCATTTCCGTATATGAGCAGTTAATGAATCTATCAGGAAGCAACTCTGTCTATGATACAGTCTCTGGAAGCAGAAAAGGAGGGCATGCCATTACTATTGTCGGATATGATGATGATAAATACGGAGGTGCATTTAAAATTATAAACTCATGGAGTCAGAACTGGGGAGACAAAGGTTTTTTCTGGATGCGTTACAATTTTGCATCAGGAGGGGTTCTTTCAGAGGCTTATGTTCTTGAAGATGCGGAAAATTCAAATAATGTTACACCTGTCCAGCCAGAGCCTACAGAACCTACACCAGATTATAATACACTTCCTAACCTAACTGTGGAAAACTGGAATGTAACGTATGACCCTCGTCCAAGGGGAGAAGGAGATTTAATTTACACAGTCAAAAATACAGGCTCAGGAACTGCACCTTTAGGAGCAGATGTCAACCTCATACTCTCTGAGAATCCTGATTTTACAACTAACGATCATTATGTGATTTATGAGACTATTCCTTTTAATCTTAAAACAGGAGAGAGTGTTTACAGAGATGATGGCAATTCAATACGGTTCCAATTTCCAGATCAGTTGAGTTCAGGGAGATATTATATGGCTCTTTGGGTAGATGATTTAAATGTGGTTAAAGAGTCAAACGAAAACGATAATATATCTGTAGGAAATGACACAATTACCATTAGTAACACACTACCTGATCTTGAGGTCAGAACTTGGTATGCTAACTGGGATGCCTATGGAAATGGTGTTCTTACCTATGAGGTAATCAACAGCGGAGCATCCGCTACAACAAATACAGAGTGGTACATAAATCTAATTTTAGATAGAGATCAAGTTGCTGGAAACGGAAACGAGATATACCTGTTCTATGAGATGAGTGAGTTTATTCTGCAGCCCGGAAAATTTATTTATCGTATAGCTGGTGAAAATCCTGCATATTTTAATCTATATGAAGATTTTGATGGGTATCCCGTCCCTTCTGGCACTTACTACATGGCGTTATGGGTTGATGATATGGATTCCGAAGCTGAGAGCAATGAGTTAAACAACGGCTCTTACAGTTGGGGAATTGTCAATATAAGCGGCTACTACGGTGGTTCAACACGCTCTGGTGTAAAGAGGAGCGGAGTTGATACAACAGAAGGCAATGCAAATGAAAATACACCTCTCACTGATCCGGTACAGCAAGGTTCAAATGCAGACGGTTCGGGCAATGCTTATAACGGTAAAAAACTTCCTCCTGCCAATCTTGTTTGGAAAAAAGTTGAGATTACCCGTATGGAAAATGGCGGCACAAGAATGAAAATCATTGATCAGGATAAGAGTGACGAAGAGGTATCTGCTCACGATAGTTTTGCTCAATCTATAGATGGTCAAACTGAACAGATTGTTGATGAAAAAGATGAGAAGCCAATATACTCCAAGATTATCGAAGCCAAGGCAAAGGTTATTTTTCCAACAATATCATCAACGCCAATGCCCTCTTCAATATCTGAGGTTACCCCCAAATAAAATTTTACATCGTAAAGCGTGGAGCTATCAATTAATATGCTCCACGCTGAATCTATTTTTTTATAACGGAGAATATCTTCAATGTTAAAAAAAAGCCCTATTTCTTTTATTGTTAAGGAGTTTCAACCCAACAATAATTGCAGCAAAATTGCTTATATTCTTATATTTATTGTGTTTATTTTTTTTGCTGCCTGCAAGAGCACTGCTCCAACCGATAATGATTCATATAACTCTTTTGCAGGCAGCGGTTCAGAAAAAAGCAGGAACAGCCGCAACATAAAAATAGAAAATCCTGCTTCAAACCCTATCGTAAAACCTGATGCAATGCGTATGGCTAATCCTGCTGCGACCCGTTGCATTGATGACGGCTATCAACTTGAGCCTGTTGTGGAAAATGGCGTAACAGTTGAGTATATGTGTGTTAATCCAGAAACAGGTCTTAAATGCGAAGCCTGGAAATATTTAAGGAATGAGTGTTCTCTAAAGTAAAAAAAATTCAAAATTATTCGCTCTGTAGAAATATTTACAATCTCCAATATTTAGGAATAAATGTTAAATGAACAATAGAACTATTACAGTAATTGACGAGACTATACGAGAAGGCATGCAGTATCGCGGAGTTGTATTTTCTCGTGAACAGAGAGAGAAGATTCTTGGGTTTCAAGAGCAGCTTGGTGTTGATATATGTCAGGCTGGATACGTTCCTGCCCATATTACAGAGCAGGAAAACATTAGATATCTCAATCAGGTTGTTAAGCAAAAAGGATATAAGATCATAGTTGCAGCAATGGGAAGAGCATCAATTTATGATGTTGATGCTCTTGTAAACAGCGGTATTTCTGATTTTCATCTGCATGCCCATATAAAGGAAAAAGTGGATAATGTGGAGATAGAAAAGAGTCTTCAAAAAATCAGGGCTGCAGTTGAGGAGATTAGAAAACGGGTTGATAACGCAACTATTTCAATTGCAGTGCTTGATATCGGTTCATCTTCGCCTGAACTGCTTGAAAGAGTATCATTATTTCTGGTAAATGCTCTTTGTATTGATATTCTGTCTCTGCCCGACACATCAGGCATAATGTCACCTGACTCTTTTTACGATACAGTAAAAAAAATTACATTATCCACCAAAACCGAAGCAAAAGTACCCAACTTTATAAGAACTGACCCCTTAAAGCATATTCTAAGCACTGACACTTTAAAGCATGTCACACAATTCAGCGTTCATTGCCACAATGATCTTGGAATGGCTTCTGCAAATACTGTGATGGGTGTAAAAGCTGGTGCATCTGCTGTTGAAGTTTCTGCTTTGGGGATTGGCGAGCGAAACGGCATTGGAGATATGTTTACAGTCTTAAAAATATTGAAAAATCAAGGCTATAACTTCAGACTTAACATTGAAGATATTAAGGCATTTAGAGAATATTATTATTACGTAAGCGATATCTGCAAAAACCAAACGGGAGAGCCTCTGTTCAACTATAATACCCCATTTTTCGGAAATGGGGTCAGAACCCATGTAGCTGGAACTCATGCTGGCAGCGAATTTGGTCTATTCCCGCAAAAAGATAATATAAATTATAATGACTTTATCAGAGAAAAAGATAGCAGAATTTATAATGAGTGCATCAATAAAAAAGATAGTAAAAAAATAGATGATTGTAAAAAAGAAGAATATTTTATCAATGTTCTGTGCGGAAAACAGCTTGTTAAGAAGTATCTTGACTCAATAGACATAGAGTATCTGCCAGAGCAGCTTCACAACATAACAGAGCAGATAAAATCAAAAAGTGCAGAACTTGGCAGTTCTCTTACAAAAAATGATGTAATTGCTATTGTTAAAAATTATTGCGAAGCTCGGGTTTAATACCCCCGCCGCTTGGGGCGGGGATATTTTATTTATTAAAAGAAATTGGAGGAAAAATGGCTTACAGCTTTAGTGCAGATGAAATCTTTGAAATGGCAAAACAGATAGAGAGAAACGGTGCAGCATTTTATAAAGAGGCTTCACAAAAGGTTGAGGGAGAAAATGAAAAAAACTTTCTTATAAAGCTTGCACAAATAGAAGAGCGGCATGAAATGGTTTTTGAAGAGATGCAAAAAGAGCTTGCTGATAAGGAGAAGTCAAGTCAAGTGTTTGAGCCTGTTGAAGAGGCTCTGCTATATTTAAAGGCGATTGCTGACACAAAGATATTTTTTAAAAAAGAGATGCCTGAAAACGATATGAAGAAAATTTTAAGTTCAGCAATAGAGACAGAAAAAGATTCAATTGTCTTTTATCTTGGAATGAAAGAGCTGGTCAAAGGAGAGCTTGGAAAAAAACGGGTGGACACCATCATCCATGAGGAGATGGGGCACATCCGTCTTTTGTCTGAAAAATTCTTAGATTACAAATAACCATTATTTCATTATTCAGGAATTTCAATTCAACAAGAATTGCAGCGAAGCCGCTTATGTTCTTATTTATCCTACAAAGCCGATGCAGTTATTAGGGCACTTTTCAATAGCTTGAACGGCTGCCTCTTTATGCTCTTCTCTATAGGATTTGTGATCTGCTCGGGCAAGGTCTTTTTCCATGAAAAACAGTTCTGTAACTTTAACGCAGGCTTTACATCCAATGCAGCCCTTGTTGCAGACGTTTGACACATCTTTACCCTTGTCCCTGTTAGAGCAGAGTACGGCGGGAATTTTATCCTCGTTAAAGTTGGATATGGCTATAATTGTTCTCGGGCATACTTTGACACATGCACCGCAAGCAATACACTTGTTGTAATCAATGGCGGCAAGCCCTTCAACAACATGCATTGCGTCATATTTGCAGACAGCCACGCAATCTCCAAATCCTAAGCAGCCGAATGTACAGCCTTGTACCCCAGCCACAAGATTTGCAGCAGCACAATGTTTTTCTCCTCTGTAATCGGTTCTGCCCAGCCGATCTTCCAAATATGCTCCACAGTGAACCACAGGACGTTTGAGAACTGATTCACCGACATCTACTCCCATTATGCCACCAATTTTCAATGCACAGTTTTTACCGCCAACAGGGCATTTATTTACAGGTGCATTCTGGGTTACTATGGCAACAGCATATTCGCTGCATCCAAGATATCCGCACCCTCCGCAGTTGGCACCTGGAAGAGAGTCTCTAACCGCTTCTACCCTTGTATCAACCTCAACATGAAATTTTTTATTAGCCCATCCAAGTATGTATGACATGATAACTGCCATACCAAGCATGGTGGCAGCAGCTATACCTATAGTTATCTCAACCATTTATTCCTCTAAATCTGATAATTATGATTTGATTTTATTCTCTGAATCTTATTTTAAGTTCGCTCATTGCGGTTTGGAAAGGAGATACAGACTCTGTCATTGAAATTTTATTTTCAGGAGTGATAGCCTTTCTAATACCTGAGTCAACTCCTGTAAATCCCATGAAGGCAAGAGAGAGGATACCCCCGACAATAAGCGTAATAGCCGCCCCTTTGAATGGTTCAGGTATATCACAAAGTTCAAGCTCTTCACGAATGCCAGCCATAATAACTATGGCAATGGTAAAGCCCACTCCACCAAAAAATGAAAATAACAAAGACGTCCCAAGGTCCCATGCGTCAGCAGAATTTTCTACACCGGATATATTAGTCATTATTGTAAGACAGGCAAATAGAATAGCACAGTTGGTTGTTATTAGAGGAAGAAAAACTCCGAATGATTTATATAGTATTGGGAAAAATTTTCTCATATACATCTCAACAAATTGAACTGAGAATGCAATGGCAAAAATATAGACAATATAGCTTAATACAGTTAAATCAATGGTTAATGCAGCATCCTTTGAAACGAAGAACCCAGCTATGAATGAGGAGATAGGAGCACCGGGTATAAGTACCATGGTGGTGATACTCCAACTCAGAAATGCTGCTATAGAAATTACGAAAGTAACTGCACAGCCCATGCCGAAAGCCATGTCAACCCGTCTGGAGACACCGATAAATGGACAGCAGCCTACAAAATAATAGAAAATAAAATTATTGATCACTGCCGCACTCAAAGCAATCAGAAATATATCTATAAGATAGTTCATATACCACGTCCTCCTGATTTACGCATTCCAAGCCAGTTGATAAAGCCTAAAAGCAACCCTAAGGTGAGAAAGGCACCGGGAGGTAAAACCATTATTACCCAGTCTGGCCATGCAGAGGGCAGAATATGAATACCAAAGAGGCTGCCTGTGCCCAATATCTCCCTTATAACTGCAATACTTGAGAGTGCAAGACCGAATCCTATGGACTGCCCTAAAGCATCGGAGGCAGCAATAAAGACAGATTGCTTTGATGCACACACTTCACAACGGCAGATGATGATGCAGTTTACAATTATCAGAGGAATATATGGTCCAAGAGTCTTGCTCATCTGATAAAGGTAGGCTGCAAGCAATCTATCGGCAATAGTAACAAAAGTTGCTATAGTAAGTGTAAATACAACAATCCTCAAATGAGGCTTGAGTAAACTCCTGATCAGGCTTATAACTACATTGGCACATACAAGCACAAACGCAACGGAACATGCCATAGTTATAGCAGATTTCATACCATTGGTAACAGCAAGCGTAGAGCAAAGTCCAAGAAGCTGACGATATACTGGATTTTCTGGTAGAATTCCCTGTATGAATCTTTCAGAGGCTGTTGGTTGATCTGCCATTATTTACCTCCTTTTTCATTTGATTTCTCATCTGAATTGAATAGTAGAGACGCACGTCCGTGCGTCTCTACTATTTTAAGTTTTAAATCTGAAATTGTTTGGTTGACCAATTTAGTTACAACTTTTGACGAAATGGTAGCTCCAGAGACCGCATCAATTTCATTAATACCAACCTTGCCCTGCTTTACCACATTAAATGGCGTATCAGTTGGTTTGTTGCTAAACTGTGACCTCCATGACTCTTCCACAATTTTGTTGCCAAGTCCCGGAGTCTCCTTCTGATCTAAAATAAAAATTCCAGTAACATGTTTTATATCAAAATCCATGCCGATAAGCATCTCTACTTTGTCTGCATAGCCCTGCCCATAAGTCTTTGCAACCCAACCCGCAGTAGTTCCGTTTTTAAAGTCTGCTCTGTAAACGGTGTAAAACTTCTTTACTCCTTTATTATCAATAGAGACTGTATTAGGTTTAATATTAAGATTTTCACCTTTAGCAGCAAGATCGTCTGCCGCCTTCTGTCCAAGAATAACAACAGGTACCTTTGCCAAAGTCTCTTTTAATTTATTCTCTTCAATTTTTGGACCAAGAGCAGCCTGAACTCCTGCGAGCGATATCCCAAATATCACAGAAAGCAGGATAACAAGCCATGCCTGTCCAAGATTTGTATTTTGAATATTCATATCAGGCATCTCCCATAGGACGAGGTATTGTCCATCTGTTAATAAGAGGAGTTACGGCGTTCATCAAAAGAATAGCAAACATTAAACCTTCAGGATATCCGCTGAATAGTCTTATGAGCATCACAAGTGAACCTACTCCAACACCAAAAATAACCTTGCCAAAAGATGTCAAGGGAGAGGTCACAGGATCAGTGGCAATGAAAAAAGCACCAAAAAGAAGAGCACCTCCAAACAGGTGGTGCAACAGCAGATAACCTCTATCACCTGCTGAAAAATCAGCAACTCCTGCAAGTATGGCAACCGTTAAAATTATGGATGCTGGAATCTCCCATGAAGCTGTTCGTCTGACGCATAAAAATGTTCCTCCTATAATTGCAGCAAGAGCACTTGTCTCTCCTAAAGAGCCGTTGGTAAATCCAAAAAAAAGGTCAAAAATTGGGGTTGGAATTGCACTGCTCTTAAAAGCGTTCATTGGGGTTGCCTGTGAGATGGCATCTACTAAGGCTGCGGAATTTTCATAGGCTCCTGCACTCATAAGGTTTGCAAATGAGATCATAACAAATGCACGACCAACCATTGCTGGATTAAAAATATTCATACCAAGTCCGCCAAAGATCACCTTTCCAATGCCAATTGCCACAAAGGAGGCAATCGTTCCAACATACCATGGTGCAGTTGCTGGAAGGGACAAAGCAATTATGATGCCTGTTACCGCAGCAGAGCAATCTTTTAATGTTACTTTTCTTCCACGCATTGAAACAAAAAGTGCCTCGCCTGCAAGAGAGGCAATAACACAAATTAGAAGCTGCTTTACAGCATACCATCTAAACATAAACAGAGACATTGCTATAAGCGGTAAAAGTGCAATGAGAACATCTGTCATCATCCTCATTGTCGTAAATTTTACATCAGATAGATGAGGAGATGGTGCTACATTAAGTATTGGTAATGCAACCTCAGTTTCTTCTACTTCGGCTGTTCTATCTATTTTTGACAATATAAAAACTCCTTTTTCTTTATTGTTTTTTCATAGAAGCTGCAACCTGAGCCTTGCCAGTACGGATCAATTGAACAAGTTTGATATTAGCAGGGCAGACATAAGTACAGCTACCACACTCAAAGCAGGCATTAATATGATATCTTCGGGCAAGAGATGGATTGTTGTAACGTGCTGCCATTGCAAGCCTTGTAGGAACAAGTTTCATGGGGCAGGCATCAACGCATCGTCCACATCGGACGCAAGAGGTCTCCTCTCCTGTTAATGTCTCCTCATGTGTAAGAACAGTTACTCCACTTGTTCCTTTTGTCACAGGAGTGTTCATATCAGAAAATGCAAATCCCATCATGGGACCGCCTGCTATTATCCTTACTGCATCTTTTTTTAACCCTCCGCAGTAGTCAATAATCTCACCCATGCTGATCCCAATAGGAACAAATAAATTTTTTGGGTTGACAATTCCGCCGCCTGTAACACTTATAACTCTATGGGTCAAAGGCATTTTTTTAATTACTCCCATTGCAACTGCTGCCATCGTTCCAACGTTACTCATGGCGATACCCACGTCAGCGGGAAGCCCTCCAAGAGGTACATCAAGATCAACTACTGCTTTTACCAACTGCTTTTCGCTTCCTTGCGGATATTTTGTCTTTACCACAGCAATCTTTATCACAGTATTTTTAGCTGCCTTTTTAATTGCATCAATAGCTTCTGGTTTATTATCTTCAATGCAGACAAATATCTCTTTTGCTGAAAGGGCACGCCCTGCTAAAAGTGATCCTGTTACAATAGAGTGAGGTGCTTCTCTCATAAGCCTGTCATCACATGTAAGATATGGTTCGCACTCGCACCCGTTGACCAATAGAGTGTCTATAAGCCGTTTCGCGTTTGGGGTCACTTTAACATGGGTTGGAAAAGCAGCTCCGCCAAGCCCGACAATACCAGAAGCGTGGATCATTTTTACTATTTCATCAGGAGAGTAATCTGTGACAGCGGAAAAGTGCCAATCAGTCTCAGTTATCTCTTTCCAGAGATAGTCAGGATCGATCTGCTCACCGTCTGTTTGAATCTCAATGGCTGGAAGATGTCTTCCGTTTGGTAGAGTGACAACAGATAGTTTTTTTACCTTACCTGTTACTGGTGAATGAAGCGAAGCAGAAATAAACGCCTGCCCCTCACCTATCATCTCTCCGCAGCTTACAACCTGTTTTGGTTTTACCAAAGGCTCACAAGGAGAACCGATATGCTGTAACAGAGGAAGAACCACCTTCTTTGGAGCAGATACTACTTCAACTTCAGCTCCTGCAGAATAAAATTTATTGCTGGGAGGATGTATCCCATGAGGAAAACTCCCTTTTCCTGGAAATTCTCTTGACCTAAAAAAAAACATAATTTTAGATTTACCCCATTTAATATCCTACAAAACTCATTTTTTATCCAATAAAATCAATCGTTAAACTCAAGTTTTGCAGGATATATATTATAGTTTTCAATTTCGTAAATTGTTCTCTCTATTGAAAGACCCATACAACATGATTTCCGGCGGCATGTAAAATTTTCTCGCCTATTCTTCCCATAAAAAACTGCTCAAGAAAAGTTAAGTTTCTCCGTCCAATTACTATACTTTCATACTTGCCTTCAAAAGCTCTTTTGATGATATTATCAGTGACATCTCCTTTGCCTGATATGACTTCACATGTTAGTTGTTTTTCACAGATACCAGCACTAGTGAAACATTCCACAGATTTTTTGAAAAAATCATCATTTTTATAATATTCTATTTTGGCATCGTCTGAAGAAAGATTTGAAGCATGGCAAATCAGGATTTTATATTCCATGTTATTGATAATAATACTTATCCGCCGTATAGCCTCTAAAATCTCACGGTTGCCATCAAACGCAATCAGGATATTTTTATTGGTTGGAATTCCTCCGACAATTATCAGAGGGATACCTTTTATTTTTCCAATAAGTTTCATCGGAACGCTGCCAATAAATATATCTTTAAGCCTTGAATACCCTTTTCTGCCCACGACTACAGCATCGTAGCCCTGACGTGACTCCTCAACAATATCGCGGACAACCCCATCCTCTTTGGTATGAATTTTTGTTTTAATCGACTCTTCAGGAAATCCCTTGCCAATAAGTATCGCCTTTACCTTGTCCAAACACTCATTTACAAGTTTACACCTCTCAACCATACTTGCTCTGATTTCTGGAGTATTGAATCTAAAATCCATATCCTTTTCCATCTGCCAAAACGATCTTGGAATCTTGCTCTCAACATAAAAAATAACAACTTCTGTTGACTGCGATGGAAAAGTCAGGCTTATATAGCGAGCAGCAGCCAAGGCAAATTCAGATCCATTATAAGCAAGTAATATCCTAAATTTTTTTTGATCCATATATATCTTCTCCAGCATTAATATGTGTCTTTATTTTAGAAAAAAATTTTTTATTTTTGATAGCATATCGTTTTTTACATTAATTATTAAAAACAGATCTCCATTTTCTCCTGTTATAGAATTTTTCATTCCTGCACCTTTTAACCTTATTTTATGACCATTTGGGATATTTTCAGGAATTTTAATAACTAGCTTTTTATCGTTTTGCTTATCGTAATAGGCATAGGGACCACCCTTTTTTGCATGTAAAGGAGATAGTGTGATAGTGTCGTATATGTCCATTTTGTTTACGGTCTCTGGTCTGCTTTTAGCATCCATTCGGCTTTTGGTGTTTATAGTATCTGAATCATTAGAGATATTAAGTTTTTTCATACTTTCATTCAGCAGCTTATTGACCAGTTTTTTCGCAATTTTCCCACCAATTTCACGTACAACTTTCTGGTGGGGCTTTAATTTAGCTAACTCATCGTCATAGCCAGAGCGTCCACCTTGTAGATTCTGTCCAAATGTACCAAAAAAGAAAAATCCGCCATGAACTCCTTCATTACCAAAAGTTCCGCTTTTTGCGTTGATATTTACATTACTGAACAGCTCATTCAATCCTCTTATTCCAAAACCCTCTGCAATCTCCTGAAAAATTTTTTCAAGATCAGAGTTTCTCAAAATATCATCATAACTGTTGTTCTGCCTGAATCTTCCAGCAGCATCTTCGCCAAATCGTTCCCGTAACATATCATACTCTCTCTTTTTATCTGGATTTGAGAGAACTGCATAAGCTTCATTAAGGGCAGCCATTTTTTCAGATGCTTGTGTATCATCAGGATTTCTGTCAGGATGGTATTTAACGGCAAGATTTTTATAGGCTTTTTTGATTTCAGGTGGCGTGGCATTTTTATCAATATCAAGTATTTTGTAATAATCTTGGGTCTGCATTTTAATATAATACTCCAAAATAATTATAATCTCACTTTGCATTTGTCAAAATGCAAAATCCATAGGAGATATTTTTTTATTAACATTCTAAATAATTAAAATTAACACGTCTTCAGCTATATGTCATTATGTTCTTAAATATAAGCGTTGATCACACTAATAATAGCATCTTTTTTTACTTGATTTAAAAACTGTATATGTTAATAACATTTCCCAACCAATTGATTCTGATAATTCTGATTATAAAATGCTGAAAATATTTTGTTAAACACCACAATAACTATTTTAAATATGAAGAAATAAAGGAATATTTTGTTAATTTAAATTAACAAAACTCAAATTGAAAAAAATAAGGAGATTGGAAATAATGACACTTAACGGAAATGAAGATACAGCAGTAAAAAAAGATGATGGAGAGCATAAATGGCGTTTTGTTCGGGTTGGTGGATTCGATCATGTTCTGATTACAACAGGGGACGATATACAATCCATAGGAGAGCTTGATCAGAAACTTTGGGCTGCTCTTGGATGCCCAACTGAAGGACTTGAATTTGACGCTACTACCCTTGCATACATGGATAAAGACGGAGACAGCAGGATTCGGGCACCAGAAATTATTGAGGCTATTAACTGGACATTATCCCTGATTAAAAATCCGAGTGCTCTCTCTCGAGTTAATGAGCTTTTACCCTTGTCAGCCATCAATGATGAAACTCCAGAAGGTAAAAATATTCTTGCCTGTGCAAAAGAGATTTTAGCAAACAGAGGCAAAGCTGGTGCAGAAAGCATATCTCTTGAGGATACAGCAGATACTGTTGAAATTTTTGCCAACACCAAATTTAATGGTGACGGCATTATACCTGCCATGGCTTCTGATGACGAATCTGTCAAAAAACTGATTGAGGAGATCATGGAGTGTATGGGGTCAGAGCAGGACAGAAGCGGTCTTCCAGGCATTACAAAAGAGAAGGCTGATCTTTTTTTCAACGAGGCACGCGACTATTCTGACTGGCAGCGTCAAGCTGAAGTGGAAAATGCAGGTTTTTTTCCATTAGGAGAGATGACATCTGCTGCGGCTACCTCATTTGAAGCAGTTGAGTTAAAGGCGGATGATTATTTTACCCGTTGCAGTTTGGCAGCATTTGACCCAAATGCTGCTTCGTTACTAAATCCTGCACAGGTAAGATATGAAGATATTTCATTAAAAAATATATCTGCTGAAACTGAGGAGATAGCAGCGTTTCCATTGGCTACAATCGAACCGCAAGCAGACCTTCCATTGATCGGAAGTGTTAATCCTGCATGGGCAAAGGCTCTTTTGGCTTTCCGTGATACGGTAGTGCGTCCTCTGTTTGGAGAGACTAAAGAGAGTCTGTCTGAAAAGGAGTGGACTCAGATAAAAGAAAAATTTGCTGAGTATCAAGCGTGGAAAATCAGCAAAAAAGAGAGTCCTGTAGAAAAGCTCGGGTTGCAGCGACTCAGGGAGATTCTTGACAGCAAGAGTCAAGAGAAAATTGCAGAGCTGATTGAAAAAGACAAATCTCTTGAATCTTCTGTTAATTCAATTACTTCATTAGATAAACTTATCCATTACTATCGTGATCTTTATACGCTCCTTAACAACTTTGTCTCTTTTTATGATTTTTATACCCCGGGAAAGAATGGAATATTTCAAGCTGGAACTCTCTATTTGGACGGACGGAGCTGCGAGCTTTGCATCAAGGTTAAAGATGTGGCAGCCCACAGCACACTGGCACAGATGGGCGGGGTCTATTTGGCATACTGTGAATGTACACGAAAAGAGTGCCCTGAGAAGATGAATATTGCAGCAGCCTTTACAGATGGCGATGCCGACAACCTGATGGTGGGAAGAAACGGAATTTTTTATGACAGCAAAAACAGAGATTGGAATGCAACAATAGTGAAAATTATCGAGCATCCTATCAGCATCCGTCAGGCTTTTTGGTCTCCTTACAAACGGTTTGCACGTATGCTGAGAGAGCAGATTGAAAAATTTGCATCAGAGCGGGATAAATCAGTTAACACAAGCTCTGCTTCACTCATAGCTGATACCACTAAAAAAGTTGAAGGCAAACCGACTGCCGTTCCATTTGATGTCGGCAAGTTTGCTGGAATTTTTGCTGCTATCGGTTTAGCAGTTGGGGCGATAGGAACAGCAGCCGCAGCGGTTGTTACAGGTTTTATGGGCTTAAAATGGTGGCAAATGCCTCTTACAATTATTGGGCTTATTCTCTTTATTTCAGGTCCATCAATGATCATTGCTGCTTTGAAACTTCGTCAGCGAAACATCTCTCCAATTTTAGACGCATGTGGATGGGCAGTCAACAGCCGAGCAAAGATCAATATTCCTTTTGGTAGCTCACTCACCCAAATAGCAAAACTTCCGTCAGGTTCAACCCGTCTGATGACAGACCCTTATGCTGAAAAGAAGACTCCGTGGAGATTATATATTCTATTGCTGATATTAATTGGATTGATATTGATTATATGGAAAAGCGGTCTGCTGTTTTAGTGTTTGACCTGAAAAGAAAAACATGTGTAATGTGATAGGATATAAGAAGCTTCACTGCAATTATTGTTGATTGAAATTCCTGAACAAGAAGAATGAAATCGTTTTTATTGGAGACACACTATTTGGATAAGAGTTAAACCATAGCCATGAAAACATTGATATATGAAGAGCTTGAAAATAAAAGGGTTAAATGCGGAATATGCAACCATTTCTGCACCATTGAACCAGGGAAAAGAGGAATCTGTCAGGTAAGAGAAAACCGTGATGGAGAACTGATATCTTTAGTATATCCAAAAATCATCTCAAGAGCAATTGATCCAATTGAGAAAAAACCGATTTTTCACCTTCTGCCCGGCTCTACCTCATACTCTATTGCAACAGAAGGGTGCAATTTTCAATGTTCCTTCTGTCAAAATAGCAGTATATCCCAGATTCCCATGAATCAGAACAGGAGCATAAGAGGGGCAGATATAAATCCAGAGAAGATAGTGGATCAGGCAATAAACTCAGATTGTGCAAGTATTTCATACACCTACACAGAACCAACTGTCTATTTTGAACTTGCCCTTGAGACCGCAAAAATTGCCCATTCAAAAGGGTTACGCAATGTATTTGTAACTAACGGCTTTATGTCAAAAAAGGTGATTGAGATAGTTGCACCCTATCTTGATGCTGCCAATGTTGATCTAAAGGCTTTTAATGATAATTTTTATCGAAAACAGTGCAAAGGACGGCTCGAACCAATTAAGGAGAATCTCATTTTAATGAAGTCTCTTGGGATTCTTGTTGAGGTTACTACTCTTTTAATACCTGATCTCAATGATGAGCCATCAGAGATAAGAGCAATGGCACAATTTATTGCAAATGATCTTGGTATTCAAACCCCTTGGCACATCAGCCGTTTTCATCCATGCTATCAGATGACAGATAGGGGAAGTACACCAATTGCCACATTAAAGATGGCTTTTGATGCTGGAAAAGATGCTGGACTTCGTTATGTCTATACAGGCAATGCTCCTGGGCTTGATTCTGAAAATACCTTCTGCCATGTGTGCGGAAGAGTTCTGATTCAAAGAGTGGTGTATAACATAAAAAATCATATAACTTCAGATGGCAGATGCCCTGATTGCGGAACAAAACTTTATGGGATTTTCTAAATTCAATTATGACGTTTTTAATCATTTTTAAAGTACAATTCCCCACAGTTTGCTGCCAGTCAGTTGATTGGAATTGAGAATATGCTATTAAGTATCAAAAATATCACTCTTAATTTGCAACAGAGAATCTTAATATATGGCAGGATGATAAAATTTTCTCATACCATTTTTGCTCTGCCATTTGCCCTATCTGCTGTTGTCATGGCATCAAGAGATCATGATGTTGTGCTATCAGATTTAATCTGGATTCTTTTGGCTATGGTTGGAGCAAGATCCGCTGCAATGGGCTTTAACAGGATAGCTGATGCTGATATTGACTCAAAAAATCCCAGAACTATTATCCGTGAAATTCCTTCAGGGCTTTTAACCCGCAAAGATGCTGCACTTTTTGTTGCTGGCTCTTCTGCTCTTTTTATCTTCGCTGCTGCAATGCTTGGACGACTCTGCTTTATTCTCTCTTTTCCAGTTCTATTTTTTCTTCTATTCTATTCAGTGACAAAACGGTTCACAAAATATTGTCATCTCTATCTTGGGTTTGCCATATCCTTAGCACCTGCTGGAGCGTGGATAGCACTTACTGGCTCTTTATCATTGAGTGTTACCTTTCTTACCTTGGCATTGATGACTTACATCGCAGGATTTGATATTCTTTACGCCTGTCAAGATATTGATTTTGACAGGGAGAATCAACTTTTTTCAATGCCTGCAAAACTTGGTGCTGTAAAATCAATGATCGTTTCCTCACTGCTTCATCTTATGACCTTTATTTTCCTTGTGTGTATGCACGTCACTTATGGAATGCACCCCGTTTTTTTTCTATTTCTGATTGTAATTGGTCTGCTTTTGATTGCAGAACATCGTATCGTAAGACCTGATAATCTCGAAAAGATTGATATTGCCTTTTTCAACATAAACAGCCTTGTCTCAGTTATGCTGTTTATCGGCGTGGTTGTACAGGCAATTATCAGATTATTATAAAAATACGATTAAATTAAAGTGCTTATTACTACTCAAAAACATCAAAATATGCCCAGAAAATGGAGAAAAATGATGAATAAACGTGTTGTTCTGGCAGGATGGGGAGAGGTTACCCAGACAAAACATGAATCATATGAGAGACTCCGTGAACCTGTTGAACTCATGGCAGAAGCCTCTTGCAAAGCCTTTGAGATGACAGGCTCATTTGATGCACAGCGTAACCTTGACGGAGTGATGGTGGTTAAGGTGATGAGCAGATATTACGATGCCGCTCACCGCTCTCTTATTGACAGGATGAGTCTGTCACCACGATTTTTCATGACATCAAATATCGGCGGTAACTCTCCCCAATCTCTTATTAACAAGGCTGCCGGAATGATCGCCCGAGGGGAACTGGACAGTGTTCTCATTGCAGGTGCAGAAACCTACTACCACAGAGATAAGAGTAAAAACCTTCAGGGAAACCGCCTTTTTCAGGGTTTTCCTGAAGACTATAATGGTGATGATATAATCGGAGCCACAAAGACAGAGGAACGTCATGGAATGATACTGCCAATTCACGGTTTTCCGCTCTATGAGACCGCTCTTTGGGCAGAATCAGGGCTTGCGATTACACCATATATGGAGAAGATAGGAGTAATGTGGGCAAATTTCAGCAGAGTCGGGGTAAACCATACGAACTCATGGAACCATATTCCTCGAACTATTGAAGAGATTTCAACTCCCTCTCCATCAAACAGATTCATAGCATTTCCGTATACAAAATTAATGAATCCGCTTGTCAGTGTTGATATGGGGGCAGCCATATTGCTAATGGCAGAAGATAATGCAAAGCAATACAGAGCAAGAGGTAAAAATCCTGTCTATTTTCTCGGCGGAGGATATACAGAGGATCGACAGCGTTTTCTCATTGAAAAGTCAGATTTTACCTCAAGCCTGCCTTTAAAGGCATCTGTTGATAAGGCTCTTCTTCGATCCAATCTATCATTGGACGATATTGACTGTTTTGATATTTACAGTTGCTTTCCCTCGTCGGTAAGTATTGCCCAAAAGATGCTCAAACTTAATGATGATGATCCAAGAACACTCACTCTGACTGGCGGTCTCGGTTTCTTTGGCGGACCTGGAAACAACTACAGTCTTCACGCCGTGGCAACTCTTGCAGATGCCATTGAAAGCGGAAAAGTCGGGAATGGGATGGTAACCTCACTTGGGTGGTTTATGCACAAACATGCCGCAGGGATATACAGCTCAGAACCTAATGAGATAGAGATTGCATATCATGATCTCGAAGATGAAAAAGAGCCTAAGGTTGGAAATCCACCAGTTGATATTCTGGATAAAGCTTCAGGAAGAGGGATTATAGAAACATACACAGTTGTTCATTCAAAAGATGGCTCTCCATCTTATGCAATTATATATGGAAAAATGGAGAATGGACTCAGGTTTATCGCACAAAATAATCCAGAACAGAAGGATATATTTTATCTATTAGAGTCTCAGAATCAGGTAGGAGCAACAGTTATCCTGAAGTATAGTAATACTCATGATCAAAATTTGGCTATTCTTGAATAAAGTTAAACAATAGTTATGAGAATGGCAATAATGAGGTTTTTATCTAACAGCTAATACAGTTTGGAGTAAAAACGATGGAAAAAGCAAAATTATTTAATTTAACAAATGATGGTATAGGGTAAAAACACAATGAATATAAAAAAGTATATCGTAGCTATCTGCGGTGCATCTGGTTCGATTTATGGGATAAGGCTGATAAAGGCACTGATTGAACAACCATGCCATTTAATGGTTATTATTTCAGACGGAGGTTTAAGGGTTTTAGAACATGAGACAATATTTAATGGGCAAAGCTCTTTTAAAGATTTTCTTACGCTTGAAGGGGCTGTTTTTCATGAATCTTCTACTCTTGAAGTTTTCACTCAACATGAGGCTTGTGCTGCCCCTGCAAGTGGATCATTTATACATAATGGCATGGCAATCGCTCCATGTTCTATGAAAACCCTTGCAGCAATTGCATCAGGCATGGCAGATAATCTTATCACCCGTTCTGCAGATGTCTGTCTTAAAGAGAAACGACCTTTGATACTTCTTCCCCGTGAGACCCCATTGAACCTCATTCACCTCGAAAACATGACAAGATTATGCAGAGCAGGTGCAACCATTATGCCTCCGTCTCCGTCTTTCTACACATTCCCATCAACAATTGAGCAGCTTTGCGATACTGTAGTTGCAAGAATTTTAGATCACTTTGGATTTGAACATAATCTTGTTCAAAGATGGAACTGGCAAGAGCAGTGAAAATAAGCATATCTGATAGTCAGAACATAAGTCTTGATATTGTAAAAAGATTAGCCAAAGAAGGGTTCAAAGCATTTTTTGTCGGTGGTGTTGTAAGAGATATGGTGATGGTGGGACAAGACCATAAACCCTCAGATTTTGATATTCTTACCAATGCACCTACGGACGAAATTATAAGAATCTTTTCAGGAGAACGAGTAAAAAAAGTTGGAAAAGCGTTTGCTATCTGTATGGTGAACGGCATTGAGGTTGCATCATGCCGTTCTGATTCAGATATGGATAATTTTCCTGAATGCGATCTTGCCTGTAGAGATATTACAATTAACAGCATGGCTTTTGATCCGCTTTCAGGAATGCTTATTGATCCTTTTGACGGCAGAAAAGATATTACAGACAAGATTATCAGATTTACAGGTTCGCCTGATGACAGAATATTAGAAGACCCGTTGAGAATGGTCAGAGCGTGCAGATTTGCATCTTTAATTAACGGTAATATTGATGATTTGGCTTTAGATAGTATTATTAGGTACCGTCATCTTACAACTACATACAGCAGCAATAAAAATAGCAATACTGACAATAAAAATATTACAATTTATAATACTAATATCAATGGCTATGTCTCACCAGAGAGAATACGGTATGAAATTCTAAAGGCAATGTCCCATAAAAAGCCATCTCTCTTTTTCAAGGCTCTTCATAGTGCAGGAGTTCTTGAGCTGATATTTCCATCTCTTGCCCGTTGTGACAATCTTGATGGTGGACCTCATCACGGAGAGAGCGTTTTAGAACACTGTCTTCTCACAGGTGATGCTCTGTCTGCTCGTAATCCAATTTTACGTCTTGCAGGATATCTTCACGATGCAGGTAAATATGATGCAGCACAGATAAAAGATGGTCAGATAACATTTCCTGAACATGAAAAGATGGTTGATGCTGTAATTTATGATCTTAAAAATCTAAGATTCAGCATTGAAGAGATTAAATTTATTGAAGCTGTAATCAGAACCCACATGCGCCCCCTTACTCCAGATTCTACGCCAAAGGCTGTAAGAAGGCTTTTAGCGTTTTTAAAAGAGCATGATGTTAAATGGCAGACATTTATGCAGATGAGAATTGCTGATAAAGCTGCTAATTTGGCAAAACACCCTTATAACAGGTCAGATATCAGGCTTAGGGTAGGAAAAATTTGGAGCGAGCTTACAAATGGTCAACTAAAGGGTGGGAAACTGCCACTCTCTATCAAAGACCTTGCCATTTCAGGACATGATGTAATGGAAATTCTCAATATCACTCCAGGTCCCGAGGTTGGTAGGGTTATGAATTATCTGTTTGAGTGCGTAATTGATGAACCATCTTTGAACAATTTTGAGGCACTAAGAGAACTTGTCATTCAATATCTCAATATTGCCTGTAACTCTCTTAAACCTCAATTAGCAGCAATAAAGGCTACAATATAATCATTAACTAAAATTAAACCGGAGTATTTATTTATGGGTTTGTTGTCATCAAGCGTATCTGTTGCAAGGTACAGGGTAGATGGAAAGATTGAAGAGAATGTCATGGAGACCATACACGCTGGACTAAAACAAAACGCAATCACCACAATTGAGGATGAATATGCAGAAATTACAATGGGATGGACACCATTTGAGAGCAATTTCAATCCTGATTTTGAAAAATTCACATTTACATTTGGAGATTTCTTTCTCTTCTCTCTCAGAATAGACAAGAAAAGTGTCCCTTCAAAGATTATTCAAAAACATATCTCTATAGAAGTTCAAAGGAAACTTAAAGAGGAGGGGCGGCAGTTTCTCTCAAAAAATGAAAAGACCGAGATAAAGGAGAATGTGACAGATAAACTTATGCGTCAGATGCCATCTACACCGAATATATATGATGTTCTGTGGAATCATGAAGCTCAACAGGTTCTCTTCTTCTCAACCCAGAAAGCGGCAAATGAAGAGCTTGAAACTATGTTTACAAAATCATTCAAACTTAGGCTAATAAGACTCTTTCCGTTCACAATTATTGAGGGTTCTGAAAAGTTTTCTGATGAAGAACGGGATATGGTCTTGAACTTGGCTCCTGCTAATGTCAACCGTGGCAAGGTAATGGGAGATGATATCTAATGCATGATATATCAATAAGTTATAATAAATATAAATTTCTTGGTAATGAGTTTCTCACATGGCTTTGGTATCTTATTGAGAATGATATCAATATAAAAAATATAGCAGAAGCTGATTGGGAAAAGGCTGGAGTTGATTGCAACTCAATTGTATTTGAAATAGGCAACTGCATTGCCCTTGAAAATTCACTTGGCGATGACTCTGTTGAGAAGATTTCCATAAAAGGTGATGATGCAGGTCTTGAAGAGGGAAAGACAGCTCTTAAGAAAGGAGGAGTTGTAACAGATATGAATCTTGTGCTGAGAATTGATGATAATGAGTGGCGATTCAACATCAAGGGTGAGAGCATGGAGATAACATCTCTTAAAACACCTGTTGCTGGAAAAATGGAAAACGAGGACGACACTGAAGGGGCAGTTCTCGAAAAGGTCTTTCTTTACAACAGGCTCTTTGAAGTTATTGACATCTTGTTTCATAACTTTATTAAAAAGAGAATATCTGAAAATTGGAAAAAAGTTGATATTACAGGAATAAGAGAGTGGGTAGAGTCTTGATTATGCTGTAATAAAAAAGTTATGAACAAAGTTATAAACAAAAGTTATGAACATTTTTAGTGTATCATTTTTCCTTAAAATACAAGTAGTTGACTAAGTTATGAACATAGTTATGAACATAGTATGTTCATAACTATTGAGTTATGAACATCTTATAAAAGTGTGTTCATAACTCAATAGTTATGAACACGTTATAAACATAGTTATGAACATTTTTAGTATATGTTTTTATCATAAAATTAAGATAGTTATCGTAGTTATGAACATATCAACACGGTTTATTGTTATTATTATTTTTTAAATACTTATAAAATAAAATAAAGTTTGATGCTTAAAACAGATATCTGCATACTCAGAGTTTTAATATCCATAGTATAAATTTATTGGCAGAATAGAGAATATCTGCATACTCCACTAATAAAGGTTTGTTGAATCAAAATACTTTTCTGGAAAACTATATTAGACATTTTTACAAAATAAATGGCTATAAGGTAGTGAGTGTAGTACCCATAGTAACATACAAGACTTTAAGGAGTCCATTTAATGAATAATAAAAATCTTAGAGTATTATTTTTATCTCATGGAGGTGGTCCCTTACCTCTGCTTGGTGATAAAGGGCATGAGGAAATGGTGGAAAAATTGAACTATTTAGCTTCAAAAATTAATAAACCATCAGCGATTATTATAATAAGTGCCCACTGGGAAGAGAAAATCACAACCATAACCTCTGCGGCTGCCCCTTCCCTTATTTATGATTATTATGGTTTTCCTGAAGAATCCTACCGTATAAAATATCCATGCCCAGGAGAACCGTTTTTAGCCAGACAAATAGAAGAATTATTAAGCAAAAGGGGCATAAAAAATAAATTGGATGAGCATAGAGGCTTTGATCACGGATTATTTGTGCCTCTTAAAATAATGTATCCTAACGCAGACATCCCATGTATTCAGTTATCTCTTCTCAAAAGCCTGAATCCTTCCGAGCATATAAAAATAGGAAATGCTCTATCCAGTATAAGTTATGATAACTTGCTGATAATTGGTTCAGGTTTTTCATTTCATAATATGAAGGCATTTTTTGAAAAAGAGACAACTGATAATAAAACTATGAATGAAAAATTTGAGCAGTGGCTGATTGATACATGTTCAAACCCGGATATTGAGGAAGCGGAAAGAGTTAACAGATTGGAAAATTGGGAACATGCTCCCTATGCAAGATATTGCCATCCGAGAGAGGAGCATTTGCTGCCACTGCATGTATGCTATGGTGTTGCTCAATCAGCTTGTACTGAATATATTGAATTAAGAATTCTTAATAAAAAATCAAGTTTGTATCTTTGGTAAGATATATAGTTGGAATCATATACGGACTTCCGATATTAAATCTCGGAAAAACAACGTTAAGAGCCTGTTTAAAAATTATATGCAACATGTAAAAATCTTTGCTCACGAACCAATATAGAGCCAAAAGAGCCTTTTATGACTCCAGCAGATTCTAAACAGTAATCCATTAAGACGGACAAGGTTGCAATATAAAGACTCCACTTGAGCAAACATGTTAAAAATTGTGACTACTTGCAAAGCAAACTGAGGGTTACAATTGATTTTCAAACAGGCTCTAAATACAGCTCCAGATAAATAGGTGAACAAAATCATGCTGCAATCTTTAAGTGTTCAGGAGCATGAGCCATAACTTTTACTACTGACTTTGTTGACCAGTTGAAGGGATGTGCATGAGCGTTCCACTCATTTATATAATCCATAATGGCTTGATTCATAGCCTCCTTTGACGGGAAATCAGCAAATTTGAATCTTTTTCTTTGAAATATGCTGAACCATTGTTCGACCTGATTTATCCATGAACAA
>JADFZJ010000002.1 GCA_015232555.1 Desulfamplus sp. | reverse complement strand
TTGCGTCACGAGATACATTCAATATTTTAACCCCTGGTATTTCTAAATCTAATTCAAATCCCATATCTCTCCTCATTCATGGATAAATGAGAGTCATTATAAATAGCTTGTTGAAAATAACAACCACAGAAAATCTCGGAGAGCCTATTTTCTTTATCACTGATTCTCTCATTTCAACAGAGTATCCCATAAATATCACCTCTATTCCCCCAAAATTTAACTCCTCATCAGAGGCGACATCTATCCTGACACAGGGGGCTTCTTGAAAAAAAGCCAATTAAGATTCAGCCAGTCCACCTTACTTGCATAAAATCTTTGAATGCTGCGATAACTCCCTCCTTTTCCGCTCCATCTGCTCAATCCCAACATCGTTATACGACCTTTGCCGCATAACATCGCTCCGCTCACAATTCCTAACAACCTTACAATTTTTTTAGGAAAATTCTGGCTTAAACATTCCAAATAGGGCATAATTTCCAACATGAGGAACTCATTCTGATTTTATTGTCTCTCTCAATTCAATTCTATCAGAACTGTTCCTCATTTTTTACATAAACTTATACTCTTAACTCATTTTCACTCTCAAATTTTTGGCGAAGGTATTATTATAGATTCTGCCTTAATATTAAAAGCACTTCCGCCAGTTATGATTGATTTATCTTTGTCTGAGTGGATTCTGTAATCTCTAACATCTCTTACACCGCACAAAATTATTGATTGGGGAAAATTTTCTGGACGTTTATCGTAACCAGCCCTTATTTGGCGAAGAACTGAAATAAGGGTATCTCCAATTAACGAGTCAATCTCATCTATAAATAAGACTATTGGTTTTTGACTCTCTTCTGTCCAGCGGCTGAGAAGTTCATTTAATGCCCCATCTTCTCCGCTTTTTCAAGGGTTTCAGTCCAAATCTTATCAGGGTAAGAGTCTTTTAGATGAAATTTTGAACGTGAACCAAGTTCATTTAAAATGGCTTTAACACCACGTTTTACATTCTCTCTTGCAGCTTGTGCTGCTTCAACATTTATATAAAGGCATTTAAAATTTGTATTGCTGTTTAGATACCCCATCAAAGCCAATAAGCATGAGGTTTTGCCAGTTTGTCTTGGTGCGTGGAGAACAAAGTATTTTTCTTGCTCAATTAAAGATAAAACCTCTTCTAAATTGATTCGTTCAAGAAGGTTAAGGCAGTATGGTCTTTAGGTTTGATAGGTCCTGCTGTGTTAAAATAACGCATAAAGCTCTCCTTGTTATTTTAATATTTCCAAGCTTTGCAAGAAAATAGTTAGTCATTGATAAATTTTTTAACATAAAATTAACTATCAGTTCATATCTACGCACTTGATTTGTTAACTCTTTGATTTTATTAGAACTGAATAAATATTATCAGTAATATCAAAAGAATATTTTGCTTCTTTATACACATTTTGCTTGACAACGGTAAACTGTAAATTAATAAGATGTATCATTAAGCCGTCATTTTTTTTCATTCTATCAATATGGAAAAAAGATAAATAATTGCTAAAGGAGATATTTAAAATGAGATTATTTGCTATTTATTGTACATGTGCCATTTTAGCTTTAAGTTGTAGTTCATCTTCTTACTCAGAAGTTTTATTAACATATCCACGAAGTTGTGATTGGGTTCTTTTTTCGTGTAAAGATGATACTAGCTTGCCAGCAACTCCATCATTAGAACATATTTCCTATATAAGCACGCTATATCAATGGGCGGTTGCAAATAATATTCAAATAAGCTTTAAAGATGTTGAGCTTTACATAGATAAACCTGCTTACAAAAAAGAAGCATTAAACAACATTACGTTTGAAGTTACTGTTGACGATGATGGTAATACTGAAACATTTGATTTCATTAATCTTGATAATTATCGATTAATAGATCAAATGAGAGATATAATATTTCTTGAAAGTATGCAGTCAAGTATAAATAAATGGGAAACAGACTATATTACGGGATTGAAAGCTGGCGATGAATTTGCTGATATTTTTGATCAGGCTATAAAGATTTTTGAAGAATATCGACTCTACACAGGGAAGCAAGGATTCTCAGAATCCACAAATCCTATTTTAAATTCTTTGTTAGGTGCAGGTAATACAAGTTATGGAAATCTGTTTGCTGCAGATGGAACTGTTGAGGATTTTGCTGAAAGTACATTTGCTGAGGCTTCAAGTGCCGTTTTTGACGAGGGGAGTTGGGCATCTGGTTTGAAAACTATTCTAATTAAACTTAGAGATCCAAAAACCTATGGTAATTTTGCTAAAGAATTTACAAAAGACCTTGTTTTGAATGCCTTAGTTGAGAATAAAGTTATTAGTGATAGTACTAAAATGGTAATAAAGAATATGTTTACCGTCTCTTCTACTATTGGAGGTGTTGCTGTTGAAACTATCAAATATGGAGGTGCAGGTATAGGGCTTATTATGGCCCCTGGTAAACTTTATTATGAAACATTCTCTTATTTTATGGATACCCATAAGAAAGCTTCAACAGCTGCTTATTTTACTTTTTATTATTATTTAATGGATAAACATTCTATTGATATTGATACAACAGACAAGGTTCCAGCTCCAAGTAGCTATTTTTTCAGTGATGATGGACATGGACTATTAAAACCTTGGGGTGTCATGGACACTTATGGTTCTATTTGCAATGAGTTTACATCTGAGATTGATAAAACAGACAATGTTGCAGCTCTGTTGTGTCAAACTGGTAATTATAAGGATCCATTTAATTATGGATGGCTTAGTACAACTCCTGAACAATCAATATATGCAGAATCAATAGCTAATTTATTCTTATTTATAAAAGGTATTAATATAAACGAACTCAAAACCAAGGTTGCTCAACAGGTTGCATTAGAAAAAGCAAGGGATAATCCTGCCCCTCCACCGACACCAGAGCCTGAACCAGAGCCACAACCAGAAACCACATACGGCACAGTTACTTCACCATACACTGGAAGAGTCTGGTTAGATAGAAATCTCGGAGCGAGTCATGCTTGTACCTCATACAATGATAGTGAATGTTATGGAGACTATTATCAATGGGGTAGAAATGCAGATGGACATGAAAAAGCGAATAGTCAAACGACTACAACATTAGCTACAGATATCAATAATGCTGGTAATAAATTTATCACTGGTAATTTTGGTTGGGTATTTATGAGCTTAAATAGCAATGAAGATCTTGATAATTATAAAAAAACTTTTAGCTTGAGGAGTCAAAATTGGAGTAAAACTAATGGCTGCTCAGTTTGTCCTGTAGGGTTTAGAGTTCCGACTATTGATGAATTTAAAGATGAATTTATCCATATAATGGATACATATAGTAATTTTCTAATGCTTCCTTTGGCATCTATGCGAAGAGGAAACGGCATTGTTGACTCTATTATAGATGGGTATCTTGGAAACTATTGGACAAGCTCTTATGAGGATATTAATGGAGGTATAGTCAGTATTTTTGGTGGTAAATTTAGTTACCATTATGCATCTGATATATATGGACTTGCGGTTCGATGTATAAAGGATACCTCTCTATCAAGTGTGATTCCAGTAACTAACGCAGGTGCTGATCAAACGGTTCTTTACGGTACTAGTGTAGCGTTAGATGCTTCAGAAAGTGTTCCCAATTGCAGTCCAATTGTTAGTTATCAATGGAAAGAGGGTAATACGATTCTGTCTGAATCTATTCAATTTTCAAAAGCAGATTTCTCAGTTGGTACGCATGTTATTACTTTGGTAGTTACTAATAGTATCGGTGAACAAAGTACAGATACAGTTATAATTACTGTCAATCCAACAGACAGCATCCAGCCAACAATAAGTATAAACAAAATTTTTTACAAATCCCCTAACGTAATATCAACAGAGGTAATAACTAATGATGATAAGGAAGTTAGCCGAACCTCCTTTGCTATTTATGATTATAAGAAAAGGAAAATTGATATAAGCTCATTGATATCTGCATCTGATGTAAACCCTTCTTCAACATTTAACAGCGATCCAACAGCTCTTACTTGGGGTTATGATCCTGCCACATTAAACACAACAACATCATGGGATATTGATATTTCAGGGTTGTTATTCGGCAAGTATTACATTAAATTTTTTGCAACTGACGGAGTAAATCACGCAGTTGAGACAAGCTATATTGGTTTTACTAACGCCCCGTCTGCTCCATTGCCAAATATCACTTCTTTAACAGCCTGCGGAAGTGATGTAAAATCAGATACTCTTACTTTTGAAGTTACCTTATCAGAGCCTTTACCAGCAGGTTATGGTTTATTTTTGAATTTTGACGACCAACATGGTAGCTGGTTAGTGCAGAATACACCCGGTGGGCATAAGCAAATGCTCAATCAAAACGGAAATGTTTACTACTTAGACTATGCTTTAACACAACCTGATGGGCGATTTGTTAGGTCAGCTATCTTTCATTTAAATAATGATAATGACCCAACCAATGATTTTTTGGCAAGCAGTTGGTCTGAAACTAAAAGATGTGAATGTTATTATGTGCCAACAATTACCACACGCAATATTACCAATATAACGACTACCAGTGTATTCACTGGTGGAAATATACTTTCAAATGGAGGAACACCAATAACTGAGGGTGGTGTTTGTTGGAACACAACCTCTAACCCTACGATAGCAGACAATAAAACAACAGAGGGAGCTGTTTCAGGCAGTTTTTCGAGTAATATAACAGGACTTACTCCTTCCACAACCTATTATGTTCGAGCCTATGCTACAAATAGTGTTGGTACTGCTTATGGAGATCAATCTCCATTTACCACTGAGTCAAATCCACCACCACCGCCTCCAGTTGTAACACCGACTGCAATAAACACTGACACGCAGATAGTAACATCAGGCACAGTAATCAACAGCGGCGAACACGAAGACGTAACAGTGGGTGCAGGTGCTGCTGTTACTAACTCAGGGACGCTCACAAATTTAAACAACAGCGGCACTATAAACGGCGGCGTTGTGGCTGGAGATTCTGTAAATGATGGGGTTATGAACAATGTTACGTTACCTCAAGAAACAGCACTTGATAATGCAGGTGGAACGCTTTCAAATGCTGATAATGCTGGTGAAGTTTTTGGCGGAACAATTGAAGGGACAGTAACCAATACAGGTGTTATTTCTGGAACAACACCAGACGGAGTTATTGATGCTTCATACACAGTTACTATTTCTGAAAGTGCAACTGTTTCAGGTGGTGAGGTTGCTGGAGCAGTTGCCAATAACGGAGTTCTTGATAGCGTAAAAATAGGCAGTAACGCTATTATAGCTTTTGGTAATTCTGGTAAACTTACTGGAACAATAACCATTGTTGATGATGAAGGAGTCGGCTGTGTGATTACAATTCCTCCGCATGTTGTATATCCGGACAAGCCTTTTATTCTAACACCTCGCTCTATTCTCAATTATGCAAAAGAACAATCTTGGGACGTTAAGATTGAAGAGAGAAGATCAAGATTGCAAAGAAACAGCTTTGCAGCATCATCAACTCTTCCGCAAGTTCAATCATATTATTATCTAATTGATGGGGTTGTCTTCTCAGAAACAGGTTCAAAAAGCACAGAAGAGATTGATATGGTTGTGCCGTTCAATCCTGATAATGTTCCAAGTGTTATTAACACTTCTGACTTGATAGTGCTGGTTTATGACTATCAATCAGATACATGGAAAACTGTGGTACACACTCTTGACGGTAACAACGTCAAGATAAAGACAGATTTGGTCTCTGCAGTGGCGATTGTGGCAGAAGCTAACCTGTTGGTTTCAGTTATAACAGACCAAGTTAGCAGCATAAGCCATATATCAGCAGCAAGTGGCGGAACAGTAGTATCGGAAGGCGGAAGCACAATAAGTGCTAAAGGTGTCTGCTGGAATACAGCTTCTAATCCAACAATAGAAAACAACAAAACTGACGAAGGAACAGGTGCTGGAAGTTTTAAGAGCATATTGACCAAATTTTCGCCAAATACCAAGTATTACGTTAGAGCTTATGTAACGAGTGAGCTTGGAACAATTTACGGAAGTGAGTATAGTTTCACAACTGCAAAAGGTTTGGTGAACAGTTACCTTACTTTAACTGACAAGACTTTAGCAGCTTTTACCATTCCAACTAATGCTAATATGAATATGTTTGGCGTATCAGTTGGAAAGAGCATCAAAATAAAGCAAGGTTCTCAAGTTGCGTTTAACTATTTTGTTGCTAATAACAAAGTGGTGTTGGAAGAGTCATGGTCTCAATTTAGAGTTTATCGCTCTGGTGCAACTGTGTATCTTGTCAGTATTTTGGGAACTGTAATCAATATTCCAGCAACTTTAACAGCTCAATCCATATATTTTAACGATGGAAGAGCTGATTTGGTGATTTATGGGAATAAAGTAATGCTTGGAGATCAGGAGATAACTTTATCAGCAAATAAATTGTCAACTCTTGGCAATAGTGAAAAGTATGTTGATACACAGATCAGCCAATTAGCTTCTACTGTTGATAGTTATTTGGTCTTAACCAACTCATCACCTGCTTTTACAATACCTTATGGTGCTTATACTCAAGTTTTTGGCTCAAGCGGTATAAATACATTAAGTATTGAAAAGGGGGCAAAGGCAGATTGTGAAAACTTTGCAGGTGCAAATGTTTTAAATATTGCAGAAGCCTTCACAGCTTTTAATGTATCTCGTAAAAGTGCAACTGTCTATTTTGAAGGTCAGAATGGAACTTATATAGAAATACCTGCAACTACAACTTTTCAAGCTTTAAATTTTCAAGATAACAGCTACAAATTAGCCATAGTTGACTCTCAAATTATGCTGATAAAGATGATAATAGATAAAGATAAGAGTAAATATGATGTTGATGATGTGATTGTGATTTCTGATAGTGTAGAAAGATAGTGTAAAATATACATAGGCATAAATAGCAACAAAACCGTAGAGACATACAGCCGTGCGTCTCTACGGTTTTTCAATAAGAAAATTAAACCCGAGCTTCGCAATACAAAAGCTAATCTCTTTTGATTTTATATATTGCAGGATCATGTCCGCATTCTATTAGTAGAACCTTCAGTCATAGCCTTTGGACGATGACCACGCCCACAGGACGTGGTTTTAAATTGATAATAAGTATATATTCTTACTAAACTATGATTCAGTAAGAATATCTGTAAGCCTTTCAACAGATACCTTATCAAGTTCTCCTCTTTTTGCAGCAAGTTCAAGGGTATATTTTCCCATCACACGATACAGTTTAGAAAATTCAGGCAATCTCTCATTAATATTACTCAGGTGCTTTTCTACAATCTGGGCATCTCCACGGGCAATAGGTCCAGTAAGTGCTGCTACTGCCCCCCTTGTTTTTATGTTACTCAAAGTCCCCTGAATCAGAGGATCAAGGATTTCATACGCTTTTTGTTCTGAAAGGCTTGCCTCTTTTAAAAGCTCAAAGGCAAAATGTTCAAGTGTAACAAGATAGTTCGAAGCAACAACTGCTGCGGCGTGGTAAAGGGTTTTAGCTTTTGTGGGAATGGTAAAATAGTTCGCACCAAGAGCATGAATAAGCTCCTTGCCGATAATAACTGCTTTTTCATTGCCTTCAACAGATACGTTAATACCCGCAAATGGAGATTTCTGTTCTGGATCATAAGGGGCAAAGCTCTGAAGTGGATGGATTGAACCCGTGTTTGCACCTTTATCCGAAGCAGATGATAGCACGCAAGACGATAGTGCACCACTACAATGAAAAATGGTCTTTGAAGAGATATCAACAGAAGTTCCAACAGCGGTCTCAGGTGAAGAGCTGAGGGCAACTGTACTGGTGGTGATATCAGAGCATATCTTTTCAATCAGATGATCCTGTGTTGTGATAAAAATGATATCTCCTGCCATAGCTGCTTTTGCAGGAGATTCATATATTTTTATAGCTCCGACAGCCCCACAGGCTCCTGCTGCCCACACTGTTTTTTCAGCAGAAGAGCGTGTTCTGCTGGCAACTGCTGCAATGTGGTATCCAGCTTTTGACAGAAACACTGACAAGGCTGTTCCCACACGTCCGCATCCTATAATGGAGATTTTTTGAGGTGTCATAACTGATATCCCTATTTTTTAAATGGTTCGGTAAATTTTTAAAATTCTGTCCCGTCTCTGCTAAAAGCTATTTTTATTGTTCTTGTTCAGGAATTTTAATCAACAATCATTGCAGTGAAGCCGCCTATGTTCCAGATATATGAAAAGCTCAATTTATGCCTTTGTCAAGTACGATTTCAATCGTTCAATCTAATCTAACGTGTTGCTCCAGCCATCTTCTCGTACCCTTTCAATATAAGCTCTTCAGTTGTCTCCCATGATATACACTCATCCGTAATAGATACACCGTATTGAAGATTTTCAGGACCACAGGAAATGCTCTGGTTGCCTTCGCACAGGTTACTCTCTAACATAAGCCCCTTAATACTACTATTTCCGTTCAAATACTGATTTATCACATCTTCCCATACAATTCCCTGCCCCTGAAATTTTTTGCCTGAATTTGCATGTGAACAGTCAACAATAATTGATTGGGATAGATTTTTTTTCTTTAAAGTTCCAACTGCCTCTCTGATACTTACCGAGTCGTAGTTTGGACGTTTCCCTCCTCTTAATACTATATGGGCATAGGGGTTGCCTTTTGTTTTGACTACACACACTTTTCCATGCGGATCAATCCCAAGAAAACTCTGAGGCGATTTTGCTGCAATCATAGAATTAATTGCTGTATCCAGTGCCCCATCAGTAGTATTTTTAAATCCAACAGGCATAGAGAGTCCGCTTGACATCTCCCTGTGTGTTTGGGATTCAGTTGTTCTTGCACCAATTGCAGCCCAGCAGATTAGACCATCAATAAACTGCGGAATAATCGGGTCAAGTAGCTCGGTTGCTGTAGGTAGCCCCATTGAGGTGATACGGATAAGCAGATTCCTTGCACGGCGGAGTCCCTCCATAACATCACGGCTGTCATCCATATAAGGATCATTTATCAGCCCCTTCCAGCCAATGGTGGTACGCGGTTTTTCAAAATATACCCGCATAATGATCGCAAAATGATCTTTAACCTTTTCTCTTAGCTTGGAAAGCCGCTCTGCATACTCAATTGCGGCAGCTTCGTCATGGACTGAGCATGGTCCAGTAATTACCATCAGACGCTTATCCTTACATGAAAGAATATTTTTTATCTCCTCTCTGCCGACGATAACAGCATCTTCTGATTCTGGGGTCATCGGAAACTGATTCTTAAAATCCTCAGGAGCTATAAGAGGCATAAAACTTTCAACATTTACATCATAGGTCTTTTTCATTATTCTGTTCTCCTTTTAAAAATAAAAAAGCCGCAGGCTTTTGACCTGCGGCTTTTCATATTGTATATAAGTTACAAATCAGAACAGCACAGGCAGCCACCTGTAGTAATAGGTTCCAAAGTAATAGTAGCTGCCTGAAAAATTCTGGTTCATTGTAGTAACTTGTTCCTTTAGTTTAAAGTAGTAACGTATTCTCTTAGTTTAAATTTATTAAGATGTTGTTTCTATACATAGTTGCAATATCATTGTCAACGGTTAAAAGAAAAAAAAACATTTAAGAGCCTGTTTAAATGTTCAGGCTCTAAATATCTTTAGTTTGTTCAGCCTCATTTTTTTCTGATGCTGAATCGTCAGATGAGACTGCTGGTGCTGCTTTAGTTGATTTTAACCATATCACAGGCGAAGCAAAATTACTCCACCCCCATTTTAGAATCGAAATCAGCCAGAATGAGAGCCACAAAGCCCATAACAGCATTGCAAGCCTGTAGGCAAACATTGGAAGCGAAAATACCCATGCAACAGGTAAATCAGCATCACTTATATCTTGATACCACCGAAAAAAATTTCCTGATGAACCATTGCCTGTAATGTTCATTGATGGATGTCCAAGAAGCCCTTGAGATACTGCAAACACAAGGGACATAACTGCAAAAAATGTCAACCCTACAATACCTATCTGGATAAGATTAAACCTAAACCGAGTCAATTTATTGTCATAAATATTTTTTTCTCCATACTTTCTCCTAAAATCTAAAATAACGAGCCACGCAGCAACAAATATACAGGCAGGTGCACTGCTCATTGACATGCCGATTCCAAGCAGAAACCACTGGTAAAATTTTAAGGGGGTCAAGCCACTCATTGCAAGACCTATTGAGACAAGCAGCACCACAATAATTTTTGACCAAAAAAGCACAGCAGGTCCCATAAGCTGTTCACCTCCAACAAAAAGCGTCCATCTGTCAGAAGATATATGCAGATCAATAGCAGCATTGACACTTGATGTGCCAAGATTGATTTTTGGTGTTCGGTAAAGAGATACTATTTCATTCGCATCTTTCCATATAAGTTCAACATTTTGACTGCCAGGGGTAATCGGTAAAACAACCTTCTGCCCCTCTTGACGGATAAGCTGAACCTCGCTGTTGATCTTTACCTCTTGAAGTTCTGCCTTTTCAGGAATTGTGATGGAGTGTTGCCCTCCTTGACTGCTCTTTATGGAAAGATTAAGTATGGAGCGTGTAGTTTTTTGACCAGGGTGAAGCTCAAGAGTGCTCTTTTCAATAGTCATGGTCTGCCCCCCAATCCCTTTGGGTTTAGATATTTTCAATATCACCTCCTCTCCGGGCAGAGGATGCCATGTCGGATACCATCTTTCATTGCTCTGATGCAGTATAACTGGAATTCCTTCTGTATCAACGTGGAAAATAGGGCTTGCATCTAATCTCCAGATTTCTGTCCACTCAAGATTCTGCTTGCTATCAGCAGACAAGGCATGATGTAACTTAACTATCTCGGCAGTCTCTAAAAAAGATTCAAATGCCATATTGTTTTGAGACGCATTTAATGTTACCTCCGCCATACCGTTTTTCACTCTAACCCCTTCGGTAATGACAGATTCTCCTTCAAGTAGAGGAAGGTTAAGCACAATCGCAGAACCAGTTGGGCTTAATCGGCTTACGGTTGTTTCCACTTTCCAGTCAAGCCCAAGAAGAAGAGTCCTCTCAACAAGGGCAAATGGGGGCAGAAGACCAGTTGCAAGAATCTCCTGCTCTTGCTGCGACTTTTCCCCTTTTGCCCTTTTTTCTGCTAACCGTTTGAATTGGAGCTGGTCATCAAGAGTGCTGTCAGGCTGAACTCCCTGAACTTCCCAGCCGTTTAAGTTATTAATCTTTCCTGAATGTGGTTTAAGAGCAAGCGGAAGCTGAAAAATGCTCTGATTGCCAATTCTGCCTTGCACTACAACAACATTTTTTCCTTTTGGAATCATTGCCCAAATATTTTGACCATAACGAAATAGAGAGCCGCTTGATTGTCCATTTATTATCACCTGTTCAGGCAGCCAGTGGAGAGCATGACCCGGCAGAGGTATAGCTGTGTCAACTGCTGCATCAACATCAAGGGTAATTACAAGTTGTTCATCTGTTTTAATATCTTCTGGTTTAATGATAGATATCTCCATCTGTGAAATATCAGCACACGATGGAAAACATCTATCTTTTTCCAAAAGCCTTTTTTGAAGTTCTGCCAGCATCTCTTTAGATGGTATTTCACCAGAATTGGTTACGCATGGATTCACTATAATAAAAATAGATGCTGATATTAATATATAAATCAGTATCTTGGCTGTGTCTGTTTTTAGTTTTCCTTTAAACAATCCAGATGCTCGAACCATGCCAAGTGTCAACAGAATAATCAAGGCAACTCTTACAAATGCTAAAACCAGATTAAAAATCGGACCAACCAGAATAAATGAGGTAGTCTGACCCTGCTCAACCGGTCCTGACCAGCTAAAATTGATAGTTCTAAACGGCTGCCATAGAGGAAGACCTGGTCCTGTCTGAGTTAAAGATTTTGGATCATATTGCATAATCTTTGAACGCTGTTTATTTTCTTGACCATACATCTTATCATTAATTTGAGATTCAAGAGACTCTTTTTCAGATTTAAGATAGGCAAGAGGACTTTTAGCTTTTCTGGGACTTGGCATTGCATCCATTGATTGTCCTTTTGATTCTTCTCTGTATTGAGTCTGCATGTTGTAACCATCTGCTGGAGCTTCTGGTAGAGCTTCGGTCGGGAGTTGTGATGGTGATGAGCCGCTAAACTTTTCAAAAGCCATTTGAGGCTGGTTTTGCATAGCATCATTCATAGAAATCCATCTATTTTCTAATTGTGGATAAATTCCTATCCGCAATGAGTTAACTGCATAAGGCACTGAAATAACAAGCAGAGATATAAGAACAATAAATTGATAAAGATTAACCATTTTTCCAAATTTTCTGTGATGCGTATCTGTTAGAGATTGAGTTTCTCTATTTGAGGTAGAAGATTGTAAAATAGTATCTTTTGAATAGGAATTTAGCTCTTTTTGTGCACGGTTAAAAGCAAAACCTAAGATAAGAAAAAGCCATACATAGCGGGGTGCATCGGGTTCATGGTAAAGCAGAACCATAGTTATAAACCCCACAAATGCAAGCGGCATGGAAAAAAGCTTTGCTGTGGCAATGGTAAATATCAGGACAATAAAAATATCAAGAAGGGACCAGCGTTTAATCCAAGTTCCCTGAATATTGTCAACCCCTTTAGCAGAGACAAGTTTCCAGCCAGGTGGAAGATTGAGCTGACCCGTCACCTTCTGAAAAGAATGACGCCAGCCTGTTGCTGGAATAGTATAAACAGAACCTTCAATTTTACTCTCTGCAACTAAATCGATAATACCGCGTCTTAACTCAACTCCTGCATTTTTGTAGAAGTTGAGACCCTTTCTATCTGATTGTTCAACTCCAGCAGTGTTGTTAGATGCTTCAACTCCGGCCGTGTTTGGTGGTTTAGATTCGCTATGTTTTGATAAATCCATATTTGTAATTAACTGCTCAACTCCGTCAACTGTTACTTTACCGGGTTTCATCAAAGATTCCATCTCTAAACGCCATCCGCTGTTCTTCTTTCCAGTGATTCTATCTTGCACTGTGTAACCTGTTCCATCAAATGCGAGCCACAAGGTTCTGTTGAGATTTAGCTGATCAGGTGGCGGAACAGGGTCTCCTCGTTTTATCTCTTTAAATTTCATACTCTCTTTGGCTGTCATAATATAGGCAGGATAGGATTTCCACTCTTCAGGAAGAGAGGTCATTCTTGGATCAACAGAAGAAACTCCTGATATTTCAACAATCCTAAGATCAGGATGACGCACCACAGACCATATCTCCTGCTTTGACCAGTAACCATCGTCAGGAGGTTCAAATTCAAGAGATTCGATATTACCAATATGCCTTAAGTTCAAGGTCAACGAGTGTCTGCCAGGTTTTAACTGTATCCGTATTGTTCCATCAGACTCTAATTTTGACGGCAATGAGCTATCTAAATTGAGAGGAATAAACTTTTTTGGGGAATATAGAGGTCCAAGTTTAACCTCTCTTGCAGCTCCAGCCACGTCAAGAGTTGCGTATATGAGCATCTGTGAAGGGATACTGTCATCAATCAGCCTGAAACTTTCAATTTTAAGCCTGTTCTCCTCTTGTTCCTCAACATTTACAGTTTTATTTTTAAGCCATAATCTGCCAGTATCATCAATAGTGGGAAACTCCACCTCCCTGTTGTCCATAAAAAGTTTGATAAGGGCAGATTCAGAAGAAATCTGAATATATTCAGGTTGTTTCTGCCAGACGAATCTTCCAGTAATGGTGTGTCTGCCCTGCAAAAGTTTTACTACGGGAAGTATATTGCCATAAGTGTCGTTCTGCTGGATTATCACAGCAGGAGTATTATCTGCCATCACATCTTTAGGCCAATTTGAGCTGTTACCAGGAAGGGTGATATAGGTTTCGTGGTATATCTGCCACTCCTGTTTAAACTCTCCTCCATTGTTGTTAAGATTAAGCACAATTGATGTTGGCAATGCACAGTGAATAGCATCTGGATCATTAAAATTTGGGATGCAATCAATACGCATTGTTTTTCCATGCAACACCCAGCCGCTCCATGGTTTAAGATTTTCAGGAACATACTCAGGTATTTGAGCGGCAAAACAGATGCTATAGGAAATCAGCAGAGATAAAATCATAGTTTTACAAATACAGTAAGTTGTTTTCATTTTTTTCTCCTTTTGTCTGAACTACTGATTCAAAATGTTTTAACGAACTTCTTTAATGATACCATGAGATGAGTGAGAAATATTCAAAAATTATGGCATATAAATTATTAGTTTTGTGATATAGTGTTTAAATATAAGCAGCTTTGCTGCAATTATTGTTGGATTGAACTAAATGGAATACAAGTTGATTAAAAATGACTTCTAAAGTTATACAAATAGACAATCTCTCTTTCTCGTATAATGGTCAAGCAGTGCTCAACGGTGTAAATCTTGATATAGTTCAAGGAGATTTTATCGCCATGATAGGACCAAATGGAGGCGGGAAATCGACACTTTTGAAATTGATCTTAGGTTTGCTAAAACCTGATACAGGCAAAATTACCGTTATGGGTAAACCAGCGGTTAAAGCATCATCTTGCATTGGATATGTCCCGCAAGATGTAAATCTAAACCGTAATTTTCCCATAACTGCCCTTGACATTGTATTAATGGGCAAGCTCAAACCTGAAAAACGGTGGAAGCGTCAGACATCAACAGACCGTGATGAGGCAATGACAGCTCTTGAAAAGATGGGCATGGCAGATTATGCAAAACGCAAGATAAGCAATCTGTCAGGAGGTCAGCGGCAGAGGGTTTTTATTGCAAGGGCATTGGTTACTCAGCCTCAGATACTTCTTTTAGATGAACCAACCTCAAGCATTGATACCAAAGGTCAGACAGACTTTTTTAAGATGTTAAAAAAGCTTAATAAAGAGATAACCATTCTTGTGGTTAGCCATAACTTGTTTGTTGTATCAAGTTTTGTTAAATCTGTAATTTGCCTAAACAGACATCTGCATTATCATAGCAATTTTCAGTTTACAGGCTCAGATTTAGTGACTTCAGGTTATCAAGAGGGCAGAGTGGCAGATATGCTTGAAAAGATGTATGCCTGTACAGTTGAAGAGGTCTGTCCTGTGGAGATGATCGCACATCAGATGCCGCCAGATGAGTTTGGCAGAAGTTGATATTTGTTGAATCAGGAAATATAATGGAAATATTACAATTTGAATTTATGAGAAATGCCCTGATGGCAGGTCTGCTTGCAAGTATTATCTGCGGCATCATGGGAACATTAGTAGTTGTGAATCGTATTGTTTTTCTTTCAGGCGGCATTGCTCATGCAGCTTATGGCGGAATTGGTCTTGGATTTTATTTTGGCTGGCCTTATCTTCCTTCAACTCTTGGATTTTCGCTTGTTGTTTCAATGGTCATGGCTGTTGTCACCATGAAGGCAAAACATAGAGCTGATACAATTATTGGTGTTACATGGGCAGTAGGGATGGCTTTCGGGATTATACTTATGGATATATCTCCGGGTTACAATGTTGATTTGATGAGCTATCTGTTTGGAAGCATCCTTACAGTTCCTGAATTTGATCTCTGGCTAATGCTGGCAATGTCAATTCTCATTACAGGATTAACCACGTTTTATTATAAAGACCTTTTGGCGATGTCATACGATGAGGAGTTTGCAAAAATTCGCGGGGTTCCTGTCAAAGCTATTTATATAATGTTGATTGCCATGCTTGCAGTAACTGTTGTTGTGGTTATTCAGGTAGTTGGATTAATTTTGATTATTGCTCTTTTAACTATACCACCGTTTATTGTGGAACGGTATGCCCGCTCTCTTGGGAGTATGATGATCTGGTCAAGTGTTGCGGGAACTATCTTTACGATTTGCGGATTGTGGATTTCATACACTTTTGATGTCACATCAGGAGCAGCTATTATAATGGTTGCGGGCACTGCTTTTTTTATCTCTCTGATTGTGGATCGAATTATAGCTATCAAAAGGTAAGACCCTGTAAAAAACAGAAGATGAATCTAATAGTTGCAATATAAGAAGCAATAGGTTTTCATAAGATTGTTTGATAAAGTTAAGAAGGATATTATGCACTACGAAGGCAACATTATAAGACCCCCAAGCGAGGCTTACAGTATTCTGCTTCAAGTTACTGTAGGCTGTTCTCATAATAAATGCACCTTTTGCGGAGCGTATAAAGGAGAGCGTTTTACAATAAAAAAAGATGATGTCATTTTTGAAGATATTGAGTTTGCAGCAAAATATTGCAAACGCCAGACAAGGCTCTTTATTTGTGATGGTGATGCTCTTATTATCCCACAAAAAAGACTCATACCCATACTTGAGCGAATCAAGCAACGCCTCCCCTGGATTGAGCGAGTCGGGCTTTATGCCAACGCAAAGAGCATAAAGATGAAAACAGCAGATGAACTAAAAGAGTTAAATGCTCTCGGCTTAAAGATTGTCTACATGGGACTTGAAACTGGTGATGATGTGACTTTAGAGCGGATTAACAAGGGTTCTGATTCTGCTAAAATGGTTGAGATGGGAAAAAAAATACGCAGTGCAGGGATTCAACTATCTATAACTGTACTTCTTGGACTTGCTGGACGAGAGCGTTCTCAGATTCATGCAGCAGAGACAGGACGGGTATTGTCGGCAATTGACCCTGAATATGTTGGTGCATTAAGCCTTATGCTGATACCCGGGACACCGATGCACATAGATTATCAGAATGGCAGGTTTGAGCTTATTACACCTGACGATATGCTCAAAGAACTTGGTACCATGATCGCAACAACCCATCTTACTGATGGACTTTTTCATGCAAACCACGCCTCAAACTATCTGCCAATTAGAGCACACCTTCCAGAGGATAGGGATAAAACACTTGCTCTGATTTCACAGGCACTTGACGGTAAAGTAAAACTCAAACCTGAGTATATGAGAGCACTTTAATCCTATTGTGTGAATTCTTAGATTTCTAATCGTTGCAGAGAGTCTTTTATATGAATATATTCAAGAAAAAATTCGTCCTAAGTTATCTTTTTTTCTTTGTTATTACATATACAATCTGCGGCGGAACACTCTATAGCCAAACAAACAGAATACAAGTTGTATATACTGATTGGTATCCCTATACATATATGGACAATGAAGAGCCTCTCGGATTTGAGATTGAAATAGTCAATGCAGTTATGAAAAAGATGAATATAACACCTGAATTTTTAAAATATCCGTGGAGGCGGTGTTTGCTCAATTTAGAAGAGGGTACAGCAGATGCCCTTGTGTCGCTTCTTAAAACACCTGAAAGAGAAAAATACATATTTTTTTCAAATAGTTATATAAGCCTCTCAAAAACCGTGCTCTTTACAAAAACAGAAAAAAATATTCAATTTAAAGGCAATTATCAAGCGTTAAAAGGTTACAGCATCGGTGTTATAGCAGGATTTACTTACGGTGATGCGTTTGATAAAGCCGATTATTTGACAAAAGATTATGCTCAAACTCCTCAGATGCTTATTGAAAAGCTCATAAATGACAGGCATGATTTAGCTGCTGAAAATCAGGTGGTTATAAGCGGGTATGCTGCAAAAATGGGGCTGAGAGATAAAATCAGATTTCTTGAGCCGCCAATTCATACTCAAAAATTATATGTAGGATTTTCCAAAGCAAAAGGGCTTAAAAAACTATCTGATGAGTTCTCAAAAGCTCTTGATAAATTCAAACTTTCTGAAGAATATGTAGTGATATTGAAAAAATATGGGGTCAACCCGTCTGATATGATCGAAAAAATTGAGTGAACTTCCCCCCCCAAAAAAAACGATAAAACATAAAATTTTAACAACAGTAAAACAGGAGAAAACAATGGCTTGTGCCACTAAAGAGCTTGAACAGCTATGTATTAACACTATAAGAACATTATCAATTGATGCTATTCAAAAGGCAAACTCTGGTCACCCTGGTGCACCAATGGGGCTTGCTCCAACAGCGTATGTGTTATGGAACAAGTATATGAAGCACAATCCAGCAAATCCTGCATGGGTTGACCGTGACAGATTTGTACTGTCTGGAGGACACGCTTCAATGCTGCTTTACAGTGTGCTCTATCTTGATGGCTATGGATTTACACTTGATGATCTGAAAAATTTCAGGCAGTGGAAAAGCCGCACCCCTGGACACCCTGAATTTGGTCACACCCCGGGAGTCGAAACCACAACAGGACCTCTTGGACAAGGACTCGCCAATGCTGTAGGAATGGCTATGGCAGAACGGCATTTGTCTGCTCGGTTCAACATTGATAAGAAAACGGGTTCAGAAACATCTGGTGGGGTAAAATCACAAACATCTGCTGGAGTAAAAGATGATAAGCAGCCACTTATCAACCACTTTACCTATGTAATGTGTGGAGACGGTGATCTTATGGAAGGTGTTGCAAGTGAAGCAATCTCACTTGCAGGACATCTTGGTCTTGGTAAACTTATCTGTCTTTACGATGATAACTCTATCTCAATTGAAGGATCTACATCAATTGCATTTACAGAAGATGTAAAGGCAAAGTTTGAAGCTATGAGCTGGCAGGTTATAGTGGTTAATGATGGCAATGATACTAATGCAATTGGTAATGCTATTGAAGCAGCCCAAAAAGAGACAGAAAAACCGACTCTTATAAAAATTAAAACCCAGATTGCTTACGGAAGCCCGAATAAACAGGGTAAATCAAGTGCACACGGCTCTCCTTTGGGAGCTGATGAGATAAAGTTGGTAAAAGAGTTTTATGGAGTGCCGGCAGATAAAGATTTTTACGTGCCTGATGAGGTTTTAACAGAGTGCCGTAAAGCTGTTGAACGGGGAGAGGCTCAAGAGCGTGAATGGCAGGAGATTTTTGACAGCTATAAAAATGAGTTTCCTGAAAAAACTGCTGAGTTTGTTGATGCAGTCAGCGGCTATCTTACTGAAGGCTGGGATAGTGAAATTCCCGTGTTCTCTCCAGCAGACAAACCAATTGCAACTCGTGCAGCATCAGGCAAAGTGTTAAATGCAATTGCAAAAAATCTGCCTGTTCTTATGGGCGGGTCTGCTGATTTAGCACCATCTAACAACACATACCTTTCTGGATTTGACGACTTCCAAAAAGACTCATATCACGGCAGAAATATCCGTTTTGGTGTCCGCGAACATGCAATGGGTGCAATTATGTCTGGAATGTATCTGCATGGCGGCGTTCGTCCTTATGGCGGAACATTCCTTGTTTTTGCCGATTACGTACGCCCGGCTGTAAGGGTTGCATCTTTGATGAAACTTCCGATAATTTATGTGTTCACACATGACAGCGTTGCTGTAGGAGAAGATGGACCAACCCATCAGCCGATCGAGCATATTGCATCTTTAAGGGCAATTCCTAATCTTCGTGTGATTCGTCCAGCAGATGCAAATGAGACAGCAGATGCGTGGAAAATTGCTCTGACTACTGTTGATGCTCCTACTGCTTTGATTTTAAGCCGCCAGAATCTTCCGATTTTACCAAAAGATCAGACAGGCAGAGATGGGTCTTTACGTTATGGTGCGTACATAATCAAAGACGTGGATAATGTTAAAGATATTGATATTATTTTGATTGCCTCAGGCTCTGAAGTTCATCTGTGTTTTAATGCAGCAGTTGAGCTTGAAAAAGATGGTATTTATGCAAGAGTTGTTAGTATGCCAAGCTGGGAGTTGTTTGAAAAAGCACCTGCACCATATAAAGAGAGAATCCTGCCCCATGATATTAAAATAAGGCTTGCTGTGGAGGCTGGAATCACAATGGGTTGGGAGCGGTATGTTGGAGATAAAGGAAAAGTTATCGGAATCAACCGATTCGGTGCATCTGCTCCTGGGGAAAGAGTGCTTGCAGAGTACGGCATCAGCACAGCAAATATTGTTGAACAGGCAAAGAGCATAGTGTCTAAACCTGCAAAATAGCAGATAAGGAATAGTTAAAACATGATTGATTTTAAACCCAACTGCCTGCCTCTTCTTGTCGGAAGCCTGCCTATGGCTGACCATCTTGAGGCAACAAATCTTATGCTGCAATATACACCTGAAATCCCTCTTTGGGTTCAGCTTCCGATGTATAAAGAAGAGGGTATGCTCTATCAGTTCTTATCAGGAATGCCGGGGCTTGTGGTAAAGAAGGGCGATTCATCAAAAGAGAAGGATTTCTACATTGACACATCAGGAGAAAATTTTGAAGATGAGGTTCTTGCGTTTTATGAAGAGTATATGTCTATAACTGAAAGCCCTTCAAGGTTTGAGAAACCTGCTTTTGATGGCAGCGTGAGTTCAAAAAGCAGTGCCAGTTCAAAATCGATCTTGAATGACTCAAGATTTGCATTGACTGACACGACTGCAAAAGGTTTTTCTGTGTTTATGGAGACTGTAAAATCTCTTCCTAAAGTTCCAGTTGCTGTAAAAGGTCAGGTTACAGGTCCAATTACAATGGGCATTGGTGTCAAGGATCAGGCTGGGCGACTTCTCTTTTATGATGAACGTATGAAGGATATTGTAACCAAACAGGTTGCTATGAATGCAAGATGGCAGGTATTTCAGCTATCAAAGCTCAACACCTCATACAAGCCGATTATATTTTTTGATGAGCCGGGCGTTGTTGGGTTCGGCTCTTCAACATATATAAGCATCACGCGTGAGCAGATTATAGAGGCATTAAAAGAGGGGATTGATGCGGTTCATCAGGGAGGCGGAATTGCCGGCATTCATATATGTGCAAATGGGGATTGGACATTGGCTTTAGAGTCTGGCACAGATATAATCAATTTTGATGCCTACTCCTATTTTGACAGGCTGATTCTCTATCGTGAGCCATTAAAGAAGTTTATAGAACAAGGGGGGATTCTTGCTTGGGGAATAGTTCCAACTGGAAACCCTGAATATGTGGAAAATGCCTCTTTGAATTCTCTTTGGGAAATGTGGAACGATCAGCTTAATGAGTTGGTATCTCTTGGAATAAGCAGGGAGAAGATTTTATCTCAAAGCCTTATCACTCCAAGTTGTGGAACAGGCTCTTTGAGTTTGGAACATGCAACAAAGGTGTTGTCATTGACTAAAGAGCTGTCTGAACGTATTAGAAATGATGATAATTTCAAAATAAACAATTAGAGATTTAAACAAACAAAAGATGTAGCGAACAAAAAAATAGAGACGTAGCAAGCAAAAAATAGAGACGCACAGCCGTGCGTCTCTACAATTATATATCATATTTGCCTGAATAACCTCTTGGCGTAAACATAAAATCTAAATACTGCACAGAACTCTCATTTCCCACAAGCAGAATTGTCTGCATTCCAACATCTGCAATATCCATATCTTTGAGCGTAGTTACGGTGATTTTTTGCTCTTCTCTCATGGCAGACGTTACCACACCAACTGGAGTATCGCCTCTTCGATGTTCAAGAATCAACTCTTTTGCCCTTGAGAGCTGCCAATCTCTTTTTTTGCTTTTAGGATTGTAGATAGCAATTACGAAATCAGCTTGAGCAGCAGCAGATATGCGTTTTTCAATCTTCTCCCAAGGAGTTAAAAGATCGCTTAAACTTACAACTGCAAAATCGTGTGTCAAAGGAGCACCTAAAAGAGCAGCACCAGCAGCAAGTGCAGGAATACCCGGAACAACCTCTATTTCAATAATCTTATCCTGCCTGCATAATTTTTTATCTGGTTCATACAACTCTTTATCCTGCCCGCATAATTTCTTATCTGGTTCATACAACTCTTTATCTTGCTCACATAACTCTTTATTCAGCTCATCTAACTTTTTTTCATCATTTAACTCCGTGCTGTTTTTATGCTCATCATACCTGATTAGTCTCAACCCTTTTTTTTGGCATATCTCAAACACTAAACCCGCCATTGCATAAATACCAGCATCTCCACCAGAGACAATAGCACAAGATTTGCCCTTTAATGCTTCAGAAATAGCCATCTCAACCCTGTCAACCTCTCTTTGCATTCCTGTTGAGATTATGGTTTTATCCTTTATAACCTCTCGTATAAGCTCAATATATGTTGTATAACCTGCAACACAATCAGATGCCTGCAAAAGATCAACGGCTCTTTTTGAGATATGATTTAAATCGCCGGGACCTGTACCTATTACAAAAAGTCTTGGGGTTTTGCTTGGACAATGATCTGATTCAGATTGACAGCCGCAAGAATCTATCTTTAAATTTGTTGAACAATCGCAAGATTTTATCTCAGATGTTGTACTATTATTCGTGCCACTGCAATTGTGGCGTTCCCCTTTTTTATCTTGGGCACAATCAGATGCCCGTTTTGTGCTGCAAGAATCGCTGCTGCTTCGCATACGCTTTTTACTCCAATATGTTTTTCCACCATATCTGATGGATTCTCAATAGTTTCAACTGAATTTAACTCATCTTTACTATAAAATTTTATCGGTTTTCCCAACTCATCAGCAAGTTCAAGAAGACCAGTTTCATCTTGCTTAAGTGCGGTTGTGGCAACTGCTGCAAGGCTCTTTACGGATAAATTATGCTCTTTAAATGCAGATATCAAAAGCTCCATCAACTCAGCCTTGCTTGTTCCTCTGTTGCACCCCATTCCAGCGACAAGAGAGGGAGGACGAAGCAGAAGCAGTTTTTTAGTTTCACGTGAAACTTTATCCTGCCCTACCCTCTTCTCATACTTTGCAGTGTCATCACAGAAGACAGTGATCGTCTGTGCATCTTGATCTGACCTTATCTCCTGATCTGATTCTGATTCCTGAGCTAACTTTACATCATTGCCAAACTCTTCACCCTGCGTTGATTGGTTCAATATGAATTGTCGAGGAATATGCGGTTTTACAAGATTAAACGGATCAATAAATCTTATCCGTTCTCCTTGAAGAAATGCCATATTAACCTTTTTTATCATGTCAGGATTTTCAATCACAAGATTTTGAGATTTGGCAACCATATCAATTGATGGGAGTTTATTAATGTCTGTGGCTGTAGTTATGACAGGAGATGCCCCTATAATTCGGGCAACTTCAAGTGTCAACTCATTTGCACCGCCAAGATGACCAGACAGCAGGCTGATAGCGTGAAATCCGCGATCATCAACAACAACGACTGCTGGATCGCTTATCTTTGATTGAACAAGCGGAGCTGCAATCCTAACAGCAATTCCTGTGGAAAATATGCAGATATGGGCATCATAATTCTTAAACTGCTTTGCAAACATTGCTGATAGTTTGTCAAACACAACCGTATCGTCAAAATTTGTGATTGAACGAGAAATAGTATCAGAGACAAATAAAATCGAGGCAGAAGATAGTGACTTTAAAAGTTTCTGACCAATTTCAAGCCCGCCAAAAGTTATTGCCCATACGGCTGTTTTTCCAATCTCTGACACTTTATTACCCTCTAAATCCGTGAGCAAAATTAGCATCATAAAGTTTTGACTTAATAACAGCTTTTTTTAGTTGTGCTGTTTCCACAACCTTTCCCACAATAATAAGTGCCTGACGATTGATATTTCCCTCTTTAACTGTTCGTGCAAGATCGCTGATTTTGCTAAATATAATCCGCTCCTCAGGGTGGCTAACCTTATAGGCTACTGCACAAGTACTGTCAGCACCATAATGTTGAACAAGAATCTTTTGCACCTGTTCCACATGAGCAATACTTAAATAGATAGCCATAGAGCTTTGATGAGCTGCCAAATGCTCCAAAGCCTCCCGTTCAGGTACTGGAGTTCTGCCTGATATTCTTGTAAGAATTAAGGTTTGTGTAATTTCGGGCAGCGTATATTCCATACCCATTGATGCAGCCGCAGCAAACGCAGCAGTAACTCCGGGCACAATCTCATAAGATATGTCATGTTTGTCAAGCTCTCTCATCTGTTCAAAGATTGCACCGTAAAGAGATGGATCACCAGTATGAAGACGCACAACATTTTTATTTTCTCCGTGTGCCTGTCTTATCATCTCAACTATCTCGTCAAGATTCATTGAAGCACTGTTCACAGACTCGGCATCATCTCTTTTCCATTGCAACAACGCCTCTGGAACAAGCGAGCCTGCATATATTATAAGGTCAGCTTCATTCAGTGCCTTCTGTCCTTTAACTGTGATAAGCTCTGGATCACCAGGACCCGCACCTACAAATTTTACTGGATTATGTATGGTTGGCATTTTACCTTTCTTTGCATCTTCATTAGTCATATTTTGTTAGTCATACTTTATGGAAGTGGTTCTAATTCCGGTTATACTCTGGTTTTTGAAGACAGATGGACGATTTTAGAAACCAAGCCCAAATTATCATTATCCTAATTTTTTACCAGAGATAATCCAGACAGGATTGAGTGCATCAAGTCTTTCCCCAAAAGGCATCTCTTTTGAAACAGAGACCTGAACTTGAATAAGTTTCACGTGAAACGACATAGTTTTGAGAATATCCATAGCCATGTTCATGGTTTGAATGAGCACGGTATTGATAACCATTACGCCGTCAGTTTTAAGCCTCTCCCCTGCCCTTTTGATTATCTCTTCAATATCTTTGCCGCCTCCGCCGATAAAAATCCTGTCAGGCTCGGGCAGATTTTGCATAGCATATAAAATCTCTCCATGAATAACCGTCATCAAACTACCCTGCCCTGCTATGTTATCTATTATCAATCCGTCCTGCCCTGCTCTTGCTCTGCTATCTGTTATCAAGCTGCCCTGCCCCGCCACGCTATCTGTTGCAGAGAGTCCGAATTGTTCCATGTTCTTTTTTATATCTAAAATTCTGCTCTCATTTCTCTCAACCGCAAAAATTTTACCCTTTGGAATAAATTTAGAGACCTCAATTGAGACAGAGCCAGAACCCGCACCTAAATCCCAGAAAATGTGGTCATCTGATGTTAATTGCAGTTTTGACAGAACAACCGCTCTTATTTCCGATTTTGTGATAAGCCCTTTTTCGTGAAAAAAGAGATCATCAGCCATGCCCTGATAAATTTTTAGAGGATAATATCTTTTACTTTCTGATTTTTGTCCATGTTCAACTGTCCGCTCAACTAACTCTTCTATATTTTCAACTTCCACCTTTCCAACTTCAATTTGTTTATGCTTATCTGTTGTTATCTTTTTGATAATAACAACATTTGGATTTGAAAATTTTTCATCTGCCGCATCTTCTATATGTTCATAAAATGAGATTTTCTGATTGTCAGCACCAAGATTTTCAAACACATACATGCTCAGATTAAAACTCTTATCATCTTGTTTTTTTGAGGCAAGATATTCTGCCAACCATGCAGGCGTTTTGATGTGATCAGTTAAAATTGCAATTAACCTTGTGTTGCTAAACATTCGTGTTCTGCTAAACATACGTTCATCTTTAAATAGCAAATCGTTCAGCCTATCAAATTCTATATCACAATCTTTTCCATGAAGGCTTATAAGATCAGCACTATCCCAAGTCTCTTTAATTGCTGCAAACGCCGCAGCCATAGAAGAGATGTTTGGATAGATATTTACACTCTCTTTTCCTAAAGCATTGATAAGGGTCGTGCCAATGCCATGAAACAGAGGATCACCAGATGCAACCACAACAACCTGCCTGCCCTGCCCTATCCTATCTTTAATTATATCAACAACAGATTGAATATCTTTTGTGATAGCAATGTTTTCACGTGGAACACCTTGAGCGTCTGCATGATCTTGATCATAGTTGTGCTTTTGTTCTGGCACTTTTTTTCTATTCTCAATGCCTTGCAACAGCTCAAGATGCCGCCTGCCGGCAACAAGAACATCTGCATCTGCTATTATTCGTTTGTGCTTTTCTGTCAAATCATCAGGTGAAAGCCCAAAACCTATAACTTCAACAACTCTCATAATAAAAATATCCGCAAAAACCGCATCAATTAAATAAGATATATTAAATTAAAAACCATCAGCAGCATCTTATTTGCTCGCCAATACTAATGTCCAGTAATCTGGCGTTCTTGTCTCAAGCTCATCAAGATTCTCTATTATCTCTTCACCATCTCTACCGCATTTAGATATAGCAACGCTATTGTTAAAAAATCCTGCTTTTTTAAGAGCTTCATTGTTCTGTTTCACATTCTTGTAAGCCTTGAGCATAACAATATTTTTAATGCTCTCCCCTACCCTGACCAACTGATCTCCGCCATAAGCTCCAGATGTTATTAAAAGCGACTCCTCAGCCTCTACCAAAGTTCTGTTAAGACGGGCAGCAGCAGCATGAAAAGAGGTGATTCCCGGAACAGTTTCAATCCGTGCTTCAGGCATCACTTTTTTCAAGCTCTTTAAAATATAACCAAAAGTTGAGTAAGTCATTGGATCGCCAAGTGTCAGAAAAGCGGCATTTTTACCCTCGCGTAGAATAGATGCTATCTCCTCTGCATTTGTGTCCCAAGCAGCCTCTGTAGCTGCTTTGTCTTTTGTCATTGTAAACGACAAAAATTTTGTGACAACATTTGGTGAAAAATGGGGGCGTGAAATCTCTAAAGCCAAACTATAATCTCTTTTTGCTGATGCTGCTGTAAATACCACATCAGCCTCGTTAATTATACGGACAGCCTTAAGTGTAAGAAGTTCTGGATCACCAGGTCCAACACCAATTCCATAAAGTTTACCATATTGATTCATTATTTTTTCTTATTCCAATCTTTAAATTAATAGACAGAGACAAAATTGTTGCCTCGTAAAATTATTTTTTGTAAAGTATATTACCTATCTGCTCAATCCCCTGCAAAAGCCTAAAACATGGTCTTGATACAATAATTTCATCAATTATATATATTTCATTCTCTTTAACTGCTTTGATAACTCCAAATCCCGGCTCATTCTTTATTATATCAATAGAAGTCTGGTTCATCACTCCATTTTGAGCAAGAAAAACATCTATCTCTTCAGCGTGCGACAGGATTTTTTCTTTACCGTAATTTCCAATATTTGTTCCACGTGAAGCAACCGCATCAACCGCTACATTAACCCCGCCAGCAGCTTCAAGAGCAAAAAGAGCCATTGAACCCGGGGTAAATGTCTTCATCTTTGAATGAATAGCCTCAAAATAGACTCTCTTAGGAGTTATCTTATTTTGTGCGATCTGTTTATCAATATTAGATTTATAAAACTCTACCCTCTCTTTAAAATCAGCAACCATCTTTTCTGCCTGACTCTCTCTGCCAGTCAAAATTCCAAGCGTAAGCCAGTAGTCATACATCTCGTCAACTGTTCCGGGCTGCAAAGAGATAACAGTAATTTTAGATTGTTCAAGCCGTTTGATAAGATTAGGATAACCTCTCTCTATCATAGGTCGAACTAAAACAAGATCAGCACCTGAGCCGAGAAATTTTTCTGGGTCTTCCTGAGCAGAAAAGACAGTCTTTTTTCTTGCAGCCTCTGGATATGACTCGTTTCTCGTAACTCCGATAATTTCATTGTCAAGCTCAAGATAAAATAGGTTTTCAGTATGCGCCCCGTAAAGAGAGATAATCCGCTTAAATGGTCTCTCAACTTTTATGCTTCTTCCGTTGGCATCGTAAATTATGGGTGCGTCAGATATTTTCAACTCCTCACTTTGTCCAAATGAGTCAGAACAATTCCATATAAATGTTGAGAAAAACAGCATAATCGCAAATATTAAGTTTACAAATTTATTTTTTTTCATAGTTTCTCATTTTATTAACTTAGTTAGCTTCAATTAGCTGTCCGTATCGCAATATCTCATTTGCAATTGGATTTGTAACATTAAAATCTTTTTCTCTAAAAGGGTGAGGTTCAATTCTGCTGTCTATTTTACGTCTTAACCTCATTAACTCCAATTGAGTATCTATTGGATTATCAAACTCCTTTAAAATAACAGCAATATCAATATCACTCTCCTCACGATTAGTCCCTTTTGCGTATGAGCCAAACATAAAAATCTGTTTACAGTCATAATTACGCTTAACAACTGATGCATATTGACTGGCTATTTTTAGAGCATCGTTTTTATCCATTCTCGTAACTCCCTTATACGATTAATCCAACTTTCTGTATATTGCTGAGTGCATAGATTATAAAACTCTCGCTTGTAGTCATCATATCTGGCATTGATATTAAATGATGTTATTGTATCAAGCCAATCTGCATATCCTTCTGGTAATTCAATTTTGCATAACTCTGCCAGTCTATAAAGATTGTGTATAGTTGGTGCATGTTTTTTATAGAGTTTAACATATAAGGCTTTGAGCAGTTTTTCCACAGAGATATGACCTAAATAAAAACAAAGCCCAATTATAGGATTTAGAGTTATATAGCTCGTTCATTGTTTTAAAATCATCGTCTGATGTTACAGCCCAATGCTCTTTTATTTTTCAATATTCAAATTGCTTTTCTCTGTATCTTCCAAGATAAAATCCTCTATAAAAATGTCTTACAACCACAACTCATTTAATACCCAGCGAAATAACTCATCTAACTTTTCAGTATTTGGTACATTATTATTTTCATTAAAACGCTTATTTTTAAGCAACTCCAGCTCTGATTCAATAAAATCACTTATAACAGCTATTTTAGGTTCACGATCTAACTCCTGCCCCTCTTTTTTTCGCCATAAAAGTTTGTTGACAGCATTTTTTAGCTCGTTGTCATCTATCAGCTCGTTAATAAGTTTGTCAAACTCCATAGGTACAACACCATAGCCTGACTCTATCCACTTACAAGCTAATATCGGACGCAATACATAAAAGTATTTTTTGACCCAAACAATTTCATCTTTTAAATAAACTCTGAAATTACCCTCAGCCATGTGCAAATAGTGATACATACAAGATTTTGGAGAGTAATATTCAGGCATCAAGAGTTTTATTTGTTCTACAATGTGAGGTAATTGTAAATATACTATTGGAGAGTTAAGCCATTCTAACAAAGGCGGATTGGATTTTCTCAGCAGCTTAAGAGCTTTTCGTAACTCCCAGCCGCTTATGTCTATTAAATCAGTGATTTTACGCTCAATTACATCTCGTTTATCATCAATTGAAAGATACCAATCAGGATCATGAACATATAAAAAACGCACATCATAATCACTATCTGCAGAAGGAAAACCCCACGCCCTGCTGCCTGATTCACAAGCGTAAAAAATATGAACGCTTTCATCTTGCTCAATCTGCCGTAATCTTGATTCTATCTCTTGTTTTATCTTATCCAAAACAGTCCACACCTGTAATATTGAGTTTCAGCCATTCCATAAAATCACAGAATGTCATTTCTTCAGTAAGTCGGTAGAGACGCACGTCCGTGCGTCAGATTTTTCCACAGGCAGCTCATTCAAATATGTTTGATATAACTCAAACAAAAACGCCACACGTTCAGCTTCAGTTTTAAAGTTTGTCTTACCGTAAGCCGTGTCAACAGCTTTATCAAGTTTGTGATGAGCTTTAAGAAGGGTAGGGGGCATAGTCAAAGGGTCGTAAAGGTCAGCAAGAGATGAATCAGGAAATTGAGAACGAGCATCAAGCACACCCTGAGCCGCATCTTCTATCGCTTTTTTCTGCTTATCTGTGGGATTTTGAGGCCACGGGAAATTGTTATAAACAATACTCGCTGAATATTGATAGTCACTTTTCATTCTACCGCATACACATCTTAACCAAGCCATGTGTAGTGTTGATGTCAATATACCAAAACTAAATAAATTAGCATCAGGAATAATTAAACAGCTTCCACTTGCTATTATTGACGGAGGATAAATGCCAATCGGAATATATTTTCTATTTTCGGACGAAACTTTTGGGATTAAAATATAATTAGTATTAGGTTGTCTAATTTCTCCAAAGAGATAAGGGGTTTCTGATAATTTTATTGTTTCTTTTCTTGAGCTTGCTTCACGAAAATTTCTAACTTGTTCTATTCGGTCTGTTATTTCATGTGATTCCCGTATTTTATTTGGCAGAAAATCTTTTAGCCATAAGCACCATCTTAAATGATTATTAATAAACTCAAATCCTCCAGTGTATTGTCTAAAAAATTTTATCGTTGATGGATTTTTTTTTATTAGATCATTTTTATCCTCGTCAGAAAATATCAGAAAACCATTGTCAATCGGCATACTGCCGTATTTCATCTCTTTAACATTGCAAATAGGCGATTTTCTCTTTCCAATAAAAATATCATCAGCCTCAACTAAATAAGAATTTATCTTTTTTACATTTAAAACTCCAAGTTCATTTTTAGCATTAACAAATAAAAAAATATTTTTATTTGTTCTATCAAATTTTGCAAAGCTAATTATTACACAATGAACTGCTACAGCCCCTTTTGCTTCATTTGTCCATTTAAAAGTTTGATAGGTAAAGTTTATTTTTATATTAAAATTATCTTTCAAATATCTCCAAAATATGCCGACTTGTTCACCTTGAGAAATAGAATTTGTACTTACAAAAGCAGATTCTATTCTTGGATTTAATTCAAGGTATTTGCAAGATTTTACATACCAACAAGTTACGTAATCTAAATTTCCAGATCCTTGTAAATTATTAAAAATGCTTATTAACTCTTTTTTTTGCTCAGCTGATTGTTCTTTTTTCCCCACAAACGGCGGATTTCCCATGATGTAGCTCAATTGTTCTGCTGCAATGATATCATTCCAGTCAATTTGAAGGGCATTTCCACAAATAATAGTGCTGCTGGAACTCAGCGGAATACGGGCAAAATAGAGTCCAAACTCCTCTGACACAAGCAGATTCATCTGGTGATCCATAAGCCACAACGCAACTTGAGCAATCTGTGCTGGAAACTCTTCAATCTCAATTCCGTAAAACTGGTCAACATTGAGTTTAATCAGAGAGTTGATATCAAGTGTATGCTGCTTAACTTCCTGTAATTTATCTTTTAATTTTTTACTTCTCTCTTCTTTAACTGGATCGGCTTTATCGGTTATAGCTTGCTCTTTTTTTTCTTTGTCAAACAAAATCCGTAGAACATCAAGTTCCAAAAGCCTCAGCTCTCGATAGGTTATAACAAGAAAATTCCCACACCCGCAAGCAGGGTCAAGAAAGTTTAATGAGCGTAATTTCTCGTGGAACTCACCCAATCTGTTTCGGTTATGCTTTATCTTCTCAAACTCTTCCCGCAAAGAGTCAAGAAACAGCGGCTTTATCAGCTTTAAAATATTGCTCTCGCTGGTGTAATGTGCCCCTAAATTACGGCGAGCCTGTTTGTCCATGATTGATTGAAAAAGAGAGCCAAAAATAGCAGGTGAAATTCTGCCCCAATCCAAAGCACAGCAGTCAAGAAGAGTTTGACGCATTGAGCTGTCAAAACTTGCAGTCGGCAGCATCTCTTCAAAAAGTTTTCCGTTTATGTATGGAAACGCTGCAAGCTGTTCATCAAGGTTTTTGAATCGTCTGTCTTCAGGCTTGTTAAGAACTTCAAATATACTATTTATATGCTGCCCAAGATCAGAGCCGTCTTCATTTGTTCTATCTTCAATGTAATCTTGAAACTGCTGACGCTCAAAAATTCCTGTATCTTCGGCAAACATGCAAAAAAGCAGACGCACCAAATAGAGTTCAAGATGGTGTCCTTCATAGCCGACATCTTTCATTAAATCGTGGAGCTTGCCCATCTGTTCAGCAGCTTTGATATTTACAGGGTCTTGCTCCTCAATTTTATGAGTCTGATAACCAGCAATAAAACCAAATAGATTTACGTTGTAGTATAAATCTTTGAGTTCAAATTCTCGATAGTTCAGAAGGGTAGGGGAGGCATCTAAATCATAAATGCGTATTTTGGCAAAATCAGATACTAAAATATAGCGGGGGAGATCACGCTCTTTAATTCCGTGAAAATAGCCAAGAGCCTGAGTGTATGCTGTATCAAGAGATTTGCCTCGTGATTTGTGTTCAGCAACAATTACCCCTTTCCAGAAGAGATCAATAAATCCTTGTTTGTTGCCAAGTTTTTTTACTGGCTCTTCAAATGATGCAATACGTCTTCTGCTGATTCCAAAGATGTTGAAAAATCCGTCCCAAAAAGATTTTGCTTCTGCATTTTCTGATGTTTCATCAGCCCACTCTTTTGAAAACGCTAAGGCACGGCTTTTGATTTCGTTCCAGCTTAAAGGCATCTTATTTCTGTTGCTGCTCCTAAAATGTTGTTGTGGTTATTTATACCCTTGAAAATATGCCTGTTTTACACCTGAATATCGGTTATGTTCAACTTTTGATTTCACGTGAAACACCTCTTTTATAATCTCTTCGCTAATAACATCATCAGTTTTGCCGCAAGCTGCAACTTGACCATCTTTCATAAAGATAAGCTCGTCAGACCAGATTGCAGCAAGATTGATATCATGGAACACAGATACAACTGTTCTATTTTGAGATTTCACCTCTTTTTTGACCAAATTAAGAAGCGTGATAGTGTGGCTGATATCCATGTTTGAGAATGCTTCATCTAAAAATAAAAGAGGTGTATCCTGCGACAATGCCCTTGCAAATACGCACCGTTGACGCTCTCCTCCGCTTAAATCTGTAATTTTTCTATGGGCAAACGTATCTGTGCCTGTGCGTTCCATTACGCTGCTGACTATATCAAAATCCTCTTTAGATGGATTTGCAAATCTGCTGATATATGGATGTCTGCCCATCATAACTATCTCTTTGACAGTAAACGGAAAGTTGATGTTGTAATTTTGGGCAACAAGGGCGATATGTTTTGCAACCTCTCTTTTTGACATGGAGAGAATATCTTTTTCACGTGAAACATCACTGCACTTAATTTGATTTTTATTTGTATCTTTTACAGATTTATCTTTTTTATTGATGTTTTTTATGAAAATACTCTGTCTATTACTGTTTGTTATAAAATGGCTGCCTGCTATTTTAAGAACCACTTTACCAGAGATAGGTTTTAAATGCCCAATCATTAGATCAAGAAGAGTGGTTTTTCCGCACCCGTTTGGTCCTAAAATAGAGTAGAATTTACCAGCCTCAAACGTTAGTGAGATATCTTTAATCACAGGTTTTTCAGCATATCCAAAAGAGATTTTTTTTGTTTCAATCATATAAAATCACCTGACAATATAAAAACTAACGAATAGTTCCTCGTTTAAAAATCCAGCAGAAAACAGGACCGCCGATTAAAGCTGTCAATATTCCGATTGGAATTTCATGTGGAAGGATAGAGCGGGTAACAGTATCTGCCATTAAAAGCAGAATCGAGCCAGCGAGCGTTGATATAGGAATGAGCAGACGGTTATCTGGTCCTGTTATGAATCTTACTATATGTGGAACCAAAAGCCCTACAAATCCAATAATTCCAGATACAGATACTGAAACTGCTGCAAGCATGGAGCCTGTAATCAGCAAAATCAGGGTAACTCTTTTAGTGTCAACTCCAAGAGTAGAGGCTGATCGCTCACCAAGAGAGATAAGATTTAAGTCTCTTGCAAATATAAAGGTTATTGCTCCTCCAATAATAAGGAATGTGATTGTAACTAAAACATCTGTCCATGTTTTTGATGCAAAACTTCCCATAAGCCAGAATATAATGACTGCGACCTGTTCATCTGCAACGTATTTAAGAAAACTTATGCCAGCAGATAAAATTGCAGCAACGATAATGCCAGATAGTATAAGATTGTTTGAGGATAGGGCAGGGGAGGGCGATCTGCCTGAGTAAGAGAGAAATATAACAAAGAACAGTGTAAAAGCAGCTCCGATAAAAGCAAACAGAGGAATAGAGACAAATGATGCGCTTAAATTTAGCAAGATAGCAATAGATGCACCAAAAGCAGCACCAGCAGAGACACCAAGCGTATAAGGGTCAGCAAGCGGATTGAGCAAAATCCCCTGAAAGATTACTCCTGATAGTGCCAATGCAGCACCAACGATTGCACAGGTGAGAATCCTTGGAAGCCTCACTTCCATAACAATTGCCGTCCACGTCTCTTGAATTGCTGGAAACTTATCGTTAATATGTGCGGTTAAATTGTGATTGCCTGTAATTTCTGCTGCAATTATTCTGACTATATCAACAAATCCTATCTTTACGTATCCCATGCAGGCAGATAGAACTATTAATCCAGCAAGCAGCAAAGATAGCAACGCTGCAATTTTGGTCACTCTTTCTGATGTGGTTTTAAATTGGTTTGACAAATTACTCTCCGCCATATTGCAAGCCGTCATAAATTGAATTTTCAAAATTTATGCGGCATCAGTATTGACAAAAAAACTCCCCATATCGTTTAATATGCGATATGGGGAGTCCGTATTTACCCTCAATATTTATATTGTTGTCCTATCCGAACCTCGCGGGAAACAAAGGACTGAAAAATTTTTATTCAGGCAGGTTTTCTGACTTCCGGATCAACTTACTCGTCTGCATCTTCCCATTCATACTCTCTCTTAATTAAATATCTTGCTAAATTCATAATTAATTTTAATGGTAAAGATTATGAATCAAACAGATGAGAAGATAGAGTAAAAAACAGTGATATAAGGCAGCTTTCATCCCCGGTTACAGCGGCGGGTCCGTTCCTGACTTTCACAGGATTCCCTTTTATAAACACCTGAAATTAAAAAAATCCTTTATAACTAAGATTATTTTTTTTATAAGTCAATTAAAAAGAACATAAGCAGCTCCGCTACAATTAGTGTTGAACTGAAATTCCTGAATAAGAACATAAGTAGCTTCGCTACAATTAGTGTTATTACGCTTTAACAGACAGGAGATTAAATATGCCAGAAAATAACATCAATAAATATTCCAAGATTCCTGAGCCAGTTCAATCAAATGTAGGTTCAAAAAATAGTGCCCCGTCTAAAAGCGGACATCCTATGCTGTCAACACTCACACCTGTGCGGGCAAAAAAGGGTAAAATCGTCTCAAGTGAAGAGGCAATACAGCTTATCAGATCAGGGGATACTGTTGCCACAGGTGGTTTTGTTGGCATTGGATTTCCAGAACAACTTGCCATTGATCTTGAGGAATATTTTCTAAAAACAGGCAATCCAAAAGATTTGACTCTTCTGTATGCAGCAGGGCAGGGCGATGGAGTTTCAAGAGGTCTTAACCATTTAGGGCATGAAGGGCTTGTCAGAAGAGTTATTGGAGGACATTGGGGACTTGTACCAAAGCTGCAAAAACTTGCAGTTGAAAATAAAATAATCTCATACAATCTGCCACAAGGGGTTATATCGCATCTTTACAGAGATATTGCTGCAAAAAAACCAAGAACAATCACTACAGTTGGACTTGGAACATTTGTTGACCCAAGAAATGGAGGAGGAAAAATAAACTCTCTTACCACTGAAGACCTTGTAGAGGTTATCTATTTTGACGGAAAAGAGTATCTTGCATATAAGACAATTCCAATTAATGTTGCACTGTTACGAGGAACTACTGCTGATACTGACGGCAACATCACTATGGAGAAAGAGGCTCTATTTTTGGAATCCCTTGCAATAGCAACTGCTGCAAAAAATTCAGGCGGAGTTGTGATTGTTCAGGTAGAGAGAATTGCCCAAAAAGGAACTTTAAACTCAAGATTAGTCAAAATACCGGGCATTATGGTTGACTGCGTTGTTGTATCAAAGCCTGAAAACCACTGGCAGACATTTGCAGAGATTTACAACCCATCTTTTAGTTCAGAGATAAAAGTTCCTATGCAGTCAATCAAGCCTATGAGTATGAGTGAAAGAAAGATCATTGCCCGAAGGGCTGCTTTAGAGCTTAATACAAACGATATCGTAAATCTTGGAATTGGTATGCCAGAAGGTGTTGCAAGCGTTGCTAATGAGGAGAATATACTTGATTATCTGACACTTACAGCAGAGCCAGGAGTTATTGGAGGCGTGCCTGCCGGGGGTCTTAATTTTGGTGCTGCTACAAATACAGATGTTCTGATTGATCAGCCTGCCCAGTTTGACTTTTATGATGGCGGAGGTCTTGATATTGCCTTTCTTGGTCTTGCTCAATCAGATCAGCACGGTAATCTGAATGTGAGCAAATTTGGTCCAAAACTTGCGGGTGCAGGTGGATTTATTAATATCAGCCAGAATGCAAAAAAGGTTGTGTTTGTTGGAACATTTACAGCAGGAGGGCTTAAAGTATATGTTCAAAATGGCAGGCTTTCAATTGATCAGGAGGGTAAATCTAAAAAGTTTATTGAGCATGTTGAACATGTTACTTTTAGTGGCAAATATGCTGTTAAAAAAGGGCAGCCCGTGCTTTATATAACTGAAAGGTGTGTATTTAAACTTACCCCAGAAGGAGTTACACTTACTGAGATTGCACCAGGCATTAATATTGAAAAAGATATTCTTGCAAATATGGATTTTAAGCCAATAATGGATAATCCTCTAACTTTGATGGATTCAAGAATATTTATTGATGAGATAATGGGATTAAAAGAGGATATGCTCAATATTTCGTTAGATAAGCGGCTAACCTACAATGAAAAAGATAATCTCTTTTTTGTCAATTTTGAAGGCTTCTCAATCCAGACAAGAGATGAAATCAGAGATGTTAAAGAGGCGGTTGAGAGAATTATTCGTCCTCTCAACAAGCGGGTCTATACTATTGTCAATTACGATAATTTTTATATCAATCCTGAAATTTTAGATGAATATACACTTATGGTTAAAGGTCTTGTAGATGAACTTTATGCCTATGTAACACGATATACAACAAGTGCATTCCAGCGGATAAAACTTGGTGATGCCTTGCAGCAGAAAAATTTAGAGCCTCATATTTACTCTACAATCGAAGAGGCTGGAAATGCGTTGAAAAATCTGTAAAAGTGTTCGATTTGTGCCGCTGACACTTTTTATAATGTTACTTGCTTCTCAATTCATTACAAAGTGTATCAAATGGAAGTGTCAGCATAACTGAAGTTCCTTGCTCTCTGACTAATTGAGCTTTTGTAATCTCTCTATCATCTCTATCAGATTGAACATTACTACTAATTTGAGAATATTTTTCATCATCAATATTATTGTTATTTGATTGAATTGTGAATGATGCACCTATCAGTTTTGCCCTGTAGCTCATAATTCGTATTCCCATTCCTTTGGTCTCCATTGAACTATCCATGCCAATTCCGTTATCACGGACAGAAAGATTAAGGTTGCCATCCTCAATATCAAGCGTAATTACAATCTTGGCAGCCTTACCATGTCGGATAGCATTTTGAACTGCTTCGCCTACAATATGATAAAGATTTATCACTATCATTGGATTGCGGACATCAACTGTTTCCCTGGATTCAAGAGTGCAGTCAACCTGATGTATAAGGTTTATATTGTTTACAAGTTCTCTTAAAGATGACTCAAGCCCATAATCAAAATAGGCAGGACAAAGCCCTCTTGCTAAACGCCTTGTTTTAGATATCGCCTCTTTTATAAGCTCTGTAATTTTATCAGAAAGGTTTCCTGCATCGTAAGAGTATCCTTGTACTTTACGCTTCAATACTTTGGTCAATCCCTCAATACCAATAAGATGAGGACAAAGATCATCATGCAGATCATTCCCAATTTTCTGCCTCTCCCTCTCCCCTGTTTCCATGATACTTTTTTCAAGAAATTTCACATCAGAGATATCTCTGTGAGTAACAACAATGCCAGCAGGTCGTCCATATTTGTCTCTATAGACAGAACCTATAATACTAACATCAATAAGCTTACCTGATTTTGCTCTTCTTATGGTCTCTGTTATAGCAACAGGCTCACCTTTTAAAATCATTCCAACGGCATTCATAGCCTCTTGCCAGTGCTCTTCAGGAACAAAGTTATCCATTCTATAACCTGCACTCTCCTCAAAGGTGTAACCAAACACGCGGGTAAAAGCAGGGTTTAGATAGGTCACTTCCCCTTCCATATTATAAACTATAATCGGGTCAGGTGTTGCATCCATCAAAGAGCGGTATTTCTCTTCACTAAGCTCAAGAGCCTCTTGTGCAAGCTTTCTTTCCACTATTTCAGCTTGAAGAGTTCTGTTGTATCGTTCAAGTTTTTCCATGAATGTATTATAATAAAAAGCGAGCTGTCCAACTTCATCGTCTGACTGCATACTAACAAGCCTGTCTGAGAACCCATCATGAATCTCCTGATTAAACCTGCTCATAAGTTCACGTAACGGTTTTGTAATTGTGGAACTGAGCATAAATGTAACTGGAATAAAAATAATAAGGGAAGCAATTCCCATGATCATTATAATGTTTCTGATGATATTAAGAGGGGAGTAAAACTCATCAAGATAGTTTGCAGATGCAACTATCCATTCATACTCAGGAATAGTATTGAATATAACAAGTTTTTTTCTAAAGTGTTCATCATTAGGATTTTTCCATTCATAGATAAATTTTCCGTTCTTTTGTTTAAGCATCTGGTTATAAAAATTTGAGGAGAACCTTTTATCTGAAAAAACATTTACCCCTTCAAGTTCAGGGTGGATAATTATATTGCCTTTTGTATCCATTACATAAGAGTAACCAGTTTTACCCAACCTCTGACTTGAAATACTCTCTTTAAAATCGCTGATATTGACAAGCCGTTCAAATTCTTTGCGATAGGACGATACAGTAATGAGCCAGTCCCAAGGTTCAAAGTAGTTGATATACAACGCTTTTGGCTGCGGAGAGAGATCATCAGGGTTTTTCCAAAAATATTCAATATATCCAGTTTTCATGGCAATCATCTGTTTTACAAATTTATGGTCAGAGATATCAAGTCCCTCTAATAGCTTTTGAGGATGTTTCAACACTTTCCCTTTTCCGTCAAGAATACAAAGATACCCTGTTACTCCAACTTTCTGACATAGAATAATATCAGAAGCTCTCTCTTTTGCCTCTTCAAGTGTAATCTCACCTTTTTGCTGGAGACTATACAAATGTTGTATAATCTCATAATTTTTTTCTGCAGTAGCCCGCATGTGGTTTTTTATTGAGACAGAGACCGCTGTCTTGACGTTATTGAGTATGGCTGTTGTTGAGTTTTGCAGCTCACTTTCAATATTTTTCTCAACAGTCGATTTTACGATAGTGTAGAGGATAAGACTTGCAAGCCCCATGGTTAAAATGAATGTAACTGAGTAAATAAAAAGCAGTTTGTAACGTATCCTGAAGTTTTTAATAAAGTCCAGCGGATTCATATTATAATGTTTTTTAATGTTAAGAATCCTGCTTCTTATAGCCTGTTTTTTTATGGAACTCCGTTTAGCCTGTTTTTTTATAGTATCCTGTTTGGAGTTATGTTTCATGTGCTCCTGTTGTGCATACTGTTTTTTTCCAGCATCTTGTTTGTTCTGTTTTTTTATAGGATGCTGTTTTTTATGTTTATAATTTTTTCCATACATCTTGCACCTGCTTTAATGTATTTTCAACCATGCCTGAGTTATCAATCAAAAAATCAGCATATTTTTTTTTTGTCTCAATTGGCAGTTGTGATTCTATCATGGCATCAGCTCGCTTTTGATCAATTTTCTCCCGCTGCATTAACCTTTTATGCTGAATATCAGAAGAGACATAGACCACAATCACTTTATTAAATAAAATTTGAAGGTTCATCTCAATAAGGAGCGGAGCCACTGCAATGATAGCTGTTTTGACATTTTCAGAAGCAGCTTCCTTAACCTTTTGACAAAACAGATCAAACATTGCTGGATGTATTACTCTTTCAAGCTCTCTTCTCTTCTCTTTATCCTGAAACACAATCTGTGAAAGTGCTTTTCTATCTAAATATCCATTTTTATCAAGAATAGTAAAGCCAAAGGAGGCGGTAATGTCTGCAAGACCTTTAGTTCCGAGTTCAACAGCCTCTCTTGATAAAATATCAAAATCAACAATTTGTGCACCACACCTCCTAAACATCTCTGCTACAGTAGTTTTTCCACTTGCAATACCTCCAGTCAGCCCGATAAGCATTTGATCACCATGGCTGCTTTGGATTATTGATTTTATCTTGCCAATATCTATGAATACATGGGAAAAAGCATTTTGCGAAAAAGAGTTGAGCGGCATTGTTTTAATATCCTTAAAAAGATGTTTTAAGCTGTTTTATGTGAAAGTCTCTTAACTAAATTTCATTTATCGTTGTGTAAGTCATTGTATGGGCGTTATAAATAAAATTTCAGCATAGATTAAGCATAGAATTGATAATTTATCATAAGTTGTCAATTCTTAAATCTGACAAATGCAAGGAGCTTGCCTTTGTCCACAATTACAAAGTAACTGCAAAGACTGCCTACATAAAATACAAAAATATTTGTTAAATTACAGCAAGAGGAGCTTCAACTATATGGAATACCATGAGATTTCGTTGAAAATGCCCACAGACTACAGCGATAGTCAGCTCAGAGAGGGAATACTAAAAGAGATGAAAAGAGGCAATCCTGAACTGGTGAAACTCTCCGAATTGCAAGAGTTGTCCGAACTGCCAGCACTATCCGAATTATCAAGGCTATCCGAATTGTCAGGGGCGAATCGGAAAAAAATTGAGTTTAAGATTTTACACAAAAGCCTTGATGCACGAAAAAAGAGTGATATCCACTGGCTCATCAGGGTAGGAGTTTTAGCTGATAATCAATATCAGCAATCCATCTGTTGTACTCCACACCTAAAACCTCTGCTTGATATTCCATACAGGAAAAGAGAACAGAAAATTTTAGTGGTTGGCAGCGGTCCAGCAGGTTTTTTTGCAGCTTACGTATTACAAAAAGCTGGCTTTAATACCACCATAATTGAGAGAGGCTCTGATGTAAAAAAGCGCGAGGCATCTATAAAAGAGTTTGAATCTACAGGCAGATTCAATCCCGTCACTAATTACGCTTTTGGCGAAGGGGGGGCTGGAACATTTTCTGATGGTAAACTTACTTCCAGAAGCAAACATATCAGCAAAGAGAAAGATTTTGTCCTCTCAAGTTATGTCAAAGCAGGAGCACCTCAAGAGATACTATACATGGCACACCCCCACCTTGGAAGTGATAACCTAAAACAGATAGTCAAGAATCTGAGAAAATCTTTTATCAATATCGGAGGTTTGATTCTGTTTGAAACAATGCTCAAAGATTTGAAGATTAAAAATGGTAAGGTCATAGGGGCACAGGTCAGTTCAGCAAAATCTAACTGCTCAAACAGCACGCATAGTGATGATTCGTATGAATCCTCTGTATGTCAGATTGAAGATTATAATGAAATTGAGGCAGATGAAGTTATAATCGCATCTGGACACTCAGCATACGAGACATACAGAATGCTTATATCAAAAGGGGTTCTTTTTAAAACCAAAAATTTTGCCATTGGATGCCGTGTTGAACACCCTCAGGAGCTTATAAATATTGCACAGTGGGGGAAAAAATCTATAGCTGGAGTTAAAGCTGCCGAATACCGCTTAACCTCAAGAGGAGATGGTCATCTGCCTGTCTATACCTTCTGCATGTGCCCCGGAGGTATTATAGTGCCGTCAACAGCTTATGAAAATGCCAATATTGTCAATGGGATGAGCCGTTATCAGAGAAATGAAAAATTTGCCAATGCTGCCTGTGTAGCGGCTGTCAATCCTGATAGTTTGATTTCAGAATCAGGCTCAGCAGGGGAGGGGAGGGGGGCAGAAGATGTGCTTGATTGGCTGGAATCTATTGAACACGATTTTTACGGGTATTCAGGAGGATATGCCGCACCATTTTGCACAATACAAGATTTCATTGATAAAAAATTGAGAGAAAACAGGGTTCAGCGTAGCAATGCGGGTTGCGATTTAAATTCTTGTCGTTCAGGTAATAGTACAGAATCAAGTTATCCCTTAGGATTAAAATCAGCACCATTATGGGAACTTCTGCCTGCTGAAATAAGCAGTTCAATCGGTGAAGGATTAAAGAATTTCAGCCGTAAAATAAGAGGTTTTGAGACAGGTTTGATAATGGGACTTGAGAGCAAAACATCTTCACCTGTTTCGGTGGTGCGGGAAAAGAGTTGCTGCTGCATAGGATTTGATAATCTCTATATGTCAGGAGAGGGGAGCGGGCATTCAGGTGGAATTATCTCAAGTGCATCAGATGGAATCAGGGCTGCACTCTCAATTATAAACAAATATTGATCCAAATAGCTCCTGTGTCAGGATAGATTAAACAACAGATGTTATTGCTAACACTCAGGTAATTTATGATTAACCACAAAAAACATCAATTTAGGAGAGTTTAAAATGGGAAGCAAAACGACAATTAGTAGCAGCGTTAAAAAGAGTATTATTAAAAAAAGCATTATTTTTATTATGGCAATTATTTTTACACTTATTGTTGCGAGTGCAGCATCAGCAGAACATGGCGAAAAACGAGAGACGAAAAAGGGAATTTTGCTTGTGGCATTTGGTTCAAGTGAAGAGAGTGCACAAATCTCTTTTGACAATATTGATAAAAAGACAAAAGCTGCGTTTCCTGATATTCCTGTTTACTGGGCATACACATCACACATAATCAGAAACAAACTTGCAAAACAGGGTAAGATTCTTGATGCTCCAGAGGTTGCTTTGGCAAAAATGCGTGCAGAAGGATTCACCCATCTGGCTGTGCAGAGTCTCCACACCATTATGGGTGAAGAATATGATGATCTGAAAAGAGTCGTTGGAGCGTTTAACCAGATGGGAGGATTTGAAAAGGTTATGTTGGGCTATCCAATGATGTCAACACAAGATGATATGGTCAAAGTTATTGATGCAATTTTGAAAAATATCCCAAAAGAGAGAAAGGCAAACGAAGCAGTTGTTTTGATGGGACACGGCACTCCGCATCCTGCAAATGCCTTTTACGCAGCTTTGATGTTTCAGATTCAGCTTAAAGACCCGAATATCTTTGTCGGAACAGTCGAAGGTTATCCTGGAATTGAAGATATCAAATCACTGATGCTAAAATCAAACATCAAAAAAGCATACATGATGCCGTTTATGTCTGTTGCTGGAGATCATGCAAAAAATGATATGGCTGGAGAAGAGGAAGATTCTTGGAAGTCAATTTTAACCAAAGCAGGAATAAAGTGTGAGCCAGTCTTGAAAGGAACTGCTGAATTTGACGATTTTGTGAATATTTGGGTTGACCATATCAAAGTTATTATGGCTCATTTTTAGAAAATACCATCGCCGCTATGTTATAGTTAATGCAGGGATTTATATTTTAATATGATTCCCTGCATGTTTTAGAGATGGATAACTATGAAGGCTTGCCGAGAATGTAAACACGAGATTTAAGCTGTCCACCCTTTTTTTCTAATCGCTGTTATCAAGCTGAAAACAAGAAGAACCATACATAACGATAAATGAGAAAGATCAAGCAAAGAGACCATAAGGGGGAATATGGTGTGCCTGAAAGATTTTTAAATATCATCAACCCGCCAGTTATAATCAAACCTAAAATCATAACAGCTTTTGCATATCCTGTTATTGTGATTTTTAGCTCTTGTCTTGCATTTAATAGATTTTCAGCTAAAAGGTAACTACAAAGCCCGATAAGCAGTGATGCAAATATATAGTGCATTGCATGAGTAACATAAAACTCGGCAAGCCAACCCAATCCTGGAATATCGGCAATGCGATAACGCTTGAATATCGGCATTTGACCAAATCCAGTTAATGTTAGAAATGCAAAAGTTGTCATGTAAAAATATCTGATAATTTTATCGTGCAGTGTCATATTATTTAATCCTTACTTGTTAAGCTGCCAGCCATAGTTAATAAAATTCCAATTTTTGTTACCCTTATTTTTGGCACTATTGATTATCTTTTTTACTCATACTGTAGAAACGTGCCACAGCTCCAACAACTCCAGCTATAGGTGCAAAAAGCATTGCCATAGCAAGTTTATCTCCTGTCTCCATGCTGTTTGCAACTTTTGCAAGATGAGGTTTTCCTTTACCTTTTTCTATCACCTCATTCAACTTCTCAAAAGGAACTGGAGAGACATAAAATGTGTTTGTACCTCCATTTTCCTTCTCTCCGTATATGTAACCGTTCATACTTGCTGCAAGTTCGTGAGCCTGCTTCAAAATTTGGTCTCTTGAACCTATTGTCTGAACATTTTCAGGGCACGCTTCAATACAGGCTGGAATTTCTCCTTGAGCAATTTTGTTATAGCAGCGATCGCATTTATACATCACACCATTACCAGCAAATGAGGGTAAAATATCAAGATAAAGCCCAACTCCTGTTTGACGTTGAGGTATTAACCATGGGCAGACTGTCTGACATTTTGCTCCACCAAGACAGGTATCAGAATCGATCCTTGAGATACCGTTATCAAGCTGTATGGCAGAACCCCATGGACAGAGCTTTACACATGGCGGATTTGTGCAGTGCATACATCTTCTTGGGATATTTAGCTCTATCTCTTCTCCGTCCATATCAACAGCAGCAGATTGAATATAGAGCCAGTTATACGGGGTCAGTCTCTCAATTATATCGGTTTTGTCTGACCAATCCTCAGTCTTTACGCCTGATGGATACATTTGGGGGAATGGCTTTTCTGGTTTGGGATATTTATCTGTATTTGCATTTTTGCAGGCGTGAACACACTCTTCACATCCAACACATTTGGTGATATCAATCAAAGTGGCTATTGGTTCTCCATTTTTTAACGCCTCGGCTGCTTTTACCACAGAAGACGTTGCAGCAATGGAACAGGCTGTACTTACAGTTCCTTTTAGAAAGGCTCGTCTTGTAATTGTATGTATCATTTTATATTTTTTAACCCCCGTTTATTTTTACAAAGATCATACCCTGACGGACATAACAAACCATTAAACTGTAGAGATGACACACTGCCGTAAGTCGCTACTTTTATGATTAAGGAATTTCAATTCAACAATAATTGAAGCTAAGCTGCTTATGTTCTATAAAGTATAATTGATGTTGACATAAACCTCCATATTTTTATAACATCTTATTCAATTTTTAATTAAGGTTCTAAAATAATTAAGGCAACTATGACACCTAAAAATAAGCGAAATTACTGATGACATATCCCGGAACACTTCTTAGAACATCAAATCTTTTGGCAAAAAAAGAGCTTGGACAAAATTTTCTTGCAGACCCAAAGGCAGCGGAGCGAATTGTTAATCTTGCACGGATTTCAAAGGATGACATCGTGCTTGAAATTGGTGCTGGCTTTGGAGCACTAACCGTTCATGCTGCAAAACAGGCAGCAAAAATATATGCTGTGGAAAAAGATACTCGGCTTATAGAGATACTTGAAAATGAACTTGCTTTAGCATCAATTAATAATGTTGAGCTGATTCACAAGGATATTTTTAAGGTTGATATTAAAAATATTGCTTATGATCATAAGGATAGCGGAAAACTTGTTGTGATTGGGAATCTACCTTACAACATATCTTCTCAGGTTCTCTTTAGGTTGGTTGAAAATAGAGATTTTATATCAAGAGCTGTTCTTATGTTCCAAAAAGAGCTTGCCGAGAGAATATCCTCACCCCCGGGAAATAGAGATTATGGACGCCTTTCTGCCGTGATGCAATATTGTTCCACTGTGAAAAATCTTACAAATGTTGGAGCAAATCTCTTTTTCCCAAAACCTGCTGTTGAATCAAGAGTAATTGAGGTTAATTTTTTTACTCCTGATTTATATGAGACTTCAGGCAGTTGTTATCTACCTCATGAACAGGAGGTTTTTTTGTTTAAGGTTATAAAGGCAGCTTTTTCTAAAAGAAGAAAAACTCTTAGAAATTCCCTTGCTGGTTCAGAACTTGAATTGAGCAAGGGGCAGATTGAAAAAGGTCTTGCTGTTGCAGAGATTGATCCTGAAAGAAGGGCAGAAACTCTTTGTGTAAAAGAGTTTATTAAACTTTCCCTTGCATTGTGCAGTTAATAAATCGGAATTTTATAATATGATCCAAACAAAGGTAAGCATAGACAATCTTATCGCAATTGTTGCCCAAGGCGGTAAGGTTAAAACAGGCATTGATGTTTACAATGCTAAAGGTGTGCTTCTTCTTGAAAAGGATATTTTAGTCAACAGTGTCAAGACTCTTGAAGTTATTAAATCTCAAGGTATAAAAAATCTTCCTCTTAATCCTGAAAACTATGGAGGGGTGTGGGATAGTGATGGAAATTATCTTAAAATAGATCAAGATGGCGTAACAGTAGAAAAACCTTCTGTATCTCAGCTTGTTCATACATCAAAAAAAGATAAACAGATAAGTAAAGCTAAAAGCAGTAGAATCTCTGCACCTTCAGGAGATATTGAAAAACGTCTTAAAGTGATTGAAGAGATTAAAATCGCTGCTGCTCAAAAATATGAGATTGGAAAGCAGGCTGTCAAACAAGCACTTGATGCAATTAGGCTATCAAAGGGAGAATTTGATTACAATAGTGTTGAAGAGAATGTATCTGAATTGGTAGCATTTCTTAACACTGCTGAAAATCCCTTTGCATATCTGACAAAAGAGATAATAAACTACGATAGTATTATTTATAGCCATGCTGTAAATGTCTGTGCAATTGGCACAGCAATATTGAATCGGTTTAATATAAATTTTAGCAGCATGGTCAACAAATATATTGACTCATCGTTAGCCGCTGGAGATTTTCCGTTATCCTCTTCTGAAAATGGAGCTACTGGCGGAGGAGGCTCTTACATCTACTATCACAAAGATGATATACTTGATATTTCAACAGGGTTTTTTCTCCACGATATAGGCAAAACCCTTATCCCTGACAGTGTGCTCAATAAAAAGAGCAAACTTACAGACATGGAGTTCGGGATGATAAAAAAACACTCCTATGGTCTTGGAATTCAGATACTTGATAAAAATAGGCTTAAAAACAGGGTTGTAAGAAATATCGTCGGGCTTCATCATGGAGCACTCTTTGATGGTGAACGTAACTGTTATCCTGAAAATATAAAATCTGATGAAATTCCTCTGTATGTCAAGATATGCAAACTTGCAGATATGTATGATGCAATGACTTCAAGAACATGTTACAGAGAGGCATTTAATCCGATCAATGTTGTTACTGATATTTTTCGTAAATATGCTAAAAAAGATAAGATGCTTCAATTTGTTCTTCATGCCTTTGTTAAGAGTATCGGGATTTATCCTACTGGAAGCGTGATTTATCTTAAAAACGGTCAGTTAGCATATATACTTGAGAGTGCAGGTCCTTTGGTGCTGCCTTTTACAGATTCAGATGGAAAGACGCTCTCTGCTGGTTCATCTCCGCCGCCGCTTGACCTTGGAGATGAACATATTGCAGATGAGCTTAAAGCGGATATTTCCCGCAGTATCAAGACTCCTCTTGAGGTTTATGAGCTTCTGCCTGCATGGCTTAAACCTAAATAAATCACTTTGATTCTGCTGGAACGTTTTGCGGTACAGCAACATTTTGCTGTTGAACTTGAGCCATGAAATTAATCGGCATTGATCTGATATTAATATCGTGTTGAGGAAATGCTATAACAATTTCTCTCTCTTTAAACAGCTTCTCAACCTTAAATCTGATATCTGTTTCTACAGTCATAAAGCAGTCTGTAAATGTCCAAAATCTTAGAGTGAACATCAAAGCACTATCTGCGAAATCTTCAAAAAGTACATCTGCTTCTGGAAATTTTAGAACTCTTGGCGTAGTGCCTGCAATTTCAATAAGTGTTTTCTTTACAAGTGCAATATCAGAACCGTACTCAACCCCGACTTTTATCTTTCTTCTCAAGCGTTTATCCTTAAAGCTCCAGTTAATAACTCGGTTGGTTATAAGCTCAGAGTTTGGAATAATAATTGTTGCATTATCGTAAGTCTGAGCAATTGTTGAACGAACATTGGTTTTTTTGATAGTTGCCCATGTACCGTTTATTTCAATATCATCTCCTACCTGAATTGGACGTTCAAACAGCAGGATAATACCGCTTATAAAATTGCTTACAATATTTTGCAGACCAAAACCAATACCAATACTTAATGCACCAAAGGCTACGGTCAGGGTGGTAGTATTAAGACCAAACACAATCAAAGATGTAAATATGCCGAAAATCCATATAGCATATACTGTTATGGAGGTCATTGATTCTTGCAAGCCATGATCAAGCCCGCTCTCTTCAAGAAAGTTTTTTTGGAAAAAGCTACGCCACGCTTTGGCAAAAAAATGGGTGGCAAGAAGAATAAGCATAGCTTGAACAGTCGTAGAGATACTAAAATTCATTGAGCCAACGGTAAATGTGAAGGTAAAAATTTTGTAGAGCCATGCAAATACAAAATCACTGCTTGCCCACGAAAGCATTAGAGTTATGGTTACAATAAAGAACATAATCGCAAAAGCTATTTTTTTTGTGAGCCAGAGCATTGAGATGCCAGTTTTTGTATGAGCATGCTGTCCTTGACTTTGAGAACTATTTACATTAGTTGAATCAGAAGTTTCCTCGTCTATCCACTCTTTTGATGCACTTATTATTAAACCTGACCACATAAGAACAACAATTGTCTTTCCCCATGAGGTGTACCAGTAAAATGCAAGTGTTCCGTATCCTAAAAGTTCTAAAACAATACCTGTAATAGCTGCTATAATGAGTCCATTTTTGTAAAATGCTGGAACCATCTGAATAGTTTTATTCTGTTTTTCGCAGTAACGGGTCATTGCAGGCATAAGTTTTTTAAGAAAATAGACAAGCCAGCCATAAAAAATGATCTCACACATCAGGCGGTATGCAATAATAATACTGCTGTCAATTCTTAAGGCAGAACCGAGCATAATGTAAATAATAGCTACAACATTTAACCACCTTAAAAATATTATCAGCTCTTTTGATGGAGTGGCAGGATATATTTTTTGGATATGTTCTAAAAAATATATTGTCCATAATATAAAAATCATGATCATTAATATTTCAACAATAAGATTTGCTAAGATTGAGTAGCTAAAAAAAAGTCTAAATTTTACACATAGATATAAAAATGCAGTTATTACTGAAAGAAGCAGATTTTTTGTAAAAATTTCAAGGACTATTCTGCTCCAGTAGCGTTTTTCAAGATGAGGTGACAATGCACAAAATTTTTTTATTAATATTTTCAATCTTATTCCGATAACCGCGGCTATCAGGAGAATTACAATAAATGCAATAAGTTTATGCAGACCTGATAACCAGAGAAAACTGAAAGTATCTTTCCAGCTTTCCAGTTCAAACATAGATACACCAATAGAATTAAGTTGACTTATATCCTCTCCTAAGCGTTTCCATGCATCTTGAGTAAGCGGGTTGGTTGTCCGTGTTAAAAGTTCTGCTTTTTTTGCATCACGAAGACGAATTTCAAGATCACTTACAAGAGTTTTATATTTTCCCGCTATCTCTTCAAGAACAGGAAGCTCTTCATTTATAATAGAATAGATCGATTGTATTAGGAGTATCTTTCTTGTAAGAGCGGTCTGGAGATATTTTAAATGTATCTGCAACTGGCTGAGTGCGGCTCTATGGGACTCTGCTGATTTCTGCTTGTCCGACTCTTTTTGTGCATCTAAAACTCTCTGCTCTTCTGCCTGCTGTTGCTCAAAAGCAATTCTCTGCTCTAAAGCTGCTATCTGCTGAGGGTCACCATGCTTACCTAATCCAAGCTGCTGCTTTGCAGAATCTAATCGTTTTTGTTCCTCAGAAATAGTATCTGCTGATTTTATATCTTGCTTTGGTTGCTCAGTCTTATTTTGAGTTTTTGACTCTTTAGCATCTTTTTGTTCATTATTCTGAATTTTTGATTCAGAGCTTTGTTCAAGAGAACTCTTGTGTATTTCAATGTTGTAGGTTGGGCTGCTTTCAAGTTCCATCAGAAATTTATCATTACCCATCTTCTGTTCATAAGATATCTGGAGGGTCTGTTTTAACTGCTCACTCTTCTGATTAAGAGCAGATATATCTTTATTAATTTTAGCAACAGCAGCTTGAGAACTCATGTATGCTTTTTCAATCAGTTTAGTTTCAATATCAGGAAGATGTAACTGATTTGAAAATGTGGTCAATTCTATTTTATAGACATTAGTTTGAGATTCAAATTCTGTCTTCTTTTTTCTGATATCTTCAAGGTATGAGGAAAGGTCATTATTCTCTTTTGCCTCCATTTCAAGGGTTTTTTCAATCAAAGCACTCTGTTCTAAAATTTTTTTAATCTCATTTATAGTGCTTGCAGCAGTTGTATTTACATCGGTAGGGTTTGAGTTTAACCGTTGAGGTTCGTCAGGTTCATCTGCAGATAGAGTTGGTGTAAATATAAAAGAGGCTATAAGAATAAATGATGAAAGTATTAATTGTTTAAGAAGAGTCTCCATATTTTTATCGTTATTCCTTGACTTTGTTATAATTGATTGGCTATAAAAAAGGTAATTTTAATTACTTTAAAAAGTATTTAGAATGAATTGTCATAATTTCCGGTGTTCGTGTTGTATATATTAGAAAAAGGGAAAAGGGAAAAGAGAAAAATGAAAACTAAAAATGGAGAATGGGAGAAAGTAAAAATGGAAACTAAAAATAGAGAAAGTAATGCAATAAAGGGTAAAACATCCATTAAAGCTCAATTTATGGCTCTGCTTGTATGCCTTACGATCGCTATGCCTGCTTCAGCACTTGCCATTGAGCTGACTGACTATCTTGATCCAAATTACCAGTATCATGATGCTGAACTTGGTCTGCAGTTTGATATGAGAGACGGAAATCAAGATCAGCTTAGCTACAATGGTACCGGCTATCTGACCTATGATATGGAATACAGCACTCTGCCTCTTAAGTGGGACGTAAATCTTAGTGCTGATACTGATTTCAGCAGAGGCGGCGATGATAATGACAGCTCCAACAGAAACATTTATATTGACGGCGATACAACAGTCAAAAAATATCTTGGCGACTACACAGGACCATTTGTTTATGGCGGACTGCTTGTTGGTGTTCGTGATCTTGAAGCAACTGACGATGATGACCCATATTTAAAAGTTTCTGCAGGTCTTGGATATGGTAGAATCACAAATGCAACGCCTCTTATGGAGGCAATTCGCTGCGTTGAAGATTTGACTAAATACGGTCTGATTGCAGGAGAAGTTAAAGATGAAGTTTACCTTAAACTTGCAGATGTAATTGCAAAAGAGGCTGAATACAAAAGCCGTTACAGCAAACGTGAATACGAAAAATATTGGTATGAGGATATGGAGATTGTTCTTAAAGAGGCTGGTATATTAAGAAATGAGACTCTTGGGGCACTTGGAATTATCAGAATTCAAGATATTCTCACTGACGAGCAGGTACTTAAACGTAAACATGGCTGGGAATCAGGTGTTCAGGTTGACTATCTTATTTCAGACTATTCAGGAAATGATGATGATCCTGGATTAGGTGCTTATTTTGAGTATGCAAAACCTTATGGTTTGAAATGGCAGCTCATTGATAGAGTTAGCTATTCAACTGTTCTTGTAGATGGAGAGTTTGGAGATGCTGCTCACAATATCTCAAATGCACTTGAACTTAATTATGAGATGACAGATAAGATCGACTGGGAAAATATTTGGAAATTTGACATTGTATGGGAGTCAGATTCTGACAGAGATGATACTTACTTAAATATGATAGATACTGGTCTTCGTTTCTATCTTTCAAATACCATTGATGCTAAAGCTGGTCTTCAGTTTAATCACAAAGATCAGGGAGATAATCCAGACGATGAGATTGACAGCCGTTTCTATTTTCAGATGATTTATACGATATTGTAATGATATCTATTTGGGATAGAACGTTCAAATCAATGATCTTTTGATCCTATATCCTTGTTTTATTGAACACCGGAAATCAGGATGGGATTATAAGTTCAAAGATATGACTTGAAACAAAGCTATGATTTGGAATAGAAAGAATCACCTGGCATTTTATATGTCAGGTGATTCTTTTTTTTTGAAAAAAGTAAAAATATTTTTAATAAAAATGGAGATGTAAGATATGTTTTTAGAAGAGGGAGTGTCAGAAAACATCGGCTGTCATCAGCTTATTATCAAAGCATTAAGAGATGGAAAGCACCCTCAAGCTCCAGAGATTAATACGTTTCAACCGACAAGCGTTATGGGACTTTTTACCCTTGAAGCTGACACAAACTTAATTTTCATTCAAAAGGCTGATATTGAAGGCTATCCATGGAGAAATCAGATGGCATTTCCGGGAGGCAACAGTGATCCTGAAGATTTAAGCCGAGAAGCTACGGCATTAAGGGAGCTTGAAGAGGAGCTGCATATCCCCAAAGAAGAGGTCGAGATGATTGGCTCAATCGGTCACTTTCAGACCATAAATAATAGGGATATCGAAGCATTTCTTGGAATATGGAAGAAAACGGGAGATATTAGTCATAATATCTCGAACATTTTATTTGACAAATCAGAGATTTCAAGGGTTATCAATATCCCTCTGAGATACTTAATAAAGGTACATAAAGACAATAATTTTATAGGAAGACTACCCGGAATATATGAGCTTACCTACCCATATCAAGATGTTGTTGTATGGGGAGTTACGGCTAAGATTATTCACCATCTTATGGAAATTATTATTCCCCGCATCTCTTAGTCTCGCTAAATCATCGGTTTATATTTCGATAGATTATGCGAAATACAAGACTAAGGAACATCATAAAAGCCAGAACTGCCAGCAGTGCAGGAAACCATATATAGTCATTTAGTGATTCATTTATAATGGCAATTTGCATGCCAGTTAATGCAAACATAAGTATAGATATTGCCCATAAAATTAATATCCAGCAGACAGGATACGAATCATACCATGGAATAATAATTCTTCTAAAAAAATCGCTCTTGTCAAGTTCCATATTCTCTGTAATTTCCTCTGTTTTCACGTTTTTTATCTGTTCTGTTTCACGCTGATTTGGTAATTTTAACACAATATATCGAATTTTATCTTGACTTCAAACTACATATTGACTATTCTTGTTAAAACTTACCATTATTGAACTATCTGGCTGTTATATCTCAAAATGGTTAAAGAATAAAAATTTAAATCAGACAAATAATAACAATAAGAACCATTTAAACGGCTCTTTACACATTAAATAATCTAATACTGCATCTATTTCAAGGGGTATATGAATGTTTGAAAAGATAAAAAAACGGGATGGAAGAGTTGCTGACTTTGATTCATCCAAAATCAGTGATGCCATCGCGAAGGCGGGTCAGGCAACAGGAGAATTTGATGAGCGTGAGGCAAAAAAACTGACTCTCAAGGTTATGACTCTTGCAAGAGACCTCCGTCTTGGAAACTGTCCTGATGTGGAGGAGATACAAGATATTGTTGAACGAGTTCTCCTTGATTCTCCATTTTACAAAACTGCCAAATCATACATCATTTACCGTGAGCAGCACAATCAGATAAGAAAGATTACCATACGTGAACATGTTGAACTGATGGACAGCTATATCAGAAAAATGGACTGGAAAGTAAAAGAAAATAGCAATATGAGTTACTCGCTCCAGGGTTTGAATAATTACATCTCATCGGATATAACTGCCGAATACTGGCTAAACTGCATCTATCCTCCTGAGGTGAGAAATGCCCATAACAGGGGAGATATCCATATACATGATTTAAGTCTGCTGTCTGTATACTGTGTCGGCTGGGATCTTCAAGACCTTCTTATGGAGGGTTTTAAGGGCGTTGCAGGCAAAGTTGAAAGCTCTCCGCCACGCCATTTTAGAACCGCATTGGGACAGATGGTGAACTTCTTTTACACTCTTCAGGGAGAAGCTGCTGGTGCTCAGGCAATGTCAAATTTTGATACACTTCTTGCACCGTTTGTCAGGGAAGACAAGCTCGGATATAGAGAGGTCAAACAGGCTCTTCAGGAGTTTGTATTTAATATCAACATTCCAACCCGTGTTGGTTTTCAGACCCCGTTTACCAATATTACAATGGATTTAAATGTCCCCTCTACCCTTAAGAACTCACCCGTAATTATCGGCGGGAAATACCGTGAAGATAGTACGTATGGTGATTATCAGGAAGAGATGGATGTTATAAACAGGGCATTTGCAGAAGTTATGATGGAGGGAGATGCTAAAGGTCGTGTCTTTACATTCCCGATTCCTACTTACAACATCACAGAGGATTTTAACTGGGATAACCCAAACCTTGAGAGTATCTGGAAGATGACTGGGAAATATGGTATTCCCTATTTTTCAAATTTTGTCAATTCAGATATGTCTCCTGATGATGCCCGTTCAATGTGTTGCAGACTTCGTCTTGATAACAGGCAGCTTCAAAAAAGGGGGGGAGGGCTTTTTGGGGCAAATCCGCTCACAGGCTCTATCGGTGTTGTGACAATAAATATGCCTCGTATCGGATATCTTGCTGACAATGAAAAAGATTTTATCAAACGTTTAGATGATCTTATCAACATTGCGTCTGACTCCCTTGTAATAAAAAGGAAGGTGTTGGAAAAATTTACAAATGGTAATCTCTATCCATACTCAAAATTCTATTTAAGAAAAATAAAGGAGCAGTCAGATTGCTATTGGCGTAACCACTTCTCCACTATTGGTATTCTTGGTATGCACGAGGCGTGTATCAACTTTATGGGTGAAGGTGAAGGGATTGCATCTGAAAAAGGACAGGCATTTGCTGTAAGAGTTATGGATCATATACGTAACAGAATGGAAAAGATTCAAGAAGAGACAGACGAGATGTTCAACCTTGAAGCAACACCAGGAGAGGGGACAACCTACAGGTTTGCCATGATGGATAAGCAGCGTTATCCTGATATAATCTGTGCCAATGAGACAGAATACAAAGAGGGGAAATCTCCTTTTTATACAAACTCAACTCATCTGCCTGTAAATTACACTGACGATCTGTTTGAAGCTTTAGAACTTCAAGATCAGTTACAGACAAGATATACAGGCGGCACTGTTATGCATCTGTTCCTTGGCGAGCAAGTTTGTGATCCCGAAATTGTTAAAAACGTGGTAAGAAAGGTGGCTATGAATTATAAGTTGCCATACTTTACAATAACCCCCACATTCAGTGTCTGTCCCTCACATGGATATATTTCAGGTTCAATAGAACACTGTCCAAACTGCGGTGAAGAGACAGAAGTTTACTCAAGAGTTGTAGGATATCTCAGACCTGTTAAGCAGTGGAACAATGGCAAACAGACAGAGTTCTGTATGCGTAAAACCTTTAAAGTTGCCTCTTGAATGACCTCTTTTTGTGATAGTTTAATTCAAACGGGTCGCAGATAAATAGATTTTGATAGAAAGAGGCAATAGTGCATTTTAATATCGGTGGTTTCCAGAAGAACACATTGATTGATTTTCCAGGGGTTGTGGCTTCACTTGTCTTTACACAGGGGTGTAATTTCAGTTGTCCTTACTGCCACAACCCCGCTCTTATCCCTTTTTATCCCTTTCAAACAGATTCACATCAAACAAATCTTCAAAAAAATATAAATACTCAAGTGAATAAATACTTTGAAACCAATCAACTTATCAATGTGAACGAAATTTTTGCTTTTTTAAAAAAACGAAAAGGTCTAATTGATGGAGTTGCCATTACAGGCGGAGAGCCTACATTCCAGACGGGTCTTGAACCATTCTGTTTCAGGCTTAAAAATATGGGACTCAAGGTTAAATTAGATACTAATGGTAGTAGACCAGATGTGATTGAAAATCTTATTAAAAGAGAGCTTGTCGATTTTATTGCAATGGATATAAAGAGTAATTGTACTGGATATCAATATTTTGTTAAAGATGGAGAATACTGTCTGCCAATCAATGCGGGTAGTGAAAAATCAAAATGTAGCTCAGAAAAGATTAAATATATAAAATTTGATTTCTCTTTAATCCTTAAAAGTATCAAACTGATAATGAAACATGCACCTGACTATGAATTTAGAACTACCTGCATCAAACCATTTATCTCACAAGAAATTATGACTGAAATCGGTAAGATGATAAAGGGAGCATCACACTATGTGATTCAGCACTGCTCAAAAAATTCAAATATGCTCAACCCCCTATTTTTCCAAAAAAACAACCCATATCCAAATCCCTTTTTTAGTGATGATGAACTTGATGAATTTAAGCTGATAGTTGAACCTTACGTAGAGCGATGCTCAATTAGATAAATCCATAATTCATACCCATTCGTTCAAATTGTTTTCAAACACCTCCATGTTCCATGTAAATAAGGCATTTTTGGAGCTAAGGATTTTTTCTCTTTTTGTCTTTTTTAAAGTACAAGCTCATTTACAAATTGAGTCAGGTGGTTTAAGTTTATACATGTACGAATTTCATGGCAGTGCTGTTTATATGCAAAAATTTCACTGTCACCGCTGTCCCATGTGTTGTGAGATTCTGGATTGAGCCAGATAACCCGTTTACATTTTTCTCTTATTTCACCGAGAATATGAGCCTGAGGGTTTAGATAATTTGAACGCCCGTCTCCCATTATAATCACAGTGGTTTTATGGTTTAAAATGTTTAGATACCTTTTTTTAAAAGAGTTCAATACAGCACCGTAATCAGTATGTTCATTTTTGTTTATAATACTGCTGTTTAATATAGTCTCAATTGCAGAGTTTACAGCATCAACTCCGCTGATAAAACAGGCTCTGCTATCGGTGCTGACGGCATTATTATCTAATCTCTTAAAATATTCAGTTACTTCCACAATCTCTGCAACGAAAATAAAACTTCTGATACGTTCAAAACACTCTTGGAGAGCATACAGAACATTGAGCATAAATCTTGCAGATGACCATACAGAGCCAGACACATCACAAAGAACGATAAGTGAGCTTTTGTTAATAGGTTTGTCTTTGAATTTTATGTCTAAGGGTACCCCCTGATATTTACCTGAATTGCGAAGAGTTTTCTTTATATCTATGACACCTCGTTTTTTAATACGGAAACGTCTGCTTGCCTGATCTTTAAGTTTTTTAGCAAACATCTCTATAACTTCTATTACCTGTGCAACTTCTTTAACACTTAATGAGGAGAAAGGTCTCTGATTAAGCTCAATATCAGATTGTATTCCATATTTTCGTTCTACAATAGAGCTGTTATTTTCTCTTGGTTCGTCTGTAAGAAGAGTGTAGGCTTTATCTAAAATTTTATCAAAATGGCTATTTACAATTTTTATGCTCTCTTGATTTAAATTATCAAAATTAGTACCGTTTAGCTCCATAATTTTCTGTCTCATCTGATTGATGGCAAGCATCACGCTGAGTTTTGCAGATAGCTGATCCATGTTTGATTTAAAAAATTTCTGCTCTCTTACGCTCATTATATTAAGCCTGTGAATCTGAGCCAAAAATTGTGCCGGTCTTCCTCTCATAAATTCAGTAAGAGCTTTTTTTGTTGGTTCATTATCATGATTTTTTTCCATGATATCCATAATTTTATTGAATGTGCCTGCAAGATGTGTGAAACTATTCTCCAATTTTACAGATTTTCTACCATGAAAAAAAAGATTGTACAACGAGTTGAAACGGTTCTGCTCTCGCTTTGTTTTTGCATAATTACTCTGTAGAACAGTGTGAAATTCTTGTTCATCAAGCAGATTAATAAGGCTGATATGCCGTATACAATCTAACACTTCACTTGTTGATACTCTAAGTCCATAAGATCGACAGCAGTTTGTAAATTCAACCATGATATCAAGCATTTTAATGACGATTTCTCCTGTTTTTTTGCAGATAATAGTAAATCCATAATTATTTTTCCAGTTGTCAGTGATATCAATATTGTTATAGTATGTGATAAATATTGATTGTTATGCTATGTTATAAATATTGTTTCTGATGCCATATTATTATAATATCTCATTTTTGAGCAACATAATAAAAACAACCTTAAGCAAGAGAGTTTGACTATGAATCTTCAAGGTGATTTTGAGGGCTTGTTTCTGACAAGTATTCTTCAGCTTTTGTGCAACGACCAGAAAACTGGTCTGCTCAGAGTGACAAGTGGAGATAATGAGTGTAAAGTCTTTTTTGAAGAGGGAACCATTGTATATGCTTCAGGTTCTCAGAAAGAGTCTCGTCTTGGTTATATACTGAGGCGGGATGGTATTATTTCCGCTGAACAGTTGCAAAAATGTCTTGCCCTTGGACGTGAACAGAAACTATCTCTTGGTAAAATACTTGTTGACAAGGGATATGTAACCATGAGCACGCTAAAAAAATACAATACCAAACAGGTAGAGGAAATTCTCTACAGCCTTCTGCTCTGGAAAAAAGGGAAGTTTGAATATAAAGATATTAAGCTCAATTTAGAGGGCATGGTTATAACTCAGCTTAACCCTATGAAGCTGATTCTTGAAGCATCAAGGCGGATTGATGAGCTATCTGTACTTAATACTGTTATCACAAGTGAAAACCTTGTGTTCAAGATTACAGGGCATGTTCAGAATAAGGAAGATGAGATAAGATTAAATGCAAATGAATGGCGGATTCTCTCTTTGATTGACGGAAACCGTACTATACGCCAGATAGTTTCACAGAGCGGTTATGATGAGTTTGCTGTTTATAAGATTATATTTTCTCTCAACTCCTATGGACTTATTGAACAGAAAGAGGAGATACAGTTAAGCGACAGCGGTGCAGGGAAAGAGGAGTATTCTGCTGTTATAACTGTGTATAACGATATTCTTCAATCTGTGTTAAAAAATATAGAACAGGAATTAGGAGACAGGGCAGCATCAGTCTTTAATGAGGTAAAGGACACTCTTGCCGATGATTACAGACAGATTTTTGAAAATTATCATCCGTCAAATCATTCAAGCTCAAACATTCAGTCCATTATCGCACAGATAGCATCAATTGAGAAGGAAGAAGAGAGCGGTAAAGAGATTCTGATTAATGGTTTTAATTCCTATACAACCCTTGTACTTAAAAAAATCGCAGCTATTCTTGGGATGAATCCTATGCAGACTATATTACAGGAGATTGAAAATATAATTGGGTATGTAAAAAAATATCACGCTGAATCATTGGAGAAGAACAGAATTGTGAACGATGTTACAGATATCATAAGCGGTATGACATCTCAGCAGGGTGGCAGTGCACAGAAGCGTACCAAAGGAAAGGGATTCTTTTCGTTGTTTAGTTAAAGCTAAAGATTTTCAATAGAAAATAGAATATTCAAATGGCAAATAAAGAGCACCCTGATTAAGGCTTAAAGATTACACAAAATATTAAGAAGTAACACGGAAGCATCCTAAAATTACCAATCAATCTTTTGTATGCCTACGGGTGCCCGTTTTTCCTTATGCTCCCGCAACCCTCACCCCGCCGTAGGCAAGAAAAGAGAGTCCTGCAGTTCTAAAAAGAGCTTTGATTATATCAATAATTTCTCCGTCAACATAAGATGACAGCATTCCCGCATAGTCTGCTATAAATAGAAGTGCAACTGTTACTATAATCAGATTGACAACCTCACCAACTTTTCCCCCCGCATATTTTTTGCGTGCTTTATTAAATACAAAAATAATAATTATATAAATGACCAAAGTAAAAATTAGAATAACTGTCTGAGCTGACATTAATACCTCCAGTTTTATTTTGTTTATTCAGAAATTTTAATCCAATGCTTGTTTTTTTGCACTTTTATTTAAGTTTTTGTTTTTTTTAGGGGGCGTATCTACAGCATATTGGCGTATATTTCCCGGCAGTGGATATGAATTTAAATAATCACATACGTTACATCTAAATGTAACAATACCATGTTTAATATTCTCATCTGTTAAACTATTTCTTGTTCCACAATCTTCGCAAAAGAAAATCAATATTCTGCCCTCCTTATAGCCTAATATTGTATTATGCAGGGATTCCAATCTAACAATAATTTAAGCTAAGCTACTTATGTTATTGCTGCTATCCAAAATCAAAATCCTAACCAATTTTTAATTTTTGACCAGATGCTCTTTGTCTCTGTAATCTTCTTTTCAATGTCCAAAGCATCTTCTTGATGAGGCTCGTCATACAATATCTCCTTCTCAGCCAGAGTTTCTCCTTTACTTAATGTATTTTCAGAATATGCCTCTGACTTAGAATAATCTTCTCTTTCTGCTTTCAATGTTCTCTCATCAGCAACAGCCATCTGTTCCTCTGCAGATGGACGTTTCATAGCTACTATATTTTGAAAATCAATGTATTTAGAAAACACATTAATAATATCAATATTTCCAATTTTTTCACCACTCGTAACACCTGTTAAAGCATCCCTTGATTTGAGTTCACTATCTTCCATTGACTCAACAATATAGAGCATAAGTTCAAGTGTCTGAGCTTCTGGTGCTGGTGCAAGCAGATCAAAATAGCCTGCAAGGGATTTTAATATTTTTAAAAGAATCTGTTTTTCTGGTTCTTCATTCCATAACTGTTCCAATGATGCTATTTTATCATTGATCTCTTTTATCTCCGTGATACCACCATGAAACATTGATTTACCAAGAGCAGATTTAAGCTCTTCAAGCAGTTCCATCTCCTTTTGGTTTGTTGCTGAGGTATCATTGGCAGATTCAGGACTATTATCCATAGATTTTGTATTAGATTCTATCTGTATATCTCTTGCTACCCGTAATTCAGCCGATAATACTCTCTGCTCTTCCACTGATTTTTGCATATTGGCTGCCTGTTCTTTCTGACTACCAATGGAAGGCTCAGGATCTACAGGCTCTATATCTTCTTCAAAAAATTCACTATCCAAATCATAAGGTACAATACCGTCAGTAGCGTCAGAAGATGCATTGCTAATCTTCTCATTAGATTCTATGGTTGCAGATTGTTGTGATGCTGATGAATCAACCTTATAATCAGAAGTATCATAATCTTCAAATGAGATTCCAGCATCATCTGAGTCATTTGTCTCTGCATCTTCAACACTTTCATCCTCAAATAGGATACCTTCCGTATCTTCTTCAGTCTTGTTATTGAAATCAGGCTCCTGCTCTGATGTTATGTTGGCATAACCTGATGTTCCAGTATCTCCTTTGTACGGAACAACTTCGTCTCCAGAGTCTGCAAAAGAGAGTTCTGACAGTGGTTCATCTTCATCAAAAAAGGCATCAAGTCTTGTCTGGATTTCCTCGATAGGCTGTTTTTTAAGGCGGTTTGGAATAACTTCTTTGATTTCAGGGTTAGAGGTAGCACCGCCAGAACTCTGAGTAATCCTGTTTGCATCAAGAGAATGGGTTCTGTCTCCAGAATCTTGAAGCATGTGAATCTCTTCGATAAGGTCATCCACAGGAGATAGATTGCTGCTTTTAGTTCCGATAAGATCATCCATTGGATTCATGGAAGGAGCAGCATAGCGTGATGCAGGAGGAGCAGCCGCAGGAGATGTAAACATAGGAGCACTCAAGTTAGAACGCGGCTTAGATACTTTTGCAGAAGAGATGATCTTTTTGAGATCGTTGAATTTCTTCATCTCGTTTAAAAGGATATCTTTTTGCTCAGTAGATGTCATGGCTGGACTAAGCACAATTTTTTCAAGATTTCTGTAAAGCGAATTGAGCAGCGAAATAGCATCAGGATGAGTGTTTGAACCTTTATTCATCACATAGCTGCCAATACTTTTAAACATCTGAAGAAATGAGAGATGGATTTTACTGTTCTGCCAGTAAGTTTGCAGCCGATTCACTTCCTTATCTAATTTCTGGATAAGTTCATCTGTGATCTCCCAGTCTAACGAAAGGATAATACTTTTAAGTTCAGAAATCACATTGCCATCCATCTCAGCCTGATATGATATAGCCGAAGTATCAGATATCTCTTGAGTCTCTCCTTTTGAAGGCGTTTTTATCTGCTGTTTGAGCGTATTATATTTTGCAATCTCTTCAGTTAGAATAGCCTGTTTTTTTGCCGTTGGCAGATCAATTCCGGGCGGGCTGGAAAGATTTTCCATTTGTGTTACAATAGAACGTATAAGAGCAACTGCATCTGCATTGATATTACTTTTTCCAGAAGCAGTGTAGTCTGATAATGCACGGGTCATTTTAATAAATGTTGAAAGAACCTTGTCGTTCTGCCATTGCTGACTTAACTCGTCTGTTATTTTGATAATCTGCTGATTAACCTCATCTGTTATACCTCTATCAATGGAAAGCGTGAGGTGCTTCAGGTAACTGACTGGAGAGTTGCTGTTTTTATTAGATATTGTGCTCAAATGTGCACCTCCTTAAAAAGAGAGATTGTGTCTTAAAAGAGTTGATCTTGAATTGACGACAAAGTCAATGAGATAATTTTTTTTAATGTGGCAATGACATTGCCTCCGACTAAAGCACTTGCTGCAAAAGCAGGAACTCTCAGTTGGCTGTTTAAATCCTGCTGCATCACCTGTGGTGAAAGCAGAGGAACACCCGCATCCTTTAAATCATATTTATTGTATTGCATAACAAGCGGAATAGTATTGATATTAAGATTGTATGACTCAAGATTCTCTTGAAGCTGCTTGAGAGAGTCTATATTGCTCTTTCGTCGCTCTACAGTGGCATCAGCTACAAAGACAATCCCGTCAACACCTTTTAATACAAGTTTTCGAGTTGCATTGTATTTTACCTGTCCAGGTACAGTGTATAACTGTATTGATACATCATATCCTCTAATTTTACCAACATCAAAGGGAAGAAAATCAAAGAAAAGAGTCCTGTCATCATGGGTTTTAAGGCTGACCATTTCAGTAGTGATATTATTGCGGTATTTATTGTAGATATATTCAAGGTTTGCTGTTTTTCCGCCTCTGCCTGGACCGTAATAGACTATTTTTACCTGCACTTCCTTGGTTTTAATATTGATAAAAGCCAAAACATATCCTCCTTACCACAAATCACCGCAAATAACTGAATAATGCTTCTAAACATATCATAGAGTGATACCTTTTTGTATCATGTACTATACTTTTTAATAATAACATATTATCCTTGTAAATCAGGTATAAATAACTTTAGTAAGTGCATCAATAGTGTCAGTTACTTTCAATCGTATAATACCAAGGGAAAGGTCTTTTTGAAACATGGTAATTAAGAGAAAATCTTTATTTATTTTACTAAAATGGACACTGGCAGTCTCTCCTTTATGAAATAAAAGAGAAAACTCAGATTCTCCAACAAGTTTTGCCATAGCTTCCACGGCTGCAAAATTACCGGCAGCCAATGCCGCAAAGGCTATGGTATCAAGCTTGAACTTACCATTATCCTGTTTTGAAATAGTATTTCCTGCCATGTCAATAAGCATAACATTTCTTACGCCTGCTTTGATAAGTTTCTGATTCAGGATATCATCAATAGCATCAAGCTGTTTTTCAGTTAAGATAGGGTATTTCATGTTCACCGCCATGTTTAAAATTTAAATATTTTCTTTAGTTCTCAACTTTATGCAATAGTTTCAGCTTTTATGCAACAACTCTTCGTTTGAGGCAGAATTTGGCTTAGATTGTGGCTGACAATATTATGATCTGACTGGTATTTGCATATAACATTGAGAGTTTCCATGATATGTCTGTCATTAAGTTCTTTTACTCCAAGTGCCATAAGTGCTCTTGCCCAGTCAATTGATTCTGAAACACAAGGACTCTTTTTAAGCTCCATTTCCCTTATTTTATTGACACTTGTGATTATTTGGTCAAGCAGTATCTGGTTTATATGAGGAAGTTTTCGCTGGACAATCTCTTTCTCCCTTTGTGGTGTAGGATAGTCAATATACAGGTGAATGCACCGCCTTTTTAGTGCATCGCTCATATCTCTATAGTTGTTGGATGTCAAAAATACAAAGGGAATGGTTACAGGTTTCCGTGTTCCAAGTTCAGGAATAGTTACCTGAAAATCGCTTAAAAGCTCAAGCAGAAAAGCCTCAAATTCAGGATCAGATTTATCTACCTCATCAATTAGCAGCACAACAGGCTCCGGGGATAAGATAGCTTGAAGTAGAGGGCGAGGCTGAATAAACCGTTCTGAAAAAAAGGCATCTTCTTGGGCTGCAATTTTATCAACTGCATCAGAAAGAGAGATTGTATCTGCAATAATTGTGTTAATTCTATCTTTTACCATTTGGGTATAGAGAAGTTGCTTGGCATATTCCCACTCATAAAGTGCTTTTGCCTCATCAAGCCCCTCATAACACTGAAGACGTATAAGCCTTCTGCCCATGCAATCAGACAGGGCTTTTGCAAGTTCGGTTTTACCGACTCCTGCAGGCCCCTCAACCAGAACTGGTTTATCTGTGGAGATGGCAATAAAAATTACAGTGGCAATCTCTTTTGACGCAATATAATTTGCCGCCTCTAATTTTTCCATCACATGATCCACGCTTTTGAAAAACATCTGCTATTACCCGTTTTTGATTTAAAAAATTACACTCCCAAATACTTAAATATCGACCTAAAATTTTTATAACATTTTCAAGAGACAGCGGGTAGGGTTATTTTAAATGTGCTTCCTTTTCCCACTGTGCTTGTAACAGAGATATCACCCTTATGATACCTTATAATATGTTTAACAATTGCAAGACCCAAACCAGTGCCCCCCATATCCCTGCTTCTTGATTTATCAACCCTGTAAAATCTATTGAAAATTCTTGAAAGATGTTCACCGCCAATACCTGTACCATAATCAGTGATATTTATCATAATAGTGCGGTTAGTTGAGTCACAGGTAACAACAACCCGATTGCCAGAAGCACTGTATTTGATTGCATTGTCAATAAGATTGGTTATAGCCTGCTCCATGAGGATGGGGTCAATTAAAGCTATAATGCTTCTATCTTTTGAATTTCCTTTAGAATCATCTTCAACAATATTTTGAGAAATATATTCAATATTGATATTGTTAGCAGCAGCGATTGACGTGCAGGCATCAATTGCCGCTTGAATAATCTGGGTAATATCATGCGGTTCAAGTCGGACAGTTGCACCCTCCTCCCGTTCAACTCTTGACAGTGCAAGCAGATCATTAATCAAGGCAATAAGACGATCTACATTTTTTTGAATGATTTTAATAAATTTTGCCGTTTTTTCATGTTTGCAACGCTGTCCGTCATCTTTGATAAAATCTTGGTTTTTATGCTCATTTTGTTCAGACTTATTTTCAACATCTTTGAAGCAATGGTTAGTGCTATCTTGCTGCTCCTGAATAAGATTTTCAAGAGTTTCCACAAAACCCTTTATAGATGTGAGCGGCGTTTTCAGTTCGTGGGAGACATTGGCTGCAAAATCCTTGTGCATGGTTTCAAGTTTTCGTATTCTTGTAATATCATGGAAAATAATCAGGATGCCAAGTTTTGCTCCTGAAGAGTTGCAAAGAGCTGTTGAGTGCACATTGTAAATATAGTCGCCATTACCATGTATTGCAATATCGTCTTCAACAGGATCAGCATTGGCAAGTGCTCTGGAAAGAAGTTTCTGAAGTTCATAATATCTTGATATTTCATGGATATTTCTGCCCTTTATAAGATCAGTAGGATAGCCAAACATTTCAGCAGCAGCATGGTTTGCAGTAATTATCTTTTCGTCAGGATCAACTGCTATCACACCTTCTCGCATACTTGATAGGACAGCTTCAAGCTCCATAGTGCGGTCTTCTAATGTTTTTATTTTTTCATCAAGCGTCTGTGCCATAAGATTTATGGTCAGAGCAAGCTGAAAAAGCTCTTCAGAGTCAGGTAGAAGAAGGGGAAGGGTCAATTTACCATCTGCAAAATTAGCCGCACCGTTTCTCATCTCCTCAATTGGTCTTGTGATCCGTCTTGCCACAAAAAGGCTTGCTCCAGCTGCGGCAGTAACTGTAATTAAAAGGGCAATAAAAATATTCTTCTGTATTGATCTTATCTGCTTTTCAATGGATGCTATTGAAATTGCGACCCTTACAATCCACAAAACATCAATATTATGATCAGCTTTATTAGCATTGACAGATATAGAGTTATCATACCTAACTACAGGAAGGGCAATATACATCATGCTCTCTCCCAATGTTCCACTCTTTCTGATTGAAACCCCTTTTTTATCTTTCATTGCAAGGGCAATCTCATATCTGTGCTTATGGTTTTCCATAGAGTTAATATTGCTGAAAGAGTCACCTACAACTTTACCTGACGGAAGAACAATGGTTACTCTGGTACCAGTAGTTTGACCAATATCTTTGCAGAGACGGTCAATATCACCAATATCCATGTTTGATGAAGTGATGTCAAAATTGGGGAAACGTGCGAGAAACTCTCTTTTTACAAACTCTGCTCTGCTGGTAAGGTCATGTTCGGTGTTATTTAGAAAAAAAGATTTAAAAACATTTGTAGAATAAAATGTTACAGCAGTCAGAGAAAGAACAGTAATTATTAAAAAAGAGGGGAAAATCTGCCACAATATTTTTCTTCTTCTTTTATTCACGATTATCATCTTTGAACCTGTATCCTACCCCTCTGACTGTTTCAATAGAATTGGCAAACTCTCCAAGTTTTTTACGCAGACCAGCCACTATTACATCTACACTTCTCTCTGTTACTGCGTAATTGTCACCGTGAATAGCATCCATAATCTGCCCGCGGGTAAATACCCATCCTCTTTTAGCAGAAAGAAATGCCAGCAGCTCAAATTCTGAATAGGTTAGATCAACTGGATTGTCAGCTATTTTTACAATATGCCTTCCATGATCAATCACCATCTCTCCTAAAATAGTGTACCCGATGTTGTCAGTTTCTCTGATAGTGCCACTTTGAGCAGGAACTCGTCTCAAAATAGCTCTGATACGGGCAACTAACTCTCTTGGGCTAAAAGGTTTTGACATGTAATCATTTGCTCCAAGCTCAAGTCCAGTTACAATATCTGACTCCTCCCCTTTAGCTGTAAGCATCACAATCGGAATATGGGCAGTTGAGCAAGCTGCTCTAAGTATTTTTGTAACCTCTAGTCCATCTATACCTGGAAGCATAAGGTCAAGAACAATTAAAGAGGGCTGTATCTCAGATGCCAATTTCAATGCAGCTTCCCCTGTAATAGCTGATATTGTTGTATAACCCTCTCGCTCAAGGTTATACTTTACAAGCTCAAGTATATCTTCTTCATCGTCAACAATCAGAATGGTCTCTTTTAGCATCAGTTTGTACCTGTTTTACCAAAATTTCCAGAAGGGTTTTTTATCCTCTTCGTGATCTTCATCATCTTCAGTATCGATTGGTATCTCTATTACACCCTCTTCTTCCTGCTGCTGATGTTGTTCAACTCTTGTCTCGGATGGTTTATCTTTACCCCAGAATTTCCAGAAAGGTTTCTCTTTTTTTTCACTCTGCTCAAGAGATGCTAACGGCATCAATTTCTCAGGGTTTGCACGGGTTGCAGATTTGCTCTTCTCTTCATCTATCAATGCAAGAGAGGGTGTCTCTCTGTTGAAAATCTCTTTATTTATTTTAGCACTCAATATTTCAACACTGGGGATTATCTTTTCTGGTGTCTCTGCCTGTGTAAAAAAAGATTGTGAACTGTTTTGACTGATACTGTAAACAGTGGCATCAACACTGAATGCTCCTGCAAATTCAGTTATGCTTCCACTTATAATATAGTCAGATTTCGTATTTTCGGCGATTTTAATGAGGTAGTCAGCAAAGGAAGCGTCTGCTGACCCCATAGTGCCTGAACCCGAATGAGTGCGATTGATAGAATTAATTTTTATAAGAGTTTCGTTTATCTCTTTTTCAGTTGCTACAAGGGTATTATCTTTCCACGCAAGCCTTGATGAGAGCATCTGAGAAACACCGTTTTTTATGTAAGACAAATCTTGCTGAGAGTGGATTTCAAATGGAATAATTGAAATTTTTTTGACTTGATATATATCTCCTGTCTCAGCAAAAATAAATACTGGAAATTGTAGCATGATACATATAAGAAGAAGATAAAATTTCTCTTTTATTACTATTATTGTTTTTGATCTCATCGCTACTCCGATTATAAAGTTATAATTTTTCATTAAGAAGCTGAGTAACTATTTTTGGATCAGCTTTACCCCTTGTTTTTTTCATAATCTGCCCCATGAAAAAGCTGAAGAGTTTTGTTTTACCATTTCTGTAAGCCTCAAGTTCAGATGGATTCTGTGAAATCACCTCATCTACAATAGTCTCAAGTTCAGATTGATCTGACACCTGTTCAAGTCCCATCTCCTTGACCAGTTGAGCAGCTTTTAGCCTGCCAGATTTTTCACTAAATTGTCTGTTTAATGAGACCATCTTTTCAAAGATGGTCTTTGCAGCAGTGGTATTAATCAGATTCTTTTCAAGAAGCGTAAGAATATCTGCAAGATCAGTTGATGCTATTGGAGGGTCTTCAATGGTGTTACCTTCGCTCTTTACCATTGCAAGTATGGGACCCATTATCCAGTTTGCTGCAAGTTTCTTATCATTAAGCAGAGCCGCAGTTGCCTCAAAATAATCTGCAAGATTTCTTGAAGATGTAAGAACATCTGCATCATAATTAGAAATTTTGTATTGATTGATAAATCGTAATTTTCTATCGTTGGGAAGCTCTGGCATATCTGCTTTAACCGCATTAATCCACGCATCATCAACAATAAGAGGAACAAGATCAGGATCAGGAAAATATCGGTAGTCATGGGCATCTTCCTTACCCCTCATTGATTTTGTCATGTTTTTTACAGGGTCCCAAAGGCGGGTCTCCTGAACAATCTCCTTACCTTCATCAAGAAGATAGGTCTGCCGTTGAATCTCATACTGTATTGCCTTTTCCACATGCTTGAACGAGTTGAGGTTTTTAAGCTCTGTTCGGGTGCCGAATTTCTCATCGCCAACAGGTCTGAGAGAAATATTGGCATCACATCTGAAACTTCCCTCTTCCATATTGCCATCGCATACATCAATATATCTTAAAATGGAGTGAAGTTTTCTTAAATATGCTCCAGCCTCTGCTGCAGAACGGATATCAGGTTCACTTACGATTTCCACTAACGGAACTCCAGTTCGGTTGAGATCAACCATGCTTCTTGCCCTCTGTGGATCGTGTATCAGCTTGCCCGCATCTTCTTCCATGTGGATTCTGGTGATTCCTATTATTTTTTCAAGCCCATCTTCAATATCAATTGAGAGGTAGCCGCGTTCTGCTATTGGATAGGCATACTGGGAAATCTGGTAGCCCTTTGGAAGGTCAGGATAGAAGTAATTTTTTCTGTCAAAACGGCTCTCGCGTGCAATTTTGCAGTTTGTAGCAAGGGCACATCTAATGGCAAAGGTTACAGCTTTATGGTTTAAAACAGGCAATACTCCCGGCATACCGGTACATACAGGGCAGGTGTTTTCATTTGGTTCAGCTCCAAAGCGTGTGGAGCAGCCACAGAATATTTTTGTTTCAGTTTTAAGTTGAGCGTGGACTTCAAGCCCTATTACAGGTTCATACTGCATAATATTGTATTCCCGATGTCTCTAAAAATTAAAAATTGTAGGTTTTAAAAAAATTAAAAATCAATAAATTTTGGTAAAATTGTAGTGATTTATGAATAATTCCAACGATATCTTATAACGCTGATAATTTGATTTATCAATAATATTTTTTGTGAGACAGTTTCATATTAGCTTTTTTTGCGAGAACTTTAGATGTAATTGATTTATATTAGCTTTTTTGCGATCTCTTTGAATGTAATTGCTTTGATGGCTGTAACTTTTACGTTTAAAAAATCGTTATTTGCTGTCAGATTACTTTACACTTTGTAAAATCAGGCGAATGCTCAGAGATATCTTCTCTTGACACGATTGTATATGTGTCAAGAGCTTTTTTCAATCAAATCAAACACATCCAACTCACCTCAATACCAATCTTAACACAATGGCATATCAATTGCACGATCCAACATTCGTGTAAAATTTAACATGAGCAAGAAGATTTTATATGAACAAGAAGAAAAATTTAGGGTGAACCTACACCCACCATCTATGTTTAAAGGAGATTCCATGTACCGAGCATTTAGACGCAAAATAATTATTATGACTCTTTTCATATCATTTGTCCCGCTCGCTCTTCTTGGCTACACTTTATATTATGGATTTGCTAAAGCCTACCATCAGCGAATTGAACAGCAGATCAACTCAAGACTTAGAGCATGTGCTCAGACACTTGATATCTTCCTTGAGGAGAGGTTAGTAATTCTCGCAGCAATTGCAAATATGTCAACTCCTGAATATTTTCAGGATATATTGCATCTTCAAAGCCTATTTCAAAATATCAATCAAAAAACAGGTGGGGGACTTATTGATTTAGGAGTAATCAACAGTGCAGGAGAGCACCTTGCTTACATAGGACCTTACAATCTTAAAGGTATTAATTACAGCAAAGAGGCGTGGTTTGATCAGGTTATGGTCAAAGGTCTTTATATAAGCGATGTCTATATGGGCTACCGCAAAATTCCTCATTTCATCATTGCTGTAAGAGCTAACAGAAATGGAGTAAATTGGATTTTACGGGCAACTATTGATCTTGATGTCTTTACAAGAATTGTGAGCACTGCACAGATGGGCAACACAGGAGATGCTTTTATAATAAGCAGAGACGGCATATATCAATCTCCTTCACGATTTAAGAAGGATAATATCCTGACAAATTCAGGAATTGATACAAGCATGTTTGGTGCAAATATAACTGTTATAAGAAAGGGAGAAGGTCCTGATAAGAATCGTATTTATAATGGTTTATGGATAAAAGAGGGACAGTGGCTGCTTGTTGTGTCTCAAAATCCTGATGAGAATATTTTATCTTTTTCAGATATGGTAGCTGAACAGATTACTCTCTTTTTAATTGCTCTTTTTGGTATTGTAATAACTACAGTAATTACAACAAGCATAAGCGTCAACACTCTTCAGGAGCGGGATAAAGAGGTTGCTGAACTTAATGCACATCTTATTCAGACAGACAAGTTAGCAGCACTTGGCAAAATGGCTGCTGGAGTTGCACATGAGATCAACAATCCGCTTGGAATCATCTCTACAAAAGCTGGCTGGATGCGAGACCTATTAGATGAGGAGGAGTTCAAAGAGAGTCCTAATTTCAAGGAGTTTCAGGAGTGCCTTGATAAAATTGAGGAGCATGTTCAAAGGGCAGGCAAGATAACCCACAACATGTTAGGTTTTGCAAGAAGTATGGAACCTGTAATGGAGAGTGTAGATATTAACTCTCTGCTTACTAAAACTACTGAATTTTTGAACCACCACGCACAGATTAACAATATCGCGATTAAGACCGATTACGACAAAGCCCTTCCTGAAATCAACAGCGACCGTTCTCAGTTGCAGCAGGTGTTTCTCAATATTCTTAATAATGCTATCGACTCTATCACAAATAAGGGAGATGTTATAATAACCACCCGCAGAGAGCACGACTCCCGCAACGATTGTGATAAAATTGTCATTGATATCAAAGATACAGGCTCTGGTATCCCTGAACATATTAAAAATAGGATATTTGATCCCTTCTTTACAACAAAAGAGAAAGAAAAGGGAACTGGTCTTGGGCTGTCTATCAGTTACCGCATAATTGAAAAACTTGGCGGCACAATATCAGTTAAGAGTGAAAAAGATAAAGGTTCTGTATTTACAATTACTCTGCCTATTTGTATATAGATTCTGAAAAACATAAAATTTTCCAACTCCCTTTTTTATTTTTTTAGCTTGGGCAAAAGCAGTTTTGGGCTGACGCAGCTCAGTCTGCCATGTATGTTGACAATGAGGTTGTTATGATAAAAATGACAAAAGTAATGATTGTTGAAGGAGATGATTCAGTTATCAAAGAGCTGAAAATGCAACTTAGTTATCTATATTGCGATGTTATATCAACAGTCGGTTCAGGAGAAAAAGCTCTTGATTTTCTTAGTTCTATATCAGACGAAGATAGTTCTCTATTAGATGAATATAGGTCTATATCAGACGACGATAGTTCTCTATTAGATGAATATAGGTCTATATCAGACGAAGATATAAAATCATATCCAAAAACAACAATTCCAGACGTTATATTTTTGGATATTGGACTCAATAAAGAAGATTCCTGTTCAACAAACATAACCTCTTCACATGTCAATCATCTAATGGATGCCTCAGAAACTGCAAAAGAGATAAGAGATAAACACCATATACCAATTATCTTTATTGTAAGACATACAAACGAAGATTCTATATCTGAAGTGAAACTTGATTTCCCATTTGGTTATGTTCTTACTCCTATCTCAACAAGAGAGCTTAAAGTCACCATTGATGTTGCCATATATACAGCTAAAATTGAGGCTGAGCGTATCAAGGCTCAGCAAGAGCTTAAAAAAAGCGATGAGAGATATAAGGCTCTTTTTGATAATATGGTTTCTGGTGTTGCCATATATGAAGTTGTTGGAGATGGCGAAGATTTTATATTTGCTGATTTAAATAAAGCTGGTGAAACAATTGAGAACCAGAAGCGTGAAGAGCTGATTGGCAGAAGTATCTTTGAGGTAAGACCCGGTGTCGCTGAATTTGGTCTTGTTGACACATTCAGAAAAGTTTTTAAAACAGGAGAACCTTATCACCATCCAATTAATTTATACAAAGATGATAGAGTTACCAGATACTATGAAAATTATGTTTACAAACTATCATCAGGAGAAATTGTCGCATTGTTCAGAGATGAAACCATTAAAAAGGTCTCTGAAGATGAGATGAGAAGACTGGAATCTCAGCTTAACCATGCACAGAAGATGGAAGCTATTGGGATTATGGCAGGCGGCATTGCCCATGATTTTAATAATATCCTATTTCCCATAATTGGAGCTGCTGAGATGCTTGCCGAAGATAGCACAGAAGGAAGCACACAAAAACTATTTATAAGCGAGATTTTAAAGGCTGGATACAGGGCAAAAGAACTTGTTAAACAGATTCTTACATTCAGCCGTCAAGCTGATCAAGAGATGACTCCGTTATCTATTCAACCTATTCTCAAAGAGATAATTAAACTTGCAAGATCAATGCTGCCATCTACAATCAAAATAAATCAGTATATTCCTAAAAACTGCTGTATGGTCAACGCTGATCCAACTCAGGTTCATCAGGTGTTTATGAATCTTATTATCAACGCATTTCACGCAATGGAAAATACAGATGGAACTCTTACAATTAAACTAAGTGAGAGTGAAAATCCTCCTGTATATATTGATAATTATGAGATAGCACAAAGTAAGAGCGATATTAGAATAGATGATATTGTTAAAAATACAACTTTTGATAACCCTAAATTTGAGTCAGCCAGTGGAAAATATCTATGTATTGAGGTTAGTGACACAGGCGTAGGCATGGACAAGGCTACATTGCAGAGAATATTTGAGCCTTATTTCACAACAAAAGAGTTAGGTAAAGGAACTGGTCTTGGTCTTGCTGTTGTGCATGGAATTGTTAAAAGATGTAAAGGAGATATTGTAGTTACAAGCGAATTAGGAAAGGGAACATCTTTTAAAATATATCTGCCGGGAGTTGAACAAACAACTTTTGATACAATAGAATCGTCAACCCTTAAAAAAGCTACAGGCAGTGAGACTATTTTAGTGGTTGATGATGAGCCTGTTGTCGCAAAGATGTTTGGGCAGATTCTCAAGCGAGCTGGTTATAAGGTGTTTATTGAGATAGACAGCCTTGATGCTTTAGAAAATTTTCGTGAAAAGCCTGATATGTATGATCTCGTTATCACAGATTTAACAATGCCGGGTATTACTGGAGAAAAACTTTGTGCAGCACTAAAGATCGCTAAACCAAATATTCCAGTGATTCTCTGCACTGGTTTTAGCGGGAAAGCTGCAGATTTAGAAAAAAATAATTTTGGTATAGACAGGGTAGTTATGAAACCTATAATCAGTAACGATCTACTTAAAGCAGTCAGGGAACTGTTAGATCTGCATTTGCCCCACCCCTCCCCATAAGGAGAGGAGGAATAATATCGTGCCCTCTCCCTGCGGCGAGGGCTGGGGAGGGGCTTTGCGTAAGATGACTGAATTAAATATGGCTTATTAAAATAGGGGGATAAACGATGTTTAATAATCTAAAACTTGGGGTAAAGATATCTTGTGGATTTGCCATTATTATATTTTTTGTAATGGTTGTTGCATATATTGGGTACAGCAGTTTATCAAGCGTTGCGGATAGAGTTGACAAAGCAGATGGTGTAAATTCAATGGTAAAAATGGTGCTTGAAGCAAGACGCCATGAGAAAAATTATATTATCCGTAATGATGATAGCTATCTACAAAAGGTTGATGAAAATGTTAAAAATATTATCAAACACGCTTATGAGATTAAAGATAAATTCAAAGACCCTTTAAACAAGGCTCAGATGGATGAAGTAGTTGCAAAGATTAAGATGTATTATAGTGCGTTCAATCAATACATATCTTTGCATAAGGAGAAATTATCACTTGAAGATAAGAGCAGTGTTAATCAAGAGATTTTAAAAAAAGAGCAAGATGCAGATGACCTTATGGTGAAAGCTGCCAGAGATGCTATTAAAGAGTGTGAAGATGCTACAGCAAACCAAAAGTCAAAAATGGAGACAGAAATATACCATGCAAATATCTTAATGTTGATGGCAGGTGTTACTGCTGTTGTTTTAGGCGGATTGCTCTCATTTTTAATAACACGAGCCATTACAACACCACTTAATAGGGTTATTTATGGATTGCAAGACGGTGCAGAACAAGTTTCAGCAGCATCGGGACATGTCTCAAGTGCCAGTCAATCTTTAGCAGAAGGGGCATCTGAACAGGCTGCATCTATTGAGGAGAGTGCATCATCTTTAGAACAGATATCTTCCATGACAAAACAGAATTCTCATAATGCGAGTCAAGCTGATAAATTGATGCAAAATGCCAATAAAGTTGTAAGCAGAGCCAATGATTCAATGGATCATCTTATAGTCTCAATGGACGATATCTCTAAGGCAAGTGATGCAATTTCAAAGATCATTAAAACCATTGATGAGATTGCGTTTCAGACCAACCTTTTGGCACTTAATGCTGCTGTTGAAGCAGCAAGAGCAGGAGAGGCTGGAGCAGGTTTTGCTGTTGTTGCTGAAGAGGTAAGAAATCTTGCCATGCGTTCTGCAGATGCAGCAAAAAATACAGCTAATTTAATTCAGGGTACTGTGCAAAAGGTTATGAGTGGCTCAGAGCTTGTTAATAAAACAAGCGAGGCATTCAATCAAGTGACACAAAGCACGAATGAGGTTGGCTCATTGATTGGTAAAATATCCGAAGCGTCTCGGGAGCAGGCAACTGGCATTGAACAGGTCAATATAGCTGTTGCTGAAATGGAGAAAGTTATACAGCAAAATGCTGCAAGTGCAGAAGAGTCTGCAAGTGCTTCTGAGCAGATGCATGCACAGTCTGAGGGGATGCTCAATTTTGTGCATGAACTCACTTTATTAATAGGAACGACTGGAAAGAAAAAATAATCTGCCCCACACCCTCTTGACCCCCTCCCCATAAGAAGAGGGGGAATAATATCACTCGATCCCTGCGGGGAGTGCTGGGGAGTGGCTTTGCGTAACATCACTAATTTAGCAAAATTTGTAGTTACCTGAAAGAAAGTTATCTGCTACCCATTTTATACTCTTTTCAGTTGTCATAAGCATATCCATTTGACGGGTAAAGATAAGAAGTTTTCCTAAGGTATCCAATCTGTTCTGGATAAACGAACATGGATACTTCTGAAGCCTTGCATCAACTTTATCTTCTTTTACAGCAACCGTAAAATCTATCTGTTCAAGTATCAGGGCAATTGCTCTGACACGCCTGTTTTTCCTGATATCATCAGCAGCTCCCCCTTTAAATGAGAAGGTGATGTAGTTTTTATTAATTGTCTCTCCGCAGTAGGCATCTACAACACTGTAGTGATATCCAACTCTTGAGCTAAAATTGAGATATTTGTCCGCAATTATGGCATAACTTCTGTCGCCAAATCTCTCGCCGCCTCCATGACCAGGAGATAGCATCTGCTCCTGCATCACAGAGAAAAGCCCTGAAAAACTTACAGGTCTTGGCTCAACTCCATGGACTTCCCTGCTGAGCATCCCTTTGAGGAGTGCAAGAAAAGGAACTGATGAAATCTCGTCAATTGAGAGACGTTCATTGTATGTATTATCATATCCATATTCTGCATTCCTTGAAATAAAACCACTGCGGATACCACCGCCCAGATCAATAACATGAAGATCAATTGGAAGTGAGACAGATAGACGGAATGAGCATTTATGCCGCTTTGACGCGATATCGCTTACGTTGAACATCTCTGTGTAAGAGTTTTCATGGCAGAAGCGGGCGATATCATGAAGAGTTTTGCAGCCTGAAGGGGAGAACTCCGGTGCCTTGGGGTTGATAAGATAAAGGGGGGTCATAAGTTCCGCCACCTTTGTCAGGTGGTCATGTACAGGTGTACCTTTCATGTGGGCATCTTTTTTTTCAACTGCTGAGAGAAGCTCTGTCACAACCCCTTCGTAGACTCTGCCTGCATAACCATCAACGGTTATCTCCATACCATCGGGAATAAGATTAAGTACATCCTGTGCCCCCAGGCCCATGAGAGTCGGCACATTAAACTCACGGGCAAGTGCTGCCATGTGTCCGCTCACACTGCCTGATTCTGTTATGATACCGCTACACAGCTTCATAACAACAACATATTCAGGAGAAGAGTGGCGGGCAATAAGAACAGCACCCTTGGGAAATGCAGCCAGGTCATCCTGAGATGCAACATGAAAAGCCTTTCCGGTACCAGCCCCCTGAGATGCAACCTCACTCTGGTTTATAAGGATTTTATATCCTGATATTGGTGCTGCTTTTAATGAGATTCTATCTACTCCTCCCCCAGCAAGGGAGGCCAAACTGGATCTGTTCAGTGCCGATTTATGTGGTACAGCCTTTATTTTAAGAGGTCTTGATTGCAAGATCATAATTTTGCCAGTGTTATCAAGTGCCCACTCAACATCCTGAGCACATTTATAATGCTCTTCAAGCTGCATTCCATAATGGGCAAGCTGCTTTATCTGGTCATCTGTAAGGCATGGGGCTGACTGTTTTTCTAAAGGCACTGGTATCTCCTTTACCCCACCTTCAATTGTATTATCTCTTGCTTCTACATTAGCTTTATTCTGACTGGAACTAACATGATTATCGCTCAAATTATCATCATTATTGGTAATATTACCGTTATTCAGATCATTATTACAGACCAACTGAACTTTCTTGTCTGATATCTGACGACTTAAAATCAAAACAAAATCATCTTTTGGAAAATTTCCCTTTTCAACTACATAAGTATCTGGACGGATGATTCCGTCAACTGCATAAGGTCCTAATCCCCATACAGCATTGATGATTATATTTTCATCAACAATATTATAAGGGTGACGCGTGTACATTACTCCGCTTGCAACTGAATCCACCATTCTGATACAGGCAACAGCCATAGCTAAATCATCATCATAGATTCCTTTTGAAATCCTGTAGAATATGGAGCGGGCTGTATAGAGGCTTGCGATAATGGACTTGTAGGCTTCACCTATGTGCTCCGGTCTCACATTAAGAAGCGTCAGATACTGGCCTGCGAAAGATAGATCTCCATCTTCACCGATTGCACTGCTGCGCATTGCAAGTCTTATATCCGGACTGTCTGCCCATATGGTTTCGCAGGAGGATATGATATCTGCCATCATATCATAGGGAATAAGTTTTGACTGTATCAGCTCCATCACCTCTTCACTAAGGCGGTTCAGAAGTGCAAGATCATTTACACCCTCTGTATTAACGGCATTCTCAGGGTGACTCACGTTATCCTCATCATCACCAATGAGATTTTTCCTGTTCATAATCTCTTCTCTGAGATTGTTGTGGTCAAGAAAGTGGTTGAATGCTCTTGTAGTGATGGCAAAACCTTCGGGTACGGGAATGTTGAGGCAGTTTTGAATTTCACCGAGATTTGCATTTTTACCACCGACCCAGTCAGCATCCTTTTTAAAAATATTACTGTATGGAATCACATGAAATGGTGGTTCACTCTCCTTTTTCTCATTGATAACGGCCTTGATATTCTGGTTAATATTACCTAAGACCTCATATAATTTAGGATACCTGCCACCTGAAAGTACATTGAGATTTTTAACCATTTTAAATGAGTGCATCAAAGAGCGGTTTGCCTGACTTTTAATATATGAACTTCCGAATATATGCTCTCCTTTCAGTTTTTCCTCCATATCAGACAAAATATTGAGAAGTTCCGAATTTGCAGCTAAAAGCTCTTTAAAAAGCGTGTATTTGAATCTGAATACAGCATTCAATTCAGCCTTTTCGTCAGCAGTGTTGAGATTTGATCTATTCTCTTTAGAGTTTCTGAGCTTTGATCGGATAAGTTTTTTGATATTACCAATAATTGTTGGCATGAATGAAAAACTCCTTTTTGATTTATCTGTTATATCCCCTGAAAATTTGAATCAAGAAACATACCATCACTGAATATACTGAATATTAATTATTATGATGTAACTGCTGTCCAAAGATTTGACAACTTTTATAAAGTTGTCAAATCTTTGCCTTTTTAAAAACTGCCATAACCATACAATTCATTTGAGCGTAGCTCTTTTGCACTTTTATCCCTCTTTACATCTTTCCTCGATTTTTTTTTACACAGTGTAAAAAAATATGACACCTCCAAAAAGCCAATATCTTTCATTAGAAAGTCATCCTCTCTCAATTTTTTCTCCTGAAAACCCATCAAATAAGGGTTTTAAAAATTTTATCTGCTTTGAATCAGCATGGCACGAAACTTGGTATTACCCAACACAGACTAACCGTAGAAAGCAGAAAAACAACATTAAAAGAATATCAACGAACCCAAAGTCATAGATAAAAGGCTTTGAACATAAGACAAAAAAATTTTTAATGTGTTTAACTTTAAACAAAATTAATCTGGAGGAAACAATGAAAGGAAAGATGAAAGGAATTTGGATGAAAATCAGTAGTCTTATTATTATGATGTGCGTCCTTCTACCTCAGACTGTTCTTGCAGCAGGTGAAAAGGCATCATTAGTAGTTATTGTAGCAGACACCAGAGGGCTTACAGGTATTCTTCATGCATGGGGAACTCTTTACAATGAGAGTCATCTTTATTTTTCCCTGCTCACAATAGTGTTAATACCTTTAATCGGTCTTCTTTTTGGAACTGTGGCAGATATTGTGATGAAAGGCATTGGTATTGATCTCGAACATAGAGACCTTGCTGAACATTGATGCTAAAGTCATACTAATCTTTAGCAAAATCTGATACTATTTTTAGAATATTACTTTAATAAATGGAGGATATATTTATGGATTGGCTATATGTATTGATGCCTATTTCTGGTGTTACAATTTTCTGGCCGGGTCTTATCATTCTCGGCGTAGGTGTAGGAATTATCGGTGGATTCTTTGGTATGGGTGGTGCGTGGATGGTAACCCCCGGTCTTAATATACTTGGTTTTCCAATGGCATTTGCAATTGGAACTGACATTGCCCACATGGCTGGAAAGTCCCTTATTTCCACAATGCGTCACGGGAAATTCGGAAATGTTGACTACAAGCTCGGCTTCATAATGTTGGTTGGTACTGTAGTCGGATTTGAGGTTGGAGCCCAGATGATTATGTGGCTTGAGAGACTTGGCAACGTTGAGTTTGTTGTCCGTACTCTTTACCTTGTTCTTCTTGGGCTCATTGCATGGATGGTTTTTGCTGATGTGGCAAAAAAGATGAGAAAAGATAGAGAAGCCTTAGCAAGAGGTCAGGCAGTTGACGCTCTTTCAACAGGTATAGAGTGGCATAAAACCCTTCACAAAATCAACATTGCCCCTATGGTTCACTTTACAGCAGCAGGCATTACATGTACTGCATGGCTTCCTATCTTAATCAGCTTTCTTACAGGTTGGATTGCAGGTATCCTTGGTATTGGCGGCGGTCTTATTCGTATGCCAGCCCTGATCTATCTTATTGGATGCCCAACCCACGTAGCAGTTGGAACCGACCTTTTTGAGGTTATGATTTCAGGTCTTTATGGTGCATTTACCTATACAATGAAAGGACGTACCGAGCTTGTTGCTGCTGTTATCATGCTTGTTGGTGCAGCAATAGGAGCACAGATTGGAACTGTAGCTACAAAATACATCAAAGGTTATGGTATCCGTATAGCTTTTGGACTTGCAGTTATCGGATGTGCATTGTCAATCATTTTGAAACTGCTTGCTAAAGAGATGCCAGATTACAAAGTCCTTTTAGATAACTCTTCAACAACTCTGGTACTTGGACTTGTTTTTGCTATGTCTCTCTACATAACAATAAAGATGGTTCAGGGAGCAAGGGCAGAGATTGCTGCAAAGAAAAAATAGAAGTATGAAAAACAGACTATAACCATATATGAAAACCAGAATATATATTTAAGGAGATTAATATGAGAAGATTTATCGGACTCGCACTCGCAGTAGTTCTTGTGATGGTAATCACGGGCTGCAATGATGAGGGTAAGGTTATTCAGGGACGGGTGATTGCATATGATAAAGAGAACAAGAAGGTTACGTTTATTGAAGATAAAAGTATTATAAAAGGAAAACCAGAATATACACTTCTTCCTCCGGTTGTCTTTACAACCCCTGAAGACAAAAATGAGATGGGAGCACATCCATCAGTTGGTCAGAGAATGAAACTTGATGTAGATAAAAACACCATAAACATCTTTGATACAGCGACCCAGCAGTTTAAAGAGATTGCATATACCCTTATTGAGAGAAAGGATAATGTCTCTAAAGATAGCCCTCTTGTAAGAGACAAGAAGTTCCCGATTGTTGACAAGAATGCAAAATCAATTCAGATTTTCTCAAAACGCCAGAAAATTCTTGTAACCTTCTCGCTTCCAGAAGAATATTTCTCTCTGCCTGATGAGACATGGGCAGCAGGGGACGAAGTGAGAATTTACTATAAAGAGCCTGGAAAAGCCCTGCGCATGATGAATATTACCACAACAGACCTTTTCAAAAAATAAGTTCCACGGCGGTTGCCATCGCCACTATAAGAGACAGCGGTCATGCTCATTCGCCCATTTGTGCATAGTCCGCTGTCTTCTTATTTTTTTATACTAATCCCCCCTTTGCATTACTTCAAAGGTTGAAATAGCTTTGGAGATATATGGAATCTAACCCCCACTTTAAGACAATTTTTAAAATACAGGAGAGATGTTGTTATGATATCTATTGATAATAATAAACTGATTAACAATAGAGTAATTTTTGGAAGAATATGCGTTTTAGCAATGATAATAACGCTTATTGGAATTTTTGATGCTCTTATATCATCGTACAGAAAACCAGCTAATCATATCGATATAATTACAGGACGCTCTTTTGAGATGGTTGGCAAGGTGTATGGAAATATAAAAAGTGTTCGTGATATCTCTTTTTCATCAGATTCATCAGGGGTTACTTTGTCATTTGATGACGAGTTGTTCTCAGGCTACTGGCTTGGTGAAGAGATGTGGAGAGGAAATGTAAAGGTAGATTCCTCTTTACCTCAAGGAAAATATCAGATAAAAATTCATTTTAATGACCTTACTAATATAAAACCAGATGATAGAGTAAAAGTTGAAAAATTATCTACCTATACAGTAAATGTCTATAGCGATGCCAAAGCCTTAAGGCAGAGTGATCTGTCATTTATCAAAAGATTTACAGCTATCTCTCCGTGGTCAATAGTAATTGCTTTTTTCCCTATTGTTATTATAGCTGGAGGATTAATTTTTATAATATCTGGAAAAATTGAGACTCAGATGGCGGAACAAGGATTTGCAGAAATATATCGGGTCATAAGACATGAAAAGGGTCTTGAAATTTTCTTTGGACTTGGTAAGAAACACGGAGTTGAACCTGGCGAGAAGATGAATCTTTTGAATGAATCTGGTCTGCTTGTATCTGAAATTGTGGTTGAAAATATTGGTGGTGAAAACTCCAGTGCTGTAACTGATATCTCTAAAATTAGACCCGGCTATATGGTTGCAAGGCTTGAAAGTGTTTAGTGCTTATCTTTTTTAATAAGGCTTTTGAGAAATCTTTATTATACATTTTCTTATGAAAAGGTGATATATGAGCGAATTGAGGGTATTAATTGTTGATGACGAAGATGATTTCAGAGAAACTATTGTCAAGAGATTGATTAACAGAAAGATGTACGCCGAAGGTGCTGAAAATGGCATCATAGCACTTGAAATCCTTGACAAGAAAGATTTTGATGTGGTGGTGCTCGATATCAAGATGCCCGGAATTGACGGCATTGAAACCCTCAAACAGATCAAACTAAAAAAACCAGAAGTTGAGGTTATCATGCTTACTGGTCATGTGTCAGTTGAGTTTGGTATTACAGGGATGCAACTTGGGGCGTTTGATTATGTTATGAAACCAGCTCCTATGCCCGAATTGCTGGATAAGATAAGGCAGGCTTATGATAAAAAGAGCGGAGGGCATGGCTCCTAAATCTGATTTATTGAATATAAAAAGTAATATTTTTTAAAAAGGAGATGTTTTTATGAAAAAGATTGTTATAGCACTGGTAGGAATTGTTTTTATTCTTGTTTCAATTCAGGGTTGCAATACAGTCAAAGGGGTAGGTAAAGATATTGAAAAAACAGGAGAAGCTATTCAAAGAAGTGTAAAATAAAACGAGATTGTTAAAAAAGCAAAAGATTAACCAAACAGTTTATGTAAGTTTAACCGCAGAGGTGGAGTAAATGATATCTGACACACTATTGATGTTTAATCTTACTCAGTCAGAGGAACAGCTTGTTAAACGACTACTCACCTCCTTTGAAATAAACTTAGAATTTTTTAGAAAAATAGATTTTAAAGCAGCTCCTGATTTTTTTAACACAAAAGATATCTGTCTGGTTATTATCCATGTTGACCATGATATCACAAAAGATATTGATAATATCCGTTCTATAAAAAAACTTTTTCCAATACAGGTTCCGTTGCTTATTTTGCTTTCAAGTGAGTTTGTATCTCATATACAAAGCTGCATTAAAGCAGGTGCAGATGATTATATTGTAATGCCGCTTAATGATGAGAGCTTTGCAATGCGTTTTTATGTTCTGCTTGAATGTGGTCAGGCAATTTTAGAAACAAGACGGTTAGAAACAAGACAAAGCAAAGGGATTGATATAGAACCTGAAAAAGCACTATCTCAAAAAAACAGAGATACCTGGAGGCTGATTGTCGGATATCTTCAAGAGGGTTTAAGCTTTTTTGCTCCTAAATATCAGTTGGCAAGAAGAGGTGGACGCCCTATTTTTAACAAATGGAAGCCTATACGTAAATTGGCAACTGGAGGAGACGGAGTTATATGGCTTGTGCAGGAGTTGGGAACCGACAGGTTAGCAGTTGCAAAAATTCCCCATTCGCCACAGATGAATATCAACTCCCTCAGAGCTGCAGCTATCCTAAAAAGACTGCTCTATCACCCTAATATTGTCCAGCTTATAGAACTGGTTAAAGATGATGAGAAGTTCATACTTATACAAGAGTATGTGGAGGGTATTACCCTTTGGGAGCTTTTAGTTACAACAACGCTCTCTTCACAAAAAAGGGAGTCTATATTTCTTCAGCTTCTATCTGTTATTGCCTATTCCCATGATCATAAAATAATGCACAGAGATATTAAACCTGACAATATCATGGTCACTTCTGACGATAAATTGAAACTTTTAGACTTTGGAAGTGCAAAAGAGATTAACTGGATAGATAGAAACAACTCACCTGAAGGAACATTAAACTTCATGTCTCCAGAACAGTTGGAGGGAAAAACCTGTCTTGCAAGTGATGTCTGGGCATTAGGAGTTATTCTATATCTTCTTACGGTCAATCGTCTTCCCTTCTATCAGGACAACAGTTGTTATCCTATGGATATTGATACAGATATGATAGCAGTTCCGCCGCGTAAAATCAGAGTCGATATCCCTGTGCAGCTCGAGCAGATTATTATGAGATGTCTTGAAAAAGATATTCAAAGACGTTACACAAATGCCGTAGAACTCAGAGACGATCTTTTAATGAAACTTCCTGATTTTGGCAATGGAATGAAGATTCCTCAAAATTTCCGCAGTTAAACTATCCTCCGTATCCTCTGTTAAACCCTAATTTCAGGCAATACCAAAACATACAAAAATACTTGTAAAATCAATAGTTTTGTCTTTTCAATCATTCAATGACGTGCTATAAAAAATCTTAAAAATTCCTAACATTTTTAATTTTAAGGATAATTTGGTTCTCCGAGCTTTCCCGTGGTAGATATAATTTTTTATTTGTGATATAGGCCTCAGCTACTCTTCGTAAATATCTAAAATAATTACTAATATCTTAACAGCCTAAATTGGTGGCAATCAATGAACGCTATTAAAATTGGACAATTTTACTAAAAACCACGGAAAATATCAGAGAGCCAACTTTTTTTTCGAAAACTCAAGTATCTATTATTTATCTAAGTAGAGACGTACGGCTGTGCGTCTCTACTTTTTTTATGTGCAATATGTTTTTTTTACTGCTAAACTCTTGGGAGTCAATTAACAAAAAATACTGGGAGTTAAACAATGAAATTGGGTTACAGATCCGTTATTCCTTAGAGATGAAAGATGTGGAAATTACCGAAGAACAGGCAAAAACATTGACTGGTAAAGAGTTATCTGAGATACGAGTAATTGTTTAGCAGCTTAAAGATAGAGAAAGGTTGTTTTAGAAAAATAAAATGAAAAGATCAGGATATACACTTTTTGAGGTGATGGTGGCACTCATCATCATTGGGATTTCAATTACAGCGGTTACTGGAGCCTTATCAACATCAAAAGGCTTGTCTGCACGAGCAGATCATTCTATTGAGTCGGTCAGAATCCTTAAAAACATTCTGAACAATCCTGAGCTTATGAAACAGATTATGGAAAACAGAAACTTTGAAAAAATGATTGATGATGAAGATGGCTGGATATGCAGAGCAGAGACAACTCAGCTTGTAATCGACAGTGCTGATCTTGTATGGGACAGTAATGAAGGCAATTCAAGGTCTAATGTTAAAAGCGATAAAACAGCAAAGCAGAGAAGAGAAAAAAGAGTAACCAAGAGTACAAAAAAAAGTGTAGTTGGAGAGGAGATTGAAGTGCCGGGAATGGTGAATGTTATCTTGTGCGTCAGTCAGACCAATCAACTGATTCAAAAAGAGTATTGTGTTGTCCGATGGAAAAGGTTGGATGCTTTGGCTGATACTGAAATTCTTACAAAACCTGATAAGAACGAGAATAAAATTAAATGAGCAAGACCTGTCACAACACTCAATTGCTGCTTTTTAATAATAATGTTTTTAGCAGTCATACTGGATTTACCCTGATTGAAGTTATTGTCTCAATGGTTCTTGTATCCATGATTACTCTTATCATGGCATTTGCACTTAAAGTTAATCTTGATGCGTGGGAACGTGGTAACAACGAAGGCGACAAGGTTCAGATTGAGGTTGTTTTGCCTAATATGCTTGAACAGCAGCTTAGATACATTGTCAGCAGTGCATCACTTTCAACCACAGAATCTATATCTTCGGAAAGCTCAAAGACAGCAACTAATTCGTTTGGATTGGCAACAACATCATCAGCAGGGGAACAAACAGGAGTTGTTACCCAGCTTAAATTTACTGGCAATAATCAAGGCCTATCTTTTTATACTCTCTACTCTCCACAGGGCACACCATCTCAGGGTCTTGTGAGGATTGCTTATATATATGATGAGGGTGCAAAAGAGCTTAATGTTTATGAGAGTGTTATTAGCAGTCAGGAAGATATAGATGACAGTGATGGACTATTCTCTGTATCAGGCAAATCAGGAGCAGGTAAATCAGGCAGAAAGTCATGGAAATCATCTCTTAATAAGTCTGGTAAAAAATCAGGCGGAAAATTTAGCAGCGATGCAATTGCTGTTGCAAAAATCAGAGATGTTGAGAAATTTTCACTCTCATTTCTTGCTGGAGAGGACTCAAATTACTTTCAAGGTAGAAACTCATCCTCATTTGGATCATCTTCACGTTCGTCTGCCTCAAAAAAAAAATCTTTACGAAGTTCATCTGATTTCAAAATGGATGGAGAATCTTTTCAGGATTCATGGGATGATGAAGACCCTCCTAACCCGCCAGGATATATGAGGCTTCTTTTTGCTCAGACAAAGCGAAAAGGAGGAGCACCCTCTGTATGGCTTTTTAAGGTTGGGGGAACAATTTAAATCGGATATGATTATTTCTAATAAAGGGAGTGTTTTAGTGCTGGTGTTGTGGATTCTGGTTATTATCAGTTTTCTATCTGGCGAATATATTGCACATAACAGAGAAAAAACTGCTATTGTCCTCCATACTACTGAAGTATTCAAGAGAGATGCAGCAGCTTTTTCTATCCTTGAACTTTTTGCATCCAACCAATTCGATCTTCTAAAAACAATATCTCAGGAAGAAAATGGAGAATTAGATACAATCATAAGCAAAACAGCCACGAGTTCAAATAAATCGGATAAAAGTGTATTTGGAACAGATAATACCATCAATTCTCTTCAGAACTCAACTGTTCAGTGGATAAGATTAAGACCCGGCGGGGTTGAGATGTGGGTTAAGATTGAGAATGAATCTTCAAGAGTGCAGTTAAATGTAGGGCAGGAGCAAAATATAAGGACAACGCTTCAAAACATTTATGGAGAAGATTTGACAAAAGAGGCTGATGAATTTGCTGATGCTCTGCTTGACTGGCTCGATCCTGATGATTTGGTCAGGCTCAACGGTGCAGAAAAAGCATACTATAATGACAGCTATCCTCCATGCAATCCTGCAAATGGTCCATTTAAAAGCATGACAGAGATTTTTATGGTAAAAGATTTTAGTTCCAAACTCTTTTGGGGCAACCCTTACCAATATATTTTAGAGCTGCCTATTTATGCTGAGTTAAAAGAGCAGGAAAACTATGAGTTGGATCGTAAATCATATAAAAAATCCTCCAATAAGAAGTTATACAAAGATGAGAATGAGTCAGAAATTTTGGATGACGGGAATATGCAGACCATTTTGGAGCGATTCACAATATACCCCAAAGATTATATAAGGGTCTCTATGCTCTTTTCAGGAGATAGTGACAGGTGGTATAATGAGATATTCTGGTTAAAACGAGCGGGCAGTTCTGTTCAACTTGTCGAACAAATGAGCAGGATCATGGTTGCAAAAATGAGTTTAGATGAAAACAGATAACAGATTAAGGATAAACATTGATAAACAAGAAGATAGTCGGGATATATGCAGATAAAGACTCACTGCACTATGTCTCTGTTATAAAAAGAATTTCAGGTTATATATTAAAACCTCCCATGCACGGACACAGTTCCCATGATATAAAACGCGGTAACGGTCATACGCTACTCAGAACATTTTTGGCAGAACTGCCAGTTGACAGTTCAATGTCCATATATCTTGCTCTTCCACGCTCAGAAGTGTTTGTGCGGGAGATCATTCTGCCTGTGATGCCTGTTGAAGACGCAATCATGTCTATTAAGAACAGCCTTGCAATATATTCTCATCTTGATCCTGACAACATCTATTATGATGTAATTATTTCAGAACGCAACGGCGGGGCTTTTCATGCACTGCTTGTCTATGCTGCAAAAGATGATATTGAAAAATATCGTAAACTTTTTAAAGAGACGGCACACTCTGCATCTTTAAAGGGAATTTTCCCATTGAGTTATGGAGTGTCAGCACTGCTTGATGATGGGACAGAACCACACGGTGTGCTTTTTTCGTTGGAGCAGGAAGATGTTGTTGAAATATTTGCAAGATCAGGACGGACTTTAATATTTTCAATGTCCTGTTTTGTGGACGCAAAAGATGATAAAATAATGCTTCTTAATGCTGCACGAGATCAGTTCCCTCAGTGCAAGGATATGGTTAATGATCTCTCGTCTGATTCAGATATGCTGGAGGGCAGCAAAAAAAACAGGCAGAGAGCAACCCTGCCACCATTTAAAACAAACTATGCCTCAGCAGCATTAGCACCTTTTGTTAACCGTGTTCAGCAGATATCTTTAGATGAACAGCCTGTAAAGATAAATATTATCCACCCTTTCCGCTATATTGTGCCGTTTCTTTTCGTATTGATTGCTGTCCTATATTTTATAACAGACAACATAAAGAGCCGAAGTGTTGAAGCATCATCTGAACTGAGCCAGTTAGTTGAGCAGGTAAAAGCACTTGAAAACGATCTTGAACCTTTGCAAAATAAAATTGATACCCTTAAAAAAGCATCAAGATTCAAGACAGATGTTCAGGAGTTTATGCGGACACGTCCTGAGCTATATACAACTATCAATGAGATTGCCTCCCTTGTTCCTGATGGCACATGGTTTGCAAATTTTACTTTTAACGGAAGCACTATCACTTTGAGGGGCACGGGAACAGACGCTCTTAAGACAGTGGAAGCTCTTCGCTCATCAAATCTCTTTGATAATGTGATGCTCAGAGGTTCTGTAAATCGAAGACCCAATGGTGAAGAAAATTTTACGCTGGTTCTTGAACTTAGCCAGCCCGAAGGTGGGAGTGAAAAAGAGTCTATCGAAAAAAGTGTTGATACTGCTACTCAAAAGGCTCAATCTGTTAATAGTTCATCAGGAGGGTTATAATGAGTAACAAACGCAATCGCCAGTGGCTTATGGGCGGAATTCTTACGATACTTGTTATTTTAGTGTGGTGGGTATATTTTTATTCTCCTTTGCAAGAGAGCATAGCTGAGGCAAAAGATGAGTATTCCCTTAAACTTGAAAAAAAAATGAGAGTAAAAAAGCAGATCAATGATCTTGAAAAGATTCACTCTGAAAACATGATTCAGGAGACAGATTTGCAGGGTTTTGCAAATCTTATGATCCCTGGCAAGAATCTTGAAGAGCTAAATGCTGTAATTCAGCAGAATATGCAGAAATTTATGGACACTAATAGTATTCCCCTGCAAAAATATCAGGTATTAGGACCTGGAAAGTGGATGGATTATGATATGGGTGTGCTGGAGTTTACCGTAACAACAAATCATCAGGGACTTGCATATCTTCTAAAATACCTTGAAGAGTTAAAGCAGCTTGTCAGAATAGGTCAGATGAATATAAACTACAGCAGAAGTAGGGCAAATAATCTACATATTACATTTAGGCTTGAGACGCTGTTTGTTGATAAGGATTAGAAAAGATAAATCAGGAGATGGGTATTATAAGGAGTTATAAAAAATAATTATGGCTTATTTAATGGACAAAAGTTTTTTAACATATAGAGGAAATTTAAGAATCAGAAATATGATTACAAATATAGATATTATAAAGAGTGAACAATGCGTTGAAAATATAAGGTGTAGAAACAGAGAGAATCAGACTATAAAATCTGTCTGTTTAATTGCTGTTCTATTTCTGCTCTGTAGTGGTTGTGCATCTCAGGGGAGATATTCAGGAGCGGCTAATAAATCTGCTGGAGAGCTTTCTATTCATGTTAAGTCGTCAGGTTCACCTGAATCATTTAGAGCGGAATTAGTTAAATCTGACAACAATTCCGTCAGTTCTGATGATAAAAATCTTGCTATTTTTGATGAAGCTGAAAAGGATAGAGCTTTTGATAATCAGATTTCTGATGCTCAGATTAAAGAGAACAGCATAAAAAATGAGGTTATTAAAGGCGAACTAAGATCACAGCCATTCAAAACGGTAAAACCTGAAAAAAGAAAGAATACTTTTACTCCAAACAGAGCTGCAAAAAGTTCTGAACACCGTAAATCCAAGCAAGGTGATTCTGCATCTGTAAAAGTTGAACTTGCATTTGATAACGCCGATCTTTTTGAAGTTCTTGACGCCACTTTGTTTGAACTTTTTAAGGTGAACTATATTATAGACCCTCAAGTAAAAGCAAAGGTCTCCTTTCACTTTTCAGGAAATTATACAAAACATCAGTTTATTGAACTCCTAAATGAGATTCTTCAATTGAGCAACCTTTCGGTGACCCATGGACCTGGGGATATGTACAAGGTTGTCAGAAAAAATGAGAGTGCAGGACTCTCTTCTCAGGATGTCTATGAGTATGGATTGCCAGACTCTTCTGGCGATATCTCCCGTCTTATTAGGCTTCAATATTTAGATGCAGCATCTGTTCTCAAAAGCATTCAAACTTTTACATCTAAAGGAGCTTCAATTTCTATTGATACGGTAAATAACTCGGTAATTGTGACAGATACTTTAGAAAATGTGGAAAAGGTTATTAATGTGCTTGCCATGATGGATATCCCCTATTTTATGGATGTGTCATGGAGAATCTTTCCTGTTAGGGATGTGGAGGCTAAAGATATTGTCCAAAATATCACCAAGCTCATCAAAAGTGCAGGACTCTACTACAGACCAGGGGCATTGAAAGGCGGATATGAGATTTTGAGCATTGACAGCATAAATGCTATTTTGGTTGCAACAAGATGGCCTGAAATTCTTGATCTTGTTGACAAATGGATATCTGCAATGGATTATCTTGGAGATGATGCTGGCAACGGAACAGGTGTGTTTGTCTATTTTGTAGAAAACGGGACAGCCCTTGAAATGGCTGATATTCTAAGGCAGCTTTACGGTGCAAAATCTAACTATTCGTCATCACAGAAAACACAGATTGTAAAACCAACTGAAAGACCAGACCAGAATAAAAACAGAGACAGAGCAGCTTCAAAAACAAGCACTGTTTCAGGTGAACTTTCAGGTGATGTTGAGATTATACCTGATGAGACCAACAATGCCATAATATTTAGAGCATCCCAAAGAGATTACAAAATTATCAAGAATGTTCTCAAGGAGCTTGACGTGACTCCAAGACAGGTTTTGATTAATGTGGTAATTGCAGAAGTTACCCTTACCGACAAAACCCAATATGGAGTTCAGTGGCTTTTGAACAACAATCTTGGCAACTATGAGGGGCAGGGCGGGCTTGATGTTGCAAAATCGACACGGGGAATTGATCAGGTTTTAGGAACAGTATCTAATATCTCCTATGGTATATATAACTCAAAAGATGTTCTTAAAGGGCTTGTAACTGCCTTGGGTTCTGATTCTCGTGTCAATATTCTCTCATCACCAAATATAATGGCTGTTGACAATAAAGAGGCTATGATAGAAGTCGGTGAAGATGTGCCGTCTGTTACTGGAAGCGTCACAGATATTAATGGCGGAATAACCAATTCTGTTCAATATAAGAAGACGGGTATTATTCTCACTGTAACCCCCCATGTTAATTCCAGTGGACTTGTAAAGATGGAGCTTTCTCAGGAAGTAAGTGAAAAGGGGAACTATGACGAGGCACTCGGCAACTACTCAATATTAACCAGAAAGGCAGAGACATCCCTTGTGGTTAGCGATCAGCAGACAATTCTTATGGGTGGGCTGATGAGAAGCAATAGCACTAAAAGCGATGCTGGAGTACCGCTTTTTAAAGATATTCCTGTTCTTGGATATCTGTTTAAGAGCAAAACTGATGAGAGCACAAAAACTGAATTGATATTTCTGCTAACTCCGCATGTAGTTGATTCGCGTGAGGCAGCAGACCGTGTTACCAGTGAATTTGCAGCAAAAATAGAGAGTATCAAGAATCTGATTGAAACCAAGGAAAAATAAATCATTCTGCTTGAATTGCACTCAATCATCGTGCCTCTGGATTCATAACCAATGGTTATTTATATTGGTGTGGATTTGTTCACCTGCCAAGGCATTGATCCTATCTGTGCTCATAACTCTTCTGCCTGGACTTATAGTCACAGTTCAGGCAGCCAGCATCTATGCTGCATCAGATAACCCTCCTATCGCATCAAATCTGCCTGTTGCCGTAATAATATCTCGTGAGATCAAACCTTTTATTGAGATGGTTGAAGGGTTTGAATCTGCCATAGATCAGCCGGTTGTCCGTATCTTTCTTGACCAGAACAGCAATCCATTCAGCCACGATCCTCTTTATAAAGATACCTTGATTGATAATTATTCATTTGTGATAGCAGTCGGTCCTTCTGCACTCTCCTATATTGTTCAAAATAATAACTGGGCTAACGATAAAATATCTAAAAATAGTCACACCGTTGATAACCAACTGCTGACAGATGATGTTAAATTAAAAAGTAACCAACTCTCGTTGAGCATTGCCAGAAAAGTCTTATATGCTATGGTACTTAACCCTGAAACTATAATTCCAGAAGGGGTTTCAATTTGTGGAATATCTCTGAATCTTTTTTCAGAAGATACTGTTTCAAAAATTATACAGATATTTCCATCTGTCAGAAAATTGGGGGTGCTCTTTGATCCTGAAAATAACAGCGAATGGTTTAAACGAGCTAAAAACAGCGGAGTTTTTAGAGGCATTACAACTGTACTACCTCTGTATATAAGAGAGCAGGCTGATATAAGCAGCCTCAATAAGCAGGATGGCTCAAATGTTGATGCACTTCTCTTTATTCCAGATAAAACAGTAACTTCTCCCACTATAATCAGCCATATAATCAAACAGTCAATTGCTAAAAAAATTCCGGTCATCGGATATAACAGCTTTTTCCATAAATCAGGAGCAGCATTAAGTTTTATTTTAGACTACAGGTTAATTGGGGAGCAGATGGCTCAAAAGGTGATGGCAATTTCAAGAGGAGACTCTTCCCAAGAAAAATTTTCTCATAGAAAATCGTGTGAACCCTCAACTCCCGCATACCATATTACATTGAACAGAGCAGTTGTAGAGTTGCTTGAGCTTGATTTTGGTTCTTCGTTGCCATCTGAACTCAGGGTGGAACCATGAAGATTCGTGCTAAAATATCGGACTTTATGCAGTTTGAGTCAATTGAGAGAAGGCTATCTGCAATTGCAGTGCTTTTTATCATGGGAACAGCCATTACAATGGGATGTATGGGGATATGGCTTACCCATAAGTTTGTTAAACAGAGATTCCATGATAATTTTATTGTTTTAGCAGATTACTTGGCACGTAATGCAGAGCTTGGCGTTCTGCTTAAAAATAGGGATATGCTCCAGAATCTTACAACCAATATGCTGCAACAGGAAGATATATTAAAAGTTATCATAAAAGATGCTGATGGTAGAGTAATTGTCGAAACAGGAAGAGAAGAAACAGCAACGGGAAAAGATATAAGCGAAACGATAGATTCTGCAATAAAGATTGAGACCCCAATTCTTCAGATACAGCCAGACAAAGGGGAGATAGAGCTATACGATGTCAAAGGGAACACTGATACAATAGGCTACGTAGAACTATATTACACACCTTCTGGTTTAAGGGTACTTACTAAAAATATGACTTTTCTTTTTATGGCTGTTTCCCTGATACTCTCATCTATCTCTTTTGCATGGTACTGGTTTTTTGCCCGCTCTATAACAGCTCCCCTAATTAATCTCGTTGCAGCCTCAAAAAAGGTCTCTCAGGGAGATTTTGATGTCAGAGCATCGGGAGGAAATTTGAGAGAGACTAAAACATTAGCTAAAGTTTTTAATGAGATGCTTAACTCGGTCAAGGCACATCAGCAAGAGACGGAAAAGATGCATATAGCTATGGCAAAACAGAAGAGTCTCGCGGAAATTGGAAAATTTTCCACAATGGTTGCCCATGAACTTAAAAATCCCATATCCATCATTAAGGGGAGCATGGATATTTTTAAAAAAAAGAATATAGATGATTCAACAAAAGAGAGTATGATTGTATATGTTGATGAGGAGATTCAGCGACTTAACCGTCTGGTGGATGAGTTTCTCCTGTTTGCAAAACCCAAAACTCCAGTTCTCTCAAAGGTTTTGATGCTATCATTTTTGAGTGAAGTGACGGAAAAGTTGAGGTTTACAGTGCCTGATAAAAATATTAAAATCTTTCTTAATGTTGAAGATGCTCCTGTGGAGTGTGACCTAATATTAATGGAACGTGCACTTTTGAATATTCTTAAAAATGCGGTGGAGCACTCTGTTCCAAACCATTCTTTAGAATATGATGCTTATATTGATGTACATGGTAAATCAGAGGGTGCGGTATATATCATTGAAATTAGTGACAGGGGCAAGGGTATTGATGAAACCATTATTGATGATATATTTAATCCTTTTTTTACCACAAGGGCAAAAGGTACAGGGCTTGGACTTGCCATTGTAAAGGAGATTGTAGCTGTTCATAACGGGACAGTAGTGGTCAGAAACAGACCATCAGGCGGAGCATCTTTTCAAATAAAGATTATGGCTCATGCGGTTCCTTCATTTTTTTTAAAATAATTAACGGAGTGATGCTTAAAAATGGCTAACATACTTATAGTGGATGATGAAGAACGTATCAGGTTGATACTTAAGATTATGCTCACATCTCAAGGTCATGCTATTGAAGAGGCAGCAGATGGTCAGGAGGCTTTTGAAAAGCTGCAAAACGGTTTTTTCGATCTTGTTATTTCTGATATCCGAATGGACAGATTAGACGGCAGGGGGTTGCTCAAAAAAATAAAAGAGAATGACATTGCATGTCCAGTTATATTTATTACAGCATTTGCATCAACAGAATCTGTTGTTGAAGCACTCCACCTTGGGGCAGTTGATTATATTGTCAAGCCATTTGAGGAAAAGGATGTCCATGTGGCTGTAGAACGTGCCTTGGGTGTGGGTAAAATCCTCCATGAAAACCGCAGGCTTAAACAGGCAATTAAAAATGGAACTGATGAACCTGCTATACTTATCTCTTATGCTATGAAAAATATTGAAACTATGGCAATTCAGGTAGCTCAAAGTGATGCAACAGTTTTGATTACGGGAGAGTCAGGGACAGGCAAAGAGGTTATTGCCAAATTAATACACAATGCAAGCTCCAGATCGTCCCAGCGTTTTGTAGCGGTTAATTGTGCGGCTATTACTGAGACTCTTGTAGAGGCAGAACTATTTGGACATGAAAAGGGTTCCTTTACAGGTGCCAACAACAGAAAAGAGGGCAAATTTGAATACGCTGACGGGGGCACACTATTTCTTGATGAGGTGGGTGAACTGCCTTTCAATTCTCAGGCAAAACTTCTTAGAGCTATTCAGGAGCGCAAGTTTCAGAGGGTCGGAGGCAACAGCGAAATTCCTGTAAATACAAGAATTATCTGTGCAACCAATCAGGATTTGGCACGTATGGCTGCTGAGAAAAAATTCCGTCAAGACCTCTATTACAGGCTTGCAGTATTTCCTATCCATGTACCGCCTTTGAGGGAGCGAAAGGAGGATATAGCACCTTTGACCCGTTTTTTTATTGAAAAATTTGCAGATACCCGCAATCTTACGGGAGAGGTTATTACAAAAGGGGCAGCAAGAAAGCTCAATGAATATTCGTGGCCAGGCAATGTAAGAGAGCTTGGCAATGTGATTGAAAGGGTTATGATTCTCAAAGCAGGCTCTCTCCCTGTAACTACGGATGATCTTAAATTTATCTCTATTGGTGCAGTAGAGAAAAATGAAGTTAACGATCACCTTTTTCAAATACCTCCAACTGGTATTGATTATGACGAAATCCAGAAAAATATTGTACAGCAGGCTCTTGATATGACCGCATCAAATCAGAGTAGTGCTGCAAGGCTTCTTGGTCTTTCAAGGGCTCGCTTTAGAACTTTGCTCAAAATGGTTGAGGAGGGTTAATATTGAGTTGCAGAGTTAAAAATTCAAATCAGACTCATTCCGATATCTGGACTAAAATCTGGCTGAACTTTTTATATTGCATATTCTTCATAGCAGCCGGCTTATCAGATGCCAATGGTTCAGCCTTACTTAATAACGGCTCAACTTCAATGGAATCTGATATGGATGATACCATGCTGATGTTTGTTGGAGAAGAACTTGATATTGTAACTGTTGCTTCAAGAACTCCAGAATCTCCATCTAATGCACCTGCTGTTGTTAAAGTTATAGATCACAATGATATTTTGAATTATGGCTACAAAACTCTTGCAGAGGTTCTTGCTGCACAGCCTGGATTTTATATTTCTGATCAAGGGATGGGAACTCTTCCATACGTAAGGGGGATATCGAATGGTATTTTGGTGCTGTATGACGGAGTACCTGTTCCAACAGGCGGTCCTCGAAGCTACTATCCTTTAGATCATGAACTTTCCCTCAGCAGTGTTAAACGAATTGAGATTATAAGAGGTCCCGGCTCTGTACTCTGGGGGGCTGATGCATTTGCTGGAATTGTAAACATAGTTCCTTTTACAGGCAAAGATGTTGCATCAAAACCTGTTTCAGTAAAGTACAGCCAGAAAAAATATAGTAAAAAACAATATTCAGGCGGTGGCAAAGCAGAAGTTTTAGTTGGCTCTAATAGCACCTTAAAAGGTTTTGCAGATACTGGTTTCAAGGGTAAACATTGGGATGGATACCTTTCAATATACGGTGCACAGAATCGTTATGATGATGGCTCTCTCCATGATTCGCTCTTTTCGGAAAAAGATGGTAAGGTGATAATAATCGGCGATAATATGATTGATGATTCTGAATATCGTGAATTTACAGCTAACTTTAATTTTCAAGACTCTTTTTCTCTTTCTGGCAGATATTCTGATTTTAATAAATCCTATACCCAAACCTTAGGTGATGTGACCTCATTTGCATGGCTGAGTGAGAAAAAAGTTCCTGCAAATTATATAAAGGCAAATTATTCCAAGGCACTGGGAGGGTCACACTGGAATATGACAACCTATTATCAAGATGTCTCTTATGAACAGATGGAGGCTGGAACTTCAATACAAGAGGGGTTGAATATTTTTTATGGAGAGCTGTTATGGGATCGCCGTTTTTTCAGAAGAGGGTTAATGACAGCGGGAATCTCATATCGTGAGAACCATGTTGAAGGTGCGGTTGTAGATTGGGGTTTTATGCCAGAATATTTGGTTGCAGAGTATAAGTTTTTTTCCCAGCCTATTCAACAGATGGATTATACAAACAGCCTTAAATCGTTTTTCTCTCAATACCGCCACCCATTTAAGTGGGGTGAAATCTGGGCAGGTTTCAGATTTGATGACAACTCTATGTATGAAGATTATGCCCCAAGTTATAGCCTTGGAATTAATATTCCATTAACTGATAAGTGGAGAGTCAAAACTGTTTTTGGTACAGGGTATAGAACCCCCTATTCTCAGCAGTGGACGGGCAAAGAGCTTTTAACAAGAGATGAGGTATCAACGCTCAACATTCAGGCAGAATGGAGTTCGAGTCAGGGAGATACTATATCTGCTACTGCATATATAAGCCGCCTTTCAGATAATGTTCAAACGGATCCTTATGCTGGGGTATCTGAACCATCTGATCAGGACTTTTCAGGACTTGAGCTTTTTTGCAAAAAAAAGCTTAGTGATAAATTAGAGGGGTATGCGTCAATTTCAAAAATATTCTATTCTGGAGATGACTACAATCTTAGCGTACTTAGATCGTCAATTCTAAGACCAGACGGTACTCGTGTCGATAGTTACGACAAATGGACAGAAGCGTACGCCCCAGGTGCAGATTTTATGGCTAATACAGGTATTACATGGCATTTACATTCAAAAGTAGATTTTACCCTGATCGCCTCCTGGACAACTCCGATTCCTTATTCATACAAAGAGAATACGATTACAGGAGAATATGATAATTCATTGCTGCTTAACAGTGAAATCAGGCTAAAGAATTTTTTTTATAATAATTTTACATTTTTAGTGGGTTGCAAAAATATCCTTGACGGAGATTTTACCTATCCAGGATTTTATGGACCAGTCAACGGCAACCCTTTGACAGCTTATGCTATAGTAAGATACTCTTTTTAGCGTCTGAAAATTTATTTTAACATCACAACTTTTGATTAGTTTTATAATTTATGGTTAAAAAACTATGGTATATTTATTGCTTTATAATCTTTAAGATACTCTTAGAAATTAAATAAAATATTGCAGGAACTCTCTATTATGAAAAGAAAAATTATAAAATCTATAATTACAATTGAAATTGTAATCTCTCTATTTGCCTTTAAGTGTATGGCATTTAATGACCTTGAAGCTGGTGCCTATCTGTGGAAACTAATCAATGAAGCAAGATCAAGACCCATAGAGGCAATTAAAGCATACGGTATTGACTATGAGAGTGCTAAACGTGCACTTGGTGACGATGCTTGGATTCTTGAGCTTGAAAATGGTCTGCCTCCTTTAGCATGGAATAGAACTCTTGAAGATTCGTCAACAGCTCACAATGGCGATATGATAAACCGTCAATATTACAGTTATACCTCTCCAGAAGGGCTTTCATTCCATGATCGTATCATAAATAGCGGCTATACTCCTCTTTTGACAGGAGAGAGCCTTTCTATATTGTCGTTTTATCTCTATGTTGATCCCGTCAAAGCTGTAGAAGGAATTTTTGAAAATATGTTACGAGATGAGTTAAATCCTGATTTAGGTTATGCAAAAAATATATTCAGCAAAGATTTTACCGAAATTGGTGTCTCATTTATCTCAACAATATTTTCACTTGGAAAGGATTCTGCTGGAAACGATTTGACTCTTAATGCCTATTTAGTAACAGCCGATTTTGCAAAACCTGTTGAAACAAAGATTTATATTATAGGAAATATCTACAACATTGGCGATAATCAACCGCTACAAATGGAGTGGAATTTGGAAAATGATTATGCAGCAAAGTTATTGAATTATAAAGGATGGTCTCCTGACAAGGCAAATAACAACTTTATCTTATGGGTTCATAATTTCACACAAGATTGGAGTATTGAGATTTTAAATGGACATCTTGGTACTTACCAAATAGAAATGCCTCCAAATACTTTTTACTCAATTGATCTTTATAATAAAAATCCTGATAGCGGTACTCAGGGAGATTTTTTAAAGCGTATTATTAATATAGGTTTAAATGTAAACAAAATGGTTGATTTTGGAATAAACTAAATGACGTGAATTACTTTATAAATATATCAAATTTTTTCTTTTTAAATTCTCTACTTATTATCTTGACCCTTTGTGCAGCCCGATCCTCCAACTCTTCTGATCGGGCTTTCTCTTTTCTGAGCCAATCCCAGTCTCTGCTTGCTGTCATCACACGCTCTTCGATCAAAAAAACAGATGATATTCAGCCATGGACTAACATTGTGGAGTTATCTGATCTTGCTTCTTTATCATCAGGTAAAGGGGTGATTATTGCCATTATTGACTCTGGAATTGACATAAATAACCCTGTTTTTAAGCGTGTAGTTTTATATAATAGCTGGAACTTTGCAGATAATAATAACCTTATTTTTGATAATAATGGTCATGGGACTAATGTTGGAGGAATAATTATTAAATTTGTTCCTGATGCAAAACTTATGGTTCTAAAAATTAATCATGGCAATTCCAATACCTTTGATGCTAAATCTGTTATTAATGCTATAAATTATGCTGTGAATAACGGAGCTGATATTATAAATATGAGCTTAAGTCTTGCAAACGAGAGCAATGATGTGAAAGATGCTATACATTATGCTGTCGAAAGTGGGGTTATAGTTGTAAGTGCCGCTGGCAACAATCCATCTGCACTCTCGTTTCCTGGAACAGTGGAAGAGGTTATAACAGTTGGGGCAACAGTTCCTGATGGTAATGCTCTTTTATGGAGTTCTCCTGAAGGATCTGCTATTGATATAACAGCTCCCGGTAGGTATGTTGAGACAGTTGGACTTGACGGTGAAATAGTATTTGTAACTGGAACGTCATTTAGTACTCCGATGGTATCAGGTGCAATTGCTTCACTACTTGGGATGAATCAATATCTTGAATCTGCGACTATTGAGACTCTGCTTTTTCATGGTGCAAGGGATATAGGAGAAGCTGGTAAAGATAAGCAGTTTGGCTGGGGGGTTTTAAGTGGCAGTGGAATCAGCAAATTAGCTACCCCTTCAATTACTGTAAAAAAAATTGTATCTTCAATTGAAACGTATTGGGCTTTGGATAATTCATCAACTGCTGATAATTTTGAAATTTCATGCTATCTACCGCCTACTGATGTTTATACTGATGTTTATATTGCTCTTGTAAAAAATAGAGATGAAACTTATATAAACAAAACAGATCAAGAGTATATTTGGTGGCTTGACAGTGCTGGTATCTGGAAAGGTCACAAAAATGTGGGAATTATATCTATTGCCTCATTGTACATCGATAATAAAGGCATTAATGTTTCACTTTTTAGCGATTCAGGGGGGATATGGAAAAAATTTTCATCCTCTGAATTTGAACATGGCAGTTATAAGTTTGGGATAGCTTTAATGAGAGATTCAGAATTAATTGCACCTGTATCTTGGTCTCCTGTTATATTTTTCTAATATTTTTTGTTTTTAATATGAACTGGTAACTAAAAAGTAAAAGGAGATTTATATTGTGAAACAAATGATTTATTTATATTTGATAATTACTATGACAGTGAATTTAATGGTTGTTTCATATTTACCTTTTGGGGATGACAATTTTGTTTTTGCTGCTGAACCTGTATTTCCTTTGGCACGAAAAAATATCCCATCTGTTGAAAATAAAGCAGTGAAACCTGCTCAAGAGAAGAGCACTCAGTCTGCCCCTACCCAATCTGCTGCCGAAAAAGCTATAGCTTCTCCTCCCCCTGCTGAAAAAAAATTTCTCGCTACTATGGCAGAAAGGCATATATTCAGCCCTGACCCTGACAGCGTTGAGGATATTAATAGTAATGGTATTCTTCCATCATCAAATCAAGCTGTTAATAACAGTAATTCTGAACAGCAAAGTCTTGACATGCTTATGCAGAAGGTAAAAAGAGAGCTGGAACTCACAGGAATAATTATTACACCAGAATCAAAAAAAGCAATGATACTGTACAAAGGAAAGGGGACAAAAAAACAGGCTGCGGAGTTATATGATGCGGGTGCTTCCATTGATGATTACCTTTTAAAAGAGGTTTTTCCTAACTATGTTGTAATTTCTCAGAATAATCAGGATGTAAAAATTGCCCTTTTTAAGGAGAGACAGGATCGACCAGAGTTACCAAAAGATACTGTGAATCAAAACAATTTAAATAGCAATGCAACTGGACAGCCAATACCCGTAAACCCACATATTGACGGAACAGAGAATCTACCTAACAGAAATATATCTATTCCAGATGGACATCCCCCGATTAATTTCCCCAGACCAGCTTCTCAATCAATGCCAAACAACAACGCTCAACCAATCCCATCTGAACAGCCTATACAAAATGGCACTGATTCTGATGCTGCGAACCCTTTTGTAAAAGCCTTGCAGGGAGAGACCTCCGCTGATGTATATAGAGATACTACCGATTTAAATAACAGCACAGACGGAACTAATATGGGGGGTAACCCTTTTTTACAGGCGATTCAGAGAGCAAGGGAAAGACAGCGAAGTCAGCAGTAGAATAGCGGGATTATCAAAAATTTATAATATTATTAGCCTATGGAGGTCTTTATGGTCTTGCAAAAAATAAAAAATGCCTTAATGTTGTAAACGATATTTATTGCCGAGATGTTGGTATAAATATTGATATAATGTTGAAACAGAATATTTCAATAAAAAATTAAATCTACAAACCAATAACTAACAATTTACTAAAAAAGGACGATAAAAACAGATGTTTACAAAAATAGAACCTTTAACGCAAAACAACCATCAAGATATTAGATTTACAGCAATTACAAATTATAATTTTGCTAAAAATGTCTCCAATGCCCCTATCTCATTTTCGGAATTTACTCATGCTTCAAAATATTATCCGATTGTCTTTCTCAAGGGTAACCCCTTACCCGTTGTTCTTCTCTCCTTGAACCGTGATCAGAATAACTTCATAAATCAGGATGGATCATGGAAAGTGCCTTACATCCCTGCATATTTCAGACAATATCCATTTATTCTTGTTAAGGCTGGTAATCCAGCCAATTCATCAGAAAACGGTTTATCGACAACGTCATCTTCCTCAGATTTAAATGATGCAAACGATAAAATATCACCAAATACAGCGGAAAATCAGGATAAATATGTAGTATGTATTGATCGTGATGCCCCACATTTTGCATCTTCTCAGGGGGAGATAATGTTTACTGCAAACGGTCAGTTTACTGATATGACTACAAAGGCTGTAGATTTTTTGAAACTATATCAGCAAGAGATGGCTCTAACTTCAAATATTGTTCGGCTGATTGAAGATAAGGGCATTCTTGTTGACAGGCAGGTCAATGTAAATATGAATGGTCAGAATATAAATGTGGGCGGTTTTAGAACAATTGACATGCAAAAACTTAATGCTCTTGAGGATGCAGTTCTTGCTGACTGGGTACGTAAAGGTATCATGCCTCTTATTGTCTCTCACTCCAATTCGCTTGCTGGTATGCAGCTTTCAGAAGTAAAGAATGGTTAAAAAAGGAGGAGTTCCTTTGAGGTTATCAAAAAATATATTTTGTATCACAACCGTTTTTACTATTATGTTTCTTGTCTCTATATCTGATGTGATTTCAGATTTTGCGTTTGCTGAAGATAAAGTGCTCTCTTTAGATGATTGTCTTAAAATTGGATTGGAGAGCAACCCCAAACTTAAATCTGCAAATTTTATGGTTGATTCGGCTCAAGAAGATATAAATGCTGCTAAAGCTGATTTTTTACCATCGGTCAGTGCAGGGGCAAACTACAATAATATAGTCAGTGTTGATTCATCAGGTAGAGAAGACTTAGATTACATCGATCAGCAGAACACAAATTACAATATAGGTGTTTCACAAGTTCTTTATGCTGGAAAACGTCTTGTAAATTCAAGGGATCGAGCAATTGAACGTAGAAAAATGTTTCTTGAGGAGAAGGCTTACACACAAGCAGAGCTTATCTATCAGATCAAATTTGTATATTTTCAGCTTATGAAGGCAAAGCAGGATGTACAGGTAGGTGTAGATACAGTAAAACGCCTTGAAGCTGATGTTGCAGCAGCAAGAGCGTTTTATGAAAAAGAGATGGCACCCTATGCACAGGTGCTACAAGCAGAGGTCGATCTTGCAGATGCAAGACAAGAGTTAAGTAAAATTAACAACACTGTTGACCGTAAAAAATCTGAACTGTTTGTCCTTATGAATCAGCCATTCAATTCAGATACAACCTTTTCAGGTACGCTTGATTACTACCCAAAGGGGTTTAACATGACATCTAAACAGTGTCTTGAACAGGCTGTTGCCCACCGTCCAGACCTCAGGAGCCTCTCTCACCAAATAACGATGACAGAAAAAGATATGAAAATTGCTGAAGGCAAATATCATCCTATGTTAAGGTTAAATGCGGGTTACTACGATCAGGATAAAGATTATGATATGTCTAACTCTTCTGATCAACGTAACACTTACTGGAGTGCTGGTGTAAACCTCTCATGGAGTCTGTTTGACGGTGGCAGGGGTTGGTATGAAAAGAGACGTTCCCAAATAGATATGAAAAGAATAAAAGAGCAGGTAAAAGATATTAAAAGCAGGCTTGAAGCTGGCATTGTTACGGCTTTAATGTCTCTTTCCGAAGCAGAAGGGCGAATACAAGCAACTGCTGAAAGCGTCAAAGCATCAAAAGAGTATTACGATATGGAGAATAAGCGGTTTCAGGCAGGTATTGCTACAATTGCATCAGTATTAGATGCACAGGTTCGGGTAACCCGTGCAGACGGCAGTTACAATCAGGCGTTATTGGATTACCAGCTTGCCAGAGCAGAGCTTGATTTCTGGACAGCAGAAGGAGTCGAAGACACAGCCAGAAACGCTGAATAGAACAATCTAAGTCACATTTTATGTGTTTTTAGATATATCAATTCAGGAAGTTTATAAGTTATTAACAGGGCATTATTGCAAGGCGTATTATGACTAAATTTATTGTAAAGTGGTTTAAGTATTTTGTTTTTGCAGGTATTTTCAGTATGTTTATCAATATACTGAGTCTGACATTTTCGGTGTATATGCTGGCAATTTATGACAGGGTGCTCAGTTCCTACAGTATGCCAACTTTGATGACAATCACTGTTGCTGCTGTTTTTGCACTGCTTGTGGATTCAATGTTGATTTTTCTCAGATCAAGACTTTTGGTCATGGCTGGTGTTGATATTGACAACTCCCTTTCAAGCCCAGTTTTCAAAGAGATGCTCAAAGATAGTTGCAGTGTCCAGAAATCTGGCTATTCTGCAGGATTGAGAGATGTCAATATTTTACGAAACTATCTTGGCGGTAATGCCATATTTGCCCTGTTTGATATGCCGTGGATGCCTATTTTTCTACTGTTTGTCTATATGGTTCATCCTATAATGGGAATGGTTGCAACCGGCGGTGTTGTAGTGGTCTTCATTCTTGGTATCACTCAGGAGCTTCTTACACGCAAACGGCTTGAGATGGCAAACAACATCAACAATGCTGCGGGTAATTTCACCTCTCTATGCCTTAGAAACAGCGAAGCTGTAGGTTCAATGGGTATGCTTGGCGGTGTCAACGCAAGATGGAAATCCTTGAATAATCAGGTTATCACCCTTCAGACCAAGGCAAGCAACGCTGCTGGTGTTTTACAGGCGATATCCCAGAGTTTCAGAACTGGAATGCAGGTTATCATCTACGGCGTAGGTGCATATCTTACCCTGAAAAATGAGTGTACTCCTGGTGTAATGATAGCGTCATCAATTATCATGGGACGTGCCTTAGCACCTGTTGATCAGGCGATGTCAACATGGAAGCAGACTCTTGAAGCACGTTCCTCATACAGGCGTCTCAATGAGCTGATTAAAAAGGCTGATACTCGTACACCGATGGCACTGCCTGATCCAGTTGGTAAATTGGATGTTGAGGCAGCTTCGCTTGTGGTAAATGGAAATTATCTTCTCAGGAACATTACATTTTCCTTGGCTCCAGGAGAGATTATGGGTTTGATAGGTCCAAGCGGTGCAGGCAAAACAACTTTGAGCCGTGTTCTTCTTGGTATTTGGCCATCAATGGGCGGAAAGGTTCGTCTTGACGGCTCTGATGTATATGCGTGGGATCAAGAGCACCTTGGTAAATTTATTGGATATCTGCCTCAAGATGTAGAGCTTTTTCCTGGAACGGTTAGCCAAAATATTGCCCGTCTTGGCGAGATTGATTCTGAAGCAGTTATTCGTGCTGCACAAAAGGCTGGAGTTCATGAACTTATCCAGCATTTCCCCAATGGATATGATTCAATGATTGGGGGAGGACCAGGAAGCATTGTCCTCTCAGGCGGACAGCGTCAGAGGGTGGCACTTGCAAGAGCACTCTACGGAAATCCAAGAGTTATAGTGCTTGATGAGCCAAACTCCAACCTTGATGAAGCTGGTGAAAAGGCATTGATGCAGACGCTCGCCATTCTTAAACATGAAAGGGTAACAACCATTATTGTAACTCATAAGCCATCTATTCTTATCTCTGTCGATAAAATTTTAGTAATGCAGTATGGTCAGGTTGCAAGATTTGGTCCTCGCCATGAGATTCTTCAAATCGCAGGTCAGCAACCCCCTGCAACGCCACAGGCTGCACCTCCTGCAACATCAGGCGGCGGAGGCGTTGGAACAGTAAGTCCATTTGGAGGAAATGGTGGAAGTGGTGGAAATGGAGGCGGCAATGGTGGTACCACACAGGCAGCAGGCTCTGGAAACAGCAATAAAACCGTACTCCCTCAACCAGGAGATATAAATAAAGGATTGGTGAACTGATATGACAACCGCTACTCCATTAGCAAAAATTCCATTGGCAAAAAGCAGTGTCGCATTAAACAACGCTGTAGCACTAAAAAACGATATGACAGGAACTTATCAACCAAAACCATCAAGAATCATTATTGCAGGACTCTTTGTAATTCTGATCTTTTTTGGCGGACTTGGCGGAGTTGCAGCCTATTTGCCATTCAGTGGTGCAGTTATTGCCCCAGGTATTGTAAAAGTATCTCAGGAGAAAAAGACAGTTCAGCATCTTGAGGGAGGTATAGTAAGCAAGATTCTTGTCAAAGAGGGTGATAAGGTTAATAAAGGAGATGTCCTGATAAAATTAAAAAGCTCACAAGTAACATCTTCTGTTGCACTCCTTAAAGGACGGCTTGCATCTAAGATGATTGAGGCAGAACGACTTGAAGCACAGCGAGATTTTAAGAAGAGTTTCACCCCTCCAATAAATCTGCCTGATGATGTTGATGATTTGGACAAAAAAATTCTTGCAGAGACCAAGCTGTTTGAAAAGACCAAACTATCTTTAGAGAGCAGAATCTCAAGTCTTGATACTCGTGCCCGTCAGATTCAAGAGAAAATACAGGGAACACAGAATGAACTTAGATCTAACCAGGAGATTATCCGCTCATTTGATGAAGAGATTAGAGCAAAGGCACCATTGGCAGCAGAACGTTATATGGATAAGGCTCAACTCTTGACGCTTAAACGTCAGCTTGCACAGCAAAAAGGCGAACAAGGACGGCTTGAACAGGTTATTGCAGAATCTAAAGAGAGTATTGAAGAGATTAAATTCTCAATTCTGTCGTTGGAAAATGATTACAGGCAGCAGGCAGCAACTGAGTTAAGCCGTGTAAAAGATGAAATATTTCAGATAAGTATGCAGCTATCTCCCCAGTTGGATGCTGATGAAAGGCTATCTATAAGGGCACCTGCAACTGGTGTAGTAATAAATCTTGCAATTCATTCTGAGGATGGGGGTGTTATAAGACCTGGTGAACCTCTTCTTGATATTGTTCCAGAAAATGCTGATCTTATTATTGAGTCTCAGTTGCGGCAGGATATGATAACAAAAGTATATCTTAATCAGGAGACCAAAGTTCAGCTTGCAGCTTTTAACCGTATAACAACTCCTCCAATGATGGGAATAGTATCTTACATATCAGCGGATAGTGTTGAACATAGACTCCCAACTGGACAGGTTACAACAGCATATATTATTCATGTAAAGGTACCCAAAAACGAACTTGAAAAAAATGAGGTCTGGCTCTCTCCTGGCATGCCTGCCACCTGCTTTATAGAAACCGAGCAGAGGACATTTTTACAGTATTTGATGGAACCTATTATGTTGAATTTTGATCAATCATTACGCGAAACTTTGTAAATACTATAAAGAGGGGACGAATAATTATTCGTCCCTTCTATTTTGGTTGAAATTTTTAAATTGAGTCACTCCCCTTTTTACCACAGTTATAGCTTCCAAGAATCCTGAAAAATTCTGTGTTCTGTTTAATTGCTTTTATCACACCATCAGCACTGCTGTTCGTTAAATCTGTTTCAAGATCAGCATAAAACATGTACTGCCAAGGTTTGCCATGAATCGGTCTTGATTCAAGTTTCACAAGGTTTATCTGGTTTTCTGAAAAGACCTTCATAACCTCAAACAGAGAACCCGGTTTGTTGGATGTTGAAAATACAACTGATGACTTTATAAGTGATGCGTTGCTTTTTAGCTCATCATTGAGCATCTGCCGTTCAATAATCACAAAACGGGTGAAATTTCTGGGATTATCCTCAATAGCCTCTTCAAGAACTGTCATTCCAAAAAGTGCGGCAGCTTCAACGCTTCCAATTGCAGCATCTTCAAGAGTTCCTGATTCTGCCACAGATTTCACAGCACTTGCAGTTGCATTGACAGGAACAAGTCGGATATCAGGATTTGCATTTAAAAATCTTCTACACTGATTTAAAGCTGGGGGCGGTGCAAAAACCTGTTTTATATCTTCCAATCTGCTATCTTTGTGAGCAATCAGATTATGGATAATACGAATAGATAACTCTCCTGTAATAAACAACTTATATTCAAGCAGCAGGTCATAGTTTTCATGGATACTTCCAGCAAGAGAATTCTCAATTGGAATCATGCCAAAATCGGCAGCCCCGCTTTTTACCTCTTCAAAAATATCACGAAATGACGGGACAGGGTAACTTTCAACATCACTGCTGAAATATTGAATAGCTGCTTTGTGGCTGAATGTTCCCTGCTCTCCAAGATAGACCACACGTTTCTCTTGTCTCGAATTTTCTGATTCTGCTGTTCCAGTGCCCCCTGCTGATAGTTGATATCTTGATGATAATGAATCATAATTTTCAGCACTGTATCCTGTATAATCATGAATAAGCTGCTTGCCAACAACTGGTGCAATAACATAAATATCTCGGATAAGCCTTCCGAATTGTTTGGGATACAGACTTTGAGGACCATCAGAGAGAGCCTCTTCAGGCTTGTGGTGAACCTCAATCATCAAGCCGTCAGCACCCGCGGCGATTGCAGCTCTTGCCATTGGGCTTACCTTCTCTCTGATACCAGTTGCATGGCTTGGATCAATGATTACAGGCAGATGGGTCAACTGTTTAAGTACTGGTATGGCTGACAGATCAAGTGTGTTTCTGGTGTATGGTTCAAAGGTTCTTATACCACGTTCACACAAAATGATATTTTGGTTTCCTTCGGCTGCAATGTACTCAGCAGACATAAGCCATTCCTCAATGGTAGATGCCAGCCCACGCTTAAGAATCACAGGTTTACCCATTCTGCCTGCACATTTGAGAAGCTCAAAATTTTGCATGTTTCTTGCACCAATTTGAATAATATCAACATATTTCATCATCAGATCAGCATACATAGGAGAGGTTATTTCGGTAACTACACGCAATCCTGTCACCTCACGAACTTCAGCCAAAATCCTGAGTCCCTCCTCTTCAAGACCCTGAAACGAATATGGCGATGATCTCGGCTTGAACGCACCACCCCGAAACAATGTAGCACCATATTTTTTAACCTCTTTTGCAATTATCATTGCTTGCTCACGGCTCTCAACAGCACAGGGTCCTGCAATAATGGTGAGCTTGTTGCCTCCTATCTCCACATTTCCGATTCTGATAATGGTATCATCTTGCTTCATCTGCCTGCTGACCAACTTGTAGGCTGTCGATATGGGCACCACATCGGCGACCCCCTCAAGAGACATAAGAAACTCCTTGGTCAGGCTCTTTCTTCCAATAACGCCAAGAATATTCTGTACCCCCCCCTCTTGTTCATGAACCATGCACCCTTTTTCAGCTAAAATACTTTTGAGCTGACTCTTTTTTACCTGTGTAATCTCTTTTTCTAATACCAAAATCATTGTTCACTCTCCTTATGAAAATAAAAGCCCTTTTTAAAAATAAAAATGCCCTGAAAGCGGTGCTGCTTCCAGGGCATTAAAAATAAAAAACCCTGGACAGACTTTAAAGTCCATCCAGGGTATGATCGCAATCTTTATTAAGTGTGCGTACCTATACCGGATGGACGCTTCTAAAAAAGAAGCGTCCAAATATAAAAAAGCTGTTATGTTGATTTTCTTTAACCATTGTAAAATTACCTTAAAAGTATAACTTATTACTTCTTTTTAACTTCTTACTTTTTTTAAATTGAAAACAAACACCACAAACTCCGACTCATTTGATACATTGTGTTTTATATTTTTAATAAAAATTGCATATTGAATTTTCAATGTCAAGAAGTTTAAATAAAAAAAGATGATAATGGAATCGGTTCTTATATCATCATAATGGAATTGGTTCTTTCTGATAGTTGGCAATATAGTTCTTTCCCTCTTTTTCAAAAACAATTACGCTTTCAAGATAGCCAACTGAGCCATAATCTTCGTGCGGAAGTCCGAGTTTATACTCTTTTAACGGAAATAGATTCCAGTCATGGGAGACACAGATTGCGATTTCACCATCGTCAATAGCAGAAATCTGTTTGACCATAAAATCTGCTATTGTATCTGCTGCTATTTCAGGATTGAGCATAATGTTTTCAGAAATTTCACGGTCAAACCACTTTCTCAAAAAATTGCCGTTTCCAATATCCCTTACCAGATCAATTGCCTTATGAATATCTTTGATATAAAAGGGTGAAAGCTCAACTGCCTGTGAGTTGTGACCATTAAAAACACAGTGGGTTTTTATATATCCCTTGTCAATCAGATACGCTGTCTCAATACATCTGCCAAAAGGGCTGGAAAAAAGGCGTGGTCTTGGTCTTTCAGGAAGCTGGGAGCCAAGTTTCATGGCAAACTCCTTACCCTTTTCAGTAAGCCCCATGAATGCTTCCATTGCAGTGTCTTTGTGATAAAAACGATCTGAATGCCGCATGATTACACTCATCTTTTCAGCACCGTTATTAATAAGTTGTGTAATTGTATCTATAGTCTCTTGATCGCGTATCTTCTCTTCTGGTCTCATGGTATGAATAAAATCCTTATGTCAAATAGTTGTTAATGTTCTATTTATATTCTTTGAATCATGTTGTATTCTGTTAAACATTTTAATTTCGTATAATTTATGTTTCTAATTATATATGATATATACTGAATCGCAATAGTTCAATAAAAGGAATAGTCGTTTTTAATAGCATACATGGCAGAGAATCCAGCCATAACTTAAAATTAAAGCATTATTATTACAGATAGTTAAATATATTTTGATATAAAAATTGTTACTAAAAGGACACAATAATGAGTAAAAAAATTAAAATTATCGGCATCCCTATGGATTTTGGTCAGCTTCACAGAGGTGTTGATATGGGTCCTGCTGCTTTAAGATATACAGGTCTTGCTTCTGAGCTGAGAAAACTTAGCTATGAGGTTCAAGATAGAGGTGATGTGATGGTTCCTGTGCGAGATAGAGGCGGAGAAATTGAGAGTGTAATGAATCAGACTGGTATTAACCAAAAAAGTATTAATTACCTTAAATCCATTACAAAAGTGTGTGAACAAGCTTATGATGCTGGCAGAGAGGCTGTTCAGGAGCAAGCCTTTCCCCTCTTTCTTGGAGGAGATCACTCGATTGCAATCGGGACAATTGGCGGAGTATCCCATGATAATCAAATTGGTGTTATTTGGATTGATGCACACGGAGATTTCAACACACATGAAACATCTCCAAGCGGCAATATTCATGGAATGCCCCTTGCTGCACTCATAGGAGATGGAGATTCATCTCTTGTAAACATAGGTCGAAAAGGTATGAAAATTGATCCTGAAAATGTTGTAATTATTGGTATAAGAGACCTTGATAAGAGAGAGAGAGAGAGACTAAAAAATAGCGGTATAACTGTATATACAATGCGTGATATTGATGAACAGGGGATAAGCACAATTATCAACAAAGCATTGATGAAGTTTATGCACATTAAAAGGATTCATGTAAGCCTTGATATGGATGCTATTGATCCTGTTGAAGCACCTGGGGTTGGTACTCCTGTAGCAGGTGGATTGACCTATCGTGAAGCACACCTGTGTATGGAGATAATCGCAGATTCAAACAAACTATCCTCCATGGATTTGGTTGAGATAAATCCAATTTTAGATCAGGCAAACAAGACAGCTAAACTTGCCGTAAATCTTGCTGTTTCAGCTTTGGGGAAAAGCATTTATTAAGCGTTTTATGCAAAGCTCATTTTTGTTAGAGCCCGTTTAAATATTCAGGCTCTAAATCCTAAGTATTAAATAATACAATCAATAGAACTTCTTCACTGTACTTCATTTGTTCAAATCTGACAATTAATAAGTCATGTTACGCACCACCCTTGATAAATAAGGGCTTTACGTAGTTATCAAAATGCCAGAACCATTGATTTACCGTATTCATTGCGTAACATCACTTAATAATACATAATAACTATCTATTGATGATTAACGTCAGTATTTTTATAATTATGAATTGATATAAATACCTAATTATTCCTTGACAAATATATCAAGATTCAATTAGTTATTGTCAAATTTAATTTTAAGTTATTGCAATTTTTTATTTATTTCGTCAATTTAAAGCATATGCTCATTTCGCCAATTTTTATAAGCACTCGGATGCTAATAATCAGGCATATATAATTAGAGTTAATCTCATCTGAAGTTTGTATTTTTCACGAATTATATTTGTTGATCATAAGTTCCGCTGATTTTTTACAAACTCTGCTGATTTTTCATACGTTCTGTTTGTTTTTTTATAAATTCTTTTTTAAGCACAATTTATTACTATATTAATCGGACCGCTTTTTCGGAGGTGCATCTATGCAGTTTAGAAAAAAGTTTGAAGCTGGTGAATTCGCCTGCCTTGTTCAGATAGAACCACCCAAGGGGACAGATGTTTCATCAATGGTTAAAAATGCAGTTAATGTCAAAGGAGTTGCTGATGCATTCCTTGTGCCTGAAATGGGGAATGCAGTGATGCGTATGAGTTCCCTTGGTGCTGCTCTTCTGCTCCAGAAAAAGGGGCTTGATACTGTGGTGCAGGTCAGTTGCAGAGACAGAAACAGACTTGCTCTTCAAGGAGATGTTTTGGCTGCTGCTGCGTGCGGTATCAATACACTTATGGCAGTAACTGGCGAAGCTCCAAGTTTTGGAGATCACCACACAGCAAAGGCGGTTTACGATGTAACCCTTGAAGAATTTCTCAAGGGACTCAAAGGTATGGAGAGTGGACGAGATATGGCAGGTGTTGAGCTTGCCGGTAATCCTGATTTTTTAAAAGGTTCAACTCTCAATACATGCCTCAGAGGTGCTGACCGTGAGAATGAGTTAGAGAAGATGAAAAAAATGATTGATGCAGGTGTCTCCTTTTTTGTTACCCAGCCCCTTTTTGAATTCTCCATGACCCAGCCTTTCTTAAAAACCGCTGAAAAAAACAACGTAAAAATTCTACCCACTGTTCTTCTGCTGAAATCCCTTGGTATGGCACGATATATGGCAAGGAATGTGAATCAGGTGAATATGCCCTCAACAGTTGTTGACAGAGTGATCAATGCCTCTGACAAGGTTAGAGAGTGCACAAAAATGGCAAGAGAGCTGATTGAATCGGTAAAAGCTGAAGGATATGGTGGTGTAAATGTCTCAACACTTGGTTGGGAGCATAAACTGCCGGAAATTCTGGGTGTTATGGAGGGTCTTAACGGCTAGTTTGATGTTAAAAGTTAAAATATAAATTTTACTAACTTTTTATGTATAGGTTTCACAACTTTTTAAAAGTTATCAAATCTTAAACATTCTATCTAACCTCTAAAATTATATTGTGGAGGCACCTGCCTCCTATAATTTCATATAAAAATTGTTCAATAGATAGGATAACGATATGGTAAGGAGAATTAAATGGCTGAAAATGCAACTGTAAATGATAATCTTGCTGGGTCGGTCATGGTTCTTGGCGGTGGTATCGCCGGAATGCAGTCTGCCATTGATCTTGCAAATTCAGGTTATTATGTATATCTCGTAGAAAAATCCTATGCCATCGGGGGGATGATGGCACAGCTTGACAAGACATTCCCCACAAATGACTGCACCATGTGAGTCATCTCTCCCAAACTGGTCGAGGTCGGCCGGCATCTCAATATTGAATTACTAACAAATACAGAACTTATTGCCCTTGATGGTGAACAGGGCAATTTCACTGCCCGTATAAAGCAAAAACCTCGTTTTATTGATATATCAAAATGTACAAGCTGCGGCGAATGTGCCAAAGTTTGTCCTATAAGTTTCCCAAGTGAACACAATCAGGGACTTGCTATGCGAAAGGCTGCTTTTAAACAGTATGAGCAGGCAATTCCCGGAGCTTACGGTATTTCTAAACGATCAACTGCTCCATGTAAGGCAACATGTCCAGCCCACGTAAGTATTCAAGGTTTTGTCGCCTTGATAAATCAAGGAAAATATAAAGAAGCTCTAAAACTTTTTAAAGATGAGCATCCATTTCCCGGAGCTTGCGGAAGGGTCTGTCATCATCCATGCGAAGGAATCTGCACAAGAGGAGATGTTGAAGAGCCTCTTGCAATCCAATATCTTCACAGATTTTTAGCAGATACTGATTTTGCCTCAGAATCGCCTTATATACCCGAAGTTCCAGAAACAAGAGATGAAAAGGTTGCAATTGTTGGTTCTGGTCCGGCTGGTTTAACTGCTGCCTACTACATGGCAAAAAAAGGCTATAGAGTAACTGTCTTTGAAAAATTGCCTGTAAAAGGTGGTATGATGGCAGTTGGTATTCCTGAGTATCGTCTGCCAGACAGAGAGTTACAGCGAGAAATTAGAGTCATTGAGAGTATGGGAGTTGAGATTAAAACCAATGTGGAGTTTGGCAAGGATATAACTCTTGAATCTCTTAAAAATGATGGTTACAGTTCTCTATTTCTTGCAACTGGACTTCATGGAAGTCGTGGACTTGGTGTTCAGGGAGAGAATCTGCAAGGAGTTTTAAAAGGTGTAAACTTCTTAAGAGAAGCTGCCTTACATAATTGCGAGGCAAGAAATGAGAATGGTGAGCCACTTACAACAAGCTGCGAGCCTCTTCTTGGTAAAGTTATTGTAATTGGTGGTGGAAATGTTGCGGTTGACGTTGCTTTAACTGCAAGAAGACTTGGCTCAAAAGATGTTACAATGGTCTGCCTTGAAGAGCGGGTCAAAATGCCTGCTTGGGATTATGAGGTTGAAGAGGCTCTTGAAGAGAAGGTTAAAATCGTCAATAGCCGCGGACCTGTAAGGTTTATTGAAAAAGATGGTTCAAACACTAACGGTTTTGTAGGTGGTGTGGAATTTAAAAAATGCACGGCTGTTTTTGATGAGCAAGGCAGATTCAATCCTCAGTATGACGAAACAGACCTTATAACCATTGATGCTGATTACGTTATTGTTGCGATTGGTCAGAGTGCTGAACTTGAGTTTGCAAAATCTCAAGAGATTGCTGTTACTCCAAGAGGCGGTCTTTCTGCTGACCCTGTAACTCTTCAAACTCCAATTCCTTGGGTCTTTGCTGGTGGAGATGTCTTTTATGGACCAAGATCAGTTGTTGATGCTGTTGCATCTGGTAAACAGGTAGCAGACAGTATGCACAGATTCATACAAGGAGAAGATTTAAAATCACAAGAGGTGATTGATAAATTATTTCAAGCACATAAAAAAGAGCTTGATTATGAAAAACCAGATATTACAGAGGTTTTGAAACAAAAACCACGCCCAAGAATTAATCCGGCAAAAATAGCCGTTGCCGAGCGTGAAGGCAATTTCTGCGAAGTTACCTGTGGTCTGCCAGAAGAGGCGATTGTTCAGGAGGCAACAAGGTGTCTTGCCTGCGGTATCTGCTCAGAGTGCTATCAGTGCGTTGAGGCGTGTCTTGCTGGTGCAATTGATCACTGTCAGCAGGTAGTTTACAAAGACCTCTCTGTTGGCTCTGTTATTATGACATCTGGAAGCCGTCCTTTTGATCCGTCAAAATTGAGCGATATTTATATGTATAAACGCTCACCCAATGTTATGACAAGCCTTGAATTTGAGCGTATTTTAAGTGCTGGCGGTCCTACAATGGGACATCTTGTTCGTCCTTCTGATGAAAAAGAGCCTGGAAAGATCGCATGGCTGCAATGTATAGGTTCACGCGATAACAATAAATGCGGTAATGGCTACTGCTCATCGGTCTGCTGCATGTATGCTGTAAAAGATGCAATGATTGCAAAAGAGCATTCACACCATGAGCTTGATTGTGCAATCTTTAATATGGATATGCGAACCTTTGGCAAAGATTATGAAAAATACTATATCAGGGCAAGAGATGAGCAAAAGGTCAGATTTGTCAAATCAAGAGTTCACTCTGTTGATGAGGTGAGGGAGACTGGAAATCTTATACTGAATTATGTTGATGAAGCTGGCAATATTCAAAGAGAAGAGTTTGATATGGTTATTCTCTCTGTAGGTCTCGTTGTTCCAGAAGAGAACCGTGCCTTAGCAAGAAGTATTGGTGTTGAGCTGGACAAATACGGATTTGCAAAAACCTCAACCTTTAATCCACTTGCAACTACAAGACCCGGTGTATTTGTATCTGGAGTTTTCCAAGGTCCAAAAGATATTCCGTCATCAGTTACAGAGGCAAGTGGTGCTGCTTGTGCTGCTGGTATTCAGTTAATTCAAGCTCGCAACAGTTGTACAAAAAGCGTTGAAGTTGTTGAAGAGAGAGACGTTACAGGAGAAGAGCCGCGAATCGGTGTATTTGTGTGCAAATGCGGAATAAACATTGCTGGTATTGTTGATGTGCCTGCTGTCTCTGATTACGCTGCAACGCTTCCGGGTGTGGCATACGTGGGAGAAAATCTTTTTACCTGCTCTCAAGATGCTCAAGACAACATGAAAGCAATCATTAAAGAACAGAAACTCAATCGTATCGTGGTTGCCTCATGCACACCAAAGACCCATGAGGGAATTTTCATGGATACTTTGGAAAAGAGCGGGCTTAACAAATATCTCTTTGAAATGGCAAATATTCGTAACCAAAACTCATGGATGCACTACCATGAACCAGTAAAAGCAACGAACAAGGCAAAAGATTTGGTGAGAATGGCAGTCGCAAGGGCAGCAACCCTTCTACCTCTGCATGAAAAGCAAATTACCGTAGTTGTAAGAGCATTAGTCATTGGTGGTGGTATTGCAGGAATGACTGCTGCAAAGGGTCTTGCTGATCAGGGGTTTGATGTTGTGCTGGTTGAAAAAGAGGCTCAACTTGGCGGTCTTGCTAACAAACTTTACAAAACCATTGAAGGTGCAAATATCCGTGAATATGTGAAAAAACTTGCAGCGGAAGTTGAATCACATGAAAAAATTCAGGTGCTAAAACAGTCCTTGATTGTTGATTTTACAGGATACAAAGGCAATTTCACCACAGAAATCCTGGTTGGACCTGGTATGTATGAGCGTAAGGTTGAACATGGTGTTTTGATTATTGCAACTGGTGCAACTGAATATCAGCCAGAAGAGAATGAGTATTTCTACAAAAAGAGCAACAGGGTTGTAACGCAGCTTGAGCTTGGTCGTCGATTGGAAGAGGATGGAGCAGATGATTTAAATCAGGTGGTTATGATTCAGTGCGTCGGCTCAAGAAATGATAAAAATCAAAACTGCTCAAGGGTCTGCTGCCAGAATGCTGTAAAAAATGCTCTGCACATTAAAGAGTTAAACCCTGATGCTGATGTGTTTATTCTCTACAGAGATATGAGAATGTATGCAATGCTTGAGGAGTATTACACTGAGGCAAGAAAAAAAGGCGTTCTCTTTTTCAGATTTACTCCTGATAATCCACCTGTTGTTGAGAAAAATAGTGATGGAAGCGATACTCTTACTGTAACATTTACTGACCATGTTCTTGGCAGAAAGGTATCTGTTGACGCTGATCTTGTAACCTTAAGTGCTGGAGTTCAGGCTGCTGACACTGAGGAGCTTTCAACCATTCTCAAGACTGGACGCAATCGTGAAGGTTTCTTTATTGAGGCTCATGTCAAACTAAAACCTGTTGAAGCTGCCACAGAGGGTATTTTCATCTGCGGAACTGCCCACAGTCCAAAACTCATAACAGAGACTATAGTTCAGGCTATGGCTGCTGCATCAAGGGCAACGACATTTCTGTCTCAGGATCATCTTACCCTGTCTGCTGTTACTGCTGAGGTTAATCAGGAGAACTGTGCGTCATGCCTTATCTGCGTCCGTTCATGTCCATACAATGTGCCAATAATAAATGAAGAGGGTGTAAGTTATATTGACCCCGCTCTCTGTCATGGATGCGGAGTGTGTGCGTCAGAGTGTCCTGCTAAAACCATTAAACTTAACTGGTATGAGGATAATCAATTGCTAAGTAAGGTGGAAGCCTTGCTGGAGGGGGTAATTTAATATGACAAATGATGTAGAGACCGTGGCTGAATCCGCTTGTTGTAAACCAGTTGCACCAATTGAGAGTAAATTAGAGAGTGATGCGGCAGATTTTGAGCCGTTGATTCTTGCTTTTTGCTGTAACTACTGAGGATACTCTGCTGCGGACCTGGCAGGTTCCATGAGATTAAAATGTCCTGCAAATTTCAGAATCGTTCGTCTTCCATGCACTGGCAAGATCGATGTGATTCATATTTTGCGGGCATTTGAAAAAGGGGCAGATGGTGTTTATGTGGTTGGCTGCATGGAGGGTGATTGTCATTTCAAGAGTGGTAATTTTCGTGCAAGAAAACGTGTGGAGCAGGCAGCAAAAATTCTTGATAAAATCGGGGTTGGTGGAGAAAGAGTTAAAATGTTTAATCTCTCCTCTGGAGAGGGACCCCTTTTTGCTCAATACTCAATTGAGATGGACAAAAAGATAAAAGAGCTTGGACCAAATCCTGTTAAAGTGGCACTTCAGGCGAAAAAGAAGGCAGCTTGATTTGTAAATATACTTATAATAGATGCGGGTTATATCCAAATGTCGAAAATGTGAACCCGCTCTTACAACATATAGAAAATAATATGAGGTTTTATAGATGATAATAGCAAGTAAAAAGCCCATTGAAGAGATTATACAAGAGGTGAAAGATTACAAGAGACTTCTCATACTTGGTTGTAATGAGTGTGTTACAGTATGCGAAGCAGGCGGAAAAAAAGAGGTTGAAGTTCTTGCATCTGCCTTAAGAATGCACTTTATCAAAGAGGGCAATGAAAAGAAAATTGACGAAAAAACTTTAGAGCGTCAGTGCGACCACGAGTATTTAGAAGAAATTCGTGGTATAGTTGACAATTATGATGCTATTCTCTCGCTTGCCTGTGGAGTCGGGGTTCAGTTTACAGCAGAAAAATACCACTCCACTCCACTTATTCCCGGAGTAAACACCTGCTTTCTTGGAGCAAATGAACAGAGAGGTATGTGGACAGAGCGTTGTCAGGCGTGCGGTTCTTGTATTCTTGCAAGAACTGGTGGAATTTGCCCAATCTCAAGATGTGCAAAGCGTGTTATGAACGGACCTTGCGGCGGTTCAAGCAAAGGTAAGTGCGAAATAAATAAAGAGCTTGATTGTGCATGGCAGCTTATTGTTGACAGGTTAAGAGACCTTGGAAGACTTGATGATTATGAAATTGTTGCCCCAATTAAGGATTGGTCAACAGAGAGAGCAGGCGGACCAAGAAAGGTTGTAAGGGAGGACGTGCAAGTATGAGGAGCATAAGAACATTAGAAGAGTTAGAAGCATCTGGCGAACTTAGAACATCAAGTAAATTAGAAAAGATTTTAAAGATGGGGCATCTTGCCGTAACATCTGAGTGCGGTCCACCAAGAGGCAGTGATCCTAAAGCTGTAACTGAAAAAGCGGCATTGATCAAGGATCATGTGGATGCAATAAATACTACAGATAATCAGACTGCTGTAACAAGAATGTGCTCTCTTGCTGCCTGTATCCACGTAAAACAGATGGGACTTGAGCCAGTTCTTCAGATGGTTACAAGGGACAGAAACAGAATAGCACTCCAGAGCGATCTACTTGGTGCTGCATCTTTTAATATAAACACCATGCTCTGTCTGAGTGGAGATCATCAAAGTTTCGGAGATTGCAAGCAGGGGCAGAATGTCCATGATTTGGACTCCATGCAGCTTATTCAGACAGTCAGAAGAATGAGAGATGAGGGTAAATTTTTAGGAGGCGATGACATCAAACGCCCACCAAAGATTTTTGTCGGTGCTGCTGCCAACCCTTTTGCTGATCCATTTGAAATTCGTGTCCCCCGTCTTGCCAAAAAGGTTGCATGCGGTGCTGAATTTATTCAGACTCAGTGCATCTACAACCTTGATAAATTTGAGGAGTGGATGAGAAGAGTCAGGGAAAGAGGCCTGCACGAAAAGGTATTTATCATGGCTGGCATGACTCCGATGAAATCTGCTGGTATGGCAAAGTATATGAAGAACCGTGTTCCCGGAATGGATGTGCCTGATGAGGTTATTAAGCGTATTGCAGGAGTGCCAAAAGAGAAACAGGCTCAGGAGGGAATTGACATCTGTGTTGAGTCGATCCAGCGGCTGAAAGAAGTTGAAGGGGTTTCAGGTTTTCATATCATGGCGATTGAGTGGGAAGAAAAAGTTCCTGAGATTGTAGAGAGAAGTGGGCTTTATCCAAGACCAAAGGTGTGATTTAAAATATACGATCTAAAATAGACGATACCCATCTTATTCATCACTAAGAATAAGATGGGTATCGTTTTTAATGCAGCAGTTTACATATTTAATGCAGTTGTTTACATATTAGATAAAGTTTTACATTATGCCTATAGATGTTTTTTTAATAGGTATTAGAACCGTAAAAGAGGTGCCTCTATTTACTTCGCTCTCAACATTAATATATCCATTCATGGAATCGACAATACCCTTAACAATCGGCAATCCCAATCCGGTGCCGTTTATAAATCGGGTTTTGTCGTTTTTAACTCTGTAGAATCTTTCAAAAATTTTGTCCATATATTTAGCATCAATGCCAAAACCGTTATCTTTTACCTTCACGCGGATATTATTTCCTGCAAGATCGCATGTAACATCAATCTGCCCGCCCTCTTGAGTGTAGTTTATAGCATTGGATATTAGATTTCCAAATACACTCTCTACCGCCATTGGATCTGCTGTAATCGGAGGCAGCGGATTTTCAGGTGTGGTTACAGTAAGAGTCTGATTTTTTGCAACAGCACGCGCATTTAAAAAATCACCTACATTCTTTAAAATTTCGTCAATCTGTATAGGTTTTGGGTCTTTAGCAGCCATGCCGGCTTCGATTCGAGAGAGATCAAGAAGGTCTCCAATAGTTGCAATAAGTGCCTTTGTCTTCTCTTTTGCACGGGATAGAATATATTGATCCTCGCTCCCTTCGCCTCTGTTTTCTCCCATGTTTGACATCATAACCATGTTGAGCTGTTCATGAATTGTTGAAAGCGGAGAACGCAGTTCATGGGTAACCTTGGCTACAAACTCAGATTTGACTTGATCAATTGCCTTCATGGTTGATATATCCACAATATTTACCACAGCACCAAGGCATTCTCTTCTCTCTCCCATTACTGGTCTGCATCTAACCATAAAAAACTTTTTGTTATTAACCTCAATTTCATGTGCAGGAATATCTGTATAATCAATATATCTACCCTTTGAAATATCAAGGATAAGATCGCAAAGCTCCTGACTTTTAAATATATATTCGAGTTTGATATCTCCCGGCTCTTTTTTCTGATCAATATCAAGATAACGATAACATGCAGGATTTATTAAAACCACCCGCCCCTCTGAATTTGTTACCATAACCCCGTTTGGCAACGATTCTATGATAGTAAGGGTTCGGCTCTTCTCAGTATGAAGATCTTCAAGAGTCCGTTTTCTCTCCTCTTGAAGCCTTTTTGTTTCAATGGCAAATTCAAGTTTTTCTCTTGCTCTGCTTACAGCGATTCTGAGCTGATCAGGCTGATACGGTTTGGGGATAAAGTTGTAGGCTCCACGCTGCATAGCCTCAATAGCTGTTTCTACAGTTGCATAGCCTGTAATGACAATGACAATAATCCCCCTTTCAAGAGCCATTATACACTTTAATACCTCCATGCCGTCCATGCCAGGCATCTTCATGTCAAGCAGAACAATGGCAATGGGTTCTTTATCAATCACCTCAAGCCCATCCTCTCCTTTTGATGCTAAAAACACCTCAAAATTCATTTTAGAAAGAATCCTTCTGGCACCCTCTCTGAGACTTGGTTCATCATCAATCACCAGAATTTTTTTTGGGTCAATATTCTCCATCTCTAAATATCTCCTTTAAATGGTTTCAAGGTTTTTAAACAGCATCAATGGCTTTGAGAAATTCAGCAGGTTCCACGTCAATTTTTGTCCAGAGAAGAAGTGTACGGCGTGCTGAATGGGCAAGCGGAGCAAGACCATCAATAAAAGGGACACCAAGTTCAACAGCCTTGCTCTGCCATATATTTTTTTTACGTCCATAATTGAGGTCAACTATCAATTCGCACTCTCTGAAATCTTGATTTTTAATAAAACATGCGAATTCAGGTGAGTCATCAGGAGATGAAATCGGGGTGGTATTTATGATTATATTGGCTGTTGGTGGCTCTTTTGCTATAATTTCAAGAGATGTCGCACTGCCGCCGATTCGTCGGATAATATCGTCAACCCTCTTATCGTTTCTGCCAGATATCTGTATGGAAGCTGCCCTTAACCAGTTTAAAATAAAGACGACAGCCCTTGCACCTCCTCCTGAGCCAAACACAACTGCCTGTTTGTTGGTCACATTAAATCCTCGCTCTTCTAAAGTATCCATGAAACCAATGGCATTGGTGTTGTATCCCTTAAGTTCCTGATCATTTCGGATGATTGTGTTGACAGCACCAATAATGTTTGCACCTTCAGAGAGAATATTCATGTAGGGAATAACAGATGATTTATATGGCATGGTTACATTGGCACCGTCAATATTCAGGGATTTAAGGCTCTGCATGGCAGCCCCGATCTGATCAGGGAATACCTTGAACGGAACATAAGCCGCACTGATTCCAATTCGCTTGAATACAGTTGAAAACATGGCTGGGGATTTTGTACGAAATGCCCGTTCATCACCTAAAGTACAGAATATTTTCATAGTCACCACCATGTTAAGGTTGATTATACTGGATTAAAACTGATTTTTGAGGGTCCAAACTAATTATATCTGTTTACAAACTTAGTATTTTTTGTGGTTGCATAACGGCAGTAATATGAAGAAAATGCGTTTGAATATGAAAGAAGAACTGGAATCAGACAGGGACAAAAAAGAATCGTGCTGCCCCTGCCAGTGTCTTAAAATCAGGAGACAAGCCTTTTTACGCTTTTGGTAATCTCTTCAGCAGAAGCTGGTTTTGGCAGATAATCATCAGCCTCCATGCTCATGCCATCAGCATGAGAATAGCGTGTTGAACCTACATGGTCTGCAACTGCAGTCAGCATGATAATGGGGATGTCTTTATATTTGTCGCTGTGTTTCAATTCAGCACAAACCTCATACCCATCTTTCTCAGGCATCATTACATCAAGCACAATAGCATCTGGGGGATTGGCTTTCACCTTTTCAATAGCCTCATTCCCATCGTAAGCCACCTCAACATCAAATCCCTCCCGTTTTAGGTTTGACTGGACAATTGAGGCAAAATCAGGTTCATCGTCAACAACAAGTATTCTCTTCTTTTCGCTCATAATATATCTCCCTATTTAAATTAAAATTGATGCTGTTAAAACTAAGGTTAATGCTGATGAAATGCGGAAAGCCTTTAATTTCTCTATTTTGTTTATATATATGTCAGGTTTCTGCCTGTCAACCAAATATGTCAGGTTTTATGGGTATCAATTCAAAACAGTTGAAAGTGATTATAGTAAACTCATTTCAAAATTGGTGATTCTCTTTTTTTAAAGGCAAGGATATAGAAAAGATAGCACCTCTTTCTGGTCTATTTTCAGCAGTAAGTTTCCCTTGATGACTCTCAACAATACCGTAAGCCATACTTAACCCTAAACCAGTCCCCTTTCCCTCCTCCTTAGTTGTGAAAAATGGCTCAAAAATGTTTGGAAGAATTGGGGCTGGAATTCCTGGGCCTGTATCTGCAATTGTGATGTGAACCATTCCATCATTATCATGCAGTATGTTAACACCATCAGATGAAATTCCATTTTTACCTTTCAGAAATGTTCTTATTTCAAGTACTCCGCTCCCCTCCATAGAGTCCGCAGCATTAAGAATAATGTTCATAAAAACATGATTCAACTGCTGCATATCTACTGGTATCTCGGGAATGTTAGGATCATACTTTTCAATTATTTGAATGTTCTGAAAAATAGCCTGATTACGAAGTAGGAAAAGGGTTCTGCCCACAATCTTGTTGATATTTTGTAGCTTAACCTCTCTTTTTGTTTGACGGGCAAATTCAAGAAGCTCTTTAACAATGGCACTGCACCTTTCAGCATCTCGCTGGATTTTAAGCAAATCTTCTCTTGCATCGCTGTTAAGGTCATACTCTTCAAGCATCAACTGAGTAAAAAGAGTAATTCCGCCTAATGGATTGTTAAGCTGATGAGCAACACCTGCTGCAAGTTTTCCAAGAGATGACATCTTTTCAGCCTGTAAAAGCTGAATCTGCATCTTCTCAATCTCGGCTTCAAGTCGTTTTGCTTCACGCAGATCATGGAAAAAACCAATGCTTGCAACTTCTTTATCATCTTCATAAACAATAGATGCGTTAAGAACTATTGGTGTGGTGCTTCCATCTTTTCTGACTGATAACTGTCGATGCCCTTTGAGCAGACCGTTTCCCCCGTAATCGCCGCTTCGCATCTTCTTCATTATTTTATAAGCGTCTCCTTGAGGATAGAGATCACGAATATTAAGATGCTCAAGAGCCTCTTTGCGGGAATAGCCTGATATTTCTGTAGCAGCTTTATTGAAAATTATTATTTTGCCAGTCATGTCTGCCGCAATAACTCCATCTGCCGCACTGTTTATAAGATTGCGTAAAAAGGAATTTGAGGTTACTCGTTTTTCATCACATTTGAAAAGAGACGGCAGGTCAAAATCAAGGACAACAATTGCAGCTTCATCGCTATCACAAGCCATATCGCCAGCATTAGCAGCCATTGGATAGGCATAAAGGCATGCACAGAAGTTGTTTTCTTTACACTCATTTTCTTGATCATCTATGAAAATACGTTTCAAAGAGGGTTTACCCGTTTTTTTTACTTCTGTAGCAGGGCAGTTCTTGCATGGAAAGTCAAAATTGAACAGAGCATGGTAGCATATCTCTCCCTCTTTACTACTTTTATTTAAAAAGTATTTTTTATTAGGATTGCAGTTAGAAGCAAGAATCTTGTAATCGTATGAAATTATAATGATCTGCCTTTTGATGGTTTCAATAGCCTTAAGCAGATAATGATTTTCAACTTGATTTCCGTAAATCATATTGATCTCCTTCCCATTTTTTAAAACCTATTTGAAATTCGGCAAAATATCCCCCCTCAATAGCCTCACGTATCTGTCTCATCAGATTTAGATAAAAGTGGAGATTATGAATCGTATTAAGGCGATATGCGAGCAGCTCCCGTGATTTGTAAAGATGACGCAGATACGCTCTTGAGTAGTGTTGGCATGTATAGCAGTTGCAGTTTTTGTCAATTGGTTCGCTATCAAGCCTAAATTTTGCATTGGATATGTTGATTGTCCCCTCTCCTGTAAACAATTGCCCGTTTCTGGCATTTCGGGAGGGCATTACACAGTCAAACATATCAACACCCATTCCTACCATTTCAACAAGATTTTCAGGCGTTCCAACCCCCATAACATACCGTGGTTTATTATAAGGAAGCAGAGGCACTGTGTGATCTGCAATCTCATACATTAAATCTGTAGGCTCTCCGACACTTAAACCACCTACAGCATAGCCCGGAAAACCAAGCTCAACAAGCTGCTCTGCCGAGATGCTTCTCAGCTCTTTGTACATTCCTCCCTGCACAATCCCAAAAAGTGCGTTTGGAAATCCAGAAGTATATGATTCAGATGATAATGATGATACCTGTAAAGATTCTGCTGACTCCAAACATTGGGACTTCCAGAAATCTAAACCCCTTTTAGCCCATTGGGTGGTTTTTTTTAGAGCCTCCATGCTCTCCTGTTTTGTGGCAGGGTGTCCAATGCACCAATCCAATGACATCATAATATCAGATCCAAGGATAGTTTGAATCTCAACAGCCTTCTCTGGTGTGAATTTATGAGCAGACCCGTCAATGTGAGATTGAAATGATACTCCCTCATCAGTGAATTTGGCAAGTTTAGCAAGGGAGAAAAACTGGAATCCTCCGCTGTCAGTCAAAACAGGTCTATCCCAATTCATAAATTTATGCAGACCTTTCAGATGGGAGATCACATCGCACCCTGGCCTTAAATATAGATGATAAGTATTCCCAAGAATAATCTGTGCCCCGCAATTTTTCAAATCTTCAACAGAAACTGCTTTTACACTTCCAAGAGTGCCTACAGGCATAAAAATTGGAGTCGTTATCTCTCCGTGTGAAGTTGATATTATTCCAGTTCTTGCTCTGGTTTTTTGACACTGTTTTGATACTTCAAATTTCAGCATGATTTCCTTTTTTACAACTGTCCATCTATAAATATAAAAAAATTGATTTCACTTTACCGCCGTTAATTGAGATACAGGTACAATGCTGACACTTTTTTGCAAAACAGGCATCTCTTCTTTTAAAACAAGATATGTCTCAGAGTACGGGTGACCAATTGCAATTGCTCTGCCCCGCTGTTTTGCTATTATGAGAAGCTCTTCCAATTGCTTTTTGATATATTTTTTATCTTTGCAGTTATCCAAAAAAACATCGCGGCTTGCAAATGGTAAATGGATAAGTGCTGCCTCACGTCTTCCAGTTGAATGCTTTGAAGTAAGACTGTCAATAAAAAATAGCTCTCTTTTTTTCAGAACCGTAAATATCTGCTGCATAGGTTGAGAAAGCGGTGTCAACTTTGACCCCATGTGGTTATTCATCCCGCTTGCCTGAGGAATTAAATCAAGATTTTTGTTTAAAACTTTTAAGATATCATCAGAAGTCATGCTTGATAAAATAGCACCATAACCAGGGTCAATAGAAGGATACTGAAGCGGCTCCATAGGCTGATGAAGAATAATCTCCACCCCTTTTGCATGAAGTTTCTTTGCAATCTGCCTGCCTGATGGAGAGCCTGGAATGATTGATATTGTAAGATTTTTATCTATATGACTAATGGCATCTGCCATTGTAATATCAAATCCTATATCATCTATTATTATTGCAATCTTTGGAAGAGCAATTTTTGAAGCAGTCTTCTTTATAACGGAAATATTTGGAGCATTATTTTTTGAAACGACAATTGTTTGAGTATCGTTTTCTAAAACAGCATTCGTTGGAGCAGAATTAGTTGCAACGCCGCCTCTTTTTTCGGACTTTAACTCAGGTTGTTCTTGTTTTTTTGTATCTGGTTTGTCATCAAAGATCTCAAAAACAATCTCCTCAGTAAGAGTGGATTTTTTTGAAAAGTCAGCTTTCTTAGAAGTTAGAGCAGGCTCAATTGTTTTCTCAGTTCCATATTTAATTATATTATTCTGTCCAAAAAAAGAGCTGGTGAAATACTGAAAAGCATCGTTAAAATATAAATCAGCTACCATGGCAATAGTTGCTAATATAGATACAAGCAGACAGATTGCAGCCAGCCCTTTCATTAGTTCATTGATAAGATTGTATGGCTTCTTAATATCTTCGGTTTTAGCAGCTTTAATTGCAGTTTCTTTGGATAGTAAGCCGCTCTCAGGTTCAGATTTATCCTGATTTACCCCGTCACTTGAGTTCACTGAAAACGCCATACCCGACTAAAATATCGAGTGCTCTCTGAACCTGAGGGTCTTTTTTGAGTTTTTCTATATCAACAAGTGTTTCTGATGTCTTTGAGTCAATATCATCAATATTCTCTTTGTTATTTTTTTCCTTTTTATCATCTTTTTTATTGTTAATATTTCTTTTTTTATCAAGATTTTCTGATTTTGTATCTTTTATAGGCTTATTATCCTTTTCTTTACCGTTTGGACTCTCTAAATGATTTTTCAGATCCTTTTCCCTAAACATCCTCTTTTCCATTGAGGCGTTCTCTTTTTCTCTCTCTTCATTCTGTTCTTCAAAACGATATTCAACCTCAATATCAGGTTTTATACCTTCAGCCTGAATTGATATTCCGTTTGGAGTGTAATAACGGGCAATTGTATATTTCAAACCAAAACCATCTCGAAGAGGCTTTACACTCTGAACTGAACCTTTGCCAAAAGAAGTGGTTCCAATAATTAAAGCACGTTTGTGATCTTGAAGAGCACCCGCAACAATCTCTGACGCACTGGCACTGCCGCCATTAATAAGAACTGCAAGCGGGTATTTTTTGTCATCATTAGTAGATTGAGCTTCAAAAACTTCTGTCTGCTGTTCAAGTCTGCCCTTTATGGAGACAATGATACCTTTATTAAGAAAAATATCTGACACTGCGACAGCCTGACTTAGAAGTCCTCCTGGATTATTCCTTAAATCAAGAATAAGACCTTTTAAGGGCACGTTACCTGATTCAAGTTTATTGAGTGCCTCTTTAATCTCATCAGAAGTTTTATCTCTAAAATTTGTGACCCATAAATAACCATATCCAGGTGCAATGGCTGCACTTCTAACACTTGTCATTGGGATAATATCTCTAATTAGTTTATAGTCAACAGGGTCTTTTATACCTTCTCTGACAATGGTGAGGACAACAGCCTTTCCCATCTCGCCTCTCATCTTTTTGACACTTTGCCATAACTCAAGGTCAGCAGTTGCTTCCCCGTCGATTTTAATTATCTTATCCCCTGTTTTAATACCTGCTTTGTAGGCAGGGGTACCCTCTATGGGCGATACTACTGTCAGCATCCCATTTTTTAAGGCAACTACGATACCTACACCGCCAAATTCTCCCTTTGTATCATCTTGAAGCTCTCCAAAAGCTTCAGGAGGCATGAAACTGGAGTGAGGATCAAGATTACTCACCATTCCCTTTATGGCATTTTCTATAAGCACTTTACTATCTACCTCATCAACATAATTTTCTTCAATCTCCTGAAGAACATCGGAAAAGAGCTTTAGAGATTCATAGGTTTTCTCATCTTCTGCTGAAGATAAATTGTAATCTCCTACATATAAGGTGAAGATAAGTGCTGCACAGATGACAGATATTAAACGTCTGCATATCTGTCTTGATTTGTTGTTCATTTTAAGACTCCTTTTTTATCTTTTTCAATGTCCAAATGTGATGATTTGACTCGTATAAAATTTACTGATATATATGCACCGTTGTCAAGGAGTGCTGCAAAACAGTTTTCCTTGTATACAGCCTTCACTGAATCCGCATAACGGCTTCTTCCTTCAGTGAAGGCTTTTTATATCAAAATGCCGCCGTTATATCTAATATAAAAGGATAAAATCAAATGAAAAAAAGATTGATAGAGCTTCTCTGGACAAGATCATTTAAATACAGCAAGGAACCAATATTCAAATTAGCATCAGGTGCAATGAGTCAGTTCTATATCAACTGCAAACCTGTAACACTCGATCCCGAGGGAATGTATCTTATAGGACATCTTGTTTTTAATGAAATCAGACAATCAGGCTGCACGGGTGTTGGAGGATTGACATTTGGAGCAGATCCCATTGCAGTAGCTACTGCCTTTGCTTCCTATCTTGAGAAAAAGCCAATTAAAGCATTTTCTATTAGAAAAGAGCAAAAAGATCATGGTGTAATAAAATGGATAGAAGGAGATATGTCAACTGGTGAAAAAGTTGTCATTATTGATGATGTGGTTACTACAGGAGGCTCAACTATCAAGGCTGTTGAACGGGCAAGAGCACAGGGGCTTGAGGTAATACAGGTTGTAACTCTTGTTGATCGACAGGAAGGTGGCATGGAAAATATTAAACAGCATATTAAAAATATATCTGCTATCGTTACACGTGACGATTTGATGTCATGGATGGATGCGTACGAGATTAACAGATGATGACTATTTTATTGATAGTGTTTTTTATCATATATATTTAACAAGTTTCTTGAAAAAAGCATCTAAAAATAATATTGAATAATATAAGGTATAATAGTGTAATTAGGATTCAGGATATAACAGACTTAGGAGAAGAATAATGAATTGTAAAGAGCTAAAAATGGCTGGCTTCATCCTTGTATTACTCTTAATTGTTATCTCAGGGTGTGCCCCGCAGCAATTTAAAACGGATTTGTTCTCTGCACTTGAGCACGATTCGCAGGTGGGACCTACAGGTCTTGCATGGGATGGTAAAAATTTAATCATGGGCACAACCAATCAGATACTTTTTGCTCGTAATATTACAACTGAACCTTTCTATAGCTTTTCTAAAAAAGATACTATGCTGAACGGAGGTTCTTATAGTTCAGGAAGATTTCCAGGACCCCAGCGGATGGATATGGATGTATGCGGTATGGCTTGGGAGGGTGAGTGCTGCGGTGAAGGTTTCTTATGGATAGCTGATGCTAAAAATGACAGAATTGTCAAAATGAAACCCGATCTTACATTTGTCTTAGAATTCAATTCTCCAATTCCAGCTCCTAACGGTATTGCCTTTGACGGAAAATCTTTATGGGTAGTTTCAAAATACAGCTACAAAATTGTACAGTTCAACCCTGATATGCAGTCAATTGAAAATGTCTATTACTCCCCAATTCAGCGTCCTACAGGGCTTGCATGGGATTGCAGCGGCAGTGGATATATCTGGGTAATTGGAATTGATGACTGCCGTACAAGTGAAAAGAGATGTTATAAACCTCGTCTTTTAAGGTTGGATATAAATACAGGGAACATTACCCACGAGGCAAAACTGCCGGAAGTCATTACAAGACCCTCTTCAGTTACCATTGCTGAGAAGAATTTCTGGGTTGGAGATTACAACCTTAACAGAGTTTTTAAGATTCCTTTTGATGAAAGAGAGTTTATTCAACTTGATATGAGACCAAATGATATAAACAGTAATAAATCTGCCAAACCCGCTACAAAAAAACTGACAACTGTAAAAGCAAATGCAGAACACGGAAATAAATGATTAAAAATTTAACAATAACAATCTGGACGGAACAATAAATAACTAATGCGGACAAAGAATAAACATTAAGACCGATGTAATAAAAAAGCTAAAATATCATCAAGGAGCTTACCATGTTCATTAATAAACAGTATAATATAAAAGTTGCATATTCTGTTTTTTTTATCTCTATTTTTATTATTCATCTGTTGTGCTGCACTGATATCTCATCTGCCCAAGAACAAAATACCGATCTTGATGTAAAGCAGGCAACAGTAAAACACCAACCAAGTAAAGAGGCTACATCCACGGAATACAAGGGTGTCTATAATGTTAAAAAACATGATACATTATGGGATATCTCAGGCAAAGCTCTGAAATCACCTCAGAGATGGCCCGCACTTTGGGGAAGAAATCCACATATCCGTAATCCCCACTGGATATATCCAGGGGATAATATCTATCTTGATAATCAGAACAGATCGTCAGTTACTACTCAAGCAACTTCAACAACCGTTGTATCGATCCCTCCTGAACCAGTTGAAAGAGCGAGAGTCAATCCTCCCTACTACTATTTCTATCCATTGATGGAGAGCGTAGGATATCTCAAAGAGAATGCTGTGCATCCTTCGGGCAAGATTATATCATGTATGCCAGAATACCAGAAAGAGATTGACATTGATAATGGTGTATATCTTCAAATCGAGGATGAATCTAATCTGATGGTTGGAGATCAGTTTCAGATTATCAGAACCTTTTACATAAGAGATAAGAATTCAACAACTTTTCCTTTGGTACAGCACTATATAACCGGCATTGTTGAGATAACTGAATTGAAAGCTAAACCATGTAAGTGTCATAATCAGGTATCTCAGGTTGAGGGTAGAATTATTCGAGCCTTCCGTACAATTTTAGCGGATGATATTTTGGTACCTTATAACTCAATGGATTCAAAGATTCTTGTGAGGCAGTCTAACGAGCAGATGAATGCTAAAATTCTGTTCTCTGAAGATCATAAAAAACAAATTTCCGAAAATGCTGTTGTCTTCATAGATAAGGGCAGAGCTGACGGGCTACAGACTGGTCAGTTTTACGAAATCTTTAATCAACCCAGAGGCGATCTGATTGATTCAGACAAGTTTGTTGAAAAAACAGAACATATAGGCTCACTTATTGTTTTGCGTATGGAAGATAACACATCATCGGCATTGATAACATTTGCATATAAAAATATCTCCCCTGGAGATATTATGGTCTCCCAACGTTCAGAAAATGCGTTTACTAATATCCCTTTGATGGGAAATTATAGGTAATTTAGTATAAAATGTGATTATAAGTTACACTAAAAATGATATTTGCTGGATAATTGTATTGACACATAGACGCTGATGTGTTTTTTTGTGCTGGTTAGTTATTGTAGTTCATGTGTATGTTATTATTGTCCACATGGCTTTGTACAGGCAAGCGGCTTCGTGCGGGTCACATGGCATGGTTACTTTATCTGTAATTGAGTAGAGCAATTTTTCTGTCATTCTTATAGATAACTGTTAGTTTATCTGCAAATCATCGGAGTAATACTACAGATTGTAACTTTAATTATAACTTAAAAAATGAGGTTAAATTCATTGAAACCATCTTTTAAAGCACTTAATCCTCCCTCCAACGATCATAAAATTATCACCATTAATCATAAAATATTTACCATTTTGTTTGTAACTCTCTTTCTGTGTTTTTCAATTACTGCAATACCTCTTGAAAGTGCTTCTGCAAGCGTAAAGAAAAATAGTTCAGTAAACAAATTAAAAAGCAACAAGAGTATAGTAAAAAACAGATCAAAAGCAGATAAAAGCACAACAAAAAACAGCAGAAATAAATCAAAATCTGATAAGTGCGTAACAAAGAATGGTAAAAACAAATCAAAAAATGACAAAAGCGTAACAAAAAACAGCAAGGCAAAATCAAAAAACAATAGAAATTTAGCAAAAAGTAATAAAACCAAATTAAAGTTTAACACAGGTGTTGTAAGCAAAAATAATAGTTCTCGCTCTAAAAAGATAGCAGCAAGTCAAAAAGATGATATCAATGCCAGCGTAAGAATCAGGCAGGTTTCAGGCGTTGTTAAAAGCAGTCTTCATAAAACTGCTGTCAAGATGGGATTAAATAAAAAGCTTACTAACCAGTTAATCTCAATTTTTAGAAATACATCGGCTTTGCCCAATATTCGCAAAGGAGATTTGGTTCAGGTTGCATATCAGGAAAAACATGTAAATGGCAAAAGAGTTAAAACAGGTGTTATCACTGCCGCAATAATAACTTCAAAGAATAAAAGTTACCATGCATACCGTTTTGCCTATAATGGAAAACATGGTTACTATGACGAAAACGGCAATAGTCTTGAATCATCTTTTCTTAAAGTTCCACTTAAATACAGAGAGATATCTTCAGGGTTTTCGGGGAGACGACTTCATCCTATAAAACATATATTTCAACCTCATAATGGTATTGATTATTCTGCTCCCAAAGGGACCCCTATAAAGAGTGTGGGAGATGGGATTGTTATTTTCAAAGGCTATGAATACTCTGCAGGTAATTACATAAAAATTAAACACGCTAGTACAGGTATTAGTGAATATATGCATCTGTCAAAATTTCACAAATCTATGACGGTAAATACAAAAGTCTCAAAAGGAGATGTGATAGGTTATGTGGGAGATACGGGTTACGCTACTGGACCCCATCTTCACTTGGGTTTCATTGTTAATAACCGATATGTTGATTACAGTAAGCTTAAACTACCTCATGGAGAGCCACTGCCGAAACAATTCAGAAACATGTTTTTTCAGCATGTTGCTATGATCAACAAACAGTGGAACAGAACTGCCAGAAGAGAGCTTTCTTTCAACAATACCAATACTGTTGTTGCACCAGTTTTATAATTCCATCTTAATTTACCTATAATTTCAGCCCTGAAATCCGTTTTTCAGGGCTGAACTGTTTTTGGCACTGGTCCAAGCATTTATAGGTGATTAAGTGCATTTATAGTCTCGAACCAAGGGTGCTCAGACGGCAATTCTTTTTTAAGCAAGAAGCTTATGAGCTTCTTGAAGAACACACAAAAGATACAGGTCAAGTATTTGAGAATAAAGCTAAAGAGCTTATTTGGAATTTTTTACACTATCAGAAATCACAATCACATCATCAGCATCATATTTATTCTTATCTATTATCATCTTTATCAACATAATTTGAGAGTCGACTACTGCTAATTTATAGCTGTTATCTTTAAAATTTAAAGTCTGAAAAGCTGTAGTAGCTGGTATTTTTATATAAGTTCCATTATAGCTTTCAAAATAGACTGCTGCACCTTTACGAGATACATTGAAAGCTGTGAATGGTTCGGCAATATTGACCACATTGGCCCCCGCAAAATTTAGACACTCTATCTGTGCACCAACTTCTACATTTATGGTATTAGCTCCAGCAGACCCAACAACTTGAACATAGGCACCATAAGGAACGGTAAAAGCAGGGGACTGGTCAGTTAAAACTAAATAACTGTCAACATCAGAGGGTAATGTGTTAATTGTTGTATAAGTTGGCTGTTCATTGTTAGCAAGTAACTCCAGCATTTTTACGGAAATAGTTATCTCCTGTTCACCAAGCATCACCTTTTTATTATAAATCACCAAATCAGCTCTACCATCGCTAAAATAGAGAGATTGTGC
>JADFZJ010000029.1 GCA_015232555.1 Desulfamplus sp. | reverse complement strand
ACTTCTACTAAAAAGGAGGTTGAAATTGTTGATTTTTAAGATACGTGTCATACTTATTTTGAAAATCACTTTAAGGCAAGAATGAAAATATACAAGGAGAATTGTTGGTTATGAACAAATTACTAATTGAGAAAAGACAGTGTGAGAGACGACAATCTGATAGGAGAGTAGGAGATAGAAGAAGTTTTATTCAGGAAAGAGATAAGGTTATTGCTTCTTTTCTAAATAAAAAGAATTTAACCAATGATGAACTTAAACATGTTATGGATTTGCTATTATTATGATAACTGTCAGAAACACCGCCCCGATTAGAGGGGATTGAGACTTCTATGGATTTGGCTTGAAAGATGATTATGGTTTGTAGTAGAGAACGCCATTACAACTAAAAAAAAAGGGCGTAGCACGCTACGTCCATACAAATATACTTTACACGGTCTTAATTTGAGCTTTTAATTCTTTATAGCCCAAGAGCGAAAGCTCTGGGCTATTCCCCAATCCAAGCCCGCTTAAGCGGGCTTCTTTTATAGGTAGCCGAGGGCTTTAGCCCAACGGCTGCAATATTGAATAAAAACTAAATTTCTGACGGTTCAGAGTATAAATGAGGCTATAAATGATGACGACTGGGATGGGGATAGTTACGAAGAGTAGAACAGGCTGATCTCGTAGTTTTGCCATCAATATGGAATCTTTTGATTAATGGATTGTAATATTTCAAGAACAGGCTGCCACGTTTCAGATATTCCGCCAGAAGCTGGATAGCAATCCCTGACAGATTCACGTCTGCATGACAACGATTTTTGCAGAATTTTAATATCCTTATGAAAAAACTCTCTGATATTTGTCTGAACAGAAAGAGCATTTATAATCTTTTCAATTTCTTCTATTATTTGTTGACTGATCATTTCTTGATTTAATGACGATTCTAACTTGCACATTGCAGATAGTTTTCCAATGCGGACTGTAGCTCCAAGAAGTGCCATCATTGGAGCAATCTGTGCGTCAAAATAGTCTTGAGCCTTTTGTAAAAGCTCTAATCCTTTTTCTGATTCTTCAAAATATAGCATTGCTAAACCGCAGAATTTATTAATCAATCCATGTGTAAAATGTGTAATATTTTCGTATTGTTTAGAGAGCAGGTTTAATTTTTCGTAATATTTGCTTGAATTACGTTTAAGGAAAATAGCTCTTCTATAGAGATATTCTGACTCTATCCAGTGAAAGTAACTAAGTTGAATCTTTTTTGTCGATAAATCTTGAATATTCTCAATACGATTTTGAGCTTGTTCAAGAGAGTTTTTAGCTTTATCAAATGCCCCCATTCTTGCATATATCTGTGCAAGATAGCCGTAGTTGCGATGCAGCTCATCTGTTGCTATCCATTTTATCGCCTCTTTTTGACGGGTTGCTGCATCTTTATATCGCTGTTGAGCAAGATACAATTGACTCAAAGAACTTAGATTTTCACTGACATTGTTTCGGGGAGACTCTTTTGTTTTCAGTTCCTTCTCAATTTTACGGTGCAATGCTTCAGCTTTTTCATAGCAGAAGATATCTTTTAATAATACCGCATAGTTATTTCTGGAGTTATAGTAATCTCTGGGTTCTATAATCGACCTATTTTTCTTGTAAAGCTCCTCTGCCTTTTTCAGATATTTTTCAGATTCAGTTATATTGCCTTTATGGCAATAACACGCCCCCAACTTCCAGTAGCAGCGGAACAGATATTCTAACCGTTTATCTGTCCCTCGTATATTTTTGGACTCTGAATTGATTTTTTTATCAATATAATCAATGAGCAGACGGCAATTATCAATACAGGTATCAACCATATAATCTTTATACTGCCTCTCCATAATCTCAATAGCATGTTGCAGGTCAATTTGGATATGAGAACAAAAGGGTTCAGATGAAAAATGGTTAGAAGAGTTAGGAAAAATAACTTTCATCACATCTGCTATATTTCTGACCTGTATATATTCAAATTCTGGTAAATCTCTATTTTCAGGCAGAATCTGCTTATCTGAAATAAGAACCTGCTTGATATAATCCCTCTCTGTTTTAATTGCTTTTAGTTTTTTATCTATTGATTGGACAGGCAACACGTCACCGTGCCTATTGATTCTTGCACTTGATGCGATTTCAATAGGTACAGGTTGACCGTAAATCAGAGAAGCCAATGATATGAGCATGGCAACGCCCATTGAATTGCCCTCTACTTTGTTGTTTACCTCTTTTCCAAACGAGTCCTCAATTAGAAAAGTATAGCGTGATGGGTTCCCAATCAAAGGGAACGATATCGGTATTGATAGCTTATGGCTTTGCTGTTCAGAAGAGTTTTTTGAGGTTTGATTTAGATATGAAAAAAAAGCAGAGACAGTAATGTCAAGCAGATGTTTTTCGGATTGATTGAGGATTCGTGATGGTGATACTACTGTTCCAAAGTGACAAGTATCCAGAATTTTGAGCATATAAACAGCACCGTCTGTTGAATTTACTGCTGGAAAGCAAGATTGACCACAAATGGTCTCGACCCCTTCTGGTAAAAATGGTTGTTTGTAAGATTCAATAGTCTGTTCAAACTCATTTAGATTAACAGGCAGTATCCCCAAAACGTTTTCAATTGCCTTATCATTATTAACGGGTAATAGCCCAAAAATATTTTCAATTGCCCTATCAAACGACTGTATAAGAGTATCGTTGTTAGCATAGCCTTTTCTGAACCAATAAATTGTTTGAACAGTTTTTTGAGTTAGAAATCTGTTATGGTTAGATATAATATTTATCACGAGAACCATAACATCAGATTTATTCCTCATCTTGCTATCAAAACTACTTAATGCTGTTTGCAGACATGCATTAAAATTGCCAGAATCGTATATTGAATAAAGCTGTTGAATCATGGCGTTAATCTTTATGATTAAAGGTTAGCTGAAACTCAAAACTATCCTCATCAAGCATAAGAATAACAGCAATTTTTTCTGGCAGGTAGCGAGCATTCCCAATCTCAACATCATACTCTCCATAATCACTCATCTGAATCTCTGCTGCATTACCATCAATCAGAATAGAGTCAGGTTTAATAGTAGAAGAATCAAACCTTAGAATAATTTTTTCCTGTTTTTGTATAACAACAAAACGGTAATCATCGTTATCTATAAGGATTTGTTTCTCTTCTATCCTTGATAGACCAGAACCATCTGCTGCCCTTTTATATTCCGATACCTTTATTATTGCTATATCATCCTCATCTTGAAGGCTCTCATTCGCTGGCAAGGTGAGATATTCGCACAGTTCTCTCTCTTTTTGCTGCCATGCTTTTATCTGCTCCAACCTCTCTTGTTCTGATATGTCTAAATACGAATCTGTATTGTTTTCATCTCTGCCTCTATTGATGGCATCTTTACCTTTCGCAAAATTATCACCGATCCTATTTGTATCTTCTCCATAACGATACTGTTTTAGTAGCCCATCAATCATATCCATATCTGCCTTTGAAACTATGCTTCTGAAACGGGAAAGATTACCAGCTAACATGGGACGCTCATTAAATATCTCTACAAGAAAAGGATAGCCAAGAGGATTTGAATGTGGAGGCTTATCAGAAGAGACAGATGGATTAGATGAGTTGTAAGATAAATTAAAACAGAAAGTTTCGCCCTCTTTATGAAAATCAGTATCAAAGCTCAATGGCATAACCCTGATAATGTTGGATAGTTTTTTATCTCCATTACCATTATCTACAATCAAAACAGGGACTCCAGCTTCAACTGTTTCAAGCTGCTGCCCCTGCATGTTTTTTGGTTTTGGGGAAGTTGTCCATATCTGACTTCTTTCCACACGATTTTTTATATTAAATGGAACAGGATTTGTCCTCTCTCTTTTCTTCCTGCTTTTAATACGTTCAAATATTTTCTGCTCTGTAGGAGTATATTCTGTAGGGCTATATTTAGTGAAATTCTGGTCTTTACCATCAAAATCTTCAATACTGTTTACCTTATAATTGCTTGAGGCTATCAATGTGAAAAGCTGACGACATCTTGAACACTTTTCTATATTGAGATGTAGTGAAATTTCTGCCCTTTTTGCTGGCAATATCGTTCCATTTATATATTCATTTATCTCTTCACCTGTATAACAAAAACGGTTCTGAAGAGATGCTGGATTTTTTTTGTATTCTGTTTTTATCTCTCTGTTTTTCATCATAATACCTGCCTTTTCTCAATGATTAACTCTATTATTAATTTAAAAATAATCTTACCCTCTTGATATGAAAATTCAGACGAGTCATTTTGAATATATTTGCCTATATGCTTTTCAACCTTCTGTTTTATCTTGGTAACAGAGCTTTCGCTTTTTCCAATTTTTTTTGCAACTACTCCCTGATCAAGCTCTTTAACATAAATATAATAGAGTATCTCTTTCATCTGTTCATCCATAGTGTTTATGCACTGCTCCGCCATAATAATATAACAGCAGGGAGGCATAACGGTATCTGTTGAAAAAGGAGCATTAAAAGAGTCTTCCTGATTAGCTTTTTCGTTATCTCCATCACTCTGGTTACTGATGTCTGATTTTGAAGAGCTTATCTGCTCCATACAAAACAGATGAGAAATCAGGCTATCAATGTCTTTTTTGTAAATTACCCCGCCTGCTGCACGAAAGATTTCAACCATATAATTTTTCATATCATTATCTTTAATGCTTGCTCCTCTCTGCCCATCTTCTGACTTGGGGTAAGTTATATCAGGCATGGCGATTTTTGATGTGTATTCTTTTAACTGAGCCAGTGTTGGAATGTTCACGGCATCGTCATAATCTTTCAATTGCCACACATCTCCTTTTGACGATGACTCTTTTCCTTTTGTTTTTATACATAACGGCTTCATAACCCTGCTCACCTGTTTTATGCGAGTCTGAAAATCAGGAAATATCCCATATATTTTATCAAGAAAAAGCCTCTCAAATGTCTTTCTTAGATAACTTTTCAAACGATTATCATCTGGAAAGTCAATATCTTGTAACTTCGATTGTAATTTATCAATAAGCCTATGTTCATTATCATCGCTTCCTTCAACTATATCCCAGCAAAGGTTTAAAAAATCATCTTCGGTGATAATAGAGTCCACATTCATAATACTAAATGTATCGTATTTTATCTTAAGAGACTTTGCTGTCTGTTTTATAACTCCATTGATTGTATTGAAATATTTTTCCTGATCTTTCTCGTTCAGTTCATCTCTGTTAAGGATAAGCTGAATAAGTTCTGTATTGTCAGACATAAATACACTCCGTTCTATTATTATTAACGTCATTAACCATGAGTCTTTTATCGGTTACTTAAAATAAAATTTACCTTATGCATTTTATAAAGAGTCCAGACTAAAGCATTGATAATACAAAGCTACAGAACATGGATAATGAATTATACGGCAATATTTCAAAAATTACGGAAATTGAGGAGGAGGAGAGCAAGATTAATTTGCAGCTTGAGGATTTGCATAAGAGCAATGATACCTTAATTCTCAGATGGGCACAATTTCGGGCACGCCCAACAAAAAAAGGGTCTAACCGATTTGGTTAAACCCTTGATTTCTGTGGTGCCCAGGGACAGAATCGAACTGCCGACACGGGGATTTTCAGTCCCCTGCTCTACCGACTGAGCTACCTGGGCTTAAAAAACAGAGCCTTTATATTTTAAATCCCTCAGAGTGTCAAGATGTTTATAACAATTTTATGATTCTAATTGATTTTCAAGAACATAAATTCTTCCCCGTGGTCTGCTTGGCAGACTTAAACCTTGAATTTACTAATCATATTTTTAAGCTGATTTGAAAGTCTTGCAAGCTCCTTTGCACTTGCGGTTACTTCAGAGCTGCTTTGAGCCATCTGTGAGGCAGATTGGTTTACGTCTGCTATATCTTTTGCAATCTCAGCAGTAACAGACGAACTTTCAACAACATTTTTACCAACATCATTGACTGCCAAAGAAGCCTGAGCAACATTATCTGCAATCTCTCTTGTGGTAGCAGATTGCTCTTCAACCGCCGCAGCAATAGTGGATACTCCTTCGTTTACTTGAGTAATAACACCTGTAATTTGTACAATTTCATCAACTGCACTACCTGTAGCGTCCTGAATACCTTTGACACGCGTTTTAATCTCTTCTGTAGCGGCGGCTGTCTGTTTTGCAAGCTCTTTGATCTCACTTGCTACAACAGCAAAACCTTTGCCAGCATCTCCAGCTCTTGCTGCTTCAATAGTTGCATTAAGGGCAAGAAGGTTTGTTTGGCTCGAAATCTCTGCGATTGCCTGGGTAACTTTTCCAATCTCTTGTGCAGCTTGACCAAGATTTTGCACTCTTCCAGAGGCGGTCTGAGCCTGCCGTTCAGCCTTGTCTGTAATATTGTGAGCCTTTTGTGCATTACCTGCGATTTCATTTATGGTAGAGGTCATCTCCTCTGCTGCTGATGCCACCACGCTCATATTGGCGTTGGTCTGCTCCATTGCTGCTGCAACTGAATTGACGTTTGAACTTAACTCTTCGGCTGCTGCTGCAACTGTATGTGCTTTACTCGCCGTATGTTCGGAACCGACTGCCATCTGATCAGAAATTGAGTTAAGCTGTGTAGCTGACGAGGAAAGTGTCTCTACTCCTGTTATAATTGCCTTAAACATGCCTCTTAAATCTGATGACATTTGATTAAGGGATTTTATTAGAGTTCCCACCTCATCATTACGGTCAATGGCTATTTGCTGAGTCATGTCGCCTTCTGACATCTTCTTTGCAAAATTAACTCCTTGAAGAATAGGGCGGGTAATTGATCTGGTTAGTAGAACAGCAAGAACCAAAGAGATAAAAATGCCAGAGAACATTGCAATCAATGAGGCTGTTTTTAAAAATTGAGCCTGACTTTCTGCTTTTTTAACTTCATCTGCTCCAATTTTAGAATTAATATGAACAACCTTTTCAAGATGTTCAAGTGCTCTATTTTGGATTGGTCTTGCGTCATTTAGAACCATATACTGCATAGTTTTTTGAAGTTTTTCTGCTTTGTTAGCTTCAGTAATCATAAGATCAAAAATCTTAAACACATCTTCTGCTGCTGGTTTCATGCTGTTTTCAAATATTTGAATAGCCTCTTCTTTATTGCTAACCTCCATAGCTTTACGAATTGAAGGCACATGGCTGTGAAACTGTTTATGGTGATCTCCAACTTTTTTTATAAGATCATTTATCTGCTGATTTGTGGTTGTAAATGTTTTTAGCCAGAGTCCAAAATTACAAGATGTATAATCTTCGCCCCCCTCAAATTGTGCTACTGAAACGATAAGCCTAATGACATTAAGCTCAAGCTGAAGATGATCACCTCGAAACTGCTGTAATTGACTGATCAGCTCTTCAGGATTGAAAATACCAATCTGGCTGATTTCGCGATGTTTTTGAACAACTTGATCGTTGATACTTGTCCATTCAGGCATAATTTTCATAAAAGCCTCCCACTCTATTCTCTCTTCAGAGGTTTGAGGCAGAGGCTCGTAAATCTCAAAAGCCTTTTGGTAATCTTTTGCAGATTCTGCGATACCATTATATTGACGCTCATAATCCTCTACTGTAAGGCTTGGTATAAGCAGATTTCTTACATGCCTTATGATCTTGTGTATTGCCATCTCCATATCAAGCGTAGATTCTACGCTTGGCAGTCTGACAGCTCCAATTTCATTAATTGCTTCACCGTTTTTTACTGCTCCATAATAACCTATAATGCCAAGTATCAGTGCTATCATTGCAACTGTTCCAAATCCGAGCATAAGTTTTGAACCCAACTTAAAATTTTTGAACATACGTAATATCTCCTTATTTTGATCATTTTTATTTAACACGGGCGAGGGAGTAATATTATTCCCCCTCTCCTTAATGGGGAGGGGGCAGGGGAGTGGGGCTAATAGCTAATATTGACTTCCAATTTAATAGACTTTACGTGTCAACCAGTTTTTAACTTCATCTAACAAATCATACGCTGCTGGAACCACCAGCAGCGTTAAAAAAAGCGATGTCAGAAGCCCGCCTATAACACCTATTCCCATTGGTGCACGGGTTTCAGAGCCTTCACCAAGACCGAAAGCAATTGGAAGCATTCCAAAAACCATTGCAAGAGTTGTCATAAGAATCGGTCTCATGCGGATTGGACATGCTTTCATGAGTGCATCACGTTTCGACATACCGCCAGCCCTTAAAGTATTTGTATAATCGACTATAAGAATCGCATTCTTTTTTACCAGCCCCATAAGAAGAATCAAGCCAATGAAACTGAAAATATTCAGAGTCATGCCCATCAGATAAAGTCCGCCAAAAGCACCGATAAAAGAGAGCGGCATGGACAAAAGCACGATAAACGGATGTGAAAAACTTTCAAACTGGGCAGCTAAAACCATATAAGCCATAACAATCCCTAAGAAAAGGGCAAACATAAGGGAGTCAAAAGACTCGCTCATTGTTTCTGCCATACCTTTATATTTAGGAGAAAAATCCGGTGTGAGCACACGGTCTGAGATAGCGTTGAGTTCTTCAACTGCCTTACCTAAAGGTTTTCCGTCAAGGTTTGCAAAAACACTGACTGCCTTCTGCCTGTCCACGCGGTTAATCTGACTTGGACCTCCGCCTGCTATAACCTTAACTATATTTGATATTTCAACTAATTTCTGATCCTTTGAACGGACATATATCCTGCCGAGATCAGTAGGATTTGCCCTGTCTTCGGAATTCAATCTTACGCGAACATCATATCTTTTACCCCTTGATTGATCCTTGAAGCGAGTGACATCAACTTCTCCGCTGACCAGAAGATTAACAGCCTCCGCAATGCCTGCAACATCCACGCCCAGATCAGCGGCTTTATCCCTGTCAATAATAACCTTTAACTCCGGCTTCCCCTCTTGAAGAGATGTGTCAACATCGACAATTCCAGGAAGTTTTGAGAATTCGGCAACAATCTGACGGGTGTATTTCTTGAGATTCTCCATGTCTCGTCCTCTGATGCTATACTGAATAGGCACTGATCGCTGCCCCCTGCCAACAAGAGAGACATCTTCGGCAGTAACCTTTAGCCCTGCGATCCCCTTTGATTTTTTTCTTATTTCACCCTTGATCTGTTCTTGTGATTTTTTCCGCTCACCCTTTGGTTTAAGTGTTATCATCATTCTTGAGTTGTTGACTCCGCTTCGTCCGAACCCCCCTATATAATAGACTGATTTAACCTCCGGCAGCGACATGGCAATAGTTTCAACCTGTTGAGACAGTTTGTCCGAAGCTTCAAGAGAATAGCCCATGGGTGCTTCCAAACGCACAATAAACTGCCCCTGATCCTCGGTAGGAATGAACTCCCTTCCCAACTGTTTTGCGATATAGAGACTTGAGACAAAAATAATAAGTGCAACAAGTAAAACAGTAATTCTGAATCGCAGGGACAATTTCAGTAGTATTGTGTAGATATTTTCAAATATTTTATACCCGCCTTCAAACATTGCACCTAAAAACCCGATTCTGTTTTTATGCGTAACGGAGTCTTTATGGGTAGCAATATCTTTTAAAAAGATGGATGCCATCATTGGTGTCAGCGTAAATGAGACGATCATGGAGATCATGACAGCAAACACAACAGTAAGGGCAAACTGAAGGAAAAATCTACCCATAATCCCCTTCATAAAAGCCACTGGCAGAAAGATGGCCACAACAGCAAACGTGGTTGCCATGACAGCCATTCCGATCTCTTCTGTTGCAAACGAGGAGGCTTCCCGCGGAGACATACCCTCTTCAATATGGCGGTAGATATTTTCAATGACAATAATGGCATCATCAATCAGAAGACCTACAGACAGGGAAAGGGCAAGCATGGTCATATTGTTGAAAGTAAAGTCAAAGACCCTGATCAGGGCAAAGGTTGAAATTATGGAAACAGGCAAAGCTACAGATGTTATAAGGGTTGTACGAAGATTACGCAAAAAGATGAAAACAACCAGAACAGCGAAGAGACTCCCTAAAATAAGATGAAACTGCACCTCCTCGATTGAGCGTTTGATGAATGTGGATTGATCAAACGCAATATTGATGGTCATTCCAGGAGGTAGTGTATCCTTGATTGCAGGCAGCTCCTTTTTTATTCGTTCGATAATTTCAACTGTATTGGAACCTGACTGCTTCTGGATACCCATACCCACGGCAGGAACACCATTGAAACGGGCAAGAGATCTCTTTTCTGCCATGCCGTCCTCTGCCCGTCCGATATCCTTGATCCGTATTGGAGCACCATTATAATACGCAATAATAATATCATTGAACTCCGATACCCTTGTAATTTCACCCTTAACTTTAATAGTGTATTCCATTGACCGGCTTTCGATTCTTCCGGCAGGAAGTTCAATGTTCTGGCGTTTCAAGGCGTTTAACACGTCACTTGCCGCAATCTGATAGGCTACGAGTTTCTGGGAGTCAAGCCAGATTCTGATCTGACGTTGACGCAATCCCCCTATGTTGATCGCACCAACTCCTTCTATCTTCTGAATCTGCTCCTTGAGCACTTCATCTGCATACATTGAAAGCTCACGGATGGATTTATTATCGGCCAGATTGAGCCAGAGCACAGGGCTTGCATCAGGATCGACCTTTTCGATCACGGGATCACTTATGTCTTCCGGCAGCTTTGATATTATGCCTGCCACCTTTTCTCGTATATCTTGGGCAGCTAAATCGATATTGCGTTCAAGGACGAATTCCACGGTAACTGTTGAATTGCCCTCAATGCTTGCAGAACTTATTGATTTTACTCCATTTATCGAACTGACGGACTCCTCGATTTTATCCGTAATATCGGTGTCCATAATTTCAGGACTTGCACCTTTTAACGCAGTGGTGATATTGACGATAGGGTAATCGACTTTAGGAAAAAGATCGACTCCTATTTCAGGATAGCAGATAGCCCCCATCACGACCAAAGAAAGAATGAACATTGTGGCCATTACAGGCCGCCTGATTGAAGTATCAGCGATCCACATGCACCTTTACCCCTTCTGAAAGATTCTGATGTCCAGCAGTCACTACAATCTCTTTTTCCGCAATTCCATCTGTTATCTCCATTAAATCACCGTATTGAGCACCTGCAACCACTTCTCTTTCCCTTACCATATTATCCACACCCACCGACTTTTCAACTACAAAAACCTTTGTCTTTGAGTCATCGTAAACAATGGATACAACAGGCACGAGCAAAACATCTTTTAGATCGCCGGTATACAAAATGACATTTGCGAAAAGACCTGGTTTGAGAATGCTGTCACTGTTGGGTACAGTGGCATCTATTTTCAAGGTGCGGGTTGATTCTTCAAGGTTGGGATATATGGTCTTCACCTTGCCTGTAAATGTTTGCTCCGTAAAACTATCAACTGTAAAATTTACATCCTGCCCCTGCTTTATCCTGCCGATCTCTTTCTCAGTTATTGTAAAAAAGAGTTTCAAAGGATGAATCTGAATGATGGTAAAAAGAGGTGTAGCACTTTTCACATAACTGCCTGCTGAAATTTTCTTCTCCTTGATTACGCCGGAAAGCGGAGAATGTATGGATGTTTTGGCTGTCTTGTCCAAAGCCATGTCAAGAGTTGCCTTAGCTCTCTCCACATCAGCTTCAGCAAGAGACAATTTAGTGGAAGCATCGTCAAACTGCTGGTTTGTCAGCAGCTCCTCTTTAGCAAGAGACTGCTTTCGCCTGTAATCAACAGATGCATTCTGAAAAGTGGCTGCTGCCTGTTTCAATACAGCTTTAGCCTGCTGTACCTGCAATTTATAATCGCTCTCATTGATGGCAGCAAGCAACATGCCTTTAGTCACCACAGAACCTTCTTCAACAACAACAGTTTTTAAAATACCGTCAATTTCACTGCTTACGATAACTTCATCAAAAGCATTCAGACTGCCGTGTGTCTTGATAAAAGGCCGCAACGATTTTTTTTCAACAGGCTGTACTTTTACGTTGAGTATCTTCTCTTTGGGTCTCTCTTTCCCCTTTCCCTGGTTCTCTTCGCTCTTTTTACCCTTGCAGCCAGGAGATGCAAAGGAGAACAAGAGAGAGATAAAAAGGAACATAACAAAAATAACACCACATCTTTTCAACAATATTTTTTTCTCCATGAATAAAGGTTCTCCAACAAAAAGACTTTGAGGCATTAAATAGAGCCTGAATATTTAAACAGGCTCTAAAGATATTGCAGATGTTAAAACACTAAGACTGCTTTTCCACCTCTTCAAGCAGGCTGCCGGCAGCTCTTTTCAGCTTTAATACCGATAGCTGATAATTGTATTTTGCATCAGATAATTTAAGTTGCGACGTTAAAAGTAAATTGTTAGCATCAATTATATCCATGCTGTCGGACAGACCAAATTCAAACTGCTTTGAGATCGCATAATAATTATTAGTGGCAAAAACAACTTGATCCTCAAGGTATTTTATTACACTCTTTTGTGCACTCACATCTAACCATGCGTTTTCAACCTCCACCTTGATTATCTTTTCTTGATCTCTATACATAAGATCAATCTGACGTTTCTGGGCTTCTGCTTCCTTTATATCCAATCTTCTCAAGCCGCCATCGTAGAATGGAAAATTCAAGGAGAGTGAGGCGGAAATGGCTTCATCATTATAGCCTGATACTGATTTCGGTTCCTGATTTAATCTGTTGTAAACTCCGGAAACGGTTGCCGTTGGCCACAGAGCACCTTTGGTGTATTTTATCTGCTTTTCCGCCATCTCTCGCTGAGCTTTGAGACTCTTAAGTTCATATCTGTTCTTTTCTGCCATCTCCTGAAGTATGGGCAAAGAAGCCGTTTCGCTATCAATAGATGATGAAGTGTCCTGCCCATCTTTTCCGACCATTCCCAACTGCGGAGTTATCACCTCTGCATCCGAAGCATTAGTATTAAATTCTTTATCAATCAGATCAAAGTCATTATCAATACCAACTATTCTGGCAAGAAGTACCTTTGCCATAGACAACCTGTTTTTCGCCTTTATCTGATCAGACAATGCCCCTGATACCTCGCCATTTGCACGCAGCAAAGCTGTTTTTGTCACTTCACCGATACGAAGTCTTTTTTGAGCAGCATCCTGGTATTTTTTAAGACGTTCAAGATTTGCATTGGCAATCTGTACAGCCTGCCTTGCCTGTAATACACTGTAAAAGGACTCGCTTACACTGGAGAGATATTCTTCCTGCACAGACATAAGATCATAAAGATTTTTTTCAATGTTATCGGTTGCCCCTTGAAGTGCCGTGAATTCTCTGCCGCTTAACGAAAGGCTTTTCTCTATTTTTAAACCCCATGAATTATTGTAATCCGGCTGCATGATTGAGCCTGTGCTGCTTTTCTTGTCTTCTTGATATTGCGTATAATTGCCGACTGCAGAAAGAGTGGGGATTAGTGCTGCAAAAGCCTTATCCCTGTTAATTTTTGAAATAAGCAGGTTTTCCTCGGACAGTTTTATTCTCTCGGATCGACTGAGTGCAAGCCTGTAAAGCTCCTCAAGGGAATATTCCTGTGCGGAAACTGAAACAGGAAGAATCAGGAAAACAGATGGTAAAACCAGAAATAATGAGAATATAAAAATTTTTTGCCTTACAGCCAGACAATGTAAAATGTTTGTCAAATCACAACCTCCTACCTATACAAAATAATCATATTAATATATTCTTTTTTAAAACTTACAATATATAGCTTAAAATTTAAAAGAGGGCAATGAGAAGAGATTACAGCCAAAATACAGGGAATTTAAAGGGGATTAAAGATATGGATGATATTTTGCCACAAGCTCAGGCTGTTATGCCGCAAAATAGCTCTATCGCCATAATAGGTATGGGAGCTATTTTTCCTGAGTCGAACGGACTTAAAGCCTACTGGAGATTAATTTTTAATGGTAAAGATGCCATTACTGAAATTCCTGAAGATACTCACTGGTCGTTAAAAGACTATTTTGATGAAAATCCCTCAACTCCTGACTATACCTACTGCAAACGTGGCGGATTTATTCCAAAAATCAACTTTGACCCTGCCCAATATGGATTTCCTCCAAACAATCTTGAAGCAACCGACACCTCGCAGCTTTTAGGGCTTATGGTTGCTGAAATGGCACTTGCAGATGCAGGTTATCCTCCAAATAGTTCATCAGAATTAGTTTTAAATAGAACAAGTGTAATTTTAGGTGTGACAGGTACTCAGGAGCTTGTAATTCCACTTGGTGCCCGTCTCTATCACCCTGTATGGAAAAGAGCACTTGAAGCATCTGGAATAACAGGCGAAAAATATGACGAGATTATCCAGAGGATTTCTGACGGTTTCCCAAAGTGGCAGGAGAACTCATTTCCCGGGCTTCTTGGCAATGTGGTTGCAGGCAGAATCGCCAATAGACTCAATCTTGGCGGCACAAATACAGTTGTTGATGCAGCGTGTGCAAGTTCATTGAGTGCCATTCATACAGCCTGTTTAGAGCTTGCATCAGGACGATGCGATCTCTCTGTCTCTGGTGGAGTTGATACTTTAAACGATATTTTTATGCACATGTGTTTCTCCAAAACAGGAGTTTTATCACACACAAGCGATGCAAAACCCTTTTCAAAGGATGCAGACGGTACCGTTTTAGGTGAAGGCATCGGCATGGTTGTGCTCAAAAGACTTGAAGATGCAATAAAAGATAGTGACAAAATCTATGCAGTCATAAAAGGGATTGGAACTTCAAGTGACGGGAAAACAGGCGGAATATATGCACCTGATGCAGGAGGACAGCTACGGGCACTCAAAGATGCATATACACGGGCTGCAATTGACCCACACACAGTTGAGCTTTTTGAGGCTCACGGAACAGGCACGCGTGTTGGAGATAAAATTGAACTGACTGCACTTAAATCTCTGTTCGCAGATAATTCTGCTGATTCTGATGCAATGATTACGACTTCAACTACACAGTCACTTACAAATATAGATGATATTAATAAACATAGAAATTACGCTGCTGTTGGCTCTGTCAAATCAATGATTGGACATGCAAAAGCTGCTGCTGGTGCTGCTGGTCTTATCAAGGCTGTCTTAAGCCTTTATCACAAGGTTATTCCACCGACACTTAAAGCAGAAAATCCTGATCCTGAAATTGACATCATCAACTCCCCATTTTATTTCAATCACATTGCAAAACCGTGGGTTAAATCTCCAAATCATCCAAGAAGATGCGGAGTCAGTGCTTTTGGATTTGGAGGCAGCAATTTTCATTTGGTTCTTGAAGAGCAGAACGAACGAAAAGAGCATGTTTCATGGGACGGAACAGTGCAGATTGCAGCTTTTTCAGCCAAAACAAAAGAGAAGCTGCAAGATAGTATCATAAAATTTAAAGAGTCAATGGAGCTATGCACAAATGCCCCCTCTTATAAAAACAGCGTATCAGAGAATAAAAAAAGCTCGTCTAACGAGCTGGATTCAGCAGAAAAAGCTCATAAAATAGCATGGGAGACAGCCCGATTAAGAAAAGAGTTTATGCCATCTGACCCATACAGACTTTTGATTGTGCTAAATGAAAACGATGAGCCAGCAGACAAAGCATTAGAGGCACTAACTTGTCTGGATATGGAGGCAAATTCGCCAGAAGACAAATCAGGAATATTTTACGGTGTAACAGATAAAAAAGTTTCAGATTTAAAAGAGCAGAAAGAGGATTCAAAAGAGAAACAAATTCAGCACAAACATAAAATTGCTTTTCTATTTCCTGGTCAGGGTAGCCAATATACAGGAATGGGTAGAGAACTTATCTCCATGTTTCCTGAAGCTCTTGAGACTCTTGAGTTGGCAGAAGAGATGTTTGGAAAAATTAACACCCAAAAGGGCAGATTAAAAGATTATCTTTTTGCTCCTCCTTTATATGTTCAAGATGAAAAACTATCAGAAGATAAGTTAAGAAGCACTGATATTGCCCAACCTGCAATTGGAGCTGTGAGCCTTGCAATGACAAAGATTCTTGCAAGATTTGGCATCAAACCAGATGCAGTTTGTGGTCATAGTTTTGGAGAGTTGACAGCACTTTGTGCAGCAAATTGGATAGATGACAAAACCTTTTTCTATTTGGCATCTGCAAGAGGCAAGTTCATGGCAGATGCTGCTGGTGAAGGTGAAGACCCCGGAACCATGTTTGCTGTAAAAGCATCATCAGACGAGATTGAACATCTTATAAAATCTGAAAATCTTGACCTTGTGATTGCCAATATAAACAGCCCGAATCAGGTGGTTTTATCTGGAAAAAATGACGAGATAAAACGGGCTGCCAAAATATTTAAAAGCAAAAAACTCAGAGGAGTTCAACTGACTGTTGCAGCAGCGTTTCACAGCAGACTTGTTGAAAATGCGGTTGCTCCGTTTAAAGAGAGCGTCTCTTCTATTGATATCAAAGGTTGTGCAAAATCTAAGATATCTGTTTTTTCTAATACAACTGGCAAAGCCTATCCCCGAGAGATAGAAGATGCAAAAAAACTTCTTGGTGAGCAGCTTATAAATCCAGTTCGTTTTATGCCAAATATTGAATCATTGCTTGAAGAGAAGATCACAACCTTTATTGAAGTTGGTCCAAAAACAGTTTTAACAGGGCTTACCCGCTCTATTTTAGAATTTGATATCAAGCATAGTGATGTTTACATGGCAGATTGCAAGGATGGTAAAAACTCCTCAGAAAAAGATAATGCTTCATCAAAAAACACAAAAAATATCAACTCCTTTTCAGTAGATTCATCTGCTGGCAAACGAAGAGCTATTGAGGATTTAGCCTCTCTTATCTGCTCTCTTGCAGCATCTGGAGTTAAAGTTAATCTTGACAGGTGGGAAAATCCAGTTGAAGAGCCGCCCAAAAAGATGATGAGGATTCCTTTGACAGGTGCAAATGTAAAACCTAAATATAACAAAACAGTTATTAAATATAACCAAACCGTTCAGAAAGAGACCATACAGAATCCAACCGTTCAAAATAGAATAATTCAGAAACAAACCCTTGCGTCATACAGCCCAAAGCAAAAAGGAACTGATATGAAGAAAAATTACAGCCATGTAGAGACAGAACAAAACATATCTATTATCACAGCGACTCAGCACTCACCACAGCAATTGATGCAAAGCCACACAGCATCAACTGAGCAGCCTTTTATGAATAATCAGCCCTCTCCGCTTGTTTATGCTGCCATGCAGATGGTTCAAAAAGGTATGGAGTCAATGCAGGAGCTTCAGACGCGGACAGCTCTTGCCCACGAAAAATTTCTTGATACTCAAGCCACTGCAAGTAGAACATTGCAGGCAATGATGGAGCAGACCCGTTTTTTTGCAGAAAATGCGATCTACTCATCTATCCATTCAGAACAGGTAAGATTTAAAGAGCCTGAAACTCCAAAAGTTAAAATTGCTGAGAACGTTGCTATACCTATACCTTCAAAGAATAATGGCAAAAATAATGCAGCAGTTCATAACATATCTTCACAAAGTGTTACGCTTAATCAGCACAACAGAGATGTGCTTAAACAACAGTCACAAACGAACCATAATCAGCAGGCTAATCAATACAACCCCGCTCCTGTCCAGCACCAGCATACCCAGCCTGTTATGAGCAATGCTAATCCCGATATCTGCAAGAGCGATACCTGCAAAAGTGCTATGTGCAAGAGTGAAAATGTCGTAAACGCTCAAACAGTTCTTCTTGAGACTGTCAGCAAACTAACAGGTTTTCCTGTGGAGATGTTGACCCTTGATATGGATATTGAGTCTGATCTTGGCATTGACTCAATCAAACGGGTGGAGATTGTCTCAGAGCTTGAAAAATCTATCCCGGGTGCAGATGCCCTTACACCTGAAAATATGGGCACTTTAAGAACTCTTAAAGATATCTGCGATGCACTTGAGCCGGTAAATAGCGTTGCTGCTCCAGTAATCAATACATTTATCCCTTCGCATCAGGCAGCTAACGAAACAAAACAGGCTGTTTCGCCTATTCCTGCGAATACACATTTGTCTTTGAATACACATTCGTCTGTAAATACAAGTTTAACTAAAAATTCAAACAGCGATTCAGATGTAAATACAAATTCAAACAGCGATTCAGATGTAAATACAAATTCAAACAGCGATTCAGATGTAAATACAAATTCAAACAGCCATTCAGATGTGATGGCAATTTTGATGGAAACAATCAGCACTTTAACAGGCTTTCCTGTGGAGATGCTCACGCCTGATATGGATATAGAGTCTGATCTTGGTATTGACTCTATCAAACGGGTTGAAATTCTATCCAAACTTGAGGAGAAGCTGCCCGAAGCAGAGCAGATATCGCCTGATGATCTTGGACGACTCAAAACAATTGAGCAGATTGCACAGCATCTTTTAGGTGGTTCTCAAATAGATAATTCTGACAATCATCTAAGTGGTTCTCAAATAGATAGTTCTGACCATCATCAAAACACAATGCAAGCTGAGACAGTGGGTTGCGATGAGACTGGTGGCTGTCAAAAAAAAAACTTTTAAGACAGGTAATATCTCTTAAAAAGATTTTATTTGATACGATTGAGTTAGAAGATGGAGAAAAAATTACAATTGATAGCAGTAAAAAGATATATATCGTATTAGATGGATATGTTGATAATTCAGATATCGGCAAAAGTTCACTCCACCCATACGCTACTGATATCACCCTGCTTTTTCAATCTGCATTTATAAAAAACAACATTAAATCCGAGATAATTGGAATTGATGATGCCTTAAATAGAGACCTGTCTGACATGGCAGGTCTTGTTATGGTCGCTCCGAATATAACTTCTGACCATAAACAGAATCCCGACACCTCCAATCTTATCAATACTACTAATAGTAAATTCGATATAAATAATACAAAATCGTTTCTAAAAAAAGCCTTTCTTCTTGCAAAACAAAGCGGCAGATATCTAACAAATACAAGTTCTTTCTTTGCTACAATCTCTTTTATTGGCGGAAGTTTTGGTTTTGGAGATGAAAATATTTCTGATCCCATACAAGGCGGACTTGCAGGACTTACCAAAACTGCTGCACTTGAATGGAGTGGTGTTTTATGCAGAGCTTTTGATTTTTCATCAAACATTGAAACTACAAATGTTAATGTTGACCTATCCTTTAAATCTTATAAAGAGCCGTCTGACTTTGATCTTAAATCTGAAATTCAGGCTGCTGTTTCTCTTATGCTTACTCGTTACAGTACAAACTCAGTTTTGCATAATGCTGTAGAAATTGGGATAAAAGATAGATTTTGCCTTATACCTGAAATGACCAATCAACCCCTTCTATCCTTATCATCTGTTCCAGAAAAATTTGATTCTGACATATCTTCAGTTAAATCTTCAATGCTGTCAGAGCATGGTAATTATAAATATTCTAAAACCAAAGATATTGTTATCATTACAGGCGGTGCAAGAGGAGTTACTGCTGAGTGTGCGATTGAACTTGCATCAAGATTTTCTCCTGTAATAATACTCATTGGAAGATCGCCTTTACCAGAACCAGAACCAGCATGGTTGAACGGTGTTGTCTCAGAAGCAGATATTAAAAAAGCGGTTCTTGCCAATTTTGCTCAATATAAATCAGTAGATATAGACACTTTGCCTCTCTCTTCTCCTACTCCAATGGAACTTCAAAAAATCTGTAGAACTATAATTGCCAACAGAGAAATTAGTCAAACTCTTGAGAGAATAAGTGATGCAGGGTCTGTTGTTGAATATTACAGTGTGGATATCAGAAATTTTGAAGATGTAAATAAAGCCATTGAAGATGTAAGGAAAAAATTTGGCAAAATAACCGCCATTGTTCATGGTGCAGGTACTCTTGAGGATAAGCTGATTATTGATAAAACAGAAGCTCAATTTTCATCAGTGTTTGATACAAAGGTTGTTGGCATGGAGAATCTGTTAAATGTCACTATCCATGACGAGCTTAAATATGTGGTCTTTTTTTCATCAGTTGCAGCAAGATATGGCAATGCGGGTCAAGTTGATTATGCAATGGCAAATGAGGTGCTAAATAAAACAGCTCAATATTATTCAAAACAACAAAATAATAAAAACGGCAATCATGATAAATGCCAGTTTATCTCGATAAATTGGGGACCGTGGGAAGGAGGAATGGTCTCTCCATCTCTTAAAAATGCTTTTCTTAAACGGGGAATTGATCTGATTCCATTAAAAGAGGGTGCAGAAAGTTTTGTTGATGAAATTTGTATAAGTCTATCAAAAACAGATCAAAAAACCACAACGGATCAAAAAAACACTCCACCTGATGTTGAAGTAGTTATTGGTGCCTCTCTTTTTGGTGATGTTAAATCTTATCAAAATCCAGAAAAAAGCAATTCCACAACTGAAATATCAAGCGATTATAAAAAACACGATATAAAAAATGATACACAAAACAGGCAGTCTCAACCCATTCTATTTAGCAGAGAACAGATACTTGAATTTGCCATTGGTAGCCCATCAAAAGCGTTTGGGGAGCGATACAGGGAATTTGACACAGAACGTGAAATTGCAAGACTTCCAGGTCCTCCGTATTTTTTTATGGACAGAGTTATAAAAGCAGATGCAAAACAGTGGGAGATGGCTCCAGGAGGATGGATAGAGGCTCAGTTTGATATGCCTTGCGATGGCTGGTATTTCAGAGCAGGTCATACAGATTATCTGCCGTTCTCTATTTTGCTTGAAATTGCTCTTCAACCTTGCGGATGGCTTGCAGCATACAGCGGTTCTGCCCTCAAAAGTAAAGAGCGGTTATTTTTCAGAAATCTTGGAGGTGAAGCTCAAATTTTTGAACCTGTAAAGAGAATTAAACGTTCAAGTGTCAGCATCACAGAGCAAAAGATAACTACTGATAAGGAGCAAACAGGTTTAATATCAATGGATAGAGATTTTATAACTCTCACCATGCGTGCAAAAATGACCTCTGTATCTCAAGCAGGGGGAATGATTATCCAAAATTTTCTTATGGAAGTTCTGCTTGGTAATAATTACATCTATAAGGGAAAAACCAATTTTGGATTTTTTACGGCTCATGCTTTTGCAAATCAGGCTGGAATACAGAACGCTGCCTTGATGAGCTACAATCTACCACAAAATGACGATATTCTCTCCGAATTAGAAGATTATAAAGTTGATATTGAAGGTTGTTATGGTATGCCCGAAAAAGCACTTCGTATGGTTGACTCTATTGAGCTTCTGTTACCTGATGGTGGAACGTATGGAAAAGGTTTTATAAAGGGAATTAAAAAGGTAAATCCTGAAGAGTGGTTTTTTAAAGCCCATTTTTATCAGGACCCTGTATGTCCCGGTTCTCTTGGCGTGGAGTCTTTTCTTCAAATTGTTAAGTTTTACGCACTAAACGTATGGCAGTATGACCCTGATAAATACGATTTGGTAATGGCTTCTCACACTCATAAATGGATTTACAGGGGACAGATTATCCCGTCATGCAAAAAAATTGAAATCTGTGCCCATGTCAAGGATATTACTAATAATTCGACTAAGATTACAGCAGATGGTCTTCTCTATGTAGATGGCTTGTGTATCTATCAGATGGAAGATTTCAGTATGGAGTTAGTCAAAAGATAGATGTATAATTTTACCAAGATTTAAGATAATAATCAGATAGTTATATTAGTATGGGCGAATTTGAAAATCGTCCATACTAAATATTAGCCCAAATTATAGAAGGGCAACTGCTTAAGCTCTCGTTCCAACAACTGTCCTTTATCACTGAATTTATTCTCCTGTCAGCAGCTCTGCCAGATGAATAACCTTAAATTTGCGATTTTGATTTAACGCTCCGCCTCTCAACTGCATCACGCAGCCAGGACACTCTGTTACAAGTAAATCTGCACCTGTATTTTCAACGTCATCTAATTTACGCGTAAGAATCTCTCTTGATATTGCTGGAAAATTGTCTGACGGTGATAGATTTAGAGAATTCTTTAGAATACCTATGACAGTTCGCACGGCAGGAACAAATTAGAGCTATCTGATAGGCACAACCAAAAATAAAACTGTAGAGACGCACAGCCCTGCACATCTACTTTTACAAAAATTATTTTAAAGTAAAGAACCTAATGGAGCAATATATTTATGGATAAAATGAAAGAACTTGCAAACAGTTTAAAAGAGCTTGAAGAGCAGTTGGTAGTATGTATTAGATGCGGCATGTGTCAATCTGTCTGTCCTCTCTTTGATCGAACCAGAAAAGAGGCTGATGTTGCAAGGGGAAAACTTGCTCTGCTTGATGGTCTTGGAAAAAATCTCTTTACCAATCCTGACGGAGTGAGCGAGCGTTTAAACCGCTGTCTGCTGTGTGGCTCATGTGCTGCAAACTGCCCAAGCGGCGTGAATGTTGTGGAAATATTTATTAAGGCAAGGGCTATTCTTGCAGAGTTCAAGGGGTTCTCTCCTGCTAAAAAACTGATTTTCAGAAAGATGCTCTCCAATCCTGCAACATTTGACCATTTGACCGAATGGGCAGGCAAGTTTCAAAATATATTTACAAAAAAAGATAAAAATGCTCAAGGAACATCTTGTGCAAGAGTTGTGTCGCCTCTTTTTGGAGATCGCCATTTTCTGCCGATGTCAGACAAACCTTTTCGCAAATCAACATCAACATCATCACCAATTATTAGTAATGGTGAACAAAACATATCTATTATTAAGCCCGCATCTATGAAGCCTACATTTATCATAAATACCCCTGCAGGAAAATCGGGCTTAAAGGTCGCTTTTTTCACTGGCTGCATTATTGATAAAATCTTTCCACGCATTGGACAAGATGTAATTTATGTGTTTGAATTTCACGGAGTGGGTCTTTATATTCCAAAAGATCAAGGCTGCTGCGGCATTCCAGCTCTTGCCTCTGGTGATATGAAGAGTTTTGAAAAACTTGTTGAATATCATATCGATCTGTTTTCTGAAGAAAAATTTGACTATCTTGTTACAGCTTGTGCAACCTGCACATCAACAATCAAAAAATTATGGAGTTCAATTTATAAAGGCAGTGCAAGCAAAACAAGGGAGAAAATCCAAGAGTTATCTAATAAAACCCTTGATATAAATCAGTTTTTAGTTAATAAAGTGAACCTTTTGAACGGTTTAGATGGTAAGAAAGATATTGGTGATAAATTAGATGTCAATAATGGTGATGATATAGATTGCAATAATGACGATAATATTAAAACTGTAACCTACCACGATCCATGCCACCTTAAAAAATCTCTTGGTGTATTCAAAGAGCCGAGAATTTTGATAGAAGCATCAGGAAACAGGCTTGTTGAGATGGAGGGTTCTGATAAATGCTGCGGAATGGGCGGAAGTTTTAACCTTTATCATTATGATATATCTTCTGAAATTGGACAGATTAAGAGCAAAAATATTGCAGATACAAACTGTGATGTTGTGGCAACTGGCTGCCCTGCCTGCATGGTTCAGATTTCTGATATGCTTGCAAAGAAAAATCTTGATATAAAGGTTTGCCACCCGATTGAGCTTTATGCAAAAAAATTGCGGAGCTGATTATAAAGGTTTTAACCGTATAAATCTTTACAGAATGAAGCAATTTTATGAAGCATACGCAGACAATGAAATTTTGTCGCCACTGGTGACACAATCAGATCAGGTCTTTGACCAGATAAGAGAACTAATCTACAAAGGCAATCTAAAGCCCGGTGAAAAAATGATGCCCGAGTGTGAGCTTGCAGAGGCGATGAAGGTCAGTAGAACCACAATCCGCGATGCTGTCCAGAGGCTTGTAACTATGGGCTGGTTGTTCAAAAACAGGATAAGATAAATAATGGTAAAAATTGAATGATTATTCCCCTTCTCCTTATGGGGTGGGGACAAGGGGATGGGGCAGATTAGTGCGTAACATGACTTAATAATGACAAAGATTGAATGGTATCTTAACGGCAAATGAACAACAGAATACGACTATGAGAATAATAAGCGGAACATGCAGGGGCAGAAGGCTTGCCGCACTAAAAGGAATAAATATCAGACCCACATCAGATAAGGTCAGAGAGTCAATTTTCAATATTATAGGACAGACGCTTGATGGAGCAGAAGTGCTTGATCTTTTTGCAGGTACAGGTGCGTTTGGTATTGAATGCTTGAGCAGAGGAGCAAGCGGTGCGGTTTTTGTAGATATTGCAAGAGATTCATGTTCTGTTATAAGGCAGAATATTGAACTGTGCGGATTTACAAATCAGTCTGTGGTATTTCAGTATGATGCTGTAAAATTGAATTCGGCAGAAAATATAACATTAACACAATCTAATATAAAATCCAAACAAACTGATATATTGTCAAAACAATTTGATCTTATTTTTGCAGATCCGCCTTATGAAATGGGATTTGTTGCAAAAATCTTGAAAAACAAGGCTATATTGAAATCTCTTGGCTCTGACTCTCTTATGATTTTAGAACACACTTTAAAAGAAAAAATTCCAGATGACATTGAAATGCTTGACATTTATGATCAAAGACAATACGGAAAGACCCTTATTTCATTTTTCAAGCAGAGCAGTTAATATTTTTTACTAAAAGGAGTAAAGATGATAGAAAAAGGAGAGCGTATAGCGATTTATCCTGGGTCTTTTGATCCTCTTACGAACGGGCATGTAGATATAATTGAGCGGGGACTTAAAATTTTTGATAAGGTCATTATTGCTGTTCTTTATAACCCATCAAAAAAAGCACTCTTTTCTGTGGAAGAGAGGATTGATATGATTCAAAAAAGTTTTCTTACCCACAGCAATCAGGATAGTATAATGATTGATTCTTTTGATGGACTGCTTGTTGATTATGCACGAATGAAGAATGCTGCTGCTATTATACGGGGAATGAGAGCAATCTCTGATTTTGAAAATGAGTTTCAGATGGCACTGATGAACCGCCGTCTAAACCGTGATGTACAGACCATATTTCTTATGACAGGTTTGAGATGGATATTTATAAGCTCTTCTATTATCAAGGAGGTTGCACGATTTGGCGGTGATATTTCAGGCATGGCACCTCATCCTGTTAAATGTAAGATGAAAGAGAAGTTCCCCCTGCTTATGGGAAAATAGCCGTTCATGGATAAACAGTATTGCAGCAGAGGGTAGCTTAACCTTGATACCAAGAGATCAGTTTCCATTAAAAAAGTACGGGAGATAGACCTTAGATGGATTTATGGCAGCTCAAAGTGTTTGTAAGCGTAGTTGACCAGAAGAGCTTTTCCAAAGCAGGCGAGGCTGTTTTTCTTTCACAGCCAACGGTTAGCAGCCATATCAAAGAATTAGAAGAACATTTTAAATGCCGACTCATTGACAGACTTGGCAGAGAGGCGATACCCACAAAGGCAGGAGCGATACTTTACGATTATGCAAAACAACTGCTGTCGCTCAAAGATAAGACAGAATCAGGTATCTCAGCATTTTTAGGCAACGCACAGGGTAATCTTACGATTGGTGCAAGCTCTATTCCGTCAACCTATATCATTCCAAAAATAATCGGCAGATTTACTAAACAATACCCGCAAATCTCACTATCTGTTATGACGGGCGACACATCAGAGATAGTTGAGGCAATTGCAAACGGCGGAGTAGAAGCTGGTATTGTTGGTGCAGAGATTAAGGATAACACACTTCTAAAACAGGAAAAGCTGATTGATGATGAGATGCGGCTGATTGTGCCTGCATCTCACAGATGGGCAGATAAAGCGAGTATTGATATTGAAAGTCTGTTAAAAGAGCCGTTTATTGGAAGAGAGAGAGGATCAGGAACATGGGCTTCTATTGCAAAGTCAATTGCAAGCTGCAACACAATCTCTAATTCAAACGCAAAAACAGACAGCCACGGTATTAAATACGCCTGTGAAGACCTCAATATATCTGTAAGGTTTGGGAGCAACGCATCGGTTATTCAGGGGATTTTACACGGTGCTGGGGTTTCCATAATATCTACAATTGCTGTCCAAGATTACATTGATGCTGGACGGCTCAAGGCTCTTTCTGTAAACGGACTAAATCTTAAACGCCACTTTTTTCTAACCACTCATAAAAAAAGAACTATCTCCCCATTAGCAACTGTTTTTATTAAGTTTATACAAAGTGAACTGATTTTATGATTAAATTAAGGAGACTATTTTAATGAGCAGAAAGGGCAAAGATGCAGCACTTAATAAAGGGGTAATTCTGATTGTCTTTTCAGCAATTCTTTTTGGCACAACAGGAACTTCTCAGGCACTTGCACCAGAAGGTATATCGTCTGCTGCAATTGGCTGTTTAAGGCTTATTATAGGAGGTCCTGCACTGCTTCTCTTGACCTCTTTGTTTAACAAAACAAATCCACTCTCCTTTAAGCCTCCATTTATTCCAACTTTTTTTGCAGCCTCTGGTGTCGTTATGTTTCAACTCTGCTTTTTTGATGCTGTAGCAAGAACAGGTGTCGCTCTTGGCACTATAGTGGCTATCTGTATTGCCCCTGTATTTGCGGGCTTGTTAAGTGCAGTTTTTCATAAAGAGCGTCTTAGTGCAAGCTGGGTATTTGCCTCAGCTCTTGCCATTTCAGGTTGCATTATTCTTGGAAGTGGAAGTGGTGAGATTAAAATTGATATGGTTGGCATTGTCTTAGCAGCAGGTGCAGGATTTGGCTATGCGGTCTCGCTTGTTGGGAGCAAAAAGGTTATTGCTGATCGCTCTCCAGCGGTTGGTATAGCAATAATTCTCTGTATGGGTGCTCTCTTAGTAATACCGAAAATAGCGACTGAGGATTTAACGCAGGTTATGACTCGTGAAGGAATTACTGTAATAATCTATTTAGGAATTATTGCCACAGCAGCACCATATCTTCTGCTTGCCAAAGGACTTTCTACAGTTCCGGTTTCCCACACCTCAATAATTATGTTGGTAGAACCGCTTACGGGCTGTCTGCTCGGAGTGTTGCTGCTTGGGGAGCAGTTTACCTTAACATCTGCTGCTGGCTCATCTCTTATCTTTTGCGGGCTTGTTATCATAACAATCGCAAAAAATAGAGAGCAGGAAGCGGTTTGATGAATACCAGCTTACCAACTCTATTAATATATCATATTAATAGAATACCATTCAGTTTCAAAATCCCAGTATGATATAAAAAAGAATACATAATGCAGATATAGAGGAAGCGTTGCCTTGTTCATCTCTGCCTTGATGCGTATCTGGTACTGTTCACCTTTTTGAAGCTGTTCAAGCGGAAGAATTTTGAGATTATAGATAGTGGAAGCAGTCTCTTTTGCCTGCTCAAACGATGTTGTGGTAAAAGGTTTGTCGCTTTTCCATGGTCTTATCACAGTGAAATCTTGCTTCAAGCTGTTGTATTTTAGTGTAGATGAGACACTCACATCAGCAATCTTTTTATCAAACCATGCATCTCTTTTACGATAGACAGATACAAAAAATGCGAATGAGGCAGGAACACCTTTGAGCACAGCCTCGCTCATTTTATCGGTAAAGGCACCAGTTACAGTAAAATATGCTAACAGATCGTCTCGTGTGTTTGTAATAACGATATTTTCAAGCTCACATCTTCTTCTGGCGATTGCAGATGACGGTACGGTTGCCTGTATTGATATTACACACAGTAGCAACGATAGAATCTGCCTTATAATATGGCTCTTAAATAGCCTCAATTTCTCTCCATCTCCACTGTTTTGTTAATTTCAACAGGTCTTGTCTCCCATGACTCTTTTTGAGATAAAAATTTATTTATAAACTTGTGATTTAACTCATGTCCTGATTTATGCGTTTTTATATGCCCCAAAATAGGCATACCAAGCAGAGCAAAATCGCCAAGACAGTCAAGCAGCTTGTGCCTGACAAACTCATCAGGATAACGAAGCCCGCTCTCGTTTAAAATCTTGTTGTTGTCAATTACAATTGCATTATCAAGGCTTCCACCCCTGCCAAGGCTGAACATTTTAAGGTATTGAAGGTCTTGAACAAATCCGAATGTTCTGGCACCGCAGATATCTTTGGTAAAATTTTCAGGTGATAGATCAAATGAGAGTTCTTGATTGCCAATTACAGGATTGGAAAATTGTATGGAGCAGGATATTTTAAAGTGGGAGTGGGGAGTTACAGTAACATATTTGTCATTGTCTTGAATAGTTATAGGTTCTGTGACCACAAAAAACCATCTTGGTCTCTTCTGTTGAAGAATACCAGCCTGATTAAGAATCTTTGCAAACTCACGAGCACTTCCGTCCATAATCGGCATCTCATAACCGTTAATCTCCACCAATGCGTTATCAATGGCAAGCCCTGTAAATGAAGCCATAAGATGTTCAATTGTGGAGACAATAGCACCTTGACTGCCAATTACAGTGGCAAGGCTTGTATCAACCACCATATTGAAAAGAGCAGGAATATCAGATGTTCCTGGAAGATCGATCCGTCTGAACCTTATGCCATGATTTTCCGGTGCGGGTTTTATAGTAATGCTTGTCTCTTTTCCCGAGTGAACTCCAATACCAGCACATGAGACTGCTCGTTCAATGGTCTGTTGTGGATAATATTTTTCCATCCATATTACTCCATATTTAATCAAGCTGATTTAATTTGTTTTTTTCATCTATAGCGAATTATAGTAATGAAATCAAAAGAATTGAGAATTTTCTTTACTTCAATTATAGTTTTTATCAAACTGTAATGATAGTAAAACAGTGTAAAAATGGACAGATAACATAAAAAACCGCTAATAATAAGAAATACCGTAGAGACTTGATGGACATGCGTCTCTACCTTAATATAAATTTAACCTTCATAAATAAGGAGGATCGCTTTTGTTAGCAAGGATTAATTGCAGTGCAGTCGCTGGAATAGCAGGCTATGTTGTGGAAGTTGAGGTTGATGTATCATTAGGTCTTCCTGTGTTTAATATTGTTGGTCTTCCTGAAATTGCTGTTAAAGAGAGCCGTGAGCGGGTCAAAACTGCTATCAAAAACTCAGGTTATGCCTTTCCAATGGACAGAATCACAGTAAATCTTGCCCCTGCTGATGTTAAAAAAGAGGGTACCTGCTTTGATCTGCCTGTTGCAATGGCGATTTTGTCTGCATCTGCAATCGTGCCTCAAGACCGCTTTAACGGTTACTTTATGATGGGAGAACTATCGCTTGACGGCAGGATAAAACCTGTGAACGGGGTTCTGCCTGCTGTTCTGTGTGCCAAAAAAAATGGAGCACGCGGTTTTCTTGTGCCTATGGAAAATCGTGGAGAGGCTTCAATGGTAAAAGAGATTGAGATTCTTCCAGTTGAAACATTACGTCAGGTGGTCGATTTTTTCACTGGAATGCGAAAAATCGAGCCGTTTTCTGGCAATCTTGATGATCTGCTTGGACAGGAGAATTTTGGACTGTCTGATCTTGATTACTGCGATGTTGCGGGTCAAAATCATGCCAAACGGGCACTTGAAATTGCTGCTGCTGGAGGTCATAATCTCTGCATGTCAGGTCCTCCTGGTTCAGGCAAAACCATGCTTGCCAAACGGGTTGCATCTATTTTGCCCCCTTTATCGTTTGAGGAGTCTCTTGAAACAACTCAAGTATATTCAGTTGCAGGGCTGTTAAAAGAGCAGATGCCTTTAGTAACTCAAAGACCGTTTCGTGCCCCTCATCACACAATCTCTGCCCCCGGGCTTGTTGGAGGAGGAGCAAGACCAGAACCAGGGGAGGTGAGCCTTGCACACAACGGGCTTCTCTTTTTAGATGAGCTGCCAGAGTTTAAGAGAAATGTGCTTGAGGTTCTTCGCCAGCCAATGGAAGATGGAGTGGTCAGAATTTCAAGAGCAGGTGCAAAATTCGCCTATCCATCGGTATTTATGCTTGTCGCTGCGATGAATCCCTGTCCGTGCGGGACAGATTAACAACATCTAGATAGAGAAAAAGCTCAACTTTTTCCTTAGTGACCCTGACATTTTTAACTATAGATTTAATCCTCATTGACTTTCCAATATCGTCTAAAAATTCCCAGTTACTTCCAAAAGAACTTATTTCCTCGAAACTGGCATTGAGATTATTTATCACAATTTGTTCGTTATCAATCAAACCAATTATTTTACATTTTTCATCTTCCAAGACCTTAATATCTGATTTGATTTTTTTATATCTTGGTTTGAAGTCTTCATCTTCTATTAAACCATCTTCTAATTTATCTAATAGATTGTTTAGTTTTGCTTTTAGACTTACTATTGTTTCTTCCAGTTGTTGAACTTCCTTTGTTGTATCTTGCTTTTTGAAATTTTCTTTTAACTCAATGATGATTTTCTGTTTATCAGATAAAAATTCATGATTTTCAGAAAGTTGCTTTAACTGGTCAACAATGAAATTCTCTAATGCAATGGCAGGTATACTTAAACCTTTACAGGCAACATCTCCTTTTTGTAACTTATTCCAACACTTATAATAAGAATAGGATTTCTCCTCTCCTTTTTTGGTAAAAGTATAACCATTCATTCCACCACCACACAAACCGCATTTTAATAAACCTGATAAAAGATAAGTTCTTCCAGTTTTAGTAGGCTTTTGTGCATTCGATGATAATAGTTCTTGTATTTTGTTAAATACGTCCTCTGATATTATGGGCTCATGCTCCGCTTCTACTATTGTCCAACTGGATTCTTCTTGTTTCACAAGTTTATTACTAACAGGGTCTGTCTTTCTTTTACCATAATATGTTTTGCCAATATAAATAGGAGATTTTAAAATTCTATGAATCGTAGTTTGTGGCCATAATTCCCCTTGTCGAGTTTTAATTCCCTTTGAATTTAAGAGTATGGCAACTTTCCTTACACTATTATTTTCAATATATTTCTCAAATATCCATCTAATAGTTTCAGCCTCATCGGGGTCAATATATAACTTTTTTGCATCAGGATAATTATTTACTACTTGTTCAAAAGTATCTTTTTGGTTTGTATCTTTTTGTTTAGCTTTTTTTATAGCTAAAGACTGAGTGGTATACCCAAAAGGAACAACTCCACCAGTCCATTTCCCTTTTTCTGCTCTATGACGCATATCTGTAGCTACCCTTTCGGCAGTAACCTCTCTTTCTAATTGAGCTAAAAGACCTAAAAGTTGATAAAAAAAACGACCCATTGCCGTTTTAGTGTCAATACTCTCAGATAATGATGTAAAATGAACTTGATGAGAGGCAAAGAAATCCATTAATTGACATAAATCTCTAATAGACCGTGTTATTCTATCAAGTTTTGTAACTAATACAACGTCTATTTGTCCAGACTCAATATCGTGCATTAATTCAGTTAGTGCTGGACGATTTGTGTTTTTCGCACTTAAACCAGCATCTTTATAGATTCTAACAATTTGATAGCCTGTTTGTTTACAGTAGGTCTTTAAGCGTTCTGCTTGGGTTGTTAAAGAATCTTTATCAACTTGAAGCTCGGTTGAAACACGAATATATAGCCCAGCTTTTTTATTCTTTTCTTTGTTCAATAGATTCAATAGAGTTGATCCTCAATAGATAAATGATTCACGATGTTATATACTTCCTCAAAACCTTATTAAAAAGGATATATCAAAATGAGAGCATAAATTAAAGATGCTCTTCAAATCTGAGGTTTAAAATTGGGTTTAATTTTTATTGTTGACTTTTTTCATCATACATGATTTTTTTATATCAACTTATGACTATAACACAGAGGTTAGTATGTTAGGTTCTGGCAATATAATAGACAAGCTGCTTCAACGGATTCTTTCTGCCACTGGTATTACTACTCAAACAGAACTTGCAGAAGTTCTTAATATCAATAGGTCAGCCATAACTCATGCCAGAAATAATAATAAGATACCTGATAGATGGATTTTACAGTTATATCGAAAATTCAATTTAAATCCAGAATGGGTTGAGTTTGGGACAGGTAAGACTTTCATAAATAAATCATCATGTTCAGAAGTAGAGTTTGATTATATTCCAAAAGTAAGTGCAATATTATCTGCGGGGAGTGGTTCATTCGATGTAAATTCTAACGTGAACGGTTATATTGCTTTTGCTGCAAAGTGGCTGAGATTAAAGGGTAGTGTTAGTGATATGGTGGCTATGGATGTATCTGGCGACAGCATGGAGCCAGAAATTAGAGATGGTGATGTAGTGTTAATTGATAAGTCTCAACAAGAAATTATTAATCGCAAGATTTATGCAGTTGGTTTTGACGATTCGATTTTTATAAAAAGACTTGAAAAACATCCAGGACGGATAGTGCTATGCAGTGATAATAGAGCGTATGCTCCTATTTACCTTAACGACAATGATATGGAAAAAACACGAATTATAGGAAGGATATTATGGAGTTCCAGAGAGCATAGATAAAAATCATATATTTTTTTATTTTGTTTGTTTATTTTTTTCATCAAAATAAAGCCTATCTATATTAAAAACATAAACAATATAAGGATGAGGGGGCATTAGTGGAACAAAATCATATTCAAAAAAGAAAACGTAATAAATTGAAAGCAAGAATAATAATTCTTATATCAAAAGACAAACAAGAAATAAGAAGAAGTCAACTTATTAGACCAAAATCGGTAAAATATCATATCTGGTTGAACTCCTAATGTTGTTTTTCTTTTTTTCTTTCTTCAATCAACTTATCACTCATGTCATTCATCAACTGGTTTGCTTCTTCAAATGTGATACTTTTTCTTCGATTTTCTTGCACAGCCCTATTCTTAGAGCATGTAGAATCTGCAATGGAATATCATCAGGATATTTTTTAACCATTGCATTCCATTCTGCCCATGATTCAACGTCATGGCAATAATTGTCTTGCTCATCAGCTTTTACATAAGATGCTTTAATTAATAGAATAAATATGATAACGGCAATAACTTTTTTCATAGTTTTGAATTGTCTTTACGTATCTTATATTTTGTTTCTGTATTTTTAATAACTGAATCATGCAGTTGATTAAAAATTTTCTTTGCTGTCTCAAAAGAGATAGTCTTTTCTTCAATTTTTTTGCATAGCCCTATTCTGATTGCATGGAGTGTTTGTAATTCCATATCATGCGGATACTTTGCTGCGAGTTCAGACCATTCTTTCCAAGATTGTTTATCATTGCAGTAATTCTTGTTGTCCTGAGCCAGTATGATAGATGGATAGATTAATAATACAATAATTATAGTTAATAAATAACGCATAGATTATACCTGCTATGGTTTACAGAGTCCACAAGGCTCATACCCCGCATTTACAGCTTCATCTCTGCTACTGAATATTGCAGTGCATGATTTACAATCATAATGCTTGCAACCCTGCCTATGAAATTTCTTACTGCTCACATTACCGTGAAAATTACCAACAGATATTGAACTATTTTGTTTGATGTTATCAGTCTTGCCATTTGCTCTTGATTCTTTAGCTCCATGTCTAAAGTCCCAAGGGGGCTGAGGATTCGCTATTGACCACAAACCAATCTTACTTGACCTTGCTTGAGATTCTATTTGTTGCCACTCACCACAAAAAGATTTCTTACAATATTGAGCATAATACCAAGCTAATCCAGATTTCAATATTTCAGAGTTTAGGATAGAGCCATTAATTTTGATTACTCCTACAGTTCGACCATAACGATCTGTGTCGATAGCTTCAACTTCAACAGTTTTATCTGCAACCATATCCAAAACAAATTGTTTAGCCTTCTGCCCGAAGTCCTGAGCTTTTTCTGGGCAATCAATACCGTATAATCTAACCTTTGTGAGCTTATTACTCGAATCAAGCACCTCCACAGTGTCGCCATCAGAAACCTTGACTACCTTACCCTCAAAAGCTGATGCTTGAACTGTAATAAGTAAACAAAATATAAGTAGATGGACAAATAATTTCATAATAAATCTCCTTTTTTCGATATTGTGAATGAGTCTGCTGGTAAGCCTTGAAATGCAATATCCCATGAGCAACCATTATCAATTACCGTTGTTTCATCTAATATTAACCTTAATTCTGAATGGGTATTTTTGCACAATGCCTCTAAAATGTAAAATAAGGTTTAATTCTCTATACTGTCATCAAGGTATACCTTGATGGATAATGAAATACTGGAAGGAAGGTGTGAGGAAAATGTTGTTGTTGTTTTATCCCAAACTCTTAATGTTTTTTCTTATTTGCTATCAGGAGGCTTAAATCGTGTCTATTAAGTCGTTAAATGTTATTTAATAGACTTCAAATTTTCTTATCGTACATTTTAATTCCATTGAGCATTATAACCCCTAAAAACAACTTCTGATCCTACCGAAGGCTTAAAAACTGTCCAAGTAGCGACTGCTGATGCAACGACTTGTTATTCATTTTTAGATGCCCGCATCTCAACATATTAAAATTTCTTAACACGTTGCCCATTTAGCAACTCCTTCATTGAATAGAAGGTTCCCCGCCAGTAAATTCCTCCTTGTTTCAAATTTTTAAAAGCCGAGCGACAGAGAATTACGGAAAGAATTAATAACCCTATAGGACGAAGCATTAGATGAAAAACATTTAGCTTTAAGCGATTAGCCGTATAAATTGCTGATATAGCAAAAAATAGCAATGCTATAACACCAGTAATTTTGGCATAGCCAGCCCCTAACAAGAAAGCTAATATTGGAGCTGAGATATATAGAAGTAAGAAAAACAGCAAAGCCAAAAGCTTTGAAAGTTTACCTTGCGTAGAACCAAGAAAACTATTTTTCTCCAGTCCTTTTATCATTTCATTTAAAGTGTGATACCAAACTACAGAAATGTCCCTATTAGAAATCAAGAGTGATGTAGAGCAACCTTGCCTTTTCAACATTAGCCCAAGCCCTACATCATCAATAACTTCCATTTTGAGCCATTCAAAACCTAGTGTTTTATCGAAAGCTGAACGACGAACCAAGTTAAACCCACCTGAGCCAGCATATGCAGAGCTGCCTATGTTTTCAATACTCGATGGTTTTACTATTTGGATGAAGGTTGTTAATGAAGTTATCAGCGTCACATCAAGCCAAAAATTTTTATTGGGATTGAGAATCTTTGGAACTATTGCTAAGTGATCAAGATTTCGTTCAATAGAATAGTCAACAGCTCGTTGAAGGGCAGTAACTTGAAAATGAACATCTGCATCAGTAAATAAAATCCACTCACCAGTAGCAATTGACACGCCCTTGTGAAGAGCGTGAACCTTCCCAAGCCAGCCACTTGGTAATGATTCAACATGAACAGCCTTTATTCTTGAATCTATGGTAGATAGTTCGTCAATAATTTTACCTGTGTTATCCTTTGAACGATCATTAACAACGATGATCTCAATATCTGGATAGCTTTGTTGAGAAATTGTATTTACTGCATCTTTTATTGTTAGTTCTTCATTGCATGCAGCGATAACAATACTTAACTTTGGAGCAACAATAGTTCTTGTAGGAATTATGCTCTCAAAAATTGAAATTGATTTAATCTCTCTAACTACATTAAGAGCGACAATTACCCAAATAAGGCAAAATAGAGCTAAAAGTATATCCAACATATTTTCGATATTTTCCTACGGTTCGGTTGAGAGCGAAATATTGACTGAATTATCAAGGCATAATGAACAATCTGAAATCCATAATTTGAATCCTTCTTATAAATTAAGCATAATGTCAATATAAATAATGATAGTGTATATTGTAATATTTAATGTCTCTACAATAAAGTAAACACTGTCAAAAAACAGTGCTATTTAAGACCAGTTCATCAACCTAACCATAAGACAAACTATTCCAGACTCATCTCCTACCCATTTTTTTCCATCAACATTGAGACTTTTTAAAAATTGCAGACCATCCAATAGTTATTTATGCCTATAACTAACTATGGACGAAATACGGAGAACCCTGCCAGTAAAGGTGTGAAGTGAAAAATTATTTGAGCCTTTATTTGAAAAATTAAATGAGCCTTTTAGCTTTGGATAATCCCAGCTCCCTATTTAAAGAGGAGCTGTATCCATATTGCAAATCTTATCTTTAAATTTAAGTTGATTATGTGTATAAAAACTCATTATTTATGAAAGAAACATTACTTTGATTTATTTACAGAAATAATTTGGGTGTGTTTCATCTGAGTTGAACCCCATGCTTTCTGAATGTAGAGTGAACTATCCAATCACTCAAATTTAAAGGAGAGAAAGTATGAATTGCGACTCAGAAGAGCTTATAAAAGATATTCGTGCAAAGCTTGAAAATATATTGGACTTTGTTTCCGGTGAAGCTGCTGCTAAATCTACGGCAGACCACGTTGAACGCAATTTGTTCAAGCTTTTGTTGAGCATGGGAGCTAAACTTCTACTGCTTTTTTTTACAATGCGTTCAAATTTGTGTTCACGAGAGTCAATTCAGACAGAAAAAGGTGAGACTCTACCTTATCATCGTGATACATATCATAACTATTTTTCGATTTTTGGTAAAATTTCTTTTAAACGTCCATATTTTTATAAGCAAGGCGTTGGTGGTCAAATTCCGCTTGATGGAGAGCTGAGCCTTGGTAAAGATTGTTATTCGGATTTTCTGCGAGAAATATTAGAATACCTTGGAGTTTATAATGTTTATGGCAAAGGTGTAGATATTTTAGAACGTATTCTTGGCATTTCCATATCTACACGTGTATTAAAGCATACTATATGTGAAGATTCAACAGACGTTGAAGCCTACTATGAGCAAAAATTGGCTCCTTTAGCAGTAGATGAATCAGAGATTCTGGTAATACAGGCAGACGGCAAAGGAGTTCCTATAATATTAGAGGAAGCTGCTGAGGCAAACGTCCGTTTAGGTAAAGGTCAAAAACATGGACAGAAAAAGGAGTCTATTGTGACAGCAATTTACTCTATTAAGCCTGCAATTCGGAAAGCAAAAGAGGTTGTAGCAAGCTTCTTCAAACTCCCTGTTGAAGCAGAAGAGTCTAAAATCGAATATTTCAAACCTGCAAATAAGCAAATTTGGGCTACATTAGACGGGAAAGATACAGCGTTATCCCGCCTATCGACTCAAGCAGCAAAATATGATGGTTCTCACATCAAGCACAGAGTCGCCTTGTGTGATGGGTGTGAAGCTCTACAGACCCGCATAAATACGCATTTTCCAAACTTCACCCTGATATTAGACTTCATTCACGCAAGTGAATATTTGTGGGATGTAGCCAATCGTCTGCTTGGCGAGAAAAGTGCGGAGCGTCTTGACTGGATGGCTAAGCAGACCTTGCGTATTCTATCGGGAGAGACTCAACAACTCATTGATGAGTTTCTCGAAATTGCAAAGAAAAGCACCACAACAGCACTACAAAAGGAGCAGTTGAAAAAAACAGCAGAATACTTTAAGCGAAATCTGCCGTTCATGGATTACTCGACATATCTCGCAAATGGCTGGCCTATTGCATCAGGCGTTATTGAAGGTGCATGTCGTCATTTTGTCAAAGACCGTTGTGAACTTTCCGGAATGCGGTGGAATCAGGATGGGGCTGAAAATCTGCTCCGGTTACGTGCGGTGGCTGAAAACGGTGATTGGGATAACTACCACAAATACCGCAGACAACAACGTCATATCCGATTGTATGGCTACACAGGTTTCAACCCTGAATTGCTCCAAGTCCAGTCTCTTAACAACGACTTGGCAGTTCTTGAATCGGTTTCCTCATGCAAACCAGACTGTTACCAAAAACTAAAGGCAGCGGCTTGAGGTCTTTAGCTCTTAACTCAGATGAAACGCACCCAAATAATTTACTTAAAACCACTTGAAATTTAATTCTATTATTGGAATTCATGACAAGTTAAATAAACGACCGTTTTATTTACTCATTAAGAGAAAGCCTTGTAATTGGAATCATGTAGACATATGTTAAAAAAGCTCATTTAATTTTTCATAAAAAGGTTCAAATAATTTTTCACTTCACACGTTTTTGGGTCTAAGTCATTGATATGGTTATATTATTTATTAAAATTCGGTTTTTTAAGTTCGAAGGTCGCTTTTCATCTTAAAACGGGGGCACTCAAGAGTCGCTATCAAGTATAAAACTGGTAGCTATGTGTGTTCCAACAATATAAAGTCGAGATTTCGCTCTGGAAATACCAACGTATAACAATTCATAATATTTTGATTTCTTGATCTCTTCATTAACCCATAAAAAAATTATTGGAGACTCTAGCCCTTTGAAGCGACTCACAGTTTCTATCAGGACAGTGTTAGACACACCATGTCTTTCTTTTACCCATTTAATTTGACGAGGCAATGGAAGTGTTTCTAATAATGTATAAAATTCTTCTTTTGGCTGTCCTGCTATCAGAATAGCAATATCATTTGGGTTTACCCATTCCTCATTGATGAGGTTTACAACTATAGCATAAATTCGTTTCGCTTGAGAAGATAGTGAATGTCCATGTATTTGTTGAATTGGAGCACCGTCAATAGGGGGGGAAAAAAATCATATCCGTTAAAAAACTTAGATATCAAGTTATGAATTTGACGTGTATTTCTACAATTGTTAGATAGGAAATAAATATCTTCTAATTCAATTGGAAAATATTTGCTTTTCGTATAGAGGTTCTGATTATAATCAAAAAAAATATACAGCACACTATCTTTATCATCATTTAAAGACACTGTTATAGGCAACCAATATTCATCTGCAAAATCTTGCCCTTCATCAATAATAATTGCATCAAAAAGAATTGGTCTTTCCTCTTGTGCAACTGTCAATGCAAAAGGATAGAGAACGTCAAATTTGTCTTCACCAGGAAAATCAAATTCAGCTTCCATTAATAAGTCACGCCCTGTTGCTTTTTTAAATTCAAATAGACACCTTGTGCAAAATTGATGAAAATTCATAACAAATAGGTTTTGTACTTCACCAATTATTCTTTGAAGATGGTCTGAGAGAGGGCGATTATAACACAAAAGAAGAGTGTTTAATCCTTCTTCTGCAAGAGCACGAGCCTTTTCTATAGCTAATAGAGTCTTGCCTGTTCCAGCTCCGCCACAAATACCAGCTTTTTTTCTGTTTCTTAATGCTCGTAATAATTGAGCCTGCTGGTTTGTAAGAGTAATACGTTCTATTTCTTCATCTTGAAGAGTTTTGACTATAAGCGGCATTACAAATATCTGTGTTAAAAATAAACGTTCAATGACCTTCATACCCCTTAAATTTATAGGTCGGTCATATCTCTCTTTATTGCCACTCCAATATTTCTTCAGTGTTTTGTACCAATAGTTAATGTCAGCAAGATGTATGCGTCCTCCAATAATTTCTATAGGAGAATCGGGTTTGACAAGTGAAGAGATATTATCAACATCTGGAAAAAAAACAGCATGTCCTCTGGAAATATTAAGATTAAGTTTACTCCATTCTTCATCCTCTGAAAGTGTTTTTAAGATAGCAAATTTTTCATTTTTAGCTTGTAAGAACGGATCTTTAATTATATGTTTTTCCCCATTTTTATCTATAGAGTTCCAAGTTCTATATTGCGGGTCAAAACTAATTCCCCCACCTTTTACTTCTATAACCACAACACCAAAATCTTGATCAAAAATTACAAAATCAGCTTCTCCGTCAATACGAGCTTTGTTGTTAGTTTCTCGAATAAAGCACTGAGAGTGCAGCACAAGTATATCTGCGTCCAACTGTTCATGCAAACAAGAGTATAATTTAGACTCAGCAGTTGACATTAATGCTTTCAACTCTCTCGAGTTTAATTCTGGTATCATTCGACTCATATAGGCACGCTATCTACTAATATTTTCAACAACTGTCATAGAACTTGGTTTAAAAACTAAGATTTTAGTTTTGCCATCAATATCCTCAATCGTTACTCGATCAAGCGAACCATATTTATCAATCGCTATAATCTTTCCTAATATTTGACCATTGCTTCTTATATACTTGCCGACAACTGGTTGAGTTGATTGTTGTTGGCTTGACGTAGCAAGAGATTTCCATCCGTAATCAAAGTAGAAATGATTTACCTTCTCCGCAGGGGAGTTAATAGTATAAAGCTGACTTTTTGATGGGTTTTGTGCATATTCAACAACGTATAACCAAAAATCTTTGTCTGGATTTTCACGAGAGAATTTAAATTGAGCGGGGGAAAGAGAGACTCCCATATCCCCCCAAGGGCCATCAATACCCTTAACTTCTATATATCGAATTTCATTATTCGGACCTACTGATTTTATATCGAAGCCTTTATTACCTGAAGGCATTTCCTCAGGTAAAGAACTACGGTGTTGTTTTTCATACTCCATTACGAATTGTACAGCACTCTTTTCAGTGAGCATTTTTTGCTTTGTGTTTTCTACATTACTGGCCTCGTCATCCTTCTCGTCTTCTTTATCGAAATGGACGTATGAAATAAGTTTATGTTGAGATTTATTCCTTTTATCTATACTTACATGTGTATCGTTTAATTTAGTTAGAGGCTCAGTTGAGTTATCTCCACTCGAATCGCTTTTCTTATTATTACCTTGTTGCTCATGACCAAGAATTCCAGTAATGGAAGCTTTGAATGAATCTATATTGTTATTGATTTTGGAGTTTGAAGGAAATTCAATTTCATCTTCCGGTTTCTGCACATCAAAATCATAGAGATCATCAATTTGATCATAAATATCAACTTCTCTTAATGAATTATCTGTACACTCATTTTCATGAGAGTCGTTTTCAGATAGTGCCCTCACCGTATTTGACGATACATTAATATCTGAGGTATGATAATTTGGTAGTATTTTAGGATCGTTAGAAGTTTTTTTATTTTCTGGTTCAAAAAGTTTTTCAATTTTATTGGATTCGTCACTGTTCTTAAAATCATAAAACGGTTCTTCAACTCCTAATGTGGTTGTATATTCATTACATGTTGAACCGCTTTGATGCGTAATGTCAACAATCGAGTACCCAAGTTGATCCAATGTTTGAGATGCTTGATCCGCATTATCTGCCACAAGGACTTCCTTGATACCTGCAGCAATTTTTCCAGGGTCTTCATCAGGAAGCAAGACAATCGATAGCTCTCTGGCTATGGCTGACCAGCTCATTTGACCTTCAATATAGAGATATATAATACTATTCTCGCTATTTAAATAAAGAGCTGGAGTTTGCTCTGGTTCACTTTCATAATCTTTATCCATAAAGTGCAGTTTGTATTTAATCTCTAACGATTCTGCAGATTGAAAAGTAGTATTCTCTAAACGAGTTATGGCTTCTTTTATTTGTTCAGACGGCATTATAGCAGCATCCAGGATGCGCATAAAAGACTTGAGACGAGAACGTATACGTTTAGTAATTTCAGGCTCTTTAATATGGTTTTCCCGTTTCAACAATTCAATTTCTACTGCCTTACTTATAGGGCGTACTCCTGCCTCCGCCATGGCTCGATGACCTAAATATTTAGAAATAACATTATTGACAAGATACGCTCCGAATTTTTCAGATAGTCCTGCTCTGTTTTTAAAAAATATCCATTTTGGAGGATATAACATTCTATTATTACTCGGAATACAATGACGTTCTCGCAAATTTTTGATCTCGGATAAATTGCATTGGCCATTATCAATTGCTTTCTCTAAAATTTGCCAGCATTCCAATATCACTTCTAATTGATTATCGTTGAGAGCTTGTCTTGTTTTTTGAAATTCGGATTCAATTTCTTTCATCACTGACAAAGCATCTGTATAGTCAGGTACTTCACGCACTCCAAGCTTATCGAATAAATTTGTAAATTCACGGAGATCATCACTAAGCCGTATCCTGTAACTACCAAAGGGATGCTCTCCCCAGAAAATATGATTTGGGGACAGAAAAGTGTTTCTTATTAATAAACACTTTTTCCCTTTTAACCTAAGGACTTCCTTTTCGTCTGATTTGTTATTGAGAAAATTATAGACTTGTTTATTAACTTTTAGATTATTATCGGCACAATATAAAAGATGTGACACAATCAAATTTGTAGAGGGTGCTATATTAACTCCAAAAAACTTAAGAATATCTGTTGATTCCTGTTGGATTTTATGAGGTAAGGCCAGAAATGTCGCCTGGCTTTCAAAGAGATACTCTTGAAATACAGCATAAAGCTCAGTAGGTTTATACCAACGGTCAACTTTACCCTTAGCAGGAAGCCAATTAATATGGCATAAATATTTCAACTCTGGTGGCGGCTCATTATTACTAAATTTTGTTCCAAGGTAAGAGAAGATTTTTTCTATTACAGATGAATCTTTAGAATAACCATGTGTAGAGAACTCATTTACACGTTTAATAATATCTGTAATACTTGGTTCACTTTTCACACCTAACCATTCATATAGTTCGTTATGAGCACTATCATGGCATTTAGCAAATACAGATATTCCAAGGCAATCAGATATAATAGATTTGTCAAAATAACATTCTATAGGTTTTTGGAATGAACCATCGGTACATTCCACCAAGGGAATGTGAGCTAAAGCTTTCTTGATTGTGGTTTCATCTCTAATTTCTCCTATACGTTTTGCTAAAAGAGACACGGCGAGCTTACGCTTATCAATGGAAATATTTTTTTCCACTAAGGTTTCTGGCAAACGAGAAGCATAGGTTTTGAAATCCAATATTTTCATCCCAAGTTCACGGAGAAATGAAACCACCCTCTTGCCATTAAGAATTTTTAAATCAACAATTTCAGCCAAACCTATATCATCATCAAAATTCCCTGGAAGAGCAAGAGCATCTATCTTATGCAGCCGACCTGAGCTTGGAAAAATAGTAAGTGTTTTAAATTTTTGAATTAAATTGGGATTTTCCAGAATCTCTTCTTTTCGAACTTCAAACCAGTTAAGTAGGCTATTGAGATCAAGTTTTTCTTCTGTCCAGGCAGTTTCAATAGTTTTATCTTCAAGGGAATTTAGCTTATCAATGGCTACTTTTGCATCAAATAATGGACAAATATCCAGGAGAGGTTCAAAATCCTTATCCTCTAAAATAAAAGGAATATCCGGGCATATGAGCGAAAATAAACTTACAGTTAGCTCATCAGCGTTATACGCACTCCCACATGGAAAAAGTGCAAACTCTTTTGCAGGCGCAATAGCTATGAGTTTTAGTCTGGTGTCATGCTCAGATCTCATTTTATTTTTTTCTGGAACTTGATTCCGCAATAAGGAAATTTCGCCCCAAAGAATCTTCAAATCTGTTTTGCAGGGTAAAATGCTCTTCCATGCGTTTTCTTGATAAGGGGCGTTAAAACCTTTAAGAGATAGTGCATCGCATAAAACTGGTATGTTCAGAGGTTTAGCACCTACAGCCTTGTCTCTCAGTAGGGTTTGAAATGGTCTTAAATTCTCATTGACTATATTGATTCCGAGTTTTTCTAAAACTTTTATGGCTAAGGACTCCTCACTTTTTAATAAAAAATAACACTGTTCGGGTGTTAACCATTTACCTGACGTTGTGAATATAATTTTTGCGATTTGGAGGTTTGGAGATACTTGTTCCCAGAACTCGGCAAGATTAGGCTTTGCATTGTTGTTTTGAGATACTTTTTTAATACTATCAAGTAGTTTCCAAAATGCTATATGTCCCATGAGATTAGGCAACTGTTCAATGTTTTGAGCAAGAATTTTCGCAGCCGCCTTTATTGCTGCAGAATTCCATTCACCTTCAAAGCTATCTGTAAAGTTTAAACGCTTTCTATCATTTGATGGGAAGAAGTCTGCATTAATATGAAATGGTAAGTCGATTTGTTGTTCTGTAGGTAGGAATGCACAAAAAAGCCCTATGCAATCATTTTGTTCTGGAATAGCCAGCATTACTTTGGAAGATCGTTTACTTTCAATTCTCCCAGGATGCTGATTTTTCAATTGGGTTGCTTCTGTAGAAAAATCTCCAGTTAGGATATGCCAAATCTTGTCAGTTTCAATATTTCCATCACTCAAAATCAAGCTATTGTTTTGGTCATCGTCGAGTCTTTGAAATTCATGATATATTTTTCCATTTCGTTTCAACTTGATAGACCGCAAACGTTTTAAAAAAAGCATCGAAGCTGACAATGAATTTTTAAGTTCAATAAAGAACTCTTCAATGTTCTCATCTGTAATAGATTCCACACGAAGTTTGCTTCGGAGATTGGAATTTTTATTTATTGCCCATGGAAAAATAAATCTGGTTCCAGGAAGTTGTTGTTCGTTGCATTTTTTGCAACCACAACATGCTTCTATTCGCTCTTGTTCTGGCCGATCTTCATGCAAGATCCAATGACGGTTAGCAGAAATCAATTCTGGTTTGTCTGTAATCTGATAAGATGAAATAAATCCAATTCCAAATGCACCAGTGGTTCCCTTCTCTGCACGCTTATCTCCAGATGCGATAACTCTAAAACGATGAAAGTCACACTTATGCTTTTTATTAGAATCTTCTCTCCATGGACAATCCATCTCTTCAATCTGACCACAATCACTAAAAACACCGTCATTGTCTACAATAAGTTCTTCATCGCGAACATCAAACACCATGCTTGTCGCATCTGGGACATCATCGGCATTTTGAATTAGTTCATGGGCAAGTGTTTTATATCCTCGCAAGTCTCGAAGTTTAGCCCCTAAGTCACCAAGGTAATCGATACCTCTGGATAAGAATGTGTTCCCAGTTTGATCTTTTTTACTGTTCAATTAAACACCAAGTTTTTTTAGTTTAAACCCAATATGCTTTTTGCCAAGATCGCTTTAGTGCCAGGTATCATGTAATATGTCATATTATTTTCAGATGCCATTTGTTTGGCAAAATCCTGTTTTGCAAGTACAACTGGATCATCCATTTGATGGTCGCCTTTGATGGGGTAATACAACCTTTCTTTATAGCTCATCAAATCAGCATGTTTTATTTTAACCCAAAACTTGGCGTAAAAAATACAATATAGATAATCATAACGACCATGAACACTATTATGTTGTAATTACTGAGCTTGATTTGAAAACAATAATTGACATTATCACTAAAATAAAAACCGATTTTGTATTAAATATTTAATAAGTAATTAGCTAAAATATAGCTTCTTGTATAAAATACTCCTCAAGACCAATTTGACTTCGTGCTGTGTTTACTTGTGTGCTTGGTATCATATAATATATCATGTTGTTGTCAGTAGCCATCTGTTGAGCAAATTCCTTCTTGGATTGGACAATAGGGTCATCAATCTGGTGGTCTCCTTTGACTTCAACAATAATATAAGTGCCGTCTTTTTTTTGAATAAGGAAATCAGGATAATATGTGCGGACAGCAGATACTTCATGATCAATATAATGAATGTAAAAATCACTTTGACCGTGAGTCAACATACCAGTGAACCATATTTTATTTATTTCATCACTTTTAATTATATTCTCAAAAAAATCTTTTTCAGGTCGTGAGTCAAAACAATATTTATCAAGGTGAAAGCTCTTATCTTTAAATTGTTTAAAAACAGTATCATTAATGCTGACAATAAGTTCAGGGTTAGCTGATATTGTAAAATTGCCACTCTCAGGGATTTTTACTAAGTCAATATCTTCTGTTTCTACGGTTTCTGTTTTTATAAGAGAATATAAAGCATTAAACAGCTTTGGTATAATCCAGTCATAAATCAGCTCGTTAAATTCATTAACGGCTGATAGTATTGTGTCCATACCTTCTTTAGAAGGTACGAGTATATCCTCAATTTCAATGGCTGAATGGTTCATATACCGTGCTATTTCTGATGTCAAAGTAAGAGGGCTGAATATTCTTTTGTCTTTGATATATGATACATCATTTTGTGTTTCATATACCTTGTAATTAGTTGACGTTTCTAATCCTAACCTTTGAGTATGAATAATTCTGTATTTTTCAGTATCAGCATTTTCCAATTCAAATGACATACCAAATTCAGGTTCTTTCTTTTTGATGTCATATAATCGTCTAACTCTATTGATTTTAATTTTAATTGGTGGTGGCACTGGAGTAACAGTTTCTTGTCTTTTTTCAGTATTGGATTTTCGTTCAAATTCTTCTGCACTTATTCTAAAATTCTGTTGTAGTTCATCATCAAGTATTTGCCTGTTTTCCTCAGACAGATATATATTAGCTTCCTCTTGTATATCACCAATTTCTCTTAAGCATCTCATAGTAGCTTGTAATACAAAAACCCTTGACTTTGGTTGTCTGAACATAGCTACACTGAATAAAGACCGACAATTCCAGCCTTCACGTCCTTTATTGACTAATAAAATAAATTGCTTTTCAGAATCAGGTTTGTCAAGACGGTTAAACTCACGAATATCATCATTAGTTGTTACGGTGGTGTCCCCTACATTTACAAGCACTTTATTAACAGGTATATTTAGTTCAACTAATACTTGTTCAACCATAGGTCTTAGGTCGTCTGTAATTTCGCTTATAGTTGCAGCAAAAAAAGCTATTTTTGGTAATATACCTTCTCTCCTATTTTCACCATAGTTCTTCCAGAAATCATTAATAACCAATTTTATAAATTCAAATGCTTTTGGATTACTGTAAGCGTTAAGTTTGACGGTTTTCAAATATCTTTTATCTATAGCTTTCCTGAGACCGTAAGCATAAACAACTTCTGGTAGAATATCCCTTTTAACATAAGGTGTGCCTGTGTAATTAAAGCAGCTGACTACTTGAGTTCCTGCTTTTTGCAGATTGACAGCTAAAGTATCAATGGTGATTCTAAGACTGGTTTGTGATGATGACTTTGCAACCCCCATATCCTTAGCAAGTTGTTCACCAAATGCGTGATGAGCTTCATCAACATAAATACCCATATTTTCAAGACGACATAGTTTGTTAAATCGTTGGTTTGTGGTTAATTCAGTTTCATCTTCAGGGGTATCATCTCCATAAAGGTCTTGTATTTCGCTATAAACATCTGACATCTTGACCGTATGTTTTTTGTCAGAATCAAAAAGCATATCTTGAGCCAGCTTCTCTTTATGTTTTTTCTTCAATATGATTTTTTGGGCATTTGACACTATGATGTTGAATTGAGACCTGTCTAAAGTGTTAAGCGTTACACCAGAGTCCTCAAGATAATGGAATTGAAGATGAGTATTGAGAAAGTTGAAATATTCAGGAGGGATAACTTTGGATTTATCAAATTCTTCTATCTCTCTTAATGACTGTAATACAGTTTTGTCAGGGGCAAATACCAAAGCATTATTGCAGTAAAGAGGATCATCTGGAAACTTTGATGCAAGTATAAATTCATAGAATATACATGTTGCCATGAGTATTGTCTTACCAGTTCCCATAGTAAGAGCAAAGATATAATTAGGATAGGTTCTGCTGCTGGACTGCATTTTAGAAAAAAGTCTTTTATATGATTTTTCATCAAGGACACCAAAAAGGTCAATCTGTTCTCCCGAATGTAAGCCAGCATCTGACCGCTTTTCAAATTTCTTATTTTTATGATACCAGTCATCGAATATTTGATGGACTGGTTTATGTTTAAGATATTCTTTTAGAAAGACATACATCTCAAGAGCTTCAAATTGCGGTATTCTAAGATAAGCATTTGTATTTTTTTCAATATCGTTGAAATCAAGAAATAGCTTAGTAGGTTCTCTGTAATGTCTTCGTATAGCTTTTTTATTTTCAGTATAAAACAGATGTAGGTATTCAAAAAAAGCAAAATCAATGTCAATTGCTGTTTGAGTTTTTTTAGCCATTATAAACCTCACCTTCCCAACTCTCTGAAAGAAGGTCAGTTATTTTTACACGAATAGCTCCTGTTTTATCAGGTAAAGGATATGTTCCAGTAACTGTTTTGTTTTTTTCAGGTATATCTATTATTGCTGGTTTTAAAACTTGACCATCATAATCCCAATCAATCATTATTGATTCAGCCAGTTCCTTCCAATTTTGAACATTTTCTTTAAACATACTGAACTTTTGGAGTAGGTTCATAGGGTAGAAGTTTTCTATGACAAGGTTTTTATCACGAATAACAACCTTTGCTTCGGAATCTCGCTTAAATTCAAGGTGAGCTTTATCTCTATATATATCAACAACTTCAACATCAAGTTTATAGCCAGACTCTTGTGAGAGTGCAGCACCTAAATCAGGTTCGTGTCCCATACAGATAAGACTGATACGCTCAACTGGTTGGTTAGGATGCTCCGCCTTTCTTTTTTCAAAGGTTTTGTAGTCAAGATTTGAGATTAGCTCATTCAGGTCTGCTTTAGTGGCTATACGGTTGATTGGCATGATTTTAACCATACGCCCATCTTTCTCACCATCATATATTTTATTATGCGGTAACTGCTGGATTTCTAAGGCTTGCATAAGGAGGTCTTTAGCTTCAACAGGATTACGGAAAACGTCATAGTTGTTGACGTTATATACTGAAAATCCTGTGTAATACATAGGAGTATCATCTGATTCGTCATTAAAAATAGTTGGCTGAGTATTTTTGGATTTTATTTCATTTGCGATATTAAGAAGTCTTTTTGTAGTAATTTGAACAGCACCAAGATTAATGTCTGCACCAATGAATCGTCTGCCAAGTTTCATGGCTACTGCTTGGGTTGTTCCTGAACCCATGAAGCAGTCTAAAATGAGGTCGTCTGGATTAGAAGATGCTTTGACGATACGTTCTAAAAGGGCTTCGGGTTTTTGAGTGGGGTAACCAAGAGGTTCAATTTTATCTGCTGGTTGTAACATTGATAAACGCCATACATCATCAACTCTTTTTGTATCTGTTATTCTGTACATTACTTTACCGTCTTCATCTCTTGCATTTATCGCTTTACCACCTACAAACTTTCTTACAAGTTGTTTTACAGGCGTATCCCTTTTTTCAACCTGCTTATGAAAAATCTGATTCCCAATAGATTTTGCATACGATAAAATTTTATCTGAGGCTCGTGGAAAGCATTTAGAATCAGGAGCCATTTTATTATAATAATACCAAGTGATTTCATTAACAAAGTTGTCTGACCCAAAAATTTCATCTAAAATACATCGCAAATGGTGAACTTTATGGTAGTCGCAATGTAAATATATTGTACCTTCTTCAGACAATAGTTCTCTTAATAATATCAAGCGTTCATACATAAACTGCAAATATTCATCATTATTCCAAATATCTGTATATTGCTTTTCCTCAAAAGCTGTGTGGTCATTAGTTGCTTGTTGTCCATGTAAACTTATTTTTTTCTTATAATCAGCTTTACTATCAAAAGGAGGGTCAATATATACTAACTGAACTTTACCCCTGAACTCTTTAAGCAAGTGGCTCATCACCTGTAAATTATCACCCCAATAAATACGGTTAAGCCAACCATCAACAGGTTCACCATGTATTTCTTTTAACTGTGCAGGATAATACTGTGTTGACCTGAAAGGTCTCTTACCTTGCCATCTTAGTTCAGGATAACCTTTTATTGGCTCATCAAACTCGTATTTTTCAATTGATTGTATTGGTTCTGTTTCAGGTTGTTTGTCTTTAAAAAGTTTTTGTTGCTCTTCCATATTTCAGCCTTTTATATTATCGCATTACAATAATGTCGCATATCACAATCACCACATAGCTTCCCCTGTCTGTTTTCAGGGGAGAGAGTAAAGTCTTTTTTTTCAATTTTTGCAACAGTTTGGTCAATCACTTCAATAGTTTTATCAATGTTCTTGGTATCCTTCTTAAAGCTCACCATAGGATTACCGTCTTTTTCCGATGTATAATAAAGGTGCATCTGGCTTACATTATGACCATATTTTTCTTCTACCAGATGAGCATATATTTCCAACTGCCTTCGGTATTTCTCTAAAGCATCTCTACCATTATGCAAATCTGGTTTCTTTTCTGATTTAAAATCAATAATCTCAACAGTATCATGTTCACCTCTGATAAGGTCAACCTGTCCTTTCAGTATATAGCTATCTTTAACAAGTGCGACTTCAACCTCTGCCTCTTTGATGCTTGCCCAGTTATCATTTTGTCTTTCAACGTAGCGTTTTATATGCTTTAAAGCTGCTTCTTGTGTTAATGGAGCAAGATAAACACGCTCTTTTTTGGTTAGGTTGATATAATTGGTATGAAACCAGTTTTCAATTTTTTCATTACATATAATGTGTTCTTCTCCTCTTAATACAGCTTTATGAACATCTTCTATGGTTTGATGCACTAACGATCCAAATAGCATAGGACTTTGACGAACTGGTGAAAATTCAAGTTCTTTAAAAAAGCGATATTGTTGAGGGCAGTTCTCATAGAGCAGAATATGGGAGGTAAATGAGTATTCATTTTTTATATTTACGTTTTTAACTGTTTCAAGTTCAATTATATTTTTATCAAATACGATATTCCGCCATGACTCCAGCGGATTATAGAATTGTTGAAAAGCCTTTGATGGAACTCGTCTTGTCCCTCTGCCAGCAGGTTCTTTTTCTTGACAGGTGAGTATAAGAAAATTCTGTGCTCTGGAAAAAGCTGTATAAAACTTCCTCCAGAAATCATAATATTTTGTTTTTTCTATTGGCTCAAAAGGTGGTTTTTGATAAAAATCTTTCTGTAACTTCTCGTCTAACTCAGTATATTGTTTTCTGGGGTCTGTATTTAACGAACCAACGACAACAACAGGAAATTCAAGCCCTTTTGATTGATGTATCGTCATAAAAGAAATACACCCTTTCGGTGCATATTCTGCTTTATCTTCATACTCGCCAATACCACCATCATAAAGGAATCTTATATACTGATTAAACAAAGCGATTAAATTTCTATCAAGATAGTTAGGATTTAATATTGTAATATGGTGAAGATACTCGAATTTAATTAATAGATTGGAAAATATAGCTATGTTTCTTAGAGGTCTGCCGTCAATTACTCCTGTTGCTGTTTCATCAACTAAATATCTGCTGAAAAGCGGAAACTGCAACAACTCATAAAATAACCCACTGAATCCATAATCTGTATTATGGGATAAGTTATAAATCTCTTTTGCTTTTATCTGACACCATCTAAGTAAATCTCTGTTTTCATTTTGTCTTAGACAGTCCGCAAATTTTTTCAAACAGCTATCGTAATATTCCCATATATGAAGATGAATATTATCATCCCATTGCCTTATCTCACCATATCTGCGAAATAAAAATAAATAAGAACCTATTAAAAGCTGTATTTCTTGACGCTCAAAAAACATATCAGAACGAGGGGAATAAACAGGAATAGAATGTTGTTCAAGAAAGTCCGAGAGGTCTTTTACTTTATCATTTTTAACGGAACTAAAAAGGAAGGCGACCTGATTGAAGTCAGTTAAAATATTGGTTCTCAAATGATGCAGAAAATCAAGGAGTTCTTCTTTCCAATTATCTTGTCCAATATAACCCGAAACCTTAAACACAGATGGTATATCAGGAAAACTTTTATTTTGTTGTGGCTCAACTGTTTTATCAAACCGAAATGTTATACCTCTATGATTCCAGTCTAAACTATCCATCCATGTATTATAAAAATTGATAATATCAGGGTGGGAGCGGTAATTAGTAGTCAACTTGACTTGTTTACAAGCATCTTTAGGAAAGTTAGCAGGAAATTCAAGAATATTGCGTATGGTAGCCCCCCTGAAACGATACAGTCCTTGGTCATCGTCCCCGACAACACAAATTTTAGAGTCATTATTATTGCCAGCTATTTTTAATAAAATAGATTCTTGTATAGTGTTGGTGTCCTGATATTCGTCAATCATTAAATATCTGATTTTTTCTTGTAATTTTTTAAGAACATCTGGATTTCTGTCAAGCAAACGGTATGCTTCGAGTTGAATTGTTGAAAAATCGAGGGTGTTAGTTTCTTCAAGCTGTTTTTGATAACATTCATAGCAGTTTGCCAAAGCTATAAGCTGTATATCTCCAGATTTCAACAGTGCATCAATATTAATATTTTCTTCACTTATTTTGTTAATCCATTTAAGCAGATACTCTGATTTTTGCCATCTACTGTTATCTTCACCACCGTTAATATTGTCTATACCTACTATATTATCGTAATCTGCCATTCTCTGATATAAAAAATACTGTTGGTCAAAGCTATCCATAACTGTATAATTACGCCCGAGTCTTGTGTATTCACGGTAATCTTCAAGGATTTTAAGACAGATAGAATGGATAGTGCCAATATACATATCATATACATTGAATTTAATATTGGACTCTAACAATCGGTTAGAAATACGAGTTATAAGCTCACTCGCAGCTTTTTCCGTAAATGTAGCCACAAAAAGATTTTCAGGTTGAAGTTGTTTTTGAGTAATAAGATATAACACTCTTTCAACTAAGGTGAAGGTCTTACCTGAACCCGGTCCCGCTATTATAAGAAGAGGAGCATCTGTAAATGTAATAGCTTCGCATTGACTCTGATTTGGAGTTCGTTTCTGTGATGTTGTTGTAAACATGATTACCCCTTTATTCAAAAAGATAAATTCAGAACATTACAGAAATAGTATTATATTGATTTGATAGATATGTCATGATTTTTATGTTTAAGTTGTGAGCGATTGTTTTGACACAGAAACATATTATATTTTTGTAATAAATAAACAACAGAGAGAATATGTTTCTGTGTAATAGTAAATTTTATAGATTTTTTAGTCAGATAGATGGCAACTTGTCCTACGTTATTACATGAAACTAAGAAATTGAGAATTTCCAGTAATGTTATGAATCGCTCCAAATTTTATGACAAAGCGTTCGGCTGCTGGTGCGAATGTGTCTTTACGGTCTTCTGCAGATAGGTTAATCCATCTCTCAAATACGTTTTCATTCCAACTGTTTTTAAAATTTAATACAATATTGGGGTTGCTATGAGTTAGAATTTTTCGCAGTGACTCTATTACTCTTTTTAATGTTTTTGTTTTTAGAAAGCACGTTGGGCACTTTAGACCATACCACTCGGTTACTTTTATTTTGCTATTTGTTCTTGACATAATTTTCTCCTTTTTTAAAAAAGATTGTTTAATATTCTTCATACAAAAACAGAAAGGCTGCTTGAATAGTTCCAAGCAGCCTTTCTGTTTTTTCTACCAATTGGGGTAGTCTTTTTACTTTTAAATGCCCTAACATAGATATTTTTTTTTGTCAAATCGGAAAATATTGCACTATACATCAAAATAATCAGTAGTGTCCGGTTAGGTTCTTGCATGTGCTAATGCGACCTCCTTATAAAT
>JADFZJ010000028.1 GCA_015232555.1 Desulfamplus sp. | reverse complement strand
ATGAGTGGAACGCTCATGCACATCCCTTCAACTGGTCAACAAAGTCAGTAGTAAAAGTTATGGCTCATGCTCCTGAACACTTAAAGATTGCAGCATGATTTTGTTCACCTATTTATCTGGAGCTGTACTAAGGCATGATAGTTACATGGTTATAAAGACTACTCTTTGTTTGTTGTAAAAACATGAATCAGCCTGTCTGTTTTTGTCTCAGCTTCAAGGTTTCTATCCATAGCCTCTTCCCAAGGCTCGATAACCTCAGGGTCAGTTACTACCATTATCCCGCATTTAGAGCGGTAACTTACCCGCTCTACAGCACTTCCCGCATACCACTTGCCAGATTCCGACTTTGTATGTGAACCCATAACAATCAGATCAATTGAGTTTTGTTCGGCACATTTCAATATCTCTACATGGGCAGCCCCGCCTCCCCAGATTTGATAATCGTGGTCAACTCCTACAAGGTGTCTGCCACAGAACTCTCTAAGTCTCTTATTTGAATTTTGAAGGTCTGACTCGTAATTCTCTTTGGTATATTTAGGATATGGAAGAACAGGTATCATGTGAAATATTAATATTTTTGAACCATATTCTTTTGAAATCTTTGCTGCAAAAGAGAGAGCAGACTCGCATGAAACAGAGTAGTCTATGCCAACAAGTATCTTTTTAAATCTAACCATTTCGGAAGAGATTTCGCTGTTAATAATCATAACAGGACAGTTCTCTCTTGATATTACCTTTTGAACAGTGCTGCCTATCTTTCCTGCAACCCGAACAACTCCTTGCTCCTCTGCTCTCTTAGAGTGCGGACCAAGCACAATCAGATCAGGCTTAGACTCTCTTGCACATTTTAGAATCGCCTCCCACGGAAAACCAGTGACAACCTTTATATTCAACGCTATTTTATAAAATTCAGATAAAAGTACATCTGAATAGAGTTTTTCAATGGTCTCTTTAACAATCTGCTCATACTCAGGGCTGTTTTCAATATCTTCCCATGTTCTAAAATCCTTTACAATATTACGATTGTCAGAATGGGCAGATTCAAGTGTGTGAAGAATCAGAAGCTGTGCACCGTTCTCTGACGCAATTTTAGCAGCAGATAGAACAGGAGCATCTCTAACCGTCAAAATATCTGTTGCTGCCAATATCTTTTTAAACATCGCATCCCCCTTTGGTATAATAACGACTCAATTAAATTATAGAATAATATGTTTGTGATAAAATCTGTTTTACACAATCTTTCAGGCTGTTTGAAGTATCAATTCTTATATGGTTGCTCTCGTCAAGTTCCTCAAGAGGTTCAGCTTTGCTTTTAAACTGCTCAAAATGGGTAATACGGGCATCTGAAACAGATGGAGCACTCTCCCTTTGAATAAGCCTTTTTTTGAGAATCGCCTCATCTGCATAACACTCTACAAATAGAATCTCTGTATTCATATCTTGTGCAAGGGTTCTTGCCTCATCACGCAAATGTTTTTTTGAAAATGTTGCATCAAGAATAACAGAACGTCCCGCTTTAAGCGTCTCCTGTGCCTGTAAAAACATTCTGCCGTATGTAAGATTCGTAGTGCTTTTTGAGTAGATTCCCTGCTCAAATTGGCTTACTGAAGATTTATGCGGGGCTATTTTGAACAGCTCTTTTCTTATGATATCAGACCTTAAAAGCTCTATCCCCATAAATTCTGAAAGCTCTTTTGCAATTGTGCTTTTACCTGATGCCTGCATACCGCATAAAATAAATAGTTTAGGTCGTGCAAACTTCAACGTATAACCGTATGCAAGCTCAAGATATTTTCTCGCTGTTTCAACAATATTGTCTCTCTCTTGCTTATCAATATCGTCAGAATTTAGACGAAGGCAGTTGACCTTGCATCTGACCATTGCCCGATAACACTTGTAAAAATCAAGGAGAATAAAGATTCCGGGATCATCTGCATATTTAACATAATAGTTTAAAAGTAGTGATGCCTGATCAGCAAAGCCTTCAGAATCCATATCCATGGCAAGAAAAGCCAAATCAGAGGCAATATCTTGCAGCCTAAACCGCTCATTGAACTCTATGCAGTCGATTATCTGAATCTCTTTATAGTCTGAAATACAATGATTTAAAACAGCATCATTTTTACTGGAATTATTACCGTAATTACTATTAGATGGTAATTTATCAGAGATAAAATAGATATGGTCGGTTCTAAGATCACCGTGGCAATCTCGTATTTTCCCGCCTGTAACCCTGTTATAAAAAAGAGGCTGTTTTCTGAAAACAAAAGAGCTGACAGCAGACCTTATGATCTGAAATATTCGGCTATCAAGTATTTTGTTTGTAAAGGCTTGGCTTTGGTATGCAGCATCAACTATTTGATTTGTAAATGCTTGGCTTTGGCATATAGCATCATCAACTATTTGATTTTTTAATATTTCCTGCTCATCAGGCAGTTCAGATGTAAACGCTTCTGTCTGGCTGAAATTTTCCTCACAATTTTTTTTAACGCTCTCCCAAACCTCAATACAGTTCATCTGTTCGCATTTGGCAGTTTTATTGTAAAATGATGCAAGTAATCGTGCAAGAGTTTCTAAATCAGCGGTTTTAACCTTTTTAGCCCGTAACATGCTTATCATTGAACTATCATCAGATAATCTTCTCATCTTGACAGCGTATTCAACAGGTTCACCAATACCGTCAAGTGTGTATTTACCATTCTCAAAGGTGATTGGAATAACGTCAATATAAACATCGCTGGTCAATCTGCGATTAAGCAAAATCTCCTGTCTGCAAAAATGTTCTCTCTTCTCAAGGGTTGTAAAGTCAAGAAAGCTAAGGTTAAACGGCTTTTTTACTTTGTAAACATAATCTCCCACAAGAAATATCTTTGAGATGTGAGTCTCCCGCTCTTCCATACGATCTGTAGCATGAGGATAGAAAGCAGGGTCTGCCATTGCCTTAAACAGATTTTTATGGTGATCTCTATCCATGATTACGATTCCGTCTTTTGTTGTTCAAGATTTTCAATCAAAGAATCTTGCAGCGAAGTTTTATGTTTTCATTAAAGCATTTCAATCAAACAATCATTGCAGCGAAGTTGATTATGTTTCTATTTTCATTTTTATAATCTCTTCCAGTTCATTGAAATTCATATCAGGATGAATCCCAAATCGTGTCAGACAAAAATCGTACTTTACAGGGTCATCAGGGCAGATTTGCCTAAAACCGTCTGTGATCTCAAGTGCTGTTCTCATGTCTGCCTGTTTCCGTTGCGTGAATCCAAGAAGCCTTCCTGCGTGGTGCATGTGTGTATCTAAAGGGACAACAAGCATTGATGATGGAATTTCGTCCCAGCCTCCAGGATCAACCTCATCTTTTCTTATCAGCCATCTTAAAAAGAGACAGTTCCTTTTACAGGCACTCCCCTTTTCAGGATTTGGAGCAAGATTGCCACAGTTGCCCTTTTCTTTGATTCGTTCAACCAAGTGAGTCAAAGCAGGAATTATGGTCGTATCTTGGCTGTTTATCGCATTTAAAAAGAAGTTTTTCAATGAACCATGCTCTTTAATCATGGACTTGATACCAACAAGAAAAGAGGCGATATGTTCAGATTTGGTAAACCTGTATTTAAAATTTTGGAAATCCTGAGCAATGTCAGAATCACTGCTTTGAATCAGATACCCATTTAAAGATGTATCAAGAGAATCCGATTCTTTTATTATTTGAAAAACAGCTCCTACATGTTTTAAAATTTGATCCACCCTGCCATAGGCTAATGATGCCGCAATAAGTGCTGCAATCTCTCGATCTTTTGGGTCAGGATAGTTATCAAGAAACTCAAGCGGGTCAGGATGGATATACTCTTTTTTATTGTAAGCTGTATAAATAAGCTCTAACTGTTTTTTTAGGTGAGCTTTATCATAATAAATAAGTTCTGAATTCATAACAATTCCCTCTTCTACAATTTTCTTACCTGTTAAGCATCTCCATCATTTTTATAGTACTTATACGCAATCTGTTCATTGATTGGGATAGAGCCGCAATCTCTTTGAGTCCTGATGTTTTAAGCTCAGAGTTAAGTTTGCCCATGCTCATTGATTCAGCAGTTTTAATAAAATAATTAATGGGATCAACAATATTGGTCTTTATCATAAACATGCTAAATATTACGATCACAACACCTGCACCAATAGCAACAGACTGAATCTGAGCCATCAGTTTTACATTTCGCTCTGCGTTATACTGCATCAGCAAAACCCCTCTATCCATCTCTTCAAGCAGTTCAATGTTGTTGTTAATCACATAATTCATTGCATCAATATCAGTAAATTCTGAATAGATTGATTTATCAATGTTGTTCTTAATTGAGACCCAAACTAAAAAAACCTTTTCAAGTTGAATGTCAATCTCCTTTGTCGGAGCAGGCGGGCACTGTCGGAATTGAGTCATCTCGTAATTTAGAGGAACTTTCCCACCGTCTTTAAGTGCATACAATATAGATTCAAATAATTTCATTGTTAACAATAACTGTTCTTTCCAGTCTTTAAGATCATTTTGTCTGTTTCTTGCTGCTAAATTAAAACAGATAAGAGCCTCTTTGACCATCTTTTGGGTAAGCATTCTCTGAATACCTGATATATTAAGAATTAGTCCATCATCTTTCTGTTGTCTGGTGATCATGTTTGTAGATATAAGAATAGCTGTCAACAGAGATAAAAATGCAATGAAACTCCTCATGGTATATCCAAGAATGGTTCTCATTTTAAATTTCCTTCTATAAATTATAAATAAACTTTACAGTATATTATTTGATATTGATCTCAATCTTTGATAATAAATTCTTATGTTGCATATTGACGGAATATGTAGTTAATTTGAGTCCATTTGTCAAGAAATCAACTTTAGTTATCAAAATATCTATTTTTTTAATACTTAATTAACTAATATAACATAAAAAATTTAGCTACAATTATTGTTTGGATTAAAATTCCTGGACAAGAACAAAGGAGTTATAAAATGAAGAAAAAAAAATGTGCTCTTTTAATAGGCACTATAATTTTGATGGCAGCAGGGTGTAATACATACCATGAGGTTCAAGTGGCTCCGCTTGAAGTAAAGCCCATACACATTACCATTGACGTTAATGTCAAGGTTGACAAAGCATTAGATAACTATTTTGATGATATTGACAAGACTGAAGAGAAGATTATAAAGAAGTAAATTTTTAAGAAACAAGTTATATTTTCACGTCAAAAATATAGTTTGGGCTTTCACGTTAAATAAAAACTTTTATCATGTTAAATGAAGTAAGGAGATTATATGATTTCAACTTATAGTTTAAGAAAGGTTTCATCAGCACTATTTTGCATTACGTTGTTCTTTTGTTTCACTGCTGCCAACAATGGCATGGCAGACGAGATAAAGGATAGAATGAAGAGTCGTCTGCCAACCATTGTACAGATGAAACAGAAGGGAATTATAGGAGAGAATGCCAAAGGATACCTTGAATATGTCTTTGGAAACAAAATCAATCAAGATGTGGTTGACAGTGAAAACAGAGACAGAAAAGAGGTCTATTCTGCTATTGCAAAAGAGCAAGGCGTTTCTATTGATAAGGTTGAAAAGTTAAGAGCAGCTCAGATTGTCCAGAAGGCTATATCTGGCGAGTATCTCAAAAAAGAAGATGGGTCATGGTATCAGAAGTAGTTCCCTTATAGCCCCGAGCTGAAGCTCTGGGCTGATTTTTAACCAAGCCCGCTTAAGCGGGCTTTTTTTATGGTTAGCCGAGGGCTTTAGCCCAACGGCTGAATTATAAAAACACTATTGATATTTCAGACCTTCGTTCAAGCGATTTATTGTCAGACATAGGTTTACCGTCAGGTCTGTGTTTTCCCGTTGTTGCGATTCTAAATAGAGACGGGCTGACTCCATTTTTCACAAGCTCATGTACAATATTTGATGCACGATTTGCACCAAGTTCAAAGTTTGACGGGTATTGCTTGGTGTGGATATTATTCACATCAGCAAAACCGTCAATACGGATTCTGACATCATGATTTTTAATAATTCCCGCAAGTTTTTTCAGAAAGAGTTTATATTCATTTGCAAGCCTTGCACTGCCAGATGAGTAGAGAATCGGCAGGGTATTTTCTAAAACGCAGCAATCTCCTCCTTTGCAAAAATCCTTAACATTATCCGTGAAGTGCAGCCAATCATCTAATCCAGCACTGCTTATATCTTGCGATAGTCTCCGTTTTAATGCTTCCGAGCATGCACCTGAATTACCTGAAGGATAGGAAGATGTTGGAGGGTATGAGAGACGGTTGTTGTAATCCATGCTTCGATTATCAATATTCTGGTATTCATCATGGAGTTTGTATCTTTCCTGCCGAAGCAGTTCGTTCAATCGGTTGTTCTCCCTGAATGCTGCACGAATCTTTTTCTCTTTGATAGCAATAGAGTTATGCATCTCCCAAGGAACTGGCTCATTTAAATCTTGGAGACGATAGATTCTGTTTTGTAGCCAATCTTTTTCATTAATGAGAAATCTTATCTCTTCTTCATTTTCACGGATACGATCTTGAAATTGACGTACAAGGTATTGTGTCTGTTGTGTCTGATTTGCAATGTATTGTGAATGTTGATCGCTATTTATAGCAGTTTCTCTTTTTTCTTGCCTATTTTCTGAAAATCGAGGTTCTGACGATTCAGGCATAGAAAACTCTTTAATTTCAGCAAACGAATTATTATACCATATTAAAACAAGAAACAGATTTAATATTAAAGTAATTACTACAGCAGGGCATCTGGATATTGCATTCATTATTATCTCCTTTTGTGGGAGTTAGCAGAGATTCTATAATATTACTTTTGATTATAATAATAGGAGTTTCCACACCATGGATAAGAGTCACACCTGACATCATTGTTTGTAAACATTCTTGCTATATAACTTCGTTTGGGAGGTGAAGCTGGTATAACGCCGCTTCCAATTCCAGATGGCCACCAGATCATATCGCTCTCTGTAAAATATATTCTCAATTGCAGTTTTGCATTAAAAATACCGTAACCAGCCTCTTTAACCTCAAGAATCTCTACTCCTCTCAGCCAAGATTGGGTTTTGGTACGGATAACATCATAATCAATCATTCCATTTGTGGTCTGAGAATAGGCATCAACATAGACACCTCTTACCTTTTCAACAAGCTGCCTGTATCCGTCACTTATAGCAGCTCTTTCTGCCATAAGCCTTCCCTGCCCTGTATTTATAGCTGTCTCAGGGATCAATCCTTTACCTACGACCTCAAACGCAACTACCCTCTGTAGAGCAGTGCTATCGGTATCAGAATACTCAACAGTACCGCCTGTTGAACTTACGTTAGAGGTTTTAGCTCTCTTTTCTACATAAACACAACTGAATAGTGAAAAGCAGACCATTACAATAGTAATAAGTAAAATAATGCCTATCTTTTTTTTCATCTTGCCCATCCTTTTAAATCAAATAGTTAGATTCAATTTATGAAAACTCAATTCAATGTTGCCAAAAAACATAGAACATTTATAATGGTTTAATTTATAGTTATCAATTAAGCCGATTAATTGATATTTTCCATTATTGTATGATGCTCTAAGGTTTAAAAACTTGATAACAATACATTGCAATAAAAATACCATGTTTCATCTATTATATGAAAAAACTTGTTTCTCATCTTATGATTAGCCTTGGTTTATACTCTGTTAAAAAAATTTTAATTACACTTTTCCTGCTTTTCCTTTGCTGTAAAACAGCCTCTATTTACAGCCAAAATAGTATATCAATCTATTACGTAAGATTTGATGTAAAGTCTGTAGATAACCGAGTTGAGCGATCAAACCTTCTAATGGTACCAGCAGAAGATGAATTCAGGCAGGAAAAATTTACCCCATTTATCATCTCTGGCAGTTCAGATTATTCAGCCGCAGGGGAAAAGGGTTTAGATATGCAGACAAGAGCAATACACAATGCAATAAAAAATTTTCTTGAAGAACATGGGCTTGAATCTGTCAAAAGTCAGTCAACCACTGTTAGGGGTTTGGCACAAGACAGAACTGATTTTCATGGTCAGACACTTGTAAACGATCAGACTGTGGTAAGTTTTGAAGGTGCTGTCAAACTGCCGTATAAGATTTTAAGCAGTTCATTTAATAAGGAAATTGGTATCTATTCTGTAACGATACAGTTAGAATTTGCACCGCTTGCATTTCCAGATAAGTGGGAAGATATGCGTTTTAAACATAAAATAAAAATGTTATTGAATGATTTTAAATCATTTTTTTGAATACCAGAGCTTTATTTTGAAACTATCTTATCTTAAAGTGGAAACAAATAGGTAGAGCTATAGTAATCTAAATCTAAATTTTAACTTTTTGAAATTATTAAGGAAAAGTATGGATTTAAGTGTCAATATTAATGGAGTTAAATTGGCAAACCCAGTGATGACAGCGTCAGGCACATTTGGGTATGCTGCTGAATATAAAAATTTAGTGAACCTTAATGGACTTGGAGCTATTGTTGTTAAAGGTCTTTCTCTTGAACCTTCAACTGGCAACCCCTCCCCACGAGTAGTTGAGACTGCCTGCGGACTTCTTAATGCTGTTGGGCTTGAAAATGTCGGCGTAAAGGTATTTATTCGAGATAAACTGCCATTTTTGAGAACTCTTATTCCGCCTGTTTTTGTAAATATTTATGGCAAAAAGATTGAAGAGTATGGAGAGCTTGCATCTATAATTAATACGTTAGATGAAATTGCAGGCATTGAGGTCAATATCTCATGCCCGAATGTTACAGCAGGAGGGGCAGCCTTTGGAGTTGATCCAGCATCAGCAGCAAAGGTTGTTGAGCAAGTGCGTCAATGCACATCAAAACATGTTATGGTCAAATTATCACCTAATGTTACTGATATTGTTCAGATTGCAAAAGCTGTAGAAGATGCGGGAGCAGATTCAATATCTCTTATCAATACATTGACTGGTCTTGCAATTGACAGCGAAACATTTAAACCTCTGCTTGCAAACGTAACAGGAGGACTATCAGGAGCTGCAATAAAACCTATTGCCCTAAGAATGGTTTGGCAGGTGGCAAAAAGTGTCAAAATTCCAGTTGTAGGAATAGGGGGAATTTCCACAGCAACTGATGCTTTGGAATTTATCATTGCTGGTGCATCTGCGGTTCAGGTCGGCACAGCAGTTTTAGTTGATCCAGACTGCCTTGAACGGATTATAAAAGGAATAGGTTTGTTCCTAAAAAGAAAGGGCTTTTCATCTTTGGACGAGATAAGAGGGAAACTCCAAATTTGATGAAAAAAATAAGGGCAACAGCGTATATCCACTGTTGCCCTTATTTTTTAAACAAGATCAAGTTAACAACTATTTTAAAACTCGAAATTTAATCTACAACTCATTTTATATCAAATACAATTACACCATCTCAAAAATAGCCGCAGCACCCATTCCGCCGCCAATGCACATTGAGACAACACCGTATTTGCCTTTAACCTCTTTGAGGTTTGCAATACATGTCGCGGTAAGTTTTGCACCTGTGCATCCCAATGGATGACCAAGAGCAATAGCACCGCCATGAATATTTATCTTTTGCATTGAGTCTTGAAGACCAAGTTCACGGATTGAGTAAAGTGCCTGAGATGCAAACGCCTCGTTAATCTCAAAAATATCAATATCTTCAATCTTAAGCCCAGCAATCTCAAGAGCCTTAGGAATTGCATAACGAGGACCTACGCCCATTTCGTCAGATTTACAGCCAACACTTGTGTATGCAATAACTTTTGCAATAGGTTTGAGTCCAAGCTCATCACATTTTGCTTTAGATGCAATGATGGTTGCAGCAGCACCGTCTGTTGTCTGAGAGGAGTTACCCGCAGTAACACTACCGTTCACAGCAAAAGCAGGACGAACTTTAGCAAGACCTTCAGCAGTTGTTTCTGCTCTGATACCGTCATCAATAGATACGATAAACTGCTCTTTTTTATAGGTTCCGTCAGCCTGTTTCACATACTTAAACGCAGGAGTCGGGACGATCTCGGTAAAGAGTCCCTCTTTTGCAGCCCGTGCAGCTTTTGCCTGAGAATCTGCCGCAAACTTATCCTGATCCGCTCTTGATACGTTATAACGGTTAGCTACATTCTCTGCTGTGATACCCATTGAAATATACATTGAAGGGTCTTCAATAGAATATGTAGGATGTGGCCTTGGAACATTTCCGCCCATTGGCACAAAAGTCATGGACTCAACACCAGCACCCATTGTGATCTCTGACCAGCCCATCTGAACTCTTGCAGATGCAAGTGCAATTGCCTCAAGCCCTGATGCACAGAAACGGTTTACTGTAGCACCTGATACACTGTCTGGAAAGCCTGCCATTTTAGCGGCAATTCTTCCAATATTAAGACCCTGCTCTGCTTCTGGAAATGCACAGCCACACATTACATCTTCAATATCACTTGATTTGAGACCAGGCGTTCTGTCCACCGCTGCTTTCATAATAAATGAAAGGAGTTCTTCGGGTCTTGTCTCTTTAAACTGACCCCTTTTCTGCTTGCAGCCAGGGGTTCTTACTGACTGTACAATATATGCATCTCTCATTTGAAATCCTCCTTAAATTAGTTTCTGAGCGGCTTGCCGGTTTTAAGCATGTGATCAATTCTTGCAACTGTCTTCTCTTCTCTTGCAAAATCAACAAAGGCATCTCTTTCAAGTTTCAGGATAGTCTCTTCAGAAACTTCAGTGTCCTTATTGACATCACCGCCACTCATTACGAATGCAATGCGTTTGGCAAGGAATGCATCATATTCGCTCATGAATTTTCCATTGAGCATGTTAAACAGCTCGGCATTGATCATACCTTGAGCAGCATTTCCCATTACACGGACAGGTTTCTTCATTGGAGGAGCATAAGCATCATCAACCATTTTCAGAACCTCTTTTTTTGCTTCACCAACTAAATTATCACGGTTAAAGACAATTCGGTCAGTAGCCGCAAGAAAACCGTTGGAACGAGCCTGAGCTGCGGACATAGATACTTTTGCCATAGCAACATTCATAAATGCAGGAACAAAAAGTTTTGCAAGATCAATATCTTTATGAGCACCGCCTGGAACAGCATCAATAAATCGTCTCCAGATATTTAGACATCCGCCGCCTGCTGGAAGAAGACCTACACCAATCTCAACAAGCCCCATATAAAGTTCTGCATGTGCAACAATTCTATCAGCACCTAAGCAGGTTTCACAGCCACCACCAAGAGTCATGCCGTAAGGTGCTGCAACTACAGGAAATGGAGCATATTTTGCTTTCTGGATTCCAGCCTGTGCTCTTGCAAGGAAGGCATCAATTTCAGCAAATTTTTTCTCATGGCACATTTTTGAAATCTGAGAAAGATCAGCACCAGCAGAGAATGCACCTGGCATTCCGCCCGCCTGATTTCCAATAACAAGACCAACACCGTTTGCATCAACATAATTGATAGCAGCGTCAATTGTCTCAATTATTTCTGCATTAAGAGCGTTCATCTTTGTATGGAACTCTAAACAGAAGACGCCATCTTCAATATCAATAAGGCTTGCAGATGCGTTGCCAAGAACAAGTTTGTTGTTGCCGCGAGCAGCAGCAAGAGATACCGCTGTTTTGCTCACTGGCACTGGTTTATATGCAGAAGATGCAAAATCATAGAAATATTTAACGCCTTTCTCAAGTTTGTAGAAAGATTTATTACCCGCGTTAATCATTGCCATAACATTTGAAGGAACAGCAAAACCTTCTGCTTTCATTCTCTCTACAGCCTCGGAAACTCCGTATGTATCCCACATTTCAAACGGACCCATTTCAAAGTTATAGCCCCATTTCATGGAGTTATCTATTTCAATGATGGTGTCAGAAATCTCAGGAATACGATTTGCAGCATACTGGAAACTTATGGCAGCGATCTTCCACGCAAATTTTGCCCCTTTGTCGTCTCCTGTGAGAACACATTTAATCTTTTCAGTCAGAGTTGCCTTTTTCTTTGCCTCATCCAAACATGGGAAAGAGGGCTTTGTAAGTTCTTCATACTCAAGGGTTGCAGGATTTATAACTTTTTTGATTTTTTTCCATTCAGGGGTCAAATCTGTTTTATAGAAACCAGCTTTTGTCTTGTTGCCAAGAAGTTTCTTCTCAACCATCTGCTTTACAAAATCTGGCACTATAAATGCGTTACGCTGTTCATCATCAGGGCAGAGATTGTAGGAGTTGGCAGCAACATGAGACATTGTATCAAGACCAACAAGGTCAGAAGTTTTAAATATTGCTGTTTTAGGGCGACCAAGGGCAGAACCGAACAGAGCATCAACTTCAGGAATAGTAAGACCATCTTCAAGCATTGCACCCATAACAGCACCAATGCCATGAACACCAATTCTGTTACCCACAAAATTTGGAGTATCTTTTGCCCAAACAATACCTTTACCAAGATTCTTTTCACCAAATGCTGCAATAAATTCAAGAACTTCTGGAAGAGTCTCAGCACCGGGGATAAGCTCAAGAAGGTGCATATAACGGACAGGGTTAAAAAAATGGGTTCCCATAAAATGCTGTCTGAACTCCAAGCTCAATCCAGCAGACATATCCTTTAATGGAATACCTGAAGTGTTGGAACTAATAATAGCACCCTGTTTTTTGATACCTTCAATCCGTTTAAAAAGGTTCTGCTTGATTTTTAGATTCTCAACAACCACCTCACAGATCCAGTCACAATCTGCAAGTTTGTTAAAATCATCCTCAAGATTTCCTATCTGGATTAAAGTAGCATCTTTTTTGTTCATAAAAAGAGATGGGGCAGATGCAAGTGCTGCATCCATGCCTGCCTTAACAATTCTGTTTCTTGCTGCTGGATCATTTTTCTCCTCTTCCTTTAAATCAAAGGGAACGATGTCCAAAAGCAGCACGTTTACTCCAGCACCGGCAAGAAGAGCAGCAATACCTCCGCCCATTATTCCAGAACCGATTACCGCAGCCTTTCTGATCTTTCTACTCATGACGACCTCCTGTATATAAATTAATAATACCTTTCATTAACTGTGAATGAGTATTCATTTCTGAATAACAGAATAGATGGAGGTATGTCAAGTATTTTTTAAAGTATTTCTTAAAAGATTTTATCACCATTTTAAAATTAGAATTTTTATTGATTTCAAACTTTTAAAATAGAATTATTATTCTATTAGTATTTTTTGATTCTAATAAATTGAGTTTTAATTTATCTATAATTTATATATTTCCATCTTTTAAAAATGCTATTACTAATGAATTAATATTCATAATATTGGTCTTTTTATGAATAGCCACCTTGCCATTGCCCTTCTCTTCTGATAAAAAGCTAAATTACACCATTTAACAAAGAGATCAATAACAAGGAGAGTATTTTAATGGAGATGAAAAACCTTGAGCTTAAACATTCCCCTGCACTGAATATTGATTCGTTAGCAGGCATGATCGCTGACCTTCAAAAACCGTCAGGAGATATCCCATGGCATGAAGGCGGAAAGACTGACCCATGGGATTTAGTTGAATCTGCAATGGGTTTAAACATCGGAGGCTTTTTCAAAGAGTCTGAACAAACGTTTGAGTGGCTTATAGATAATCAAAATCCGAATGGCTCATGGTTCTCATCTTATATAAATGGTGAGCCTCAAGATAGAACTATGGAGACAAACATGTCTGCCTATATTGCTGTCGGCGTATTTCATACATGGCTTGTCAGGTGGAGCAGTCAAGATTTAAAAAACAAAGACAGCAAACACAATAAGCTAAATGAAGAATCAGAGGCTTTTTTAAGAAAAATGTGGACATCTGTTCATAGAGGCATTGATTTTGCGTTAAGCCTTCAGACAGAGCGGGGAGAGATTTACTGGGCAAAAAGCCCTGAAGGCAATACTGATCCTATGGCACTTCTTACTGGTTCAAGCTCAATCTATATGAGTCTTAAATGTGCACTCTCCATAGCTCACCTTCTTGACATAAAAATGCCTCACTGGGAAACAGCATTTGAAAAACTTGGCAGCACGATAAGGGATAACATCCATATATACAATATAAGCAAATCAAGATATTCCATGTATTGGTTCTATCCTGTTCTTTCGGGAGCCTTAACAGGAGATGCAGCCCTTAAAAGAGTTGAAAAATATTGGAAAAAATATGTTGTTGAAGGGCAAGGTGTCCGCTGCGTATCTGACCGCCCATGGGTAACAATGGCAGAGACATCAGAATTTGTAATTGCGTTAGCTGCTATGGGCAACACCAAGCTTGCACGAATTGTCTTTTCATGGATACAAGAGAGAACCTACGAGGACGGAACATTCTGGTGTGGTTACACATTCCCTGATATGGTCATCTGGCCAGAAGAGAAAATTTCATGGACTAATGCTGTGGTTTTAATGGCAGCAGATGCACTTTATGGACTGACATTTGCATCAACTCTTTTCAGCCACGACTCATGGGATGGATTCAGGTTCAAGGGTTTTACAAAGTAGAACGATGCTTTAATATTACTGAATTTCATTTTTCATTGTGCATGTCAGGACATGGACGTTATGAAAAATATCGTAATCACGGAGAGTAAAAAAAAATGAGAAGAGACCACCGCCCATACTTTATCAAAAAAATCTGGTTTAAACTTCTGAAGCTCTATGTTGACCATTTTCTAAAACCTCAACTTGATGGGCTTGGAAAGAATTCATATATAGTAAAACCTTGGTATATTGAGGTCTTTGGAGGTCCAGTTACCATTGGAGAGAACATAACTCTTCTTGCATCGTCTGATAAACGTACCCGCCTTACAGTCTGGTCATCTAAAAAAGATATTCCGGGTATACATATTGGAGATCATGTGCTTATCTCTCCTGGTGTGAGAATCAGTGCTGCACAGGATATAACAATTGGTGATAACTGCATGATTGCAAGCAGTGCCTATATCACAGACTCAGACTGGCACGGAATTTATGACAGAAGCCTGCCTCCTGATACAGCATACCCTGTAAAACTTGAAAACAATGTCTGGATAGGCGACAGTGCTATTATATGCAAAGGGGTTACAATTGGAGAGAACAGCATTGTTGGAGCAGGGGCAGTAGTGTCAAATGATATTCCTGCCAACTCAATTGCAGTGGGCAACCCTGCACGAGTGGTAAAAAATCTTGATCCTGCCCGAAAAATAACTACCCGTAAGGACAGATTCGGAGATATCGATCTTATCAACACAAACCTTGATATTCATGAGCGTGAGCTGCTAAAAGATAATACTTTAATCGGGTGGATTCGTAATCTTGTAATGCCCATGAATAAAGATTAGAACTCCCTATAAAACTCAATTTCCATTCAATAAAATCAAGGGATGAATCCTAAGTTTTGCAGGATTTCAATTGATTTATCAGGCGAATCCCGATTTACAGAGATTGCCTCGAAGCTGAGGTTTTTAAAACTAAATTGTATGCAAACTCAAGCATTTCACAAGCTGCTTCATGCTCTCTTTTCATAGACCAAAATCCATTTTTCTGCATCACAATCTCTTTTAATTCAGATGCACCTGAATCCAAGCTCACAGCTATAGTGCTTTGCTGCATCATCTGGAGATCATTTTCTCCGTCCCCTATTGCTATATATGGATGAACACCAAGAAGCTCAAGACCTCTCATCTTATCAACATGACCAGGATAGATAAAAATCTTCCTTTTTTCTTTATAAACAGGATAGCTGTATCCATTCTCAGCTAAGACCCTCTGAGCATGTTTAAGCCTTGCATCAATTGCCATTTTATAAATCTCATTCTGACTAAGATCAAAAATAAACCCCGCACAGTTTTCATAAAACAGCAGTCTCTCCCAATCTGGAAAAAGTGCTGCAATCTTATTCCAATCCTCCTTTATTTCACGCTCAGGATTATTGATAGTCTTGTAATGCAAATGAATATTATCATTATGGTTTGCAGTTTTGCTTTCAGCGGTTAGGATATTATCAATTGCATGTTTAACCACAAAACCGTTCTCAAGAACAAAACCGATGAATCTAACATCAGGAAGCTGGCTTACAAGTTTATAAACACTATTTGAATTTCTGCCGGTTGCAATAACTACAGGAAATATCTTGCTTATCTTTTCAAGAAGTATAGAAGCATCTGCTGAAAAAAAACTTGCACGGGTTCTGCCCGGCACTTTAATTGCTTCTTGCGGACTATGAAGTAGTGTCCCATCAAGATCGCATACAACTGCTCTGATATTTAAGAGTTCCATTAATCTTGCCTTTCTTAACTTACATCCTGTCTTTAATAGTTTATTATTAATTGAGATTTTGATAAACAGAGTTATATGAATGTTTTTTTAAATCAGTCTGCTAAAACTTATAAATTTTTAAGCTGTTAGAACAGTTGGAGTACTTAATAAAAAATGACAAATATTGATTTTGCATTGAGCAATACCATTAAGGGTTTTATGGCAGATAATGAGGCTATTCGTCTTCACAATGTTGCACTTGAAGCCTCAAAACTTGGACCATGTGTAGAGATTGGCAGTTATTGCGGAAAATCTGCCTATTTTATAGGAACTGCGTGCAAACAGAATAACAGCATACTCTATTCTGTAGATCACCACACAGGTTCAGAAGAGCAGCAGCCAGGAGAAGAGTATTTTGATCCCGAGCTTTACGACCTTAAACTTAAACGTATAAACACATTCAGATTTTTCTGGAATACTCTTGAAAGAACAGGGCTTATTGAGAATGTGGTGCCGATTGTGGCTTCTTCGGAAGTTGCAGGCAAAATGTGGTCAACTCCAGTTGCCATGCTCTTTATTGACGGTGGTCATTCGTTTGCTGCTGCCATGAACGACTACACTATATGGTCAAAACACATTATAAAAAGCGGGTTTCTTGTTATTCACGATATTTTTATGGATCCCTCAAAAGGAGGCCAAGCTCCTCGTCAGGTCTATGAAACGGCTCTTGAATCAGGACTCTATAAACCGCTTGAAATGACAGATACTCTTGGTGTGCTTTACAAAATCTAAAAGAACATAAGCAACTTCACTGCAATTATTGTTGGATTGAACTTCCTTAATGAATTAAATAAAACCTAAATCAATGGCTTTTATAACCTGTCGAGCCTCTTTAAAGCTGCTGTCTACCTCCACAGCTTTTTGAAAAAATTCTCTTGCCTTGTCTGTATCTTTCATGTCCAAATGGATTCTTCCCATGTTGTAGTAGATATTTGGCTCATCAGGATGAATCTTTAATGCTTTTTTATAATGGGTCAATGCTGTCTGGTGGTCTCCCCGTTTTCTGTAGATAACTCCAAGTGAATTGAAGACGTTAAGAGACTCTGACCCGAGCTGAAGTATCTCGTTTAAAATCTCCTCAGCATGACCGTCATTATCCCTTTCAAGGTGTATCTGGGCTGCATACCCCAAACACTCATCAGCTTTATCATGCTGACCCAAGGCTCGATATGCTCTGCCCATCTCTTCATAGGCTTTGGCAAAAAGGCGGTCAAGCTGAGTAGCTTTTCTGAATGCTGCAATGGCTTCTGAGTGTTTTCCCTGAATACTTTTTATATAACCTATGTTGTAATAGTATTCTGGATTCTCCTTCTGGTTTACCATAAACTTGAACTCATTTATGGCTTCATCATACTTTCCGTCATTAATAAGGTTTGACCCTTTGGCAACCTGTTTTTCTGCATTGCCTACAACTATCTCTTTTGGTTTATCAATATTGGCTGTTATCTTTTCTTCCAAAGTTTTTAGTGTACATGGCATTACAAGAAGTCCAGTAACACCTGCATGTCCAGCTTTTAAAACTTTAAAGGCTGTAAACGCAGGATCAGTGAGGAAAAATGGAGTATCAGCATATTTATCTTTTTTCCGCATCATTCTCAAAAAGCTAAGACCATTGATATGTTTTGTTTCATAGGAACATATAATGCAGCCAATATCTTTTTTTCCTGTAACAAGAACTGCTTTTTCATCTGTCTGAACAGATATTGTATTTAAAAATCCAAGTTTCTGGATACCTTTTGTCAATCCAGCCAATGTTTTTGGTTCTTCGTTGACAATGAGTATTTGAGATTTTGATGTCGTATTTTTCCCAAGCTCTTCTTTTAAAGAATCAGATCCTATTGCAGCATACAATTCAGATGACATCGAGATATGGCCTCCTCTGGGTTGTTTTTATATCAGAATTTTTTTCAGAACTATATTGAAGAATTTTGGTATCTTCAACAATGGTTTTGATTTTTTGAATCAATTTGACAACAGGCTTTGATGCCATAAGAAAAATTGAGTAATTGGACTCTTTTTCATGGTATTCAAGAATTTTCATTGCGGTCTGATAACATCTTTCTTCTGGATTCTCAACCTGCTCAAGGTTTAGAACTTGAAAAAAGATCTCTCCCCATGAGTTTCTGATAAGAAATTCAGCTTTCTGGAATTGTTGGAACATGTTGTAGTTGATTGATTGTTCAAGTATATCTATTGACTCCATATTTTTATCTTGGGTCATCTCTTTGGAGTTATCAACAAACAGCAGCACTACAACTTTTTCCCAGACTGGTTTGGACAAAAACGGTTCATCAGAAAGCGGCATCCATGGTTGCAGTGCAAGGTAGATTTCATCGCAGTCTGAAATTTTTTCAAGACTGCCATACAACTTGAACGGCACTCTCATCTCAAGATTAGTTGTTCCCCTGATATAAAGATGATTGTACATGCTCCAGCCGATAACTTCCATAAAATATCGGGCAGAGTAGAGGAGGTTATATCTTTTTTTTGTGGTATCGCTCTGGGGCTGACTTGTCTGAATTTGGCTGCTCCGAGACTGAGTAGTTTGAGATTGGCTATTCTGAACAGTAGAGAATAATAAAAATTCACTTGAATATCTACCTTTTTCATTAAACGCTTTTGCAATAAGAGTCATGTTCGTTTGGGGTTTTAACCGAAGATATGTAGAACATTTAGGCAGTATATCTTTTTTTTTCAGGGTGATTTTATTAACTTTGTTTTTGAGGATAGTTAAATCAGCCTCTCTCTTATTCAAGATAGAAGTGGATGTGGTTATTTCAGATTTTTCGTGAATGATTTGTCTGCTTTTTTCATGGCTTGTCTTTTCATTTTCCTGGAATGTTTTTTGTTCAAGAGATTCCTTGTACAGCGAAGAGAGCCTCTCAATCATGGTATGATCAAACAGAGTCTTTTCAGGTTCTGGCCAGATTTGATATTCAAGGAGTTTTTTTAAACGTGTTCGGCTTAACTGCCATTGTCTGACATAACGGTCTAAAACCTTCCGTTTTGGAGAATCTTTTGGGGGAAGGGTGACTAATGGAAATCCGCACAGTCTAAAAAATATGGCTGCTTTAATCTGGGAGAGTGCCCTTTGATCTCCAAGCTCTGTATAAAACTTAATAATTCTCTCAAATGCTATAATATAAGGGTCTGCTGCATAATCATCAATTATAGACTCTCCAAAACGCTGTTTTACCATGTCACATAAAAGTATTGGATTTACCCGTTTATGATCTGAATTTTTAATACTTTCTGCCCTGTTTAGATTGTATTTATTCACATTGTAACTTGCTGTTATTGAAGCCTTAATAACAGACTTTACAGGATCATACGGTGCTTTGCATATCTGCCACAAAAGCCCACGCTGAACCTCTTCAATCGGCATTGAGTCAAAAGTGCCAAGATCAATAAATCCTCCATAAGCAATAGCTTCTTGTTTCCATTGAGCAAGTTCTGCATCAGAAAGACCAAAAGGCTGTACAGCCCAAAGAGGAATTTTACCTGCAACCATTATGAATGTTCGATAAAATTCCTCTTTCAGGAGAAGCTCAGGAACAGCAACAGAATCTTCATCATCTGGATTGTCAAAAATATTTTCTCTTAGATTGTGGGCATAGTGGACAAAAAAGGTCACCTCTTGAGAGAACTCTTTTCTGCTGTAAGTTGTGATAAGGCTCAATTTTTCATGGAGCATATTGATAAAATTGCTGTTCTCCATGTCATTATTCATAAGATAGCTGTCAAGCTGAACGTTATTGATCGTGTTCTTATGGAGTAAATCATTGCCTGATTCCTGAAAATATGGCTTTTCGATGACCACCCAGAAGTCAAAATCAGACTTTGCAGATTGGGTAAATGTCCCAAGACTCCCAATATGATAGATAGCCTGAACTGCTGGATTATGGCATTTTATGCTTAAAAGTTCTTTAGCTTCATGGCTATTTTCTGCAATATCTTTTGCAAAGCCTGAATTCTCAAAATTCCATACTCCAAAAATACTATCAGAATCTCTATTTTGATCTGTGGAGTTATCTCCTCTAACAGCTCTACTTGTGATTGCTGCTTTGCTATCCATCGCCTTGACATATCCAGGAAAAGCGGGCGAATTGACATGTATCAAAAATGGAATCATTTTAAACAGCGTGAGCTTTTCAGGCGGCAGATAGCGAATCATCTCTCTGAGCCTTACAATATTGTGAAGGATAAAATTTTTTTTGTTATTTTCAATCGCTGATTTCATTTTTTATTATTCAGGAATTCAATCTAAAAATAGTTACGGCACAATTAGCCTACTTTATATATTGTTATTTTTTCCGATAATATAATTATGTGGCACATATACTGCATTTAATTTTATCATAAAGTAGATTTTATTTTTTGTAACCATACACATAAAATCTTTGTAACTATATAAATAAAGAGATAGGAGGCTTAATTATGGACAAATTAATAATTAGTCATAATAACACAACATTAGAAGTATTGGCAAAAATTATGAACAGCTATGCAACTAAATATAACTGCACTGTAAAATATAATTCTGATTACAACTCTTTAGACTTTTATGGAGAGAGCGGGCATAAAAACGCTATTGCTCATGAAACTTCATATATATTGAATGCTGGTTAAGAATAGTCACTAAGAGGCTCTGCTTATAATGATAAAAGATAACTTTCCCTTTGAGTTTAATCATGCAGCTTGCATTTCATGTTTAGCTGCATGTTGCAAAGGAAGCTCTGGCAATATATGGGTTAATTCTGCTGACATACGCAATATATGCCATATCTTGGAGATAAATCAGATTGACGGAATCAACAAGTTTTTTGAGAAAAGAGGCAACCGATATTCCATCCGTGAATGTGTTGACGACAAAGACTACCGCTGTATTTTTCTTAACAGTGCCAATAGATGTTCGATCTATTCGGTAAGACCTCTTCAATGCCGTACTTTTCCATTCTGGGAGCACTTTAAGAGACATACAGAGCAGTTAATTAATGAGTGTCCAGGCGTTCAGAAGCTCATTGATTTTTAATTATCCTCTGAATAACACTGAATTTTCTACAAGCTCTCTTTCAGTTCGTGTTGTATTTACTGATGCTGTTTCATCTGCATACCCAAATGACATGCCAAAGAGAATACCGCGTTCTTCTGGAATATTGAAAAACTCCCTCACAGGATCAGGAAATTGCCCCAAAGCACCTTGAAGACAGCTTGAAATACCATGCTCAGTCATCAATAAAGTCAGGGTTTGGGAATAAATACCAATATCAACAGCCCCCATGATGTTCAAATATTTTTCCATTGTAAAAAAAAGAGCGTGAGGAGCATCAAAAAATGCCCAGTTCCTAAGCATAGCAGCCATTCTTGCAAGTTTATCACCTCTTTCAATACCCATTGAGCTATAAAGAGCATTTGCAGAGCCAAACTGACGCTCACGATGAACTCCCTTATAGCTTATCTTCCAGTCAAAATCAGGATTAGGTTCTTTACCGCTCATTACAGCTTTAACCAGCTTCTCTTTTAAAACATCTTTTTCTGCTCCTGACACAACATATATCTGCCATGGCTGCACATTACAGTTTGACGGAGACAATTGGGCATCTCTAAATATTTGATTCATGGTTTCTTGGGGAACTGGTTTATCCGAAAAGGCACGAATAGAGGTGCGTTTTTTTAATAGATCAATAAGTGGCATAATTGATTAAATCCTCCTGTAATAACTCATTATATTAAGATTAAAACCGTATAGATGCTCGGACATTTATTGCCGAGAGCAAGTCACCGTCAGAACTTTATAACGCTGTTACGCCCCCTCTCTTTTGCTTTATAAAGAGCTGCATCTGCACGGGACATCATATCTTTTACATCATCGCCTTTGCGATATGATGTAACACCAAAACTTGCAGTTGTATGCCCTACGACAGTAAAAGAGAATGAGTCAATAGCTGTACGAAGTTTTTCTGCTATCAAAAAAGCACTCTCTCCATTGGTTTCGGGGCAGATAATTAAAAACTCCTCTCCCCCCCACCTTCCAGGTACATCCACTTTTCTTAGATGCTTCATCAGAATATGGGATATCTCTACAAGAACTGCATCGCCAACCTGATGCCCGTAACTATCATTAACCCTCTTAAAGTGGTCAATATCCAAAATTATCACTGCAAAATCAAGCTCATACCGCACTGTTCTATCAAGCTCATGCTCAAACACCTCATCAAGTTTTAGACGATTACATATTCCTGTTAAACGATCTGTAACAGCAAGGATTCCAAGTTCCCTATTTTTATCCCTAAGCTCTTGAGTTCTCTGGTTTACAATATTCTCAAGCTCTTCATTCATGGTCATAAGCTCTTCATTAACACGCTTGAGTTCTTCATTTACAAGTTTTAGCTCTTCATTCTGTCTGGCTATCTCTTTATCCTGATCGTATGCGTGAAGAGCGTTTTGGAGCGTAAGAAGCAAATCTTCATCACTCCACGGTTTTTCTATAAAACGATAAAGAGCTGCATCGTTAATTGCCCGCTTAACCCCTGCCAAATCGCTCTGTCCAGTAAGGAGTATTTTACGCACATTAGGCAGCCTCTCATGGACATTGGCTAAAAGCTCATCACCCTTCATACCTGGCATTATGTAATCTGCAACCAGTGCCTGAAGTTCTAAGCCTTCTTCAATTATCTCATCAATAATCTCAAGAGCTTCTTCACCGCTTTCAGCAATTTCAATCATCACTTTACCGTCAAATCTCTGGTTCAGAAGAGTTCTAAGTGAATTTAAAACAACATTTTCATCATCAACAAAGAGAATCACACCTTTCTTACTCATTATTTTCTCCTAAGTTACCACCTCATCTTAAAATCACATCTATAAACGTATTGTTTTGTAATATAAGCAGTTTCGCTGCAATGGTTGTTGATTGAAATTCCTTAAAACAAAAAATATAAGAGATTGTTCGATGAGAAACTAACGGTCAAGCGATTGGAATTAATACTTTACAAACAGTGCCTTCATTTTCTTTTGAATCTATAGTGATAGACCCTTCATGTTTTTCAATAATTCTTCTGACAATATCAAGTCCAAGTCCGCTTCCTTCACCAGCAGGTTTTGTGGTGAAAAAAGGCTCAAAAATTCTGTGCTGAATCGCAACTGGAATCCCGCAGCCAGAGTCTTTAATGGTTACCAGCACAGAGTTATCTATTTGTTCAAGACCTGCTGTTAAAGTTCCTTTATATTGCATTGCCTGAAGTGCGTTATGAATCAGGTTTATCCATACCTGATTTAGTTCGTCTGGATAACATAATATTTTCGGAATCTCTCCATAGTCTCTAATTAACTCAATTCCCTGCTTAATTTGATTGTGATAAATTGTCAACACCGATTCTAATCCATCTTTAATATCTGCCTCAATCTTTACTCCATGACGATCAAAATGGGCAAACGACTTGAGTGCAAAGACAATTTTAGAGGCTCTCTCTACGGCTGTATGGATATTTCTGCTGTTAGAGATAATGGTTGCAATCTGGTAAGCCATATTAAAAATAAAGCTCTTCTGCTGATGCTCCAAAAGAGGTTTGAGCCTTAATGGATTGTCATAAATCCTCAACTGAACAAACAAAGATGCCATCTCTTTGCTATCTTCAATACCTGCTTTGCTTAACTCTTGTGCAACTTTACGTGCTGCCTGCCTCTCTTCACGACTTGTAAGAAGCTGATTGTTTTTTTCAATTTTATCAATAAGCTCATTAAAAATCTCCTCCTGTGCGGGAGATAAAATACGATACAACGATGGAAGGCGTGCTAAACAATCAACAATAGCTCGACCGATATTGCCAGCACTGGTATTTATAGCACCAAGTGGAGTGTTAATCTCATGGGCAACGCCTGCAACAAGCTGACCTAATGCAGCCATTTTTTCTTGCTGAATTAAATGTGCCTGAGCCGCATGAAGATCATCAAGCGTCTGTTTAAGAGTTTCATTGGAGCGATTAAGTTCTGATGTCCGCTCCTCCACCCTTTTTTCTAAAAGTGCAGCATGATCAACTACCTGCTGATAAAGTCGGGCATGGACAATTGAGATAGCAGCTTGATTTGAGAGAAGTTTTAAAATTTCAATACGTTCATCTGAATATACATTCTGGATATTGCGGTTTTCTAAATATAAAATGCCAAGAAGCCCACCCTTGTAAACAATCGGTAGAGAGAGCAAGGATTGCGGGTTGACCCTCGCAATATATGGATCGCGGGCGAACTCTTTTTGAGCAGACGGCATATTCAGCATAAGGGGAGAAAGTGTATGCTGGACATAATTTACAACAGATTCTGGATAGCTCATTTTTACCGTTCTACCGATAGAGTCTTGATAATCTAAGATCGATTCCGAGTCCTTCTGATTTTTTTTAACTCCAACTCCAGTATGTTCTATCACACCACTTTGAGCTTCAATGGTCAGCTCACTGCCTTTTTTCAAAAGAAGAATACCTCGCTGAGAACCTGAATTCTGGTTGATGATATCCATTATCTTGCCAAGCAGAGTCTCAAGTCTACGCTCTTCTGCAATTGCATGAGAGGCTTTTAGAACAGACGCCAAATCAAAACTGTAACCAGCACTTGCAAAAGAGTATCTAACGCCTCCATCGGGATGCGTTAAATTGTCAAGTCTGTAAGGATAAACTTTAGATTTGTCTTCTGACGTTAGAAAAGGCTCTACAGTGCTAATACTGCTTGTCTTATCAATAATATCAGGTGTTTTAAAGTCTAAATTAAAGCATTCAGGATAACGGCTTACAAATGAATATACAACTGCTGCTGCTCCCCATGCCTGTAGAGTCTCAATAGCTTTTCTTGCATAAAATAAGGCAAAATCTTTCTGCTCAAGTTTATATAAATACCTAACCCCAAGATCAAAGGCAATTACAGCAATATGGGTAAAGCCTGAATCTTGTGCACTTGCCATTGCACGTTTAAAAGCGTTCCATGTTTCAGGATCATCATTAACACTCTTTATCAGTGCATCAATAAGGTGCATACAGCAAAGATTGTTGTCTAATGCTGTATGAGAGAGTTTCTCAAAATACTGGTAGTTGTTTTCAAGAAGATCAAGAACAATCTGACCATCTATCAATCCATCAAACTGCTGGCTGTCAGGCTTATTTATAGCTTGCAGGTTAAGATAAAAAATTACAGATTCATAAATATGGTATTCCCGTTCATGGTAGAGGCTTGCAACTCCCATTTTATAATTTCCTGCCTCTTGAATCATCTCAAGTGCCTGCTGAGGTATATTAAATAGAGTTGCAAGAATTGCTTTTGTAAGAAAAAATGAGTAGAGAGATGATACATTGTTAGCTTCAGTAAGGGTATTTAAGAGAGCCTTTTCACGGGCAGCATCTCCATAAAAAAGCAGAGGATCATCAGAGACAACTATAAGATTGTTGATACATTGCTGCCATATATCAATATAGACGGTCTGAAACTGCTGCCTTAATTCATGGGTCATGTCATAATAGTAGGCACACTCCTGTTTAACCTCATCTAAAGGGGTGCCTCTTAGAAACGAGTAGATACAGTAATACATGGCAGAATAACATGCGTGTTCAATATCTCCATATTCTAAACCCGTTGTTACTGCATTCTTAAGAGGAATGAGAGTCTCTTCAACTGGTGCATTCCAGTGAGCAACGCAGGCGTTGGCTATCATCTCTACTCTTGCCATATATGACTTGGCATCAAACTTTCCAGTAAGAGTCTGGGCAAGCCGTGCAAAATCAATTCCTTCCCTGTATCGTGACATTACACCGCACAGAAGCAGACTGTGAAACGCATATACATGTGTAGCTGCGGCACAATTCCCTTTTTCAATGCAAAGCTTTACTGCAACATAGCAGATTTTAGGATAATATTTAGGCGAGACCATATATGCAGGAGACATGACAGCATTGATAATATCAAGTGCAAGCAGAGATATCTCATCTGTCATAATAGGCAGCTCAAGAAGATCAGATACTTTTGATATATCATACATCTTTTCAAGGGCAGGATAATATACAAAAGGGTTATCTTCTGAAGGAAGTTCTATGCCAAGCTCTCTTAATACCTCAACACCTTTTAACAGAGCATCATCCATTCTGTTAAGTGCGATCCATGAATGTATAAGAATTTGATAAAGTTTTATCTTAAAGGGCATCTGTCTGTGTATAAGAGATTCAGTTCTGTGGCATCGGGCATTAATAAATTCCATTGTTTTTCCATAGCATTCATCTCCGCCTGCAAAATCAAAAGTGAGATATTTCAGCTCTGTAAGTTCAATCATGCTCTCAATATAGAGCAATGGGTCTTGCACTATAGAAAAAACTTTTTTTTCAAGAAGGTATAAGGTCTTTTCCAAATATAAAATAGCAATGTTGTATGCTGTGGAAGATTTTGCCTGAATAGCTGCCTTGTAATTATCTTGTGCAAGCATCATAATTGTTTCATCATCATTAATAAGGTTAGTTGCCCTGTTAAGATGATCAACAATTTTAAATGTATGTTCAAGCATGGTGTCATGCTTGGACATCTTTGCATACCACCTTCCGATTCTGAGATGCACCTTAGCAATCTCATCGCCAGTAAAGAGCATTGATGCTGCTTGCTGGATTCTATCGTGAGAAAAGCAGTAGCAGCTTGTCTCTTCTCCGCTTCTTGGAGATGTTACAATAATAAGTTCTGCCTCAATTGCAGGATAGAGTCGGTCATGGAAAGTTTCACGTGGTTCATTAAAAATTCCGTGCATCTCCATATCTCCAAACACGTTTCCAATGCATGATGCAAAACATAATAGACGGGCACACTCCTGAGGAAGGTGCTTGAGCCTGTCAAGCACAAGATCAACTACATTCTCACTTATATTTTGTGCTCTTATCTCATCAAGATTCCATATCCATTTACCTTGATCATGGTCAAAAATAAGCAGTTTCTGATGGTGCAGGTTCTTTAGAAATTCACGGGTAAAAAAAGGATTGCCAAGAGTTTTTGCCATAACTGCCCGTGCAAGGGGATACGCTGTCTCAAACGATAAATTAAGAGTTGCAGCAATCAGAGAGTTGACATGCTGTAAAGAGAGCGATTTAAGAGCAATGCTATGAAAGGATGCCAGCTCTTTTATCATCATAGCAAGGGGATGTGCCATGCCGATCTCGTTGTCACGATATACGAGAATCATCATCAGATGGCGAATTTGGGTATCTTCTACAATGTTTTTAATAAGATTTATAGCCGCCGTATCTGCCCATTGTAGATCATCTAAAAAAAGCACAATCTGATGCCCAAGTGAACAGATTGTTTTTACAAAAGATAAAAAAGTTAAGTTAAAACGGTTTTTGGTCTCAGTTGGAGGCAGTGAAGGAAGCGAAGAGAGTTCTCCAACAATTATAGACAGTTTTGGAATAAACTCACAGATAATAGCAATATTAGCACCAACATTTTGAAAAAGCCTCATTTTAACCCACTTAACATAAGCATCATCTTTGCAGAGTATCTGTTCAACTATCTGCTCTAAAGCCTGCATAAATCCATAATAAGGAACAGATGTTTTTAACATCTCAAACTTTCCTCTGATAAAAAATGCCTCCTCTCTCTCTATATGCTCTTTAAAGTTCTGAACCAATACAGATTTCCCAATACCTGCATATCCAGTAATAAAAACAAGCTCCTGTTTTCCGTGTTCTTTTAAGGCAGAAAATATCTCAATAAGCTGTTCTCGCTCTTTTTCTCTGCCTAAGAAAACTTTAGATAGACTCAACTGAGCTGTGTAATCATACATGCCAACAGGAAAATGAGGAATATCTCCTCTATCTCTAAGTGTGTGACGACACTGCTTTAAATCAGCAAGAACACCTTCACAGCTTTGGTACCGCTCCGCCTTGTTTTTCTGCAAGAGCTTTTCCACAATTTTGCTCAACATGATTGGAAAACTTGCTGAATCATAAGAGACATCTGATTTGTCAGAAGAGATAGAGGAAGGTGTGTTACAATGGGATAAACCATTAATAAGCTCATGGAGAGGCTCAGGAATTTGGGCAATATGAGCATGTATCAAAGCCATTACATCTTCATTTTCAAATGGATATCTGCCGCTGCTAAAAAGAAAGTATAGGGTAATGCCAAGAGAGTAGATATCAGAGCGGAAATCGATCCACTCTTCCACCCTGCCGCTCTGTTCTGGAGCAATACAGCATGCCCTTTCTGTTTCAAGTCGGGAATAGTCCCATGTTTTTTGCTTTTCACCAAATGGAACAGCACGCTCAAGACCTGCAAATTTTATACTGCCACTTTTTTTGTCATACAGAAAAGCCTTTGGAGAGATTTCGTTATATACAATTTTATTATGGTGAAGAAATGCAAGAGCAGTTGTGGCGTTTATTGCAATATCAAGTTTTTCCTCAATAGTTAGAGATTTAATAAAATTGAGATCATCAAGAGAAGCTGAACCAAATGGTAAAAATTCCATTATAAGCTCATTTTTCTCTTCATATATATCTACAGGCGATAGAAGATATTCGCTCTTAAGGCGTTGATGAAGTTGAAATGATTTTTTGAATCTACCTATATCCTCTCTGCCATTTTTTTTACTAACTCGTTTTTTTATATACTCTGTAGATTTTTCAATTTTTATCATTATTTCTTATTCTCTGCCGATGATTTGTCAGGTTAATTTTTAATGTAATTTTATAACATTAGGGTTATCTAACTTATACTGTCAAGCCAGATTTTTTTGCTCTGCCTTAAAATGTTGTTGACAATATTCAAACGCTGTTTTAAATATCCATTTAAAAGAGCGTTTGAAAAAAGTGTTTGAATTAATAGTTTTAATAAATCTGTCCTATACAGCCCCATCCACGAAAAAAGGTGAAAGTCTTGTCAGAAGATAACCCGTTAGATACCAAAACGAAAATCCTTGATGCAGCGGAGCGACTTATTATACAGCTTGGTCCTGAAAAGGCATCTTTGCGTAAGATTACCGAAGAGGCTGGAGTCAACGTTGCTGCTATCAACTATCATTTTGGTTCAAAAAACAATATGTTATCAGCAATTATGGCAAGATTGCTCAATCCCACGGTCGATGAACTTCTGCATGGACTGGAGCGACTTATGGCCGATGCTGCTCCGGATCTTCCGCCACTTGAGGCTATTATCAGGTGCCACCTAGTTCCCATGCTCGATTTCTCCTTTTATCATCCTGATTATGAGAGTATGTTTTCACGGCTGCACGTATCCTATGATGATGAAAATATTTTCAGGAATCAGATTAGACAGATCACAGAAAAAACTACAAAATATTATGGAGAGTGCTTAATCAAAGTCCTTCCGCACATTCCTGAGGAAACAGTTCTGAGACGACTTGCCGTATTCAAAAATACCGCAACTGGAATCATGTATGGCGACCGCATCATGGAAGAGAGCCTTGCTGTACTTGCCCTTGATGGGAACAGACAAGTGCTGCTTGAAGAGATGGTAAGGTTTGCAGCAGCAGGGTTTAGAGCATAAAAATGGACTATTTAGCAAACTGAATTTAACAAACAAAAATTAATAAAGTAAAAATACAAATAAGTTATTTAACTGATATTCGGAGGTTTTCTGATGCAACGTAATTTTAATGTTTTTAAATACCTTAAACAAGGTTTTGTAAAAAATGGCATGATGAGTTTTTTGCTGACAAGTTTTATTGTGCTGGCAAGTTTTATTCTATTGACAGGATGTGAAGATAAGAAAAAATCTTCTCAACAGTCTCAACAGCAGTCTGCTATGATTCCAGAAGTTTCGGTAGTAACAGTTAAACCACAAGAGATAACATTAACAACAGAGCTTCCTGGCAGAACATCAGCTTTTCGTATGGCTGAAATTCGTCCTCAGGTGAGCGGATTAATTTTGAAACGTCTGTTCACTGAGGGTTCAAATGTCAAGGCTGGTCAGGAGCTTTACAGAATAGACCCAACTCCTTTTGAGGCAGCATTAAACAATGCCAAAGCCAACCTCTCTTCGGCAAAAAAAGCTGCTGACAGAGCACGGGCAGCAATAGGGGCAAGTAACGCTGGTATTGCACGGCAAAGAGCTACTCTCCAGCTTGCACGAACTAACTCTGAGAGGTTTAAAGAGGCTTTTAAGGAGAGAGCAGTATCTACAAGCCAGCGGGATCAGGCAGCTACAGAGGTGAAAGTTGCAGAGGCAATGCTACAAGCTGCTGAAGCTCAGTTGAACAGCGATCGTCAGACAGTTGCGGTTGCAGAAGCTGCAATTGAACAGGCAGAAGCTGCATTGGAGACTGCACGCATCAATTTGGCTTACACTCGAATAAATGCACCAATCTCTGGTCGTATCGGCATATCCAATGTAACTGAAGGGGCTATAGTGACAGGATATCAACCGCTTGCCTTGACAACCATTCAACAGATTGATCCTATTTATGTTGATGTGCCTCAATCAACAAATGAGCTGCTCAATTTAAAATCTCGGCTTGCAGATGGTCGCCTTAACAGAGATAAAAATAATCATGACAAGGTTGGACTTAAATTTGGAGAAAATATGTCTTATCAGCATGAAGGCAGATTGCAGTTCAGTGATGTTACGGTGGATCCGACAACTGGCTCTGTTACTTTGAGGATTATCTTTCCAAATCCTGACGCTCTTCTGCTGCCCGGAATGTTTGTACAGACGATCATTAAAGAGGGGATTAACAAACAGGCTATTTTGATTCCGCAGCAAGGGGTATCTCGTGATTTTAAGGGCAATCCAGTTGCACTGATAGTTGATGCAAAAGGCAAAGTTGAGCAGAGAATGCTTACCCTTGAGAGAGCTGTAGGCAATCAGTGGTTGGTAGAATCTGGTCTTGCACAGGGCGACAAGTTGATCGTTGAAGGTATGCACAGGGTAAGACCAGGAGCAGATGTAAAGGCTTTACCGTTTCAAGAAGATAAAACAAAATCGGCATTACCTTCAAATAGTGCAAAATTAAATGAGGCGGATAGATCAGTCAATGCTCTGTCAAGTGGTGCAGATAAGAGCAAGGAGGCTAAATAATGCTATCAAAATTTTTCCTGAAACGACCTGTCTTTGCATGGGTTATTGCCATAATTTTGATGTTTGCTGGAGGACTTGCAATCTATAATCTGCCAGTATCTCAATATCCTCCGATTGCTCCCCCTTCAATCTCAATTGAAGCATTTTATCCTGGAGCATCTGCCGAGACTGTTGAAAATACAGTAACCCAGATCATTGAGCAGAAGATGACAGGTCTTGATAATATGCTCTATCTGTCTGCCAACAGCTCTTCGTCTGGCTCGGTGCGTCTTGAACTTACATTTGCCCCGGGTACTGATCCTGATATTGCGTGGTCAAAGGTACAAAATAAACTCCAGCTTGCAATGGCAAATCTTCCAGATGTTGTTCAGCGTCAAGGTGTAAAGGTTAGTAAATCTACGAGAAACTACCTGATTATTGTGGGTCTTATTTCAGAAGATGGGAGTATGGATGGAAATGATCTTAGAAATTATGCCCAATCAAATCTTGAAAAGATACTCTCTCGCGTGCCTGGTGTTGGTGAGGTCGAAAGTTTTGGAACACAATATGCCATGCGTATCTGGCTTGACCCTGACAAGCTGACCAACTACCACTTGACCATTGAAGATGTTATTGTTGCACTTAGAAACTATAATGTTGAGGTTTCAGCCGGTCAATTTGGTGCATCACCAGCACCAAAGGGGCAGAGATTAAATACATCGATTGTTATACAGCATCTTCTTCAAACTCCTGAGGAGTTTGCAGCTATCCCTCTTAGAACCAACACTGACGGCTCAGTTGTTCGAGTCAAGGATATCGGACGCACAGAACTTGGGACAGAACGTTATGATGTTGAAGCTTACTATATTGATAAGCCTGCTGCTGCAATGGCAATTAGAAATGCTGCTGGTGCAAATGCCTTAGATACAGCAGATGCAGTCAAGACAAGATTAGAAGAGATGAGCCGATATTTTCCTCCCGGTATGAAGGTTATCTATCCTTATGAAACCACACCTTTTACCAAAGTAGCAATTGAGGAGGTTGTTAAAACTCTTTTTGAGGCTATTTTCTTGGTATTTGTTATCATGTATCTGTTTATGGGTAATATCAGGGCAACCTTGATTCCGACCATAGCTGTCCCTGTTGTACTTTTAGGAACATTCGCTGCTTTGGGGCTGTTTGGTTTCTCTATAAACATGTTGACAATGTTTGCCATGGTTCTCTCAATCGGTCTTTTGGTTGATGATGCTATTGTAGTTGTTGAGAACGTTGAGAGGCTTATGATGGAAGAGGGGCTTGGACCTTATGCGGCAGCAGAAAAATCAATGGATGAGATCACAAGTGCCCTGATAGGTATTGGAGTTGTTCTTGCGGCAGTATTTGCTCCAATGGCATTTTTCCCGGGTTCTACTGGTGTAATCTACCGTCAGTTTTCCATAACCATTGCCGCTTCAATGCTTCTGTCTGTGGTTGTTGCCCTTATTTTGACTCCTGTGCTTTGTGTCTCATTCTTAAAGCCTGTAGCTAAAGGGCATGAACCATCAGACAATGCAATATTTTTCTTAAGACCATTTTTCAGACTGTTTGACCGTGTTTTTTTTCGTATCAGAGATATGTATGTAGGGCTTATTGGTCACGCCATTGCAAAAAGACTAAGATATATCTTTCTGTTTGTTATTATTGTAGCGTCAGTGGGTTATCTGTTTCAACGTATGCCTACTTCATATCTGCCTGACGAGGATCAGGGGTTTTTGTTGGTTCAGGCTATGCTTCCGTCAGGTTCAACATTAGAGCAGACCAAAGATGTAATGAATCAGATAAAAGACCATTTTATGACAAACGAGAAAGAGGCTGTAGAGTCTATGATGGCTATCTCAGGTATAAGTTTTAGTGGTCAAGGTCAAAATATGGGGTTGGGATTTGTCAAACTTAAAGATTGGGACTTGCGTCAAAGAGGTGATCTTAAAGTAAAGGCAGTAGCTGGAAGAGCAATGGGAGTGTTATCTCAGATTCGTAATGCAATGGCATTTGCATTTCCACCACCACCTGTTATAGAACTTGGTAATGCCACAGGTTTTGATTTTCAGTTGCTGGATCGCGGAGGTCTTGGACATGCTGAACTTATAAATGCACGCAACCAGCTTCTTGGCATGGTATCACAGGATCCAAGACTTGTCAGGGTAAGACCAAACGGAATGGAGGCTGTGCCCCAATACATGATTGATGTGGATTGGGAAAAAGCTGGTGCTCTTGGCGTACCTATCTCTTCAATCCACAACACCATATCAGCAGCATTTGGAAGTGCATACGTAAACGACTTTATTCAGGCTGGTCGTGTAAAAAGAGTCTTTGTACAGGCAGATGCACCATACAGAATGGCACCAGAAGATTTAAACAGACTCTATGTACGCAATACTGTGGGTAAAATGGTACCATTCTCCTCTTTTGCAAGCGGACATTGGAGTTACGGCTCTCCAAAATTGGAGCGGTTCAACGCATTCCCTTCTGTAAATATATGGGGTGAGCCAGCACCGGGAAGAAGTTCTGGTGAAGCTATGCAGGCTATGGAAGAACTTGCTGCAAAGCTGCCGCAGGGAATCGGGTTTGACTGGACAGGACTCTCTTATCAAGAGAGAATGGCTGGCTCTCAGGCACCTCTTTTATATGCGTTTTCAATACTTGTAATATTTCTCTGTGTTGCTGCACTCTACGAGAGCTGGACAATACCTGTTGTAAATATGATGATGCTGCCATTAGGTGTATTTGGTGCAGTTCTTGCTACACATTTGCGGGGATTTCCAAACGATGTCTATTTTCAGATAGGTTTTCTTACAACACTTGGACTGTCAACCAAAAATGCCATTTTGATTATTCAGTTTATCAAAGAGAGGATGAATCATGGCATGGGTCTTGTTGATGCTACTCTTGATGCTGTAAAAACAAGGTTTAGACCAGTTATTATGACATCTTTGGCATTTTTCTTTGGTGTTCTGCCGCTTGCAATTGCAACTGGTGCGGGAGCGGGTGCTCAAAATGCAATCGGAACTGCTGTTGCAGGCGGAATGTTATCTGCAACATTTATTGACCTTATTTTTATACCGCTCTTTTTTGTTATAGTAACAAAGATGTTTGGCAAACAAAAATCAGCATAAATAACACATTTTTGCCATAATTTTTTATACTAAATATTACACTATAGAGACGCATGACCGTGCGTCTCTACTCAAAAAGCCTATATTTATTTGATATTTTAAGTTTTAAATTTACAGGAGGACTACAATTATGAATAAAATATTGCTGGTTATGGTAATAGCAATCTCTCTGTGCGGCTGCTCTTTGATACCAGAATATATAAAACCTAAAGCACCCATTCCTGAGCACTTCCCACAGGGTGATGCCTACAAAAACAGGAAAGATAAGGTAACAGAAGAAATAGGCAGAGAACCATCAGATATCAAAAATCTAAGCTGGCAGGAGTTTTTCACTGACAGGAATTTGGAAACTATTATCAAAATCGCTCTTGAAAATAACCGTGATCTTAGACTTGCAACATTGAATGCAGAAAAGGTTCGTGCAATTTATGGGATTCAGCGTGCAGAGCTTTTTCCAGTGATAAACGCAGCAGGAGATTGGGCTAAACAGAAGACAGCATCTGATCTTACCAATCCAGGTTATCCAAGAACAACAGAAAAATATGGCTTAAGTGTTGGAATAGCCTCGTGGGAGCTTGATCTGTTCGGAAGAGTCAGAAGCCTTAAAGATCAGGCACTTGAGGAGTATTTGACAACTGATGAGGCTCGAAAAGGTGCACAGATAGCTTTAATAGCTGGAATCAGCAGAGCATATCTTACCCTTGCTGCGGATAGAGAAAATCTTGAGATTTCAAAATCAACTCTTGATAACCAGCAAACTGCATACAAGCTGATTGAGAAGCAGCATGAGGTTGGAATTATCACTAAATTAGATCTTCGTCGTGCACAGATACCTGTATATACTGCTCGTGAAGATGTTGCCCGATTTAAACAGTTGGTAGCTCAGGATCAAAATGCCCTGAATCTTCTTGCAGGTGCTCCAGTGGAAGAATCTCTTCTTCCAGTTGGACTTAGCAGTATTACCCCTCCAAAAGAGATTCTTCCAGGTCTGTCCTCTACCGCACTTTTTAATCGCCCTGATATTATGGGTGCAGAGCATCGTCTCAAAGGTGCTTATGCCTATATCGGTGCCGCAAGAGCTGCATTTTTTCCACGCATCTTTCTGACCACATCATTTGGCACTGCAAGTGATGATTTGTCAGGGCTTTTCGCTTCTGGTTCAGACACATGGGCATTTGTACCTAAAATCTCTGTTCCAATCTTTGATGCACGTACATGGGCAGCGTTCAGAGTAAGCAAGGCTGAACGTAAGATTATATTGACTCAATATGAAAAGACAATTCAGACAGCATTCAGGGAGGTTGCCGATACTCTTGCCGTAAAAGGTACTGTAGATGAGCAAATATCAGCACATCTCTCTTTAGTAGAGGCGACATCCGAAACATACAGGCTTTCAGAAGAGCGTTACAACAAAGGTATTGACAGCTATTTGAGCGTATTGGACGCACATCGTTCTCTATATTCAGCAAAACAGGGGCTTGTCTCCTTAAGGCTTATAAAGGCAGTTAATCAAATAAATCTTTATGCTGTACTTGGCGGCGGAAGCATCTGAGTTTAACCAATGCTGAAGCATAAAAAAATAACGGAGGATTTATGATAATGGAAAAAAAAATATTAGTATTGGTTGACGGCTCAGAACGCACTATACAGACAGTCAACTATGTCAAAGATTTTATGCCTGTTGACAATAATACTCATATTGTCCTGTTTCATGTGTCCAGCGGCGTACCTGAAGAGTATAGAGAGCTTGAGGCATATTTAAACTGCATAAATACCGAAGAGCAGTTGAAAAATCAGGAAATTGAAGAGAAACAAAAGATAACAACATATTTAGAAGATGCTAAAAAAATTCTAATTTCTGGAGGATTTCCAGCAAAATCGATTGAAGTCAAATTCCATTGTTTAAAAAAAGGTGTAGCCCGCGACATAATTGAAGAGGCTAAAAATGGTTACACGGCAGTTGTTATGAGAAGGCGAGGAATGGGCGTAATCAGAAATATCATACTTGGAAGTGTTGCTGTAAAGCTTTTGCAATCCTTGACATTTATTCCAATTATAATTGTAGGGCAGATACCCCCTGTCAAGAAAATTTTATTGGCAGTGGACTCTTCACCTGATTCCATGAAAGCTGCCGAATTTGTCTGCTCATTCTTGGGAGGAGCTGATTATGAGGTCACAATTCTACATGCAATACCCGGTTTAGGGGCTATAAATTTTGATCTTCCTGAACTCAATATGCTTGCACTTCCTGAAATCAGCATGTCTGAGTCTTGCATTGAATCTTTTAAATTAAATGTTGCACGACTCTTTCAAGATGTTAAAAATCGCCTTATAGCATCAGGATTTCAATCGGATAAAATATCTGAAAAGATACTTTCAGGAGTTCTTAGCCGCTCTGATGCGATTGTTAATGAGGCAGAAGAGGGTGATTACAGCACAATTGTTGTTGGGCGAAGGGGAATTTCAAAAGTTGAGGCTTTTTTTATGGGTCGAGTTGGACATGAGGTTGTTTATGGAGGCAAAAAATTTACAGTCTGGGTTATATAACGGAGTGAAAAGGTAAAAAAGCCTGAAACAGAAATTATCTGTCTCAGGCTTTAAATTTTATATCTCTTTGCAATTATAAAAATTACTTAAATTATCTTCAATTGGATTGTTTAGAAAGTAAGTGTCAATCTATGGAACAGTGCATAAATTTCAGGATCAACTGTAGGATCAACAACACCACCGCTTGCACGGGTTGTCCAGTAGTCACCACCGTCAAGATATGCTGCAATGGCTTTATATGTTAGGTTGTCAGTAATAGCCCATGTAAATGTGAAATCATACTCAATACCCTGATCATCATCATATCCACCTGCTGGAACGTCATCTGCTTTGGAAAGTCCAGCTATTAGACCGAGAGTAATAGCATCTGTGATAGAATAGTCAAGACCAGCATAGAACATCTGATAACCGTCAAGCATGGCAGTTGAAGAAGTTGCAAAACCAGCACCAACATGGTTACCCACTCCATTTCCAAGAGAACTTTCCAGTCCGTGATAATCTGAGTTAAGAATAAAGAGTTTTTCCCAATCTACTCCAGGAGAAACAAAACCAATGCTCTCTACTTTATCATCAGAATAGTTTGAATCACCTGAAGCGTGTGCAAAACCAGCTTGAACAGCAATAGGAGAGAAATCATAACCAGCCTGAACAAAATATGCAAAACCTTCTACATCAACATCCTCGTATGAAGCATACTCTAAAGTTCCAAACACATAGTCAAGCTCGCCCTCAAGGCTCAAATTCCCAAACTTTCCTTGAAAATATGGTGAAAGCAGATAAACTTTAGCGTCATTTGTTGAGCCTCTTGTAGCAAATGTGCTCAAAGCTGATTGAGCAGCAAATTCTTTAGTGGGCCAATCAGCAGCAATATTTGCTTTAGCAGCTTGAGCAGCCTGAGCAGCAGCCTGAGCCTCAGGAAGTTTACCAGCAGCCTGATATTTTGCAGCAGCCTCTGCGTATGCTTTGGCTGTCATAGCACTCTTTGCATTAGCTCCATACCATCCTATATAAGATGGTAGTTCGTCTTGTGCAACGTTGGTTCCAAGATAATTTCTATAAGAAGATAAGTTTTTATTGTTTTCATAAGAATCTGTCAAAGCATCATAAGCAAATTTCTGTCCTGGATCCTGAAATTTGTTAAAACTGTACATTGCAGACAACAGACCCGTTGAATATTCCTGAGTCTTATAAACCGCACCTAAATAATACTTGTCATTATCATCATCTATCATTGTGTCATTTTCGGTTACTTTTTCAGCCACTGCTGCCAAATAGAGCTTACCCTCTCCCATCTCAATTGGTACAGTGTATTTAATTCTGTCTGTATCAGATTCATCATCACAGAATGTAGTGCCCCATACAACACCTTTCATTCTTCCAACCTCAAACATACCAATTGGGCTTATGTATGTGAGATACGCTCTGTCAAAATCGATATTTTCTTCATCTAAATTGTTGTCAAAAGCAGAATCTTTGGAACTTAACACCTTTTCTAAAGCATCAAATCGTGTGGTAAGCTTTAAATGGTCACTCACCTTAAAATCAGTCTGAACACGCAGTCTCATCTGTCTGTAATCGCTTGTGTTGTCACTATCAAGCATGTTTGGTGCAGAATTGAGAATTCCTTCAACATAAAATTCGCCGCTGAAATCTGTTTCCAGGGCAGATGCGGGTATGGACATACCCACAACAAAAACGCTCAATAGAGCAAACATTACAACTTTTTTCATCTTTTTCTCCTTTTTCTCCCGGTTAATATAGATTAAAAAACAAATATAAAGGTTAAAGCCTCCAAATTATACAATAACCTCTATACATATATGATTACAAAAAGATATGAACTGCTTGAATGAAAATTTATAATAATAAAAGGATTAAGTATTTTCTCTTACACATAGGATACTAAGGTTGTCAAGCGTTTTTACAGGTAAACTATGTTATTTATGCAAGTCAACAATCTTTTCAATAAAAATTGTGCTGTGTGAGCTATTCATAACTATTCCTGTATCGGTGACAACTGAATATATAAGCTCTGGATAAGAGTCTCCATCCATATCCATAATATTAAAGTCAGAAATATAACCTGTAGCAGGATTCCCTTTCCAGATATCTACCATTGAACCGTCTTTCCATGCCATAACCTGAATATTGCCCTGGTTGAATTTTCTGTATCCTGACAAATATCCTTTTGCCATATCAGAATTGCTGGCAGTTATAATCTCAGCAATACCATCATTATCAATATCTCCTGTAAATATCCGACTATTTATATAAACTCTCTCTTTTAAATTATCCCTGCCTTTATCTTGCTCAATAAACATAGCAGTTGAGCCAAAGGATTGCGGGCTTTTCCACTCTCTTGCCCCCCACTCGTCTCCAAGGTTAAGAAAGCCTGATCTGTCGAACCATATAATATAAGGATGATTAGCAATGGTGCTGCCCACTTTATTTGTCATAAATGCAGAAGCGGATATAGGAGCAAAACTAAATATATCAAAGTTACCTTTTTCAACACCTATCTGCCCATTTTTGATAATTTTGTTGCCACTCAAATCAAGAGCATAAATAGAACCTAAAAAGATTTCGTCATGTCCCCGCTGTTGTCCTGCTAAACTATATTTTCCATTAAAAGCAACAACCCTGAAATACCATTCAACATTTTTTATAATCGTCTCAAATTCTCTTCCGTTCCATTCTATAATATATGATTTAAGATAGTTATTTTTACCAAGTGAGGTGATAAATAGTTCGCTTCTCCCATTGCCATTTAGATCAAGAGCATCAATAGAGATATTTTTGTTATAATAAGGAGAGCTATACTCGCTTTTTTTCACAAGGTTATTGTTCTCAAAACTGAAAAACGAAATTGCGTGGTCATCCATAACAACCATATCCAATCGTGCATCTCCATCAATATCTGATGTTGCAATTCCTCTTATCTCCATATCAAATTTACGATTGAGTAAAATTGACGAGTGGAAAGAGGATATAGCAGAAGTTCTCTCTATTTCTTTCTTACTCACGTTTAATGGTGAGATAACTCCCTTATTTTGTAATGTTGTTGGCTGTTCGCTGCTCTTTTTAAATGCTCCTGCCATTGGATGAATAGGAGAAGTGCTCTGAATGGCTTGACTGTCCATTTGTGTTTGAGTGGTGTTGCCTGTAATGGCAAATTGAACCTTTTCTGATATAGCAGAAGCGTGGTTCATAATATCATCTACCCCTGTGCCTGAAGCATTTATAAATTTCACCTGTTCAGGGCGTAGCACTTCAATAAGCCTTGCATCACTGCTTACACTATCTCCTGCAATGGTTACTGTGCCTGCAAGAATATAATCCACACCATTGAGTTGAGCGATGCCTGCTGTTTTTCCAGCCATTGATGAACCGCTCAGATCAAGACCATAGGCTGACGGCAGACCATCCATACATTTTACCTGAATGGTGTTATCAGAACCTATCCTGCTGCAAAGCATCTTACCCATTCCTTTTCCGATAAAACTGTTATCTTCCTTGGAAATAACTTCAAACGCAAATACAGCAACTGTTTTCACTGTTGAATCTATCTGGATGTTTGAGGTATCTGCAAGAGTATTAGAAGTTAGCGGCATGTTTATAAGGAATAGAGTTATAAAACAATATAAACTATTAAGGATATATGAATGATAAGGTTTAAAACGGTATTTTTGCATTGATTTGTCTCTCAAAAAATTTTGATCAAAGTTGTTATTATTCAAACCATAAATAAATGAAGTTCGACACTATATAATAGAATAGTAAAAGTCAATAAACTATAAATGAAATAGATAATCAAAAATATTTTTGTCCAAATTATCCCTTGCCAAATTATCTATCTATCATTAGAATGTCATTTTATTGTTTGTAGCCCCTTTTGAATTTTATAAAATAAGACAATGTTGTGCAATAGTAGAATCAATCAGGAGAAAGCGTTGAAAAAACTAACTCAAATAATTAGCATGCTATCCAAATTTTCCTTTATTTTAATTACAGTAGTTATCTTCTCTATTTCATATTTTTACCAATCACCTTTAGCATACTCAGAAACACTACAGATTGCTGTATTACCTTTTGATATCAACGCTGAACAGAATCTTGATTTTTTGAAAAAGGGTATTCAAGACATGCTCGCTTCACGCCTCTCGTTCAAAGATCAGGTAAGGGTAATTGACAAAGAGAGTGTCCAGAAAGCAGTAGAAGGTATTAAAGGGTTTACTGGAGAGAGTTTTGCTCTGCTTGTCGGGGGAGAGCTTAAAGCAGATTTTGTAATTTACGGCAGTGTAACTGTTATAGGCAACGGTACAAGTATTGATTCAAAACTCGTTGATATTTCAGGGAAGAGTGCACCAATATCTTTTTTTAAACAAATTAATGAGTTAGGCGGTGTTATTCCTGCTATCAATCAGTTTGCTACAACTATTAATGAAACAGTTTTTAACAAATTTGGAGCTACAGCAGCCACAGAGCCACAACAGTCAATACAGTCTAATGTAAATATTGTTGCCACTGCCCCGTCTTCCTCCCTTTCACAACCAGCATCACCAGCTCATGCAGGACAACAAAAGCTTAATTCTAACTTTGTTATCAGACCATCTGCTTCTCAGTCAAATGGACAGCTACAAAATACAGATTCAGCAAAAAGCCCAAATCCAGAGTTTTCTGTAACCAACAGCGTGAGGGGCGGCACAGGTACATGGCAAAGCCCTATATTTAAACATCTTATTACTGGAATAGCTGTGGGAGATACTGACAAAGATAACATTATGGAAACAGTTTTTATATCTGATAGCTCAGTTTATATTTATAGATTTTCAGGCAACCAATTTGTAAAAGTAACAGAAACTCCAAAAAACAGACTTTTGACATATATCGCAGTTGGGGTGGGCGATATCAACAATAATGGCGTAGAAGAGATTTTTGTTTCCACCTTAAACGCTGATAAAAATATGCCAAGCTCTTTTGTGATTGAATATAATGGTTCTCAATATGTTGAGATTGTTAAAAACAATCCTTGGTATTTCTCTATTATTGATACAAAAAGTGAAGGTAAAATACTTTTAGGGCAGAAACAGAGATCAGGAAAATATAATATTTACGACTCTCCAATATATAAAATGGTTTGGGATGGTGAAAGATATGTTCAGTCAGAGCAGATTCTTGAAGCTGGCAAGGCAAATGTTCTTGGTGCTATGTTTGAAGATATCTCAGGAGATAGCAATCCTATGGTCGTAGCTTATGATGATGCTGAACACCTGACTGTTTTTAGCAATAATGGAGGTTCAATTTGGAGAGACCTGAACAGAACAGGCGGTAATATGAACTATTTTAAACTACCTAAAGAGACTCCTAAAGACGATGATGAGTTTGAATACTTTCCCTGCTCTGTAAGGTCTGCTGATATAAATGGAGATGGAAATATAGAGATTCTTTACGCATCAAACAGTGATATTACAGGCGGATATTTAAGCAAATTTAAAAGATACAGCAAAGGAGTTATAAATTGTAGTTTTTGGAACAACACAGGATTAACATTGCAGTGGTCAACTCCAGAACAAACTGGCAGAGTGAGTGACTTTATAATTAGCGATTTTGATAATGACGGTTCTAAAGAACTTGTTATTGCTAATGTTATAAAAGACTCTATATCAACATTTTCAGATTCTGAAAGTGTAATAACCGCTTATGAATTGATGCAGTAACATTTACTATTGCCTAAATGACAGACTTTATGGTGAAAACCGTTTTTTTTATAAAATGAATTTTATTAATATTAAATTTTTATTAATGCTTGACATGGACTTTTAATGTTGATATCGCTACACGGAAATTGTTAAAAGAAGAAAGAGTTTTTTTGTTAAAAATACAATAAAAAAAGAAAGGAGGTGCAGCCAAAAAATATAACTTTAAAGAGATAAAGAGATGTAATTTGAAATTGTGTTAAGGGTTTGTTAATTAAAATTAAAACAATATTATTTGTTTTTTGTAGGAGGAAAACAAAAGAGATGAAGAGATTTACAATACTTTTTATAGCGGTTGTATGTGCAGTAATGTTTATTGCACCTGTGTATGCAGATGATAGAGTTAATCTGTCTGGTGAGTTTCGTGTTCGTGGTTGGGATATAAGCAGCCAGAATTACACTAATAATGCAGATTCCAGTTATTTTGATCAAAGACTTAGAATGGGTACAAAAATCAATGTAGCTGATAATGTCAGCATTCAACTTAGAGCAGACTGGGGTGAAGGTGTTTGGGGTTCAGATTATACTGGTGGTGGATTCGTGAATGATGGTGCAATTGTTGCAGGTAGTGCAGCCCGTCCAAGAAAAGCCTTTACAAACACGATTGATGTTGACAGAGCATTTGTTGATATCAAACAGGAGTGGTGGAGTTTGAGAGCTGGACAGCAGTATATGGGTTTAGGTGTGAATCAGGTTCTTGATGCCAATGCTACTGGTTTTAAGTTTGATCTTAATTTTGCACCAGTTGTAACAAGTGTTCTCTACGCAAAAATTAGCGAAGATACAGGTCTTATAGATGATAATGATGTAAAAGTTGACTCAGAAGATCAAGATTTTTATGCTCTTAACGTGAACTATACTTGTGATGCTTTCACAGGTAATGTTTTTGTTGCTGGGCTTAATGATGGTACAGATACAGACAACTCTCCGATTATGGCCGGTATTCAGGGTTCTGCTAAACTTGGAGCTATAACTCTGTTAAGTGAGCTTGATTTTGCAACTGGTGATACCAATGATGGTGATACAGACTATATGGGTACACAGTTCTTTCTTGGTGGATATGCTGATGTTGCTGCTGGTGTAAACATTGGTGCAGAGCTTGTTTATGCTTTAGGTGCTGATCCAGATGATAATGAGATGCAATATTCTTACTTCAACAAATGGGGAGACACATTTGGTCCTATGGATATGAATACTCCTTTTGCTGGTGAATTGAATGGATATTGTTTTGTTGACGTATTTGATCCTTTTGAAATTTTACAGGACAGCAGCGGAGTGCAGGGTATTTTATTCCAGGCAAAATATAGCCCAATGGATATTTTCTCACTTGGTGCAAAGTTCGCCTATTTGCAGCCAGAGGAAGATATTGTAGTAAACACTATAGATGCTGATGCTTCAGCAATATCTTGTAACGTATGGATGAAGTACACAATTGCTACTAATACAGAGTTGTGGCTTACCTATCTTTATACAGATATAGATGTTGATGACTCTTTAGATCTTCAACTCGAAGCACAGAAAGTTCTTGTTAGCCAGCTTGCTATTAAATTCTAATCTGAACCAACTGTAGCAAATATAAAGTAATAAGCTAGTAGAAAGGGGGCTGAGAAATCAGTCCCTTTTTTTTTTAATGTTTTTTAGCGTGTAATGGATTTATTTTTGTCTTGAAAATGCAAATTTCATAATTGCACAAGATATTATCCAATCCTTTTAAACCGCTTCTCCAGCTCTTTCTTACTAAAAGATATAATGGTAGGTCTCCCATGTGGGCAATGGTATGGGTTATCACACCTTTCAAGGTCAGCAAGTAGTTGAGACATCTCCATTGAATTAAGTTGATGATTTGCCCTTATAGCACTGTGGCAAGCCATAAGTATTAATATATTATCAAGCCATAGGCTTATGCCATTATGTAAAATATTATTATTTATACTTTTATTATTTTCTGAACATATACTATCTTCTCCCAAATCAACAATATCTTTGAGTATAGTATTTATCGATTTGCCATCTATTATTGAAGGCACAGATTTAACGACAAAACTTCTACCTCCAAATGGTTCAATCGCAATTCCTACACTGGCAAGCTGAGGTATTAACCTTTCTAACAGAGCAGCCTCTCTATAGTTAAATTCAACAATTTCAGGCACAATCAAATCCTGTGAAGGTGATTTAAATCCCTCTGATCTTTTTTTGAGCCTCTCATAAACCACCCTCTCATGTGCCGCATGTTGATCTATTAACACCATTTCATCTTTTGATTCAGCTATAATATAGGTATTTGCAAACTGACCGATTATGCTAAACTCGCTGATTTTGACCGTCGTCTTAGAGTATTCTGGTTGTAATTTTGTCTTGTATTCAATTTCTGTTCTATCGTTATAGTTAGTTGCTTGTATCTCATCTAATTTTATATTCTTTTGTTGAAGTTCTAATTGTGGAAAATATTCGGGTTTTAATTTATCAATATACTCAGGTTCCGCAGGTTTTAGTAAATATTCATGAACTTCAAAGATATCTTCACTATGTTTAGTGCTTAACTGCTTCGCCTCTCTATTGATGATTAATGGGCTTGAGAAATAAGGATTATCATTGATTAAAGTATTGGCTACATCCTCTTTTACATCATTCTCTTTTATTTCATTACTATGGTAGTTTATTTCGCCATGATATAGTGCATTGTGAACAGCATTTACAACTGCCCCGAATACTAAGCTCTGATTGGCAAACCTCACCTGAAGTTTTGCAGGATGAACATTAACATCCACCTGATCAAAAGGGATATAAATAAAGAGGACAGCCATTGGAAACTGCCCCTTCATTAGCCTGCCCTTGTACCCATTTAGTATTGCAGAGACTAAGGCTCTATCGGATATCATACGTTTATTTACAAACAGAAGAATATTGTTAGAAGAGTTTCTTGATACTGAAGGTTTTGTAATATATCCTGTTATACAAACCCCTTTATTTTTAGAGTATTCATTTTCTGCCGAATCAATTGAGTAGAGTTCATTAATAGTATCTGTATTTAGAACCATCCCAACTCTTGAGAGAAGATCATCAGATTCGGAAAAATGTTTTACATTACGACCATTGTGAATAAGTCGCAATTGAACATGCGAGGAAGAAAGAGCAAATGCAGCAACAGAATCTGCAATATGTCCCATCTCTGTATTGACTGTTTTAAGGAATTTTCTGCGGGCAGGTGTATTAAAATAGAGGTTTTTAACTTCAATCATGGTACCGATAGGTGCTCCTATTTCAGAAACATCCATCAATTTTCCACCACTGATATCAATTCTTGTACCAGACTCTGATTGAGCATCTCTTGTGATCAAGGAAAACTGAGATACAGATGCTATAGATGGTAGAGCTTCCCCCCTAAATCCAAATGTTTTGATTGAAAATAGATCATCATCGTTGACAATCTTGCTTGTGGCATGTCTCTGAATTGACATAAGGGCATTTTCGCGGGACATTCCATGACCATCATCAGATATTCTTATAAGATCACTTCCCCCTTTCTGAATCTCAATTGATATTCTCTTTGCTTCTGCATCAAGAGAATTTTCCACAAGCTCTTTTACTACAGAGGCGGGACGTTCTACTACTTCACCGGCTGCGATTTTGTTGGCTATAATCTCAGGCAGTATCCTTACTTCTGTCATAGCAAAGCCTCTGTCCTTCAGAATACATTATAACATTTTTTATAACTATTTAAAATATTGAACTATTTAAGAGGTTCTTTGATAAATCTTAGAAGAAATTCGGAATCATCTGGATTTAAATCAAATTTGATGGCTGCTTTTTCTGCAAGCATCACCAAATTCTGGTCAGGTTTTGACTGTTTCTCTTCTGAAAGCCACTGAACAGCTTTACGAAGGTTCTCTCCATGGGGTTGAATAGTGCTCATTTTATGTCCCTCTTTTATTATATTTATTTATTCAAGAATTTCAATTTAAAAATAATTGCAGCGGTTATGCTTATCTTCTAATATAAAACTGTATGGGAGAGGAAGTAGCGTCCCTCCCCCATACAATTCGATTATCAGTTATGCATAGTAATTATATTGCGGTTGATATTAGGACTAAATATCCGGGAATTTTTGTTTGATACCAAGAGTATGTTCCAATCCATATCCTGCTCTGATAATTGCCATCTCATCAAATCGATTTGCCATAATCTGCAACCCAATAGGCAGCTCTTTAGATGAGAAACCACAAGGCACAGAGATGCCGGGTAGTCCCGCCATGTTTGTAGATAGTGTAAAAATATCTGTCAGATACATGGTGAGCGGATCATCTATATTCTCACCAATTTTAAATGCTGGTGTTGGTGCAACAGGTGAAATAATGATATCGCAGCTTTCAAATGCCCTTGTAAAATCATCACGTATCATGGCACGAACCTTTGTTGCCCGCCCATAGTAAGCATCATAGTATCCAGCAGAAAGAGCATAAGTACCTGTTATAATACGGCGTTGAACCTCTGCTCCAAAACCTTTTGACTTTGTTTTTTTATACATATCAATAAGATCATTAGCTTCAGTATCGCGTAATCCATATCTTACCCCGTCAAACCGTGCGAGATTTGAACTTGCCTCTGAAGGTGCAATAACATAATAGGCAGCTACTGCATAATCTGTCTGAGGCAAAGAGACCTCAACCATCTCAACTCCAAGTTTCTCTAAAGTCTTTTTTGCGTTATTAAAGGCTTGCTCAACGTCAGGATCAAGCCCCTTTAAAGATAAAAACTCTTTGGGAATACCTGCTCTCATTCCCTTGAGACTATCTGTCTCAAATTGAGTTAAAGCAGCAGTAAAGTCTGGAACCTCTACATTTGCAGATGTTGAATCTAAAGGATCGTGTCCGCAGATCACATTGAGCATAATAGCAGCATCTGTCACGTCTCTTGTTATAGGTCCAATCTGATCCAAAGAGGAAGCATAAGATACAAGACCATATCTTGAAACTCGTCCATACGTAGGTTTTATTCCCACAACACCACAGTGGGAGGCTGGCTGGCGAATTGAACCGCCTGTATCAGTTCCAAGTGCAGCAGTACACATTTGGGCAGATACCGCAGCAGCAGAACCACCGCTTGAACCTCCTGGAACATAATCTCTATTCCAGGGATTTCTGGTGATATGAAATCCTGAGTTCTCTGTTGATGAACCCATGGCAAACTCATCTAAATTGGTTTTCCCGATGATAACTGCTCCTGCATTCTTCAGCATAGATACAACTGTAGCATCATATTGAGGTACAAAATTCTCTAAAATTTTTGACGCACAGGTAGTTTTAAGACCTCTTGTGCAAAGCAGATCCTTGAGAGCAACAGGAATACCAAGCAGTGGATAGCAAAGAGCATTAATCTTTCTATCAGTTTTATTATTATTTGAACTACATTCATCTTTTAGTAGAAGATGCTCTTTGTTTGAAATACGCTGATCAGCTTCTAACGCTGCCTTTCTTGCTCCATCTGCATCAACAGAGATATATGCTCCTATATCTCCATCAAGTTTCTCGATTCTATCAAGCATGGCATTGACCAGATCAACTGAGGAGAAATCCTTTATTTCAAGACCTTTTTTTGCCTGCTGTATGGTTAGTTCATGTAGATACATTTTATAATCCGCCTTATTATTATCTATCCTACAACGCTTGGAACTGTATAAAAATCTTCATGTCGTTCAGGTGCATTTGCAAGTGTGATCTCCGGTCCTGGAGAGTGCTTGACCATATCTTCTCTAAAAACATTACTCTGCAATGCAGCACCAGCCATAAGACCCGCACTTGAAACATCTGCATCTTTTAGCTTGTCAATATATTGAAGAATATTGCTTATCTGCTCTGCAAACTTATCAACCAGAGTTTCATCCACCTCAAGACGTGCAAGGTGTGCAATGTATTCTACATCTTTTTGTGTAATTTTCATGCTATTGTTTACCCTTTTGCATGATCACTCGTTTTGAGTTATCACTCCTTTTGTATAATCAACCCTTTTATTCCGCTGCTCTCAAGTTTTTTAAGACTCTCTTTTGCCTCTGTTATGTTATTGAAGTTTCCTATTCTAATCCTGTACCATGTCTTATCACCTACCATTCCGCTGCTCTTATAAGCTGAGTAGCCTTGAGCACCAAGTTTTGCAATATGGCTCATGGCGTCTGCCTCGGTGTTGAATGAGGCGATCTGAATGGTATAAGAATAGCCTCCTCCACCAGCATAATCTTTTGACTCTACAGACTGTTCACTTTTTTTATAAAGCGGCTTACTCAACGGTTCTTTTGTTTCTGAAGAAGATTTTATCTCCACAGGTTGAGAAGCAATTTTTATCTTTGCAGACGAAATAGCTCTTTTTGTCTGCTCTAACTCTGATTGACTTGCTAACTGGCCAGAACTCTTTATTTTATCTGTTTTAACTAAAGAGCTAATAGGCTTGATTCTCTGTTGAGCATTATCATTCATTTCTCCGCTTAGGCTCGCCGTCTGTTTTCGAGACAGTTTGGATGTCATGGGTTTTTTGTTTTTTTGCAGAGGTTCCTTGAGATCATTAAAAGCTAAATCCTCAGAAATATCTCCTGAGAGTGGTGTTAATTTTCCTGCTTCACTCTTTTTATCAGCAGAAGACTTGTTTACTTTAAGATCATAGTCCTCTTTAAGTTCACTCTTCTGCAGAGCAGCATAAAAATCAAGTTCTGGCTTTTCAAGAACAGTCTCTTCTGTTTCATAATCTTCAAAAATAACAGCGAGTCTCTCCTGGAACCATCCAGTATCAAACTCAACAGGAGAAGTTCCCCGCCCCACCAGCAACCCAATGAAAAACATCCAGCCGCTTAACATAAACAAACCAGAATATTTCAAAAGACCCTTGAGAAATAACACTACTACATCCTTTCTGGAGCAGATACGCCAAGAAGTGTCAATCCATTATGTATCACTTTTTTCACTGATGAAACAAGACAAAGCCGTGCCAAAGTTAACTCTTGATGCTCCGTAATGACCTTGTGCCGGTTATAATACCCATGAAATGCAGAAGCCAACGACATAAGATATGTGAAAATAAAATGAGGATGAAGAGCAGCAGCACTTTTTTCAACAATCTCAGGAAATGATGCAAGAATTTTTATCAGCTTAATCTCCTCTGGTTCAACCAAAAGATTAAGAAAAGAGGAAGATGTATCAAATTGTGACAACACATTACAAGATGATATTCTTTCATCTTCTGATGACGACAAATGAGCGGATGAGGCTAATTGAATTCCCTGCTCAGATGCTTTTCCAATAATACCAGCAATTCTTGCATGGACATACTGGACATAATAGACAGGATTATCGGCGGTCTGCTGTTTTGCAACCTCAAGATCAAAATCAAGACCGCTGTCATAGCTTCTGCTCAGGAAAATAAAGCGAGCTGCATCTTTACCTACCTCATCAACAATCTCTTTGAGGGTTACAAACTCACCCGAACGGGTTGACATTGCAACAGGCTGTCCCCCTCTGAGCAGATTAACTAACTGAACTAAAATAACATCAAACTGCTCACGTTTTCTGCCAGATGCTTCAATAGCAGCATTTAGGCGGTTTATATAACCATGATGATCTGCTCCCCACACATCAATGACCCTGTCAAATCCTCTGTCAAATTTCTCTTTATGATAGGCAATATCAGAAGCAAAATAGGTGGTAAGTCCGTTGTTTCTAACCACAACCCTGTCTTTTTCATCTCCAAAGGATTCAGTTTTAAACCAGAGAGCACCATCTTTTTCATAGATAACATCACGCACCTTAAATTCTTTGATAGCATCTTGAACTTTACCAGAATCATAGAGACTCTGTTCACTGAACCACATGTCAAACTCAACACCAAAGTTTTTAAGGTCCTCTTTTATCTCCTGCAAAATTTTATCAGCAGCATATTTGGCACAAATATCAATGGCTTCAATCTCTGGTTTTACCAGAAGATCGGTTCCCATGGTTTTATTTAAATCGGTTGCAATATCACGGATATAATCTCCTTGATAGCAATCGTCAGGAAAGTCAACCTCTCTGCCAGACAATTGACAAAGCCTTAACCAGACTGAACGCCCAAGAGTTCTTATCTGCCTTCCAGAGTCGTTGATATAATACTCTTTTTGCACATCAAAACCACTAAAAGCAAGAATATTGCCAACAGCATCGCCTACTGCTGCACCCCTTCCATGACCAATGTGAAGTGGACCCGTAGGATTAGCACTGACAAATTCAACCTGAACCTTTTTACCATGACCGATATCAGACTTTCCAAAATCTTCACCTTGTTCGTGAATTTTCTGAATAAAGGGATACCATGCACCTATTCCAAGAAAAAAGTTTATAAAACCAGGACCAGCAATCTCTATCTTTTCAATAATATCAAGCTTGTGCTGATTAGTATTATACTCATTGATGTTGTCTTTAATACAAGAGCAGATAATCTCTGCAATTTTTCTTGGAGGCATCTTCTGTACAGATGCAGAGATCATTGCAAAATTGGTTGAAAAATCTCCATGATTCTCATGACGTGGAGCTTCGATCTCCATATCAGGAATAATATCAGAGGGTAAAAGCCCTTTTTGAAATGCTATTTGAGCAGCATTTAGAACAATGTTTTTAATTAGATTTTTCATAATTTCTTAATTCTCATGTTCAGAGTCATCATCTGTTTCAAATCTTGGAGTATCATCATCAGAGTCAATCTCTTTTATATCATCTTCACTTAAGTCATCAGGATCATCTTTTAGAATATCTTCGATTTCAACATCCTCCTCATCATCAGTTAGATGTCCAAAATGGATAGCTTCATGATCAGATAATGGTAAACTATCAATATCCTCATATTCAACAATAGTCCCATCTGAGGGATCATCACCAAACATATTCAAAGCAGCATCAAACAATTTGGCAGCAAGATCAAACGGAGGAAAAAGATTCCGCCGTCTCATCTTTTCAATAAAATTAGACTGACCATGCAAGGCTGCCTCTTTCATCTCTTCTAAATCGTAGGTCTCTTCATGTACAGTGATAAATGTACCAGGATCTGCCTCTGCAGCCTCTGATAACTTTAAAATTCCTTGGGACTTATCAATTTTAAATGTAAACTTCTGCTTCATGCTTATCTCCAAATTTTATGTAAAACTCCATTTAACCATCAAATTATACCATGAATATTTGAACAGTTGTAGATAGTTTAATGATTGCTGAGGAGCACTCTTAAGATTATTCTTTAATCTTAAATACAGCTATGATCTTATATATGGTCAAACTCCTTAAAACAATAAATTTTTAAGTATAGTTTAATTATCTTTTCTGTCAATCAATAGATCAAGGTAAAAAAGCAAATAATCATTGTAAAAAAAATAATTGGGTATTGACCATAATAATCTAAAGTGCTATAAGCCTTCAAATTGATTCGGAGGAGTGGCCGAGCGGCTGAAGGCGGCGGTCTTGAAAACCGTTAAGTGTAACAGCTTCGTGGGTTCAAATCCTACCTCCTCCGCCAAATCATAACCAATGGCTCTTTTAATTATAATAGAACACTAAGGAGAAATGGCCGAGAGGCTGAAGGCACTCGCCTGCTAAGCGAGTAATCGGGTAAAACTGATTCCAGAGTTCGAATCTCTGTTTCTCCGCCAATATCAATAAGTTAAGGGGTTAATCAAAATCTGATTAACCCCTTTTTATTTTATCACTGCTACCAATCTTGCTACCATTTCACATTTTGCCATTCACAGCCTTATCAAATGACACAACATTCTCTGGCAAATCTACTGACAAGTCATCAAGTATTTTTATCCCCTTTGTTGTAACATTTACAAGACTTCTCAAATAGGTGTCAGTTGTAGTGGCTCTCTTATGCCTCAATATTTTTTGCACTTCTATCAATGGTAATTTGGTAGCAAGTATGGCAGCAACATGATGGCGGATTGAATGGAAGGTAAAGACGTTGACTCCAGCTTTTTCACATAAGCGGGGCAGAACTTTATCCATGTATCTTTTAGATATTGGTTGACCATCTTTCTCAAAGACATATTTTGCAGCAGTGGCAGCACGTTTTTTTAATATACCGTTTAGAGTATCAGTCATTTCAATTTTATCTGATTCTAAAGCCCCGCCTCTCCTTTTACTTGTCCATAGAGTTATAATGTTATTCTCAAAATCGCAATCACTAATCAATAAGTGTCTTATCTCACCCGCACGAGCTAAGGCAAAATACGCTGTCTGAATCAGATCATAATCTAAATCATCAGCTATAGAGTTGTTCCTAAATAGTTTAAGAATAATAAAAAGTTCCATAGACCAGCAGCCAATACTATAGAATCATCCTCCATGTTATCTTTATGATTACGGAAAGCATGTACTAAAATATTGAATCTTTTGATGCCTGAAATAGCATTTTCAACTAAAATCCTCAGACTGCTCAAAGCATGATTGTCAGATTTTTGTTCATCTGTGAGTATAGGCTCTGGATTGTTCTTGCTTTTACGTGGTTTTTTGTGAGGTATATCAATCTGTCC
>JADFZJ010000027.1 GCA_015232555.1 Desulfamplus sp. | reverse complement strand
AGAGTTAGAAATCTCAGAACAACCATTCTCAACGAATTGTATGGAGACCATCATACAACACCTGATGAAAAAAATTTCAAAGAGCATTAAAAAATCATATGCAAGAACCTAACCGGACATCACTGAATTTAAGATATTCTTGAGTGTTTATATCTAAGTAGAGACGCACCTCCGTGGGTCTCTACAGTTTAGGTAAAACTCAATTTATGACCTTGAACAGGTGCTATAAATGTTTAATGATACTTCTTTAAAAAATAACAATAGAATTATTTTACAGTATCTGTTTGCTATCTCAGTTGTTATTGGAGCCTCTGCTTTACGCGTGTGGCCTCTTGGGGGATTAGAACTGCGTATCCCATGGGTAACGTTTTATCCTGCTGTAATGGCTTCTGCTCTTTACGGTGGTTTCTATTCTGGAATAACTTCGACTGCTTTATCTGCTTTAGTTGTTATATTTTGGTCGCCAGTTGATCAACCATTCATAGATGATCCTGGCGATTGGCTGGGCATGGCTGTTTTCTCTGTAAACGGCATATTAATCTCATTGATGAGTGAAGCCATGCACCGTGCAAAAAATAGGGCAACCAAGGCAAAAGAGGAGGCTGAAGCTGCTAATCGTGCGAAAAGTGCTTTTCTTGCCAACATGAGCCATGAACTTAGAACTCCGTTAAATGCAATCTTAGGATTCACAAACCTTCTTAGAAAGGCTGAAGATACTACTCCAGAACAGTTAGACAAATTAAGTATCATCTGTAAAAGTGCTGAACATCTATTGGAACTTATCAATAATGTGTTGGATATTTCTAAAATTGAGGCTGGTCATATTGTAAAAGAAAACTCTGATGTCAATCTAAAGCAGCTTTTGTATGAAATTGAATCTTTTATCTCTTTAAAGGGCACAGAAAAAGGGTTGTATTTTAGAGTAGAACTATCACCTGATCTGCCTGAAGAGATTAATATTGATGCTGGGAAACTGCGTCAAATATTGACCAATCTGCTTGCAAATGCTTTTAAATACACTCAACAAGGCGGTGTAATACTTAAGGTTAAAGTGGTAAAGCAGCTATCTCCTCAGTTATCTCAATTACGTTTTGAAGTTCATGATTCAGGCATTGGCATTCATAATAAGGATAAAGATCGTATTTTCTCCCCTTTTGAGCAAAGCAATAATCAACCAGCTAAAGAAGCAGGTACTGGTCTTGGGCTGGCTATCTGCAAGCAGTTTGTCGAATTAATGGAAGGTGAGATAGGACTTGAGAGTGAATATGGCAAAGGTTCTATATTCTATTTTGAGATACCTGTAAATATCCCTGAAAACTCTAAATTAACCTCTACGAATATATTGAATGAACGTATAACTGGAGTTGTAGAAGCGGATAAACACTATGGTATCCTTATCGCTGAGGACAATCGTGAGAATCTTCTATTACTTCGCGGAATTCTTGAGCCGTTAGGTTTTGAACTTCGATATGCAGTAAACGGACTTGAGGCTGTAGAACAGTGTAAAATCTGGCAGCCTCACCTGATCTGGATGGATATCCGAATGCCAGTGATGAATGGGTTAGAAGCAACCCGTTGTATTAAAAGTGAAATTGGGATTAACACTAAAATTATTGCCCTTACAGCTCATGCACTGGAAGAAGAACGCATAGAGATTCTAAAAGCAGGCTGTGATGATTTTATCCGCAAGCCATACAGAGATTCGGAGATTTATACTGCTTTAAAAAAACATCTTGGAATAAATTTCTTATATGCCGATAAAGATAGACAAAACCCTGCCATTGAAAATGAAGAGTTAGACCAAGAGAGGTTGAGAAAAATTCCATATAGTCTGATCGTCAAGTTGCAAGAGGCTGCTGTAAGGTTAGATGAAAAAGTTTGCCTTGAAACAGCAATGAGAATTGGTGAGCATGACACTGTTGTGGGTGCATTATTACGCCGTATGATTGAAGGCTTAGAGTATAAGAAAATTCTTGTAATTTTAGATAAGCTGATTAAGGAAGGTGTCAAATGAATATTGCCGAAGATCATACTTATTCACAAGGTGAGATTCTTGTAGTTGAAGATAATATATCAGACCTTAAATTAATGTCGGAAATCCTTAAGAATGCAAATTATAAGGTAAGACCAGCTAACGACGGGGAGTTAGCATTGAGAAGCATCTCCTCTAAGCTGCCTGATCTGATCTTGCTGGATATTAATCTGCCCGATATGAGCGGCATCAACGTTTGCCGTCAGCTTAAGTTAAATCCTGCAACACAAGATATTCCTATTATATTCATCAGTGCCATGAATGAAACTGATTTGAAAGTAAAAGCCTTGGAAGAAGGTGGAATTGACTACATAACTAAACCTTTTCAATCTTCTGAAGTGCTTGCCAGAATTAGAACCCACCTTAAAATGCGTCAGCTTCAACAAAAAATAGAGGCTCAAACTAAAGAATTAATGGCAGAAATAAAGGAGCGTAAACGGATAGAAGAGGAGTTAGAAAAACACCAAAAAGAGTTAGAGAAATTGATAGAAGAACGTACGGCAAAATTAAAGGAGAGCGAAGAAAAATATAGACTGCTTTTTGAGAATGCAAATGACGGAATATTAATACACGATACAAAAAGTCAAATTTTAGCAGTTAATCCAATGAGTTGTCAACTGCTTGGTTACGATAACTCAGAGTTGATATCCATGAAAGTTTCTCAAGTAAAAACCTCTGATGAAGCTCAACGAGAATCTGAACTGATAGACCATTTGATTGAAAACGGTCATATTAAATTTGAAACCAAACTTCAGCGTAAAGATGGTTTAGAAATACCTATAGTTGTTAGTGCACGTTGTATAAATTGGAATAATGAACCTGCTGTTATGAGTATTTATCATGATATTACAGAGCGTAAAAAGTCAGAAGAGATACTTCGCCAAAGAACAGAAGAGCTTGAGACAGTATTAGATGCTATACCAGCCTTTGTCTGGATAGGAACTGACCCTGAGTGCCGATTCATTAAAGGGAATCGTTATGTAAATGAGTTTTTTCATATAATGCCAGAAATGAATGTCTCTCAAACATCGTTTGAAGAAAAAAAGATATCTTTTAGTATTACACATTTAAAGCCAGACGGCACAAAATACCAAGCAAAAGAGCTGCCGATGCAGCAGTCAATTGCACTTGGTCAAGAAGTGAGGGATCAGGAATTTTCATATCTGCTTCCTAACGGGAGACAGGTATTTGTGTTAGGCAATGCCGTTCCTCTATTTGATGCTAAAGGGCGGATAAGGGGGTCTGTTGGTGTGTTTTTAGATATTACTGAAAAAAAACAGGCTGAGATAAAACAGAAAGAGCTTGAAGCAGTCAATCTTAGACTTCAAAAAGCTCAAAGCCTTGGTCAAATGGCTGGAGGAATCGCCCATCTGTTTAATAACTATCTTTGTGCTGTAAGCGGGAATTTAGAACTTGCTTTAGAAGATTTGCCTGAAGACTCATTTGTAATCGGTAATATTATTGAAGCAATGAAAGCAGCTCGTTTATGTTCTAATGTCAGTGTCTCTATGCTCACATATCTTGGACAGAGTATTGTTAAACCAGAATTGATTGATATTTCAGAATTTTGCCGCAGCAGCTTGACACATTTTCAATCATCATTGCACAACAATATCACCATAGCAACAGACATCACAGATGCTCAAATAACTGTTCGTGCCAATACAGCTCAGATAAGACAGGTTCTAACTCATCTGATTAATAATGCCTCAGAAAGTATTGGTAATGGTAAAGGTACAATTAAGCTCTCTGTAAAAGCTATATCAGCATCAAATATTGATATTTCAAAATTTTATATTGTTCCTGATGATTATAGATTCTCGTCAGATATATATGCCTGTTTAGAAGTTACAGACACAGGATGTGGAATCAGTGCAGAAAATGTTTGCAAACTATTTGACCCGTTTTTTACAACCAAATTTGCAGGGCGGGGCTTGGGGCTGCCAATTGTATTGGGAATAGTAAAGTCATGGGGTGGTATGGTTGGAGTTGTAAGTGAAAAAGATCATGGAAGCACTTTTATGGTTTTTCTTCCCCTGTCTGATGACAATTCAATTCGACAATGAAAAAAATTGTCTCAATCTCCACAAGTAAAAACGTGTTCCACTGTATCAACACAAAGATGGATAGTAGTCGGATAGGCCGATCACTAATTTTAAATAAGTTATACTTTTGAGGAGGTTTTTTATGAAGAAAAAAATGGGAAAAATCGCTATCGTAATTGGTATGTCTTGTCTAATATTTGGAATACCCCTATTGGACGCAAACACACTACAACTCACAGAAAAATTAGAAGTTGTAAATTTTCTTGGACATGGTTCTACTGATTATGCTTACATGGGAACTGATGTAACCGTAGGTGACTTTAATGCAGATGGAATAGATGATGTTGCATTTGGAGCACCACAGGAAGATTCTAAAAGAGGTATTAAGGATGTTGGAGCTGTTTTCGTTTTTTTTGGAAAATCAAGTTTGGCAACATTGACGGGTATGGAAAAAATCAAAGATGGTGTAAGCCAAGCCGATCTTGTCCTTTTTGGTGGTTTAGAAAATGAACATGCTGGGAGAAAATTATCATCAGGAGATTATAATGGTGATGGCGTGGATGATTTATTAATTATTGCCCAACGTCGCAACAGTTTTTACGAGAATACTAAACATTATATTTTATTTGGTAAAACAGGGCTTTCTGGAGCAATTACTTTAAGTAGTGGGGCTGATGTTACATTACCACTTCCGAGTGCATTAAAGATGCGTGTTAGTTCAGTATGTTCTGGTGATATTAACGGTGATGGAAAATATGACATTATAGAGTGGGATGACTATGGTGGTACCGGTTACATCTTTTTAGGTAAAACTGATTGGACAGGCGAAATCGTTCCTGATGTAGTATTGAAATCTAAAACTGGTTCAATGATTAAAGTCATGAGTATGGCTACGGGAGATATCAATGGAGATGGTATAATTGACGTGGCATTAGGTGTTCCAGAACATAATATCGTCGATTTAGGACTTGATTTAGCTGGTATTGTTTATGTAATATATGGTAAAAAAACGTTTAACGCTGCAATGGAGATTCCAACTGATGTAAATTTGTCAATACAAGGAGAATTTAAGAAAGATCAAGTTGGTGGATCCATGGCAGTCGGTGATGTAAATGGTGATAAATACGCTGATATATTAATTGGTGCACCACAATCTGGACTTGGAGTTTCAGGCGTAACAGGATATGGAAAAGTTCAAATAGTCTATGGAAGTAGTAATCTATCTACAACAATGGATCTATACGAGGATTCAGATGTAACCCTAAGACTAAGCGATGAGGTTATTGATCTATTTTATACCGGTACCGCTATTGTAGCTAAAGATATTAATGGAGATGGAATTGGAGATATAATCATCAGTACTCCATCAGCATTTTTTAAAAGTTCACCAAATGGATGGATTCACGTCATTTATGGAAAAAATACCTTAGCTAAAAAAATTGAAATTGACAAAGAAGCAGATTTAATGATTTTGGCTCCAGAACCTGTAGATAGTTTATCAGGTGGGTGGATGGGTAATTCTATGGCTGTTGGAGATTTTGATGGAAACAAATCTGCCGACATTGCAGTTTGTGCCCCGGAGGGTGCATGGAGTAAAATTGCAGATGGTTGGACAGCTTTGATTTTAGATCCAGCTTCGAAGGATACTGGAACATGCGAAGACTGTGGATGTTTAACATTAAATCAAGATCTAAGTTTTCGAATCCCATGCATAGATTATATGGGGGGTGCCATGAAACTTGGACTAACCCTAAACTCCATTGATCCTCTGAAATATCGATGGAGTTTAGACATGAATTCTGTAACCTATGATATTGCTGATGGGAATAATTCTGACTGTATTAAGGTTGGGCAAGACCTTAATTTGAATATCTCATGTGCTGTATTCCAAGATATAAAGCTGTCGTTTTCGTTGCTTTTTAAAACAGAAGGTTACTGGGAATTAGATATTGCATCTCTAAAATACTGATCATACAAATAGTTATACGTTTACATATAAAAATATGAATCCTGAGTTGATTTTTTTCTAATGAACTACCCCGCCGCTTGTGGCGGGGTATCGCTCCGCACAACAGAGTCCTTCGGACGCTGTATTTTATAAGGTTTAAAATGGATCTCTTTATGGATAGAAAATACACCTTTAAAGAATTAGAACAAAAACACGAAGAGCTGGAGCAAGTTAAATACGAGCTTAAGCATACCAAAGAGGCGTTAAAACAGAGTGATAAACTATGCCACTTAATGTTTGAAAATCATCATGCAGTAATGTTGCTTATTGATGTTAACAGTGGTGGTATTGTGAGAGCAAATAAAGCAGCTCGAATGTTTTATGGCTATTCAGTTGAAGAATTTGAAAAACTAAGAATTTGTGACATTAATCAATTGACGAAGGAAGAAATTGACTTAGAGATGAAGAAGGCTTTTGCCGAAGAGAGAAATTATTTTAACTTTATACATAAACTATCTGGCGGAGAGAATGTTTCTGTAGAAGTTTATTCTTCTCCCGCCCATTTTAAAGGTAAAGATTGTCTATTTTCAATAATCCATGACATAACAGAAATAAATCATACCACAGTTGCGTTAAAAGAGAGTAATGACCGTTTAAAACTTGCTCTCAAATCCGCAAAAGCTGGTTGTTGGGAGTGGGATTTAAGAACAAATGAAAATATATGGTCAGATGAAATATGGGATATTTATGGTCTGAAATCATATAAAGGTAATAAACCTTCTTATGACTTATGGCTGCAATCTATTAACCCTAATGATAGAGAGATTGCATCGTCAATAGTTCAAGCTGCCGCATGTTCAGGAGAAAAGTTAAATGTTGAGTGGCGTGTAAATCATGAAGATGGTAAGCAAAAATGGATCATGTCGCGTGGAGAACCAGAACATGATGAATATGGCAAAGTGATACGCTATCAAGGCGTTGCAATTGATATAACAGACCGTAAGAGAATAGAAGAAACTCATGCTTTTCTTGCACAAACTGCCGGCGGGAATGGAGATGAGCCTTTTTTTAAAGTTATATCAAGATATTTAGCCCAAAGCCTTGAGATGGATTTTGTCTGTATCGATATCCTTGAGGGAGACGGACTAACAGCTCGGACAGTTGCACTCTGGTCAGATGACCATTTTGATGACAACATAACATATACCCTGAAAGATACACCATGCGGTGAAGCTGTTGGTAAGACCATCTGCTGCTTTCCATCAAAAGTAAGTCAATTATTTCCTAAAGACCTTGTTCTTCAAGAAATGTGTGCAGAGAGTTATATAGGAGTTACACTTTTCAACCATAACATCAAACCAATTGGTTTGATTGCAGTTATTGGAAGAAAACCGTTGAAAGATAGATGGCTTGCAGAAACTATGATGGAAATGGTGGCAGTGAGAGCTGCCGCCGAGATGGAACGACTGGATGCCGAAGCTGCACTGCGTGAACGCACTGAACGTTACGAACTTGTTATGGCAGGAACTTCTGCAGCAATTTGGGATTGGGATGTTAAAAACAAAAGAGTCTTTTTTTCACCACAATGGAAGTCTATGCGGGGTTATGCAGAAAATGAGGTAAGCAATAGCGAGTATGAATGGAAAAAGAATATTCATCCTGATGACATATCTCGTGTAATGGCAGCTTTAAATAATCATTTTAAAGAAAAAACTCCTATATTTGAAGAAGAATACAGAGTCAGGTGTAAAAATGGTTCATATAAATGGATTTCTGATCGCGGTATCTCTTTGTTTAATGAAGCAGGTGAAGTTTTACGTATGGCAGGCTCAGAGGTTGATATAACTGAGCGAAAACATGCAGAAGAAAAAAGATTACTAAATGAGATACGTCTTAAAACTATGCTCAACATTATGCAGTATCGTGCAAATACATCAGAAGAGTTCCTTGAAAATGCACTAAATGAAGCGCTTAAGCTCACTGGCAGCAAAATCGGCTATATCCTTTTTTATAATGAAGAGTCGAAGCAATTTACTCTTAACACCTGGTCTCATGCTGTAATGGACGAGTGTAGAATTGTTCAACCACCAACCGTGTATGAACTTGAGAAGACTGGTATCTGGGGTGAGGCTGTTCGGCAACGGAAAGCTATAATTGTAAATGACTACAATGCCTATCATCCTTCTAAAAAGGGGTATCCAGAAGGTCATGTCAATATAAATAAATTCATGACTATCCCAGTGTTTAATAATGAGAAGATAGTGGCTGTATTAGGTATTGCTAACAAAGAACGTGATTATAATGAAATTGATGTGCTGCAACTTACCCTGCTTATGGATTCTGTCTGGAAATTTGTTGAGATCAAGAGAGGTGAGGATGCCCTTCGGGAGAGTGAAGAACGTTTTAAAGCCCTTCATAATGCCTCTTTTGGCGGTATTGCAATTCATGATAAGGGAGTGATTCTTGAATGTAATCAAGGTTTATCGGACATGACTGGTTATTCCATTGATGAACTTATAGGTATGAACGGTTTACTACTCATATCTGAAAAGACCCGTGCCATAGTTATGAACAATATTCTTGCTGGTTACGAAAAGCCCTATGAAGCTGTTGGTTTACGTAAAAACGGGGAAAAATATCCAATGCGTTTGGAAGCTCGGAATATTCCTTATAAAGGAAAAACTGTCAGAGTAGTTGAGTTCAGGGATATAACCGAACATAAAAAGACTGAATTATCCCTCAGGGAAAGTGAAGAAAAATATCGTTCTATGATGGAATCTATGGATGATGCCGCATTTATATGTTCATCAGAACATATAATTGAATATATGAATTTTGCAATGACAAAAAAAGTTGGTCATAATTCTGTAGGAGAGTGTTGCCATAAGTCACTTTATGGATTTAATGAACCGTGTCCATGGTGTTTAAGCAAAAAAGTGCTGAATGGCGATTCAATAAAAACTGAAGTTGTCAGTCCAAATGACAATAAAAACTACAGTGTTTCTTTCTCGCCAATTTGTCATACAGACAATACTGTTTCAATCCTGCATGTTCTTCGTGATATTACTGATATTAAGACAATTGAAAATAAACTCCAGCAATCCCAGAAAATGGAGGCTATCGGTGTACTTGCAGGTGGTATTGCCCATGATTTCAATAATATTCTTGTCCCGATTATGGGTTATACAGAGATGCTGTCAGAAGATATTCCTAAAGATAGTCCATTGCGTTCCAGCCTTGATGAGATTTATGCTGCTTCTATGCGAGCCAAAGATATGGTAAAGCAGATTCTTACATTTGCCCGTCAGGAAAAAAGTGAAGTGAGGTTGATGAAGATGCAGCATATTGTGAAAGAGGCTTTAAAACTCATTCGTTCTACAATCCCTGCAACCATTGACATTAAAAACGATATCAAGAAAGAGTGTGGATTAATAAACGCTGACCCGACACAGATTCATCAGATTGTAATGAACCTTGCAACCAATGCTTATCATGCTATGGAAGAGACAGGGGGGACAATGACCGTCTCCCTCAAAGAGGTGGAGTTAAATCCCGAATTAAATGAACAGGATGTAATCGATAATAATATTCAGAAAGGGATTTATGCCTGTTTGACAGTATCTGATACAGGCACAGGGATACCAGAAGATATAAGAGATAAAATTTTTGACCCATTTTTTACAACAAAAAAGCAGGGTAAAGGAACTGGTCTTGGACTTTCATCTGTTCATGGAATTGTAACGAATTGCGGTGGTTTTATTCGTTTAAATAGTAAGATTGGCAAAGGTACAGAATTTAATATCTATCTGCCTGTTGCTGAGAGTTATCTGAAAAAAGATGATGTCCTTCAAGTAAACATACCCATGCAGGGAGGTAATGAACGGATACTTCTTGTAGATGATGAAATTGTACTGATTGCATTGCAAAAAGGTATGTTAGAACGGTTAGGCTATAAGGTTACTTCACGCAGCAGCAGTATTGAAGCTCTTGAAGCATTTCGTTCCAGCCCCGATAAATTTGATATGGTCATTACAGATATGGCAATGCCGTCTATGTCAGGAGATAAACTTGCAGTTGAGTTGATTAAAATACGTCCTGATATTCCAATACTGTTATTTACGGGATTCAGCACAATCATGTCAGAAGAGCAGGCTCTTTCTATGGGTATTAAAGGATTTTTAATGAAGCCTGTTACGATAAGTGATATGGATAAAAAAATACGTGATGTTCTTAAACCAAATAAATTAAAAGAGTAATTTATGGAAAAAAATATAAGTAATTTTATGGAGGCACTTTTATCTGTAAACAGAGTAGCGGCAAGAGAGATGTTGGAAGATGCTGTCTCTATTGATAAAATCAGTTTTATTGAAAATGTAGTTATTGCAGCTCTTGAGCGTATAGGAGCGGGGTGGAAGAGTGGTGTATTTGCCTTGTCTCAAGTTTACATGGCTGGGCGTATTTGTGAAGAGCTTATTGACGAGGTATTACCTCCCGGCGATCCAGACAGAAAAGATCAACCTAAAATGGCAATATGTGTGCTTTCAGATCATCACAAACTTGGAAAAACAATTGTATATTCACTTTTAAGAGCAAGCGGATTTGATCTTTTAGATTACGGAATAATGGAAGTTGAAGAATTGGTTCAACGTATTAACAACGATAAGATAAAGATCATACTCGTATCTGTTCTGATGCTTCATTCAGCACTTAAGGTGAAACCTCTTAAAGAAAAACTTGATTCTTTAAATCTTGATGTAAAAATAGTGGTTGGCGGAGCACCTTTTAGATTTGATAAGCAACTGTGGCAGGAGGTTCGAGCTGATGCTATGTGCAGCACTGCTTCAGAGGCTGTATTAGTCATAAAAAGTGTTATGGGAGGCAGCTTATGATTAAAGAGAATATGACATCTTTACAAAGAGTTTTAACAACATTAGTGCATAAAGAGCCAGATCGAGTTCCTTTTTTTCTGCTTCTGACCATGCACGGAGCTAAAGAGTTGGGACTCTCCATAAAAGAATATTTTTCCAAAGGCGAAAACGTAGCTGAAGGACAGTTAAGATTACGTGCCAAATACCGCCATGACTCTATTTATAATTTTTTCTATGCACCGATTGAAATAGAGGCATTCGGCGGTGAGGTAATATATCATGATGATGGACCTGCAAATTCAGGTGAGCCTTTTATTAAAATTTTTCAAGATATTAGTAGTCTGAAAATTCCTGATATAAAAAAGAGTGCCTGCCTAAATAAAGTATTAAAATCAGCACATCTGATTAAAGAAAAAGTTGGAGATGAAGTTCCGATTATTGGAGTTGTAATGTCTCCATTTTCATTGCCTGTTATGCAGATGGGATTTGATAAATATATTGAGCTAATGTATGAGAGACCTGATTTGTTTAGCCATCTGATGAAAATAAATGAAGAATTTTGTGTAAACTGGGCTAATGCACAGTTAGATGCTGGAACTACAGCAATATGCTATTTCGATCCTCTATCTTCAACAACAATTACGACTAAAGAGATGTATCTTAAAACAGGATTTGAAGTTGCTAAACGAACCATAGCCAAAATTAAAGGACCAACCGCAACACACATGGCTTCTGGTCGCTGTCTATCTATTATTGAAGAGATAGCTAATACTGGTACGGCTATAGTTGGAGTCAGCGTAGAAGAAAACATTCAGGAGTTAAAAAATAGTTGTAAAAACAGACTTACAGTTATGGGTAATCTGAATGGAATAGAAATGAGACGTTGGACACCTAAGGAAACAGAGGATAATGTAAAGAGAGTTATTTCGCAGGCAGGTGCAGGAGGTGGATTTATTTTGTCTGATAATCATGGTGAAATTCCATTTCAGGTTCCTGATGAGGTATTAATGGCAATATCTGACGCTGTTCATAAATGGGGTAGTTATCCGTTAATTTGTTAAAATATAAGTTTTAGGATAATAGAGTTCCTGCAAAACTTGAATTGCTCCCTTGAGTTTACTGGATAGACAATGGGTTTTGCAGGATGTCAAATTGGGTTTAGGGGGATTAATTTGTTAATTGACAATAAAGAGATAACAACACCTGATATTGAACTTAAAATTGCGAAAAGACAAACTGCTGAATATGCTATGACATTTGACCTTTTGGCACAGATTATACAGTCAGAGACAGAGAAACAGTCAATTGAAAGTATCCTTAATGTATTTCAGACTCTTTTTTCACCAGCAAAAGCATTTTATATATCTTTACAAAAGGATAAGCAGCCTGAAAAATTATACTCTTTAATACCTTCAATGGAAGAAGAGGACGATAAAATTAAAAGCCGTCTTTTAAATTTTGACAAAAAATATGAATGGACAGAATCTAATAAAGGCTTCAGGGTAACGTTAAGTTATAAAGATAACAAGCTTGGATTACTTGAAATTGATGAGATAAGTTTTCCTGAATATAAGGAACATTATCTTAACCTTACAATGTCAATAATTGAAGTTTGTGCTCTTGCGATAGAAAACGCAAGAAGAAACCAGCGAATCAAGGATACAGAAAGCCAGCTCAGAAAGGAAAAAGAAAATCTTGAACATGCCCTTACTGAGATAAAAACATTAAGCGGGTTTTTACCGATATGTATGCATTGTAAAAGCATCAGAGATGACAAGGGCTATTGGCAGCAAATGGAGGAGTATATTCAATCCCATTCAGAAGCACAATTCAGCCATAGTATCTGTAAAAATTGTGCAAAAAAATACTATCCAGATTATGACATATATTCTGACGAATAAACTGAAAAAAACTTTTTATAATGCAAGAGCAGCTTGATAGGGCAACAGGTAGTTATGCTATGGTGTTGCTCAATCAGCTTGTACTGAATATATTGAATTAAGAATTCTTAATAAAAAATCAAGTTTATATCTTTGGTAAGATATACGGGTCAAGCGGGACGCTGGTAAATGCAGGATAGTCAGTATAACCTTTTTGTCCAGAACCATATAGTGTTGTGAGATCAAGCTCATTAAGGGGTGCATCTTTACGCAGACGTTCTACTAAATCAGGGTTGGCAATAAAATCTCTACCAAAAGCAATCGCATCAGCTATCCCATCTTGTACGAGCTTAGTTCCGATCTCTTTTGTAAGCTGTTCATTAGCAATAAGAATCCCGCCAAACGTCTTTTTTAGTGCAGGCGTTAACGCTGGCTCATTAAAATGCTCACGGGTAAATATAAAGGCAATATTTCGTCTTCCAAGCTCTTTTGCAACATAACCAAAAGTTGCATCAGGATCAATATCGCCCATGTCATGAGCATCTCCTCTTGGTGCTAAATGCATTCCTACACGACCTGCTCCCCAAACAGAAATAGCTGCATCAGCTACCTCCAACAGTAATCTTGCCCGATTTTCAATAGTGCCTCCATAATCGTCTGTACGCTTGTTCGTTGTGCTTTGAAGGAATTGATCCAGCAGATAGCCATTGGCACCATGCACCTCCACACCGTCAAAGCCAGCCTTTTTTGCATTTTCTGCCCCTTGTCTATATGCTTCAACTATGGCAGGAATCTCGCTGCTATCAAGTGCACGCGGCACTTCATAGCTCTTTTTCGGGCGCAGCAGACTTACATCTCCTTTTGCTGCAATTGCACTTGGTGCTACAGGTAGTTGACCATTCAGGTAAAAAGGGTCAGAGATTCTTCCAACATGCCATAACTGGAGCAGAATCCGACCTCCGGCTTTGTGCACGGCATCTGTAACCAGTTTCCAACCCTCAACCTGCCTATCTGACCAAATACCCGGTGTATTTGGATAACCTACTCCCATAGGCGTAACAGATGTGGCTTCACTGATAATCAAACCCGCAGTTGCACGTTGAACATAATATTCTGCCATTAAACTATTGGCAACTCTGCCTTCACTTGCACGGCAGCGGGTCAACGGAGCCATAATAATACGGTTGGGAAGTGAGATGTCTCCCAACTTGACTGGATCAAACAATGTTTTCATAATACACTCCATATAATTAAAGTAATCAATCCTATGAATGATAATTTTCTTCCGTGTAAAAACAAACATAAAGATAAGATAAATATTTAAGATATCAACTTTGCCCTCAACTGCCCGCATGCTGCTGAAATATCGTCCCCCTTGCTCTTTCGTACAATTGCCGTAACCTGCCTATCAAGAAGTATCTGAACAAAGCGGCTCACATCTTCAGACGATGGACGTTTGAAATCGCTTCTATCGTGTTGATTAAATGGAATTATGTTCACCTTAGATTTTATTGGACCGAGCATACTTACAAGCCGTTTTGCATCTGCGTCACTGTCATTTATCCCTTTTATCAAAATATATTCAAAAGTTATCTTGTCTCGTGATTTGAGCTTATAGGATCGACAGGCATTTAAAAGCTCTTTTATTGGATACTTTCTGTTGATAGGCATAAGCATCGATCTTGTCTCATCTTCTGTGGCGTTGAGAGATATTGCAAGATTTGCGTCAGTATCCATGCAGAGGCGGTTTATTTCAGGCACAAGCCCGCATGTTGAGACAGTAACGCGGCGGGGAGAGAATTTAAGCCCGAAATCGGTTTCTGTAATGGTATGCAAAGACTTGACTACAGCATCATAATTGGCAAGAGGCTCACCCATTCCCATAAATACAATATTGGCTAAACTGCCTGCATTTCCAGTTGGTTCACCCCGTTTTGGCTCTATTTTAATCGGATTGTCGTTGATTTTATCTAAATTTTGTTCTTCTATCTTATGTCTAAGCTCAAGATGCTGTTTTGCATCTCTAACTTGAGATATTATTTCAGCAGATGTAAGGTCGCGTATAAATCCCCCTTTTGCAGTAAGACAGAATCTGCAACCTTGAGCACATCCAACCTGAGATGAGATGCACAAAGTAAAGTGATCTTTTTGCGGGATAAGAACAGCTTCAATATAGTTGTTGTCTGTAAGTTTAAAAAGCAGTTTTTCTGTTCCATCAGCAGAAAACTCAGTTGATTCTATCTCAAGCCTTGGTATGTAAAAATGCTCTTTCAGCAACGCTCTTGCATCTTTTGCAAGGTCTGTCATATCGTCAAATGTATCTGCTTGACGTAAGTATATCCATTTAAAAACTTGTCCTGCACGAAAGCTCTTCATATCGTGCTCTTCAAACCATTTAGCAAGCTCATCTCTTGTAAGCTCCTTAATATCCTGCATCTTATGTGTTACTCCTTATTGTTTATAGCTGCGGCGGCTGCAAATATACCATTTATCAGGCTGATATGAATCTATGGAGCTACTCGGCGGTGATATATTTGGAGAATCCTCTGTCTTAGTTACAGCAATATATATCCCATAGCCTGGATTGTGTGCATAGCTGTCAAAATTATCATACATATATTTTAACTCAGCATCATTTCCGCCGATTGTCGATAAATCACTATATCTAAATGCCATACGCATTAAGCGGATATTATCCAGCAGTCTCTCTTCTGATTCTGCTTTATACGCCATTTCAAACAGTTCATATATTTTTGTTTTGTCCGAATTCAAGACAAGATAGTTGCCAGCCTCATCATATCTTACCTGCCCGTCAATTACGCTCTCCACATATTGAATGTAGGACTTTATAAAAGGTGCACCTGCTCCAAATATTTTACAGAACCTGTCAAGATTATCGTTCATACTGAGGGTTGTATCATAACTTGTCCTGCCGTGGGTATAAAAATTAAAAAGGCAGTTCCAGATATTAAAAACTTCTATCTGAGTACCTGACCCTTGATAATAACCACTCTTTTTAAAATAGCTGAACACCGCCTGCATCTCATCAGCCATTGGAAGATATTTCTGTTTAGCACCAAAATTTCCCATAAAATACTCATAAAAGACAACAGTGGCACCTGTATCATGCCACTGCTTTGCATTAGTTTCATAAGCAGTTCCAATCAACGAAGTTCCATCGCTTTTTCCAACTCTTCGTAACCCTTTATTGCTCCACGTTGATTCATCAATAATAACTGACGGATCAAGCCTAATACCTTCAGGGCAGTTGAATAAGTTTGAATATGCAAGCATATCAATCTTAATATCAGGATAGACTGCTTTTACCTGTTTAGCGACTTCATTCACAAAATAGGCATAATTTTCAACTTTACTGTAAAAAGAGCATAGCTCGTCCGTGCATTGTAAGGCTGATAGATCATTGGGCCATATACAGACAATATCAATATATGGATTTAACGCCAACCACGCTTTTACATTATCTGCAAACTGCTTGACTGCGTTCTGGTTTCTGCTGCAAAAAATCCATGAATCTCTCCATGCAGTGGTGTTGTGAAGTCTTATTCCATCTTTTTGAAGTCTGTAATATTCAGGGTGTGTTGTGTAATATCTCTCTTTAAAAAATCTGTTTCCATCAGGAGGAAGGAAAAGCCTTGAAGATTCATGATGTCCCACTGTAAAAAGTATCCCTCTTTTTTGAGCCGCTGCAAACATTCCATTACTTTTAAAAGCTGTGTAAATGCTCTCCATTGTCAGGATACGGTTGTATCTGTTCTTGGCTGCCCAGTCGATAAAATCTATGTTTAGACCATGATCAGGTGGAATAGTGGTGTTGTAATACTGCAATATAGCCGTGCGGTATAAGTTATCTGCTCTGCTTTTGGAATATGAGATTTCTCCTATTTTAATCGATTGTATTGCTGGAACATATTCTCCCATTCCCATATCAGGCTTTCCATAAGATGCAAAACTGCATCCAAGATATTTTTCAAGAAACTCATAAACAGCGTAGATAGTGCCCCTTTCATATTCAAAAGAATTTTTACTGCTTCCAGCAATCACCAATGTTGTATTGCTAAAACTCTTTATCAATATCCCTTCAGGTCCTGGAACTAAATGATCAAACTGCTCTTGAGAAATCAGGGCAGCGGTTTTCAAGTTTCTCTCAGGTCCGCCTATCAGTATCAAGTTGTCTGATAACATTTCAGAGTCAGGCTTTATAGGCACATCAGCACCTGAAATTTTTTTGATATACTTTTGAATCTCTTTTGCAGCAAAATCTTCCCTAAGTGTTGCATTTGACGGCTTTACTATTGCTGCATTTGGATTGCTGTTAATTGTTATAAACATACCGTCTTTAACTACATTATGATCTTCTGAAACTATATTCTCTGCCATTGCATCATTTGCCGTCAAAATTAAAAAAGCTAAAATGGTTACTGTCAATTTCATTCGTGAGAAAATATGTCTATCCATTCGTTGCATAAGTATATCAATATTAAAAATATGAATCTCGTATTCTTCTTGACAAAAATATAGGCAAATAGTTCTATGTTGACGGGGCAATGTCGTGGCAACTGATTTATTGACAAACTCTCCTTGATTATCGTTTTGTCTGTAAACTACAACAATAACAGAAGATGTTTATTTTTTCAGCTTAAAATCTTTGCTCCCCTCAAATCTGTTATAGGCAGCTAAATCTATAAGTCCGAATCAGATTAGCTCATGCAAGAAACAAGTCAACTCCCTAATAAAAAGAAGGTATCTACAGGAGGTTACATGAATAGCGATATTAATATGAAAGAGTTGAGAAAATTTGTTGCTCCTGAGTTTTTAATGGGTGTGGGTGCTCTTGAAACAGTTGGAGATTATGTGAGTAATTTTGGAGTAAATAAGGTGCTTATTGTAACTGACGCAGGGATCATAGCTGCTGGATGGGTAGCTAAAGTTGAGGAGTCCCTAAAACTGCATGGAGTAAAGAGCGTTATATTCAGGGATGTTACGCCAAATCCAAAAGATTATGAGGTTATGGCTGGTGCTGCTCTTTTCCTGAAAGAGTCGTGTGATCTTATTGTTGCAATTGGCGGTGGAAGCCCTATGGATTGTGCTAAAGGTATAGGAGTTGTAAGTTCTAACGAGGCAAACATACTCGATTTTGAAGGTGTTGATATGGTGCCAGTTCCAGGACCGCCTCTTATTTGCATTCCTACAACTGCTGGAACAGCAGCAGATATATCACAGTTTGCAATTATTGTGGATTCAAATCGAAAGGTGAAGATTGCCATTATCAGCAAATCAATGGTGCCTGATCTTGCTATAATTGACCCTTTAACCACAACAACCATGTCGCCCAAACTGACCGTCGAGACTGGAATTGACGCTCTTGTCCATGCGTTTGAAGCATTTGTATCTAATGCCAGTTCAACTATTACTGACATCAATGCTATTAAAGCCATATCGCTGATTAATGAAAACCTTCAAGGTGCCTTTAATGAGCCTGACAACATGCACTATCGCTACCAGATGACGCTTGCAAGCCTTCTTGCAGGAATTGCATTTTCCAACGCAAGTCTTGGCATTGTCCATGCTATGGCTCACAGTTTAGGTGGAGGATTTGATCTGCCTCATGGAGAGTGCAATGCAATTTTGCTTGAACATGCTGTAGATTACAATTTCAAATATGCTGAAAAAAAATATGCTGAAATTGCACGAGCAATGGGTATTAGGATGGCTGACAATTCTGACATTAATCTTGATTCTGTTGAATCGTCTCATAATTTTGATTTTATCAAACAGAGCCTTATAGAGCGTCTGCGTACTTTGAGAAAAGGGGTCGGAATAAATACAAGACTCTCCCAAATGGGCATTAAAAGAGACGATTTACCTCAGCTTGCCCGTTTTGCACTTGCTGACCCTTGTATACTTACAAATCCTGTAATGCCAACCCAACACGATGTAGAGGAAATTTATGAGCGACTCTTCTGATCGCAATGATAACAGTATATATGAAACTCAAAGCGAGCTGAGAAGTAAAATTGTAGGTCTTGGCAAAGGTTCTCTCAGAAAGAGCTATTTCCCGCAACTTCAGGATCAGATAAAAAAACTTCGTCTTGCAAAGGAGAGAGCTGAGGAGAATGAAAAAAAATTCTCCCTGATCTTTAACAGCACCAGCGATGCACTTATTCTTGTCAATCTTGATGACGGAGGTTTTTACCTGTTCAACCAGACAGCCTGCCGCATGTTTCATTACACTTATGAAGAGATGGAGCGGTTGAAAGTATGGGAACTGTTTGCTCATAACAATAAAAGCCTGATACTGAACAATCTTGTGTCTAACTCAGTCAGCTACAAAGCAACACTCAGCCATGTTGAGATGCGAACATCTGATAACTGCTCTATTTACTGTGACATAACTACCTCGTTTGTAGATATAGCGGGCAGCAGTTACCTTCTTGCAGCGTTCAGGGATATTACAGAACTTGCCAAATCTGCAAAAGAGAATGAAGAGGTTAAAGCACGACTTATACAGGCACAGAAAATGGAAGCCATAGGAACACTTGCAGGTGGAATTGCACACGATTTTAACAATATCTTGTCAGGTATCTTCGGATACTCCAGATTGGCAGAAACAAGTATTAAAGATCAAAACAGTGAGAAGGCACTAAGCTATATTAAGAATATTTTACAAAGCGGACAGAAAGCAGCAGAGCTTATCAATCAGATATTGACATTCAGCAGAGCTTCATCTCCCCAAAAACATCCCATGACGCTCTCCATAGATGTTAAAGAGACATTAAAACTCCTTCGTTCAATTATTCCAACTACTATTGATATAAATGTCACTATAAAATCCAATGCAAAAATACTTGGCAATCCAACCAAGATTCATCAAGTGCTGATGAATTTATGTACAAATGCCTATCATGCCATGCGTGAGAGTGGAGGAATATTATCTATCACCTTAACGGAGATTGACTGTACTCAAAAAGATTGTATTCCAGAACTCAACATTAAATCAGGCAAGTATTTAGAGCTTGAAGTAAAAGATACTGGAACAGGAATAGATAAAGAGATTATAGGAAAAATTTTTGACCCCTATTTTACAACAAAAAAAGAGGGACAGGGAACAGGACTTGGACTTTCGATTGTACATGTTGTTGTCCAAGAGCATGACGGTTACATAAAAGTGGAGAGCGAGCCAGAAAAAGGGAGCGTATTTCGGGTCTATTTTCCTGTGGTTGAGCGGAAAAGAGATGTAAAAAATAGTGAAACAAATCAATGCTCATCACAATTTGGTACAGAGACCATAATTCTTGTTGATGACGAACAGATGATATTGGATGTGACCAAAGAAATTTTAGAGAGCAGAGGATACGAGGTGCTACCCTTTATAAGTGGAATTGCCGCCCTTAAAGCCTTTAAACAAGAACCTGATAAGTTCAATCTTATTATCACAGACATGACAATGCCGGGTATGGAGGGAGATCAGTTTGCAATCGAAGCTCTAAAAATCCGACCTGATATTCCGATTATTCTCTGCACAGGATACAGTGATAAAATATCTGAAGAGAAGGCTCTACAGATTGGTATTAAAAAATATGTGGAAAAACCGTTAATCACAAAAAATTTGGATATTTTGATTCGAGAAGTTCTTGATTTATGATATTCACGCATTCATAAGTAAAATTAATCATGCAAAAGTTCATAAGTACAATTAATCATAAAAAAAGTAGAGACGCACAGCCGTGCGTCTCTACTTTTATATAAAAATTTTTACAGGAACGGTAATGAGAACAATTCATAAACTTTTTAGAGTAGATAAGAGCAGAATCGGTTTTTTGAAATTTATTTTTGAAGCCCATGACGGTCTTGCAGTAATAACTACCCTTGATGCAAAAGAGGGAGTTGTCAGATTTGCCATTGCTCCCGGGTGTATGGAAGATGTTGAGGCTGTGCTTGCTGATCTGAAAAAGGATATTTATATTAATGAGTTATAAATTAAAGACAGATTGTAATAAATAGAAACATATTATAATAATTAGATAAATTATAGTGAATAGATGAATAGTAAAAACAGAATAACTCACACGAGTGAATCAAATAATAAAAGAAGCTTAAATAGTAGCGGTTTTGCTTACGTTTATACCATTGGCTGCCAGATGAACAGCTATGATTCTGAAAAAATATCTGATATTCTTCACAATATTGGATATGCAAAAACCGAAGATTTAGACAAAGCTGATATTGTTGTCTGCAACACCTGCTCCATAAGAGAAAAGGCACAGGAAAAGGCGTTCAGCTTCCTTGGAACTCTTGCCAACAAAAAACGGAAGAATCCAAATCTTATATCGATCATGGCTGGTTGTGTCGCACAGCAAGAGGGGGCAAATGTATTTAAACGTATTCCCCATCTTGATATTGTTATGGGAACTCAAGCATTTGAAAGGCTTCCCCATCTTATAAAGAGTGTTCTATCTCAGATAGATAATGGCAGTAAAACACACATTACTGACATAGAAGAGAGCAGCAATATCTTTGAATCAATGCCCAATGTTGCAACACTTGACCGAGAGAAGGTGCTAAGATTTGTAACTATTATGCAGGGGTGTAATAATTTTTGTACATACTGTATTGTACCGTATGTCAGAGGACGGGAACGCAGCAGAACACCTGCGAGCATTGTTCAAGAGATAGCCATTCTTGCAGATTCAGGAGTTAAGGAGGTTACTCTGCTTGGTCAGAATGTTAATTCCTATGGAAACCACTCTTTTCCAGAACTTCTTGCAAAGATTAATGATATCAATGGAATTGAGCGTATCAGATTTGCCACATCCCACCCAAAAGATATTTCAGATGAGCTTATTTTTGCAATAAGAGATATCAAAAAAGTGTGCAATCAACTCCATCTTCCAGTACAATCAGGTTCAAACACCATTCTTAAAAAGATGAATAGGGGTTATACCAGAGAGAGATATCTTGAAAGAATCGAGACACTAAGAAGACACTGCCCTGATATTGGACTCTCATCTGACATGATTGTTGGATTTCCATCAGAGAGTCGTGAAGATTTTGAACAGACTCTTGATCTTGTAAGAACAGTTGAATTTGACGGTCTGTTTGCATTTACCTATTCTGACCGCCCAAATGCACCAGCAGCAAAATTTTCAGGTCATATTGATGATGATGAAAAGCTCTCAAGACTCAACGAACTGCTTGCCATTCAAGAGCACTATACTGAAAAGAGAAATCAGGCATTAGTTGGAGCTGTCCAGCCTGTTTTAGTTGAAGGCAAAAGTTTAAAAAGACGGCACGAAGAGAATACTCAGGAGCACGAAGATGTCAAAATATCATCTGACTTAGATAATACATCCTCTAAAGTTCTGCCTCAAATGACAGGACGCACAGAGTCAGGCAAGATTGTCCATTTTTACGCTGATAATATAGCTCAAGGGCAGATAGTTGACATTTATATAGAGCAGGCTTATCCTCATTCGTTGTGGGGAAGTCTTACAAAAAAATTAGAATTATAACTCATTTTACGCACTAATCTTCGCTTCCTCTGTGGAGATGGACTGTGCGTAATATCAATAAGTAAAATATTAAAGAGTAAATATAATGAAACAGCAATCTAAAGAGACGATCGGCAGAAACAGTTTGTGTCCATGCGGAAGCGGGAAGAAATATAAATTCTGTTGTATGAATAAAAATTCAAATATCGAAATAGCATCACAGTCACCAATTTCACCATCAAGCCTGCTTAACAAAATAACAAGAAAATTCGGGGTTAAAGTTCCGCCCAAAATACCTACACTAAAGGAGCAGTACAAAAAGAAATTTGATATTACTCTCAAAGAGCCACATCAGATTGAAGGGATACGAAAAGCTGGAGTTCTGCTGCTTGAAATTATGGACAAAGTTGAAAATATGATCCGCCCAGGGCTTAAAACCGATGATATCAACACATTTGTCCATGAGGAGACCATTAAAGCAGGGGCAGTCCCTGCACCCTTAAATTACCGCGGATTTCCTAAAAGCGTCTGCGTTTCAGTCAATGAGGTTATCTGTCACGGTATCCCAAGTGAACGAACTTTAAAAGATGGCGATATTGTCAATATTGATATCACCCCGATTTTAGATGGGTATTATGCTGATGCCAACAAAACATTTTTTGTGGGAAAACCTACCCCTGATGGTGAAAAAATTGTCTCAGTTGCAAGAGAGTCTCTTAAGCGGGCAATTGAGGTTGTGCAGCCAGGTGCACGACTTGGTGATATCGGCTGGGCAATACAGAATTATGCAGAGAGTCAAGGCTGTTCTGTTGTAAGAGAGTTTGTGGGGCATGGAGTTGGTTTGCAATTCCACGAACAGCCTCAGATTCTCCATTTTGGAAAAAGAGGAAAAGGGTTAATGCTGGTTCCGGGCATGGTGTTCACAATTGAGCCGATGATTAACCTTGGCACCAGAAAGCTCCATATTCTTGAAGATAAGTGGACTGCTGTAACTGATGACGGGTATCTGTCCGCACAGTTTGAGCAGACCATATTGGTTACTGCAAAAGGATATGAAAGCCTTACGCCTTATGAGCTTTGAGATCGTTTTAAAGCGGTTGTAATGATTTTAATGGGTTTAGATTTTTCAACTTTATCTGAACTCATCAGGTATGAGGCAGATAGGAATAGGCTCCATTTTATGACGATTCATTCGGTTAAATTTTCTGTAAATGGAGAGCACCTCTTTCTGTCTTGATGATAAAATATTTTCATCTTTATCATCGCATTCAACCCTGAAACTGTCTCCTTTACCATATTTAGAGCAATCTATCATATAATTTTTATTTTGCTCATATCTCATTGCCCATTCAAGTTCTGGATAGCTCGCCCCGATTTGAGACTCATCTGTTCTGTTATCCTCCCACAATCCATCAGTGGGAGGAGCTTTGATGATGTCGTCACTCACTCCAAGATATTTGCCAAGAGCAAAAATTTCTGTTTTGAACAGATCTGCAATAGGTGAGATATCAACCCCTCCGTCCCCATATTTTGTATAAAATCCTACTCCAAAATCTTCAACCTTGTTGCCTGTTCCGACTACTAAAAGTTTATGGTGACCCGCAAACGCATAGAGAGTTACCATTCTAAAACGAGAGCGTGCGTTTGCCATAGTCAAGCCGTCTTGGATCTCTTGCGGGAGACTCTTTTCAAATGTCTGAAAAGATGGAGTTAAATCAACCATTACCCCTTGTACGTTAGCAAAAGAGCTTTCAAGCCACCTGATGTGGCTCTCTGACAGGTTAAATTGATGAGGAGATTGGTAGATTGGCATGTTCAAGGCAAGAACTTGAAGACCTGTTCTTGCACAAAGAGTTGATGTTACAGCAGAGTCAATTCCGCCAGATATCCCGACTGCAAATCCGTTTAATCTTGATTTTATACAGTAATCTTTGAGCCATGCTTCGATATGTTTGGCTATTTTTTCCATATTATTTTCCTCCAAATTGTGATCTTATAAGTTATGTTACGCACTAATCTGCCCACCCCATAAGGAGAGGGGGAATAGTATCACTCCCTATGAAAACATCGAAATACAATAAGAGCCTTAAGTTTAATATTGAAATGACATGAATATCCGATTAGAATTAAAATTGAACTAAAGAAAAAAACAAACAACCCAAACAAAAAAGGATTGATATCTATTATGTGCAATAATTGTAGTGAACATGAACATAGTCACAGCCATAATCCTGAAATTATACAGATAATGCCTGTTCAACAGACGCTTTTTGCAGCTTATATAACTGAAAAGCCATTAAAATATGCTGTTCAAACAGGAACTACTGGAGTAAGTATTGTGCCCGTTCTTTTTTTGGCACTTATGCAGCACGGAGATAAAAGCATGGTTGAGGGATTTTTTGCATCTGATGTTATAATGTCGTGCGAAGATATGGAGGGTTTTAAAGGATATGCCTCCTCGCTTGAAGATGCTGAACGACTTTATACAAGCAGGAATATCTGATAAAAAAATATCAAATTTTAGCTGCAATTTATAGCTAAAACTTTTTTACATACAGCTTTCCCTGCCATGAATCTCTTTTTTCAAATGTCTTTTGTATCATGTTAAAAGTTTTATGTTTATCAAGTGCCCACTCTGGTGCAGCAAGTTCGTCAGGGTGGGGATCTCCTGTAATTCTTTGAATAACAATATTTGCAGGAAGATGCTCAATAAAATCGCAGACAGTCTCAACATAATCGTTTTGAGTCATACATGCGTAACTGCCGTTTTTAAACATCTTTTCTAAAAAAGTCCCTTTTACCACATAAAGCAGATGAATTTTAACCCCGTGAATACCAAGCTCACCTATTCTTTGAGCCGTTTCAATCATCATCTCTCTTGTCTCTCCTGGAAGACCTAAAATAACATGTGCACACACATTAATCCCATTACTTTTATGATCTCCTGAATTTGCGTATCCATGACTATCTGAAATCTGCCGTTTCTCTTTTGCCATCTGCACTGACTTAACAAAGCATGCAAAATCATGCCCTCGGTTTATCAGCTCAAGAGTTCTGTCATGGCTTGATTGAAGACCATATTCCAGCCACACAAGATATTTGTCAGCGTATGAATCAATTAGGTCTATCTTATCTTGATCAATACAATCTGGTCTGGTCCCGATTGCCATTCCTACTACACCATCTGCCCTAAGTGCTTCATCATACATTTCTTTCATACGCTCACAAGAGGTGTATGTGTTAGTGTAAGATTGAAAATAGATCAAAAATTTTTTTGCACTGTACCGCCGAGTCATGGCATTACGACCAAGTTCAATCTGTTCTGTTATTGAGACTCCCTTACTCCAAAGTCCTGAACCCGAACCCTTGCCGTTACAGTAAATACAGCCTCCTCTTGAAATAGTTCCATCTCTGTTAGGGCAGTTAAGACCAGCATCAACAATAATTTTTTGAACCCGCTCTCCATAGAGTGATTTTAAGTATGAGTTGTAATCTGAGTATCTTCTTTTTTTATCTTCCATAATTAATTCTGTCTGCTGCTATTAATTTTATCATACGCTGAATTTTATAATAGGCTCTTTCCAAAATAGACCACCCCAAGTCCAAGTAGCATAAGTACCGCCCCAAAACGGCGAAGAGAATTGTCTGGAAGCTGGGTTACTGCAGAAATTATATCTTTCATCTTTTCAGGAAAGGCAAAATAGGGCAAACCTTCTACAATCATAACCATCCCCATTACACAAAGGAAAAATTTCATTTTCTTGTTAATCCTTAAAATTAAGATTGAGTTGTTCAATTTTACCCGTTTTTTTACGGGAATGTTCATAAATATCAAGCAAACCTCTTGTCAACCCTTGCGGCATAAAAATCATCACAACCATTAAAATCAGCCCAAAAATAATCATCTCATACTCCTGAAAGCTGTGCAGCACTTCAGGCAGCAGGGTTAGAAGAGATGCCCCTAAAATTGCACCCCATACACTTGCCATACCACCGATAACCACCATTGTGACCATTTTAACAGAGACCATGAATCCAAAGGATTCAGGACTGATAAACATAACAAAATGAGCATATAAAAATCCTGCAATTGCACCAAGTGCTGCACTGAACATAAAAATCTGTAATTTCAAAAAATGGGTGTTCACCCCAACTGCCATTGATGCATTTTCGCCATCGTGGATAGAACGAAGGGCACGACCCATGCGTGAGGAGAGAATTCTGCGGCAGATTATAATTGCGATAAACACCACTGCCCACACTAAAAAGAAGTAGCTGCTGCCAGATTCAAACAGAATTGAACCAGCTTCAAGCATGGGAATTCCAACAAATCCTGACGAGCCACCTGTTACAGAACTCCATTCACGGAAGACAATGTTGACAATCATGCCAAATCCAAGAGTCCCCATGCCAAGATAGTAACCTGAAAGTTTAAGAGTCGGAAGCCCTACAACAAATGCAATAAAAACAGCCCCTCCTACAGCACACAATAGAGCAATCCATGGAGAGATTCCAAATGTTGTAGATAGAATTGCTGTGGTATATGCACCGATACCATAAAATGCGGCATGTCCAAGAGATACCTGTCCTGCGTATCCCATAAGCATATTAAGCCCCAAAGCAAGAAGTGTGTTTATGCCGATAAAGGTCATAATTTGAAGGTAATAGGTATTTTCTATAAAAATACCGCATAAAATTACTACGAGCATAAAAATGGAGTGTTCAATAAATATTCGTTTTTGTTCAGCCACAGTTAGAGCCTGTTATGTTTCATAAAATTTATAGTTTATTATACGCCAATTTAACAATACAGCATTGTTAGGTAAATATTGTTAGGTAAAAAATCAGAAGCGTTTTGCAACCTTTGCGGAGAAAAGACCAGCGGGGCAGATATATAAAATTAAAAGAAGGAGAATAAATGCAATGGCATCTTTCAGTCCAGAGGAGATAAGACCAGCACCAAGCGATTCAAGTACGCCAAGCAAAATACCTCCTGCAAAAGCTCCCCAAAGACTTCCAAGTCCACCTATCATGGCAGCACAAAAGCCTTTAAGTCCAAGCATTGTGCCCATATCGTAACTGCTCATCGTTATTGGGGCTATAAAAATCCCAGCAGCAGCACCAGTGCCAGTGCTGATTATAAATGCAAGCACTCCAATCCGTTCTGACGGGATACCCGAAAGCCATGCAGCCTTTTTATTTACAGCACATGCAACCATTGCCTTTCCTGTAAGTGTCTGTTTGAAAAAAAGATGGATAGCACCAGCAAGAATAAAAGCTGCAACTACAATAAAGAGACTTTGAGGCACTAAAGCTGCCCCTGCAATCTCAATTGATTCGTGCTTGGAGAATGAAGGAACGCTGAACGGATCTTTTCCCCAAAGTATCATTGCCAAGCCGCGAAACAAAATAGATGCACCAACTGTAATAATCACAAGTGTTATTGGCTGATGCTTTTTTGCAGTTCTTATGGCAAATCGCTCAAATAGCATACCTATAACTGATACACCAGCCACAGTCAGGATAAATGCCAATGGAAGAGGCAGGGATAAATGAACCCATAACGTAACAATACCCATGGCTCCGAGCATCACAAATTCACCATGAGAGAAGTTAATAAGTTCAGTTGAGCTGTAGAGCATCGAAAGACCTACTGCAATAACAGCGTAGATGGAGCCTGTTGTGACACCTGAAAAAAGATATTGAATTATCTCCTGCATGATTAAAACCTTACTTTGAACTTAATAAGCATTTGAAAAAAAAGATTTGACAGCTTGTAAAAAGTTGTCAAATCTTTGGAATATGATTTAAATAAGTTGCAATCGCTATTTGTCTAACAGCTTCCATGTTCCGCCCTTGATCTCAACCATAACAAAAGCATCTGGAGATAAACCATTATGGTCTGTGGCGGAAAAGTTGAACTCTCCTGTAACTCCAACATATTTTTTAGTCGATTCTAAAGCCGCTCTTATTTTCTCTTTATCTCCGCCGCTTCCTTTGACTGCATTGTCAAGCATAAGCATAGCATCATAAGCGTATCCGCCAAAACCAGATACATTGGAGTTAAATTTTGTTTTGTAATCTGCCTCATACTTCTCAAGTATCTTTTTTTGAGGGTCAGTTTCTGCAAGAAGTTTGGTAACAAGAATTTTACCAGTTGGCAGAATAATACCTTCTGATGCGTCTCCAGCGAGTTCAATAAATTTTGGAGAGGCAACTCCATGACTCTGATAAAGAGGGACATCTATCTTTAGCTGCTTGACATTTTTGGCAACAACAGCGGGTCCAGGATTTGTTCCCCAGCACACAATAGCGTCTGGTAAAGCTGATTTAATTTTTGTCAACTGAGCAGTGGTATCTGTGTCATTTGGTCCAAAACTCTCCTTAATAACAACCTCAATTCCAAAATCTTTAGCCTGACCAACAAGCTGATTTTTTCCACTCTCTCCAAAGGCATTTGCCACTGTGATGATACCGATTTTTTTAATACCTTTTGCCTGCATGGTTTTGTAAATTGCTGCAACAGCAAGAAGATCGCTCTGGGCAGTCTTAAATACCCATGGTTTTATAGGTGAGGTGATCTCAACGCCAGCAGCACAACTGATAAGCGGAACTCGTGCTTTTTCAATAAAATTGACAATAGCAAGGGTAGTTGGTGTAGTGCTTGGTCCAATAATTGCAATAACATTGTCTTTATGAAGGAGTTTGTTGACAGCACTGACTGCCTTTGCAGGATCGCCTTCAGAATCGTAGATTACAGCTTCAACCTTCTGTCCGTCAATACCGCCAGCAGCGTTGATCTGCTCAACCATCATCTCCATTGTTTTCTTTTCAGGATCACCCAGAAATGATGCTGGACCTGTTGAGTCAAAAATTCCGCCTATCTTGTAAGCTGATGCTGCCAGAACTGAAGGTGTTTCAATAACTGATGCAGCCATGACCATTCCGCAAAATGCCATTACTAAAAGAGCTGCGTTTATTTTTCTCTGTTTCATTAAAAGTTTCTCCTTCTAAAATAGTGAACTTTAAATAGTAAAAAGATATGATTATAAATAGTAATCTTGCATTATTAATAGAGATTTAATAATGCAATTTATACAATTTAAAACATATCAACTGTAAAAATCTTGGTTGTTTCATAAATTAGCTTTATCAGTGTGTCAAGAAATTTATAATTTCCTTACTTAACAGCGAATTGCCATGGCTGAACTGTGCACGATACGATCTAAAGTTTATTGTAGACATCTTCTTTTAGTTATCAAAAAACTCAAAAAGTTCTTTTACTTGATTATTTCCCTCAATTATGCTCTGTTAATCACAAGCAGTGGCTTTTTAATATCATGTATTTTTAACAAGTTACCATGCTTTAGTAAAACAGTGTAGAGTTTATTCTGTTTAAGAACACAATGGAGAGATATCTATGGTAGATATTGCCCGTAACCCAAACCAGAAAAATAGCAAAACAGCTCCATACAAGATATGGGGAGAGAATTTGGATCCAGAGGCTCTTATTCAGATGGATCAGGCGTGTAGCCTTCCTGTTTCTGTGATGGGTGCTCTTATGTCAGATGCCCATAAAGGTTATGGACTTCCGATTGGCGGAGTGCTTGCTGTCAATAATGCCGTGATTCCTTATGCTGTGGGGGTTGATATTGCCTGCCGTGTCTGCATGACAGTTCTTGATATACCATATTCTGAATTTGAGCAAAATAGAGGCAGATTCAAGATAGCCCTTGAGCGAGAGACAAAATTTGGTGTTGGAGAGGAGTATTCAACACCAAAGATGCACAAGGTTATGGATACTGACTGGAGCTTTTGCAGCTTTGTTAAATCGTTGAAGGACAAAGCGTGGAGACAGCTTGGGACAAGCGGAAGCGGTAACCACTTTGCAGAGTTTGGAAAATTAACACTTGATAAAGAAGAGCCGTCTCTTAAAAACACGATTCATCTTAAATCAGGGGAATATTTAGCACTTTTAACCCACAGTGGCAGCAGAGGTGCGGGTTCAGAGATAGCTTCCCATTACAGCAAATTAGCAAAACGGATTCACCCTGAACTTCCGACAGATTTACAAGACCTTGCATGGCTTGATATGAATAGCTCCGAGGGGCAGGAATACTGGATGGCAATGGAGCTTATGGGAAAGTATTCCGAGGCAAACCACGAGATTATTCACAAGAGCGTTATTCAATCTTTGGGCGGACAGTCAATTATTACCTTGAATAACCACCATAACTTTGCGTGGCGGACATCTTTAAATATTAATCTTCCAGGAGCAAGAGAATCACAGACAAGAGAGGTGATTGTCCATCGCAAGGGTGCAACTCCTGCAGGAAAAGGGGTTGTAGGGATTATTCCTGGTTCAATGGCATCTCCTGCATTTGTAGTTCAAGGGCTTGGCAATCCTGCATCACTTGAATCAGCAGCACATGGAGCAGGCAGACGTATGAGCCGTAACGCTGCTATGAGGCAGTATAAGTGGAGTGATTTAGATTCACTGCTCAGACAGCGTGGAATATCTCTTCTATCAGCAGGACTTGACGAAGTTCCAATGGCATACAAAAATATTGAAGAGGTTATGTTTCAGCAGAGAGATTTAGTCTCTATTATTGCTCGGTTTGATCCCAAATTGGTAAAAATGTCTCCACCAGAAATAACACATTTCAAATCAAAAAAGAGAAAGTTTTGAGATAAGGTATATAGTTGTTTTTTTAGCTGTTTTTTTGCAAAAAGTAATAGATTAATAACGGTGTCAATAAAATCATGGAGGAAACAGAATATGTCAAAGATTCTCAGAATTAACACGGCAGCAAGAAGCTACACATTTGAAGATGTTCCAGCAGAGCTTGCAGGGCTTGGCGGAAGGGCATTAACTTCAAGAATGGTATTAAATGAGGTTCCCGGAACCTGCCATCCATTAGGAGCTGCAAACAAACTTGTAATAGCTCCGGGTCTTTTGTCAGGCTCACCAGCAGCTAATTCAGGCAGGCTCTCTGTTGGTGCAAAATCTCCACTAACAGGCGGTATCAAGGAGAGCAATTCAGGCGGTTTTGTCTCCCAAAAACTTGCAAGGCTTGGAATCAAGGCAGTGGTTCTTGAAGGAAAACCAGATGATGACGATTACAGTATGGTTGTAATCACAAAAGATGGTGTTCAGATTTTACCGGCAGATGATTATGTAGGCATGGGCAACTATGAGACCATTGAAAAACTTTGGGCAAAATATGGCAAAAATACTGGTGTAATGAGTATAGGACCCGCAGGAGAGCAGAGGCTTAAAGCTGCAAGCATTCAGCAGGCTGACATGAAAGGAACGCCGGGACGAGCTATTGGTCGGGGAGGTCTTGGTGCAGTAATGGGTTCAAAGAAAGTTAAAGCAATTGTGGTTGACGATAAAGGTTGCGAGCGTCTTCCAATTGTTGATTCTGAAGCCTTTAAAGCTGCAAACAAACGCTGGGTTGAGATGCTCAACAACCACCCTGTAACAGGTCAAGGACTTCCAGGATTTGGTACGGCTGTTCTTGTAAATGTTATCAATGAGGCTGGAGCACTTCCCACAAAGAATTTCAGAAGCGGACGTTTTGACCATGCACAGGATATCAGCGGCGAAAAGATGGTTGAAAACATCAAAGCAAGAGGCGGGATTGTATCTGAAGGGTGTCATCCTGGCTGTGTCATCAAGTGTTCTCAGGTTTATAACGACAAGGACGGAAAACAGCTCACATCAGGCTTTGAGTATGAGACTTTATGGGCTTTTGGTGCACACACCACAATCAAGGATATTGATGATATTGCAATGCTTGACAGGCTCTCTGACGATATTGGTGTTGACACAATTGAGACTGGTGTAGCCATTGGCGTAGCTATGGAGGGTGGGCTTCTACCTTGGGGCGATGGAAAAGCTGCTATTGCACTTTTAAAAGAGGTTGCAAAAGGAACTGGAAACGGCAAAATTCTTGGCAATGGTGCTGCTTTTATGGGTGATGCACTTGGTGTTGATCGTGTGCCTGTTGTTAAGCGTCAGGGACTTCCAGCTTATGATCCTCGTGCTGTAAAAGGTGTTGGTGTAACTTACGCTACAACTCCAATGGGGGCGGATCACACAGCCGGATATGGTGTAACAGCTAATATACTCAAGGTTGGCGGTGATATCAATCCTCTGAAAAAAGAGGGTAATATTGAGCTTTCCAAAAATCTTCAGATTGCCACAGCAGCTATTGACACAGCAGGGCTTTGTCTATTTGTTGCCTTTGCTGTTCTTGACAATGCAGATGGGGTTCAGACAATTGTTGATCTTCTTAATGCCCAGTATGGTCTTAAACTTACACCTGACGATGTTGTCTCTCTTGGAAAATCAATTCTCAATGATGAGAAGGAGTTCAACAAACGGGCAGGCTTTACAAAACTTGATGATCAGTTGCCAGAAATGTTTAACAGCAAGTTTCCACCGCACAATACAGAGTGGGATTTCTCAATAGATGAGCTTCAAGAGACTCTGAATTTCTAACTCTTTGATATAACGCCCATTCAATGACTTACACAACGAAAAATGAGAGTCAGTTGAGAAAATTTCATATAAAACAGATACACATTTAGAGATAAAATAATGGGAACTGTAGAGACGCTGACGTGCGTCTCTACAGTTTTTATAACATCTACAGCCCATTATCTACTACTCTAATGCCCTTGATACGATTTCATAGACATCACGGGAGAGATTGGGCATTGACACTATCTGTTCTAATCTCTCTTTCATCATTTTTTGACGTAGAAGATCATACTTTCGCCATCTGTTAAACGCTGATACCATTCTTGCTGCAATCTGGGAATTTATCCTGTCCAACTCAATTACCCGCTCTGCAAAAAACTTATACCCTTCACCATCTATCTTATGAAAGATTACAGGATTTGAACTACCAAGAACAGATAGAACAGACCTTACCCTGTTTGGATTTTTCCATGAAAACTCAGGATACCTAACAAGCTCTTTAATTCTATTTAGAGTATCTGGTCGTGTTGAGCCAGCCTGAACAGAGAACCATTTATCCATTACAAGCGGAGATACCTTCCATTTTTCACGGAATCGTAAAAGTGCATCTTCCATATCTGCATCTTTTTTCTCAAATCTTTTAAAATTTGCTTTATCAGATTTAAGAGCCTTCAAATCATATTTACCAGAACTGCTGCATAGAATGGATAGTGCTGCAATCTCGTCAGTCATATTCCGAGCATTGTTATAGTGCTCAACTACCATCTTCTGTGATTCATCAGTGTCAAGTGTTGCAATATAGTTCAATGCACAATTTTTAAGGCTTCTGTCAGCCATTGCAGCATGAGATAGATCATTTGGATCCGCTTTTGAACAAATTTTTATAATCTCTTTGAACTCGCCTTCACAAGCCTTTGCAAGATATTGTTCTAAAAAAGAACGTGCTGAATGGATAGCATCAACATCAACGGGATCATATTTTTGTCCGATTTCAGTTTCATCAGGCAAAGTGATAGCCTTTGCGGTTAATGCACGGTCAACTAATACTGAATAGGCTATGGAATCAGATAGAGCCTTTTTAAATGCAGTAACAAGATGATCGGATACAGAGGGTTCAGCCCCTTTCTGCAACATAATGATTATGCAATCAAGCTCCATGAAATATAACTGCTGGGCAGCATCCCACCTGTTAAATTCGTCAGTATCATTTGCCATTAGAAACGCAAGCTCTTGATGTGTTAAATCTGTGTTGATAACTACTGGTGCTGAGAATCCACGGAACAGAGATGGAAGTGAACCTTTAGGGACATTTTGAAATTTAAATGTTTGATTTAGCTCTTTAAGGGTAAGTATTTGAGAGCTGTTTTCTATCTCTTTACCATCAGGAGCTATAAGTCCAAATTTTACTGGAATGAGCATTGGAAGTTTTACTGACTGATTTTTGTCTGGTTTTGTATGCTGGCTTATATGGAGTAAGAGATTACAAGAGGTTTCAGAGTCTTCTTTTTTTAGAGTGGCTGCTGCTTTACTCTTTTCATACTCTCTTTTTACTGTTATCTGAGGAGTTCCAGATTGAGAATACCATAATTTGAACTGTGAGAAATCTATTGGGTTCTCTTTATCTAAACCATATTTTCCTTTTGAGTTCTCTATCTTTAAGGCATTTCTCATATTAACAGCATCTTCCATTGCCTGAACAAAATCTTCAGTAGTTACTGCCTGACCATCAAACCGCTCAAAGTAGATATCCATACCTTTTCTGAACAGCTCTTTTCCTAAAATCTCAAAGAGCATTCTTATAACTTCTGAACCTTTTTCATAAACTGTCATGGTGTAGAAGTTGTTCATCTCAATGTAAGATTCTGGTCTTACAGGGTGTGCCATTGGACCTGAATCTTCGGCAAACTGCAAGGTTCTGAGCTTTCTTACATCTGAAATTCTCTGCACAGCTCTGGAATTTACGTCAGATGAAAACTCTTGATCCCTAAATACGGTCAAACCCTCTTTGAGGCTCAATTGAAACCAGTTTTTAAGAGTGATTCGGTTGCCTGTCCAGTTGTGGAAATATTCATGGGCAATAACCCTTTCAATGTTCATAAAATCAGTGTCTGTGGCTGTTTTGATATCTGCAAGGACAAATTTAGAGTTAAAAACATTAAGTCCCTTGTTCTCCATTGCACCCATATTAAAGTCGTTGACAGCAACAATTTGGTAGAGGTCAAGGTCATACTCCCTGCCAAAACGCTCCTCATCCCACTTCATCGCTTTTTTAAGTGATTGCATCGCATGAGCACATTGGTTCTTGTTCTCATGCTCCACATAAATATGGAGGGTAATTTTTCTGCCCGAGCATGTTGTAAAATGATCTTCAATAAGGGCAAGGTCTCCTGCAACAAGGGCAAAAAGATAACAAGGCTTTTTAAATGGATCGTCCCATATTGCATAGTGTCGTCTATTTGCACTATATTGGTCATTCTGATTGTCAGAATTAGTACTATATTTAGATTGAAAATCATTAGGCAGATTACCCTTTTGTGGTATATCTCCTCTTTCTACGATATTACCATTTGAAAGCAGAACAGGATATTTTGCCTTGTCAGCAGTGATTATGCAGGAAAAATGAGTCATAACATCGGGGCGATCTGGAAAGCATGTGATACGCCTGAACCCTTCAGCTTCGCATTGTGTGCAGAATGTGCCGCCTGTTTTGTATTCCCCTTTTCCACCAGATTTGTATAACCCTTCTAATGCTGTATTTTGATGTGGTTGGAGTCTATTTTTTATCTCAAGGGTGAACTCTTCGGGGACTTTGGGTAATTTGAAAATATCCTTTCCCGTCTCAACGTCTTTTCCAGTCTCATATTGACCCGCACATAATACCATGTCGTTTGCAATAACAGAGAGGAGTTCAAGCTCTTTGCAGTCAAATATTAAAGGAGTATTTTCATCTGCAACCTCTCTATTTCTTCTGATTTTCATAGTTGAAGTTACAATGGTCTCTTGCTCGTTTAAATCAAATTGGAGATCAATCTTGTCAATCCAATATGATGGAGGGCTATAATCTTTAAGGTATTTTGTCTTATGCTTATTGGTTTGCTTATTATCCACCGTTTTAAATCTCCTTTTAATTGTTGAGTTTTTGCCTGTTTTATGTAAGAAATAGATTAATAGGCTGTCATTGCTGATTATAAGGTGAACATATATCTTATAACAAATATTGAGCATCAAACACTAAAAAAATGAATTTAAAATGGAAGGCATTATGAAATGTCAATACAAAAGGATAATTTGATATTAAAACTTATTTAAGTGAGTTTAGTTTTATCAAAACTGATGGGTTGCTTGAGAATACGCAAAAAACATCCATAGAATACCTTACAATTGAAAATAATAGCAAAATCCCCAAATTTATTAATGAATTCTGGACATCAAAGCAGAGACAGGCAAACGCTATCCATGAAATATCCTATAGAGCATGTTTTAAACCGCAACTGCCTAACTTTTTCATTACACTATTAACAAAACCTAATGATATTGTATATGATCCTTTCACAGGCAGAGGAACAACTATAATAGAATCTGCGTTACTCGGAAGAAATGTAATATCAAACGATCTCAATCCATTAAGTAAGATTTTATGCAGACCAAGATTATTTGTTCCAGACTTAGAATCAATCTGTAAAAGGTTAAATGATATACCGCTTATAAACCACGTTATAAATTATGACAAAGATATTGATTTATCAATGTTTTACCATAAAGATACATTAAGAGAAATTATATCAATTAAAGAGTATCTTGCAGAAAAAGATAAAAGTAACACAGAAGATGATGTTGATTCATGGATAAGAATGGTTGCAACAAACAGGTTGACAGGTCATTCTACAGGATTCTTTTCTGTATATACGCTGCCTCCTAATCAGGCAGTATCTCGTCAAAATCAGATAAAAATTAACGCAAAACGCGATCAAATACCTGCGTATAGAAATACAAAAGAGATTATAATAAAAAAAACAAGAGCGTTAATAAAAAAATTAGATAAAAAACAGATTAAAATATTGAGAGAGATTGGAAGCCAATCCATTTTTCTTAACAAAGACGCTATCGATACTAACGAGATACCTGATGATTCTGTTCAACTTACAGTAACTTCTCCTCCTTTTCTTGATATAGTTCAATATGCTGATGATAACTGGCTTAGATGCTGGTTTAACAATATTGATTCTGATAAAGTCGGCAAAGAGATTACAATGTCAAAAACGATAGAGGATTGGAGTGAAGTTATGAGTAAAGTTTTTAAGCAGCTTTATAGAATAACTAAGTATAATGGCTATGTTGCATTTGAGGTTGGAGAAGTAAGAAACGGCAAGGTTAAATTAGATGAACATATTGTCAGTATAGGAGCTGATCAAGGTTTTTCTTGTGAAGGCATAATGATAAATGAACAGATATTTACCAAAACTGCAAATATTTGGGGAGTTTCCAATAATCAAAAAGGGACTAATTCAAATAGAATAGTTCTATTTAAAAAAAACGATAACATACATTAATTTAAGATAATAAATATGGATAGTTATATAAAAGTTCCAATCTGATAAATTTGTTAGGCAGAACTTATTATGTATAAACAAATATAGTTAGGATATTTCTATGGATATTTTTGTTGGACGGCAGCCCATTTTAAACCAGAATAAAAAAACCTATGCTTATGAACTTCTTTTCCGGGACAGCCTGAAAAACTCATTTCCAGGGATTGATGGTAATATCGGTACCTCACGACTGTTAGCAAATACCTTTTTTTCAATGGGAATAGGTGAAATTACAGGAAATCACCCTGGTTTTATCAATTTCACCAAAGAGTTGATTTTAAATAAAACACCACTTCTGTTTCCAAAAAACAGTATTGTTGTTGAGATTCTTGAAGATATTGAGCCAGATATCTATGTTGAAAATGCCATTAAAGAGTTTAGGAAAAAAGGATATACAGTTGCTCTTGATGATTTTATTTTTGATAAGAAATATACCAATCTGATTAAACTTTCCAACATCATAAAGTTTGATCTTATGGCAACCCCGTTAAATACTATTGCAGGTCTTGTGAAAGCTCTTAAGAGTAAATTCAATATAACTCTTTTAGCAGAAAAGGTGGAGACTCATGATGAGTTTTTACAGGCTAAAGAGATGGGTTTTACTCTGTTTCAAGGATATTTTTTCTCAAAACCAGAGATTATATCAAAAACAGATATTCCTTCAAATAAAATGACTCTTTTGAGCCTTATCTCTGAGCTTGGCAAAAGTGATATGAGTTTTGATAAAATTGCCCGAGCTATCAAAAACGATATATCAATATCCTATAAACTGATGAAATTTATCAACTCTCCATACTTTAGAAGAGTTAATGAGATAAGCACGATCAAAGAGGCAGTCTCATATCTTGGAGAAGATACTATCAAGCAGTTTGTAAGGGTAGTTGCGGCTGCTGGACTCAGCGACAGCAAGCCTGACGAACTAATGAGGCTATCTGTTGTCAGGGCAAGGATGTGTGAGTTGATTGGAAAATATGTCAAGACCGATTTTTCTGGTGAAGAGCTTTTTACAATGGGACTTTTCTCCACAGTTGATGCAATGCTTGATAAGGATATGAAAACTATTCTGGCTGAAATATCCTTCTCAAAAAAAGTTAGTGATGGATTGTTAGGAAATAATAAAAGTTTTAATGCTCTGCTCTCTCTTTGCAACTGCTTTGAAAAGGGGAGTTGGGCTGACTGTGTTTTGTATGACTGTATTTTGCCCGAAGAGCATGACGATCTAACTTTACATCTGCCATCAATTTACATAGATGCAGTAAAAATGGCTGATAATTTTTTGAAGATATAGCGGCTATTTATGCCTATTGCCTGAGCAGGTAAAGGTAAAATAAGCCTGATATTAATGGGCGGGCGTAAAGCCCGCCTTTTACGATAAATCAATTTGAAAAAAGGATAACAAGATGTTGACTAAATGTGATGTAACGCTGTTCAGCGGCGGTCATAAAGGTGCAGAGGCAGAGTTTGGAAAACTTGCACAGCAGTTTGGAATTAATGAGGTTAATTTCACATTTGAAGGTCATGTCATAGAGAGAGAAGTCGGTCTGAAGATTCTCTCAAATGAAGAGCTTCAAAAAGGTGATGTCAGTATGGACATTGTCTCTGCCCGCATGGGACGCAATTTTTCAAAGGTAGATACTATACGTAAGGTTATTCAGTCAATTTTCCACATGGTAAACAACGGTTATCAGGTTTTTGTGGTTGGCTGGATACTGCCTGACAATACTGTAAAAGGTGGGACTGGCTGGGGTGTTGAGCTTGCAAGGCTATTTAACAGACCTGTGTTTGTCTATGAGCAGGATCGCAAACAGTGGTTTTCGTGGGTCAATAATAACTGGATTGAGGTAACACCTATAATCAGCCATAAAACCTTTGCGGGAACAGGCACTCGCAATCTTTCTGAGGATGCTAAAGAAGCTATGAAATCTCTGTTTGATAGGTCATTTAATAAGTAAACTAAGCAGCAATTAAAATGTGAGTGAGGGGTAGAGACAGATCAATGCAAAACCTTCTTGTAACTGGCGGGTGCGGATTTATAGGGTCAAATTTTATCAGATATCTGTTAAAAGATTCTGGTTTAAGAGAAGATGAACACTCTTTTACAGGACGAATTATTAATGTTGATAAGTTGACTTATGCTGGAAATCCTGACAGCCTTGAAGATATTGAAAAAGAGTTTGGTCAGATAGGTCAAAACCATGAGACGCATGAAAATGAAAATAATCAATCATCTGACAACAAATCTCAAGTTAGATATATTTTTGAAAAAGCTGATATTTGCAATATGGCAGAGATGGAGAGAATTTTTCAAGCATATCAAATTGACTCTGTATGCCACTTTGCAGCAGAATCTCATGTTGATCGATCTATTGCCTCACCTGAAATTTTTATTGATACCAACATAAAAGGAACTTTTAACCTGCTTGAATGCTCAAGAAAAAGATTTTTTGAGAATAATAGCGGCAGCTCAGGTGGAACAGATGATAAAAAGAGCAGATTCATTCTGTTCCACCATATCAGCACTGATGAAGTTTACGGAACTCTGGGTAAAACAGGCTATTTTACTGAAAATACTCCATATTCACCAAACAGCCCCTATTCAGCGTCAAAAGCTGCATCTGACCATTTAGTTCGGGCATGGCACGAGACTTACGGATTGCCTGTTACAATCTCAAACTGCTCCAACAACTACGGCCCATTCCAATTTCCTGAAAAACTTATTCCGCTTATGATTCTCAACGCTCTTGATGGGAAAGAACTTCCAATTTATGGAGAAGGAAAAAATATAAGGGATTGGCTTTATGTAAGGGATCACTGTTCTGCAATCTGGCTTATCATGCAAAAAGGTGTAAGAGGAGGTACCTATAATATTGGCGGCGGTTGCGAACTTGAAAACAGAACGGTTGTTGAAAATATATGTGCTATTGTTGATCGTGCTCAGCAAGCTAATCTTACGGGCAATGTTAGGTTTGAGATCAATAAAACATCATCACAACTATCTTCCTCAAAAGAGCTTATCCGTTTCGTAAAAGATCGACCAGGACATGATTTCAGATATGCGATTGACTGCACAAGACTTAAAGAAGAGCTTGGGTGGCAGCCAGAAGAGTCTTTTAAAACTGGCATTGAGCGGACAGTTCAATGGTATCTGAATAACATAAAGTGGGTTGAACGAATCAAATCAGGTGAATATCTCAACTGGATAAAGAGCCATTATAAGGAGTAATCTTTTATGAAAGGAATAATTTTAGCAGGAGGTTCAGGCACAAGGCTTTATCCCATAACTAAAGCGGTAAGCAAGCAGCTTGTACCAGTCTATGATAAACCAATGATCTATTATCCTCTGTCTGTGTTAATGCTTGCAGGCATCAGAGAGATAATGATTATCTCAACCCCTGTTGATCTTCCAAGGTTTAAAGAGCTTTTCCAAGATGGTTCAAATTTAGGGCTTGGGTTTTCATACATGGAACAGCCAAAACCAGATGGTATTGCACAGGCATTTATTCTTGCAAAGGATTTTATAGGCAATGACGGTGTTACCCTGATACTCGGGGACAATATTTTCTATGGCAGCAGGCTTCAAGATGTTTTGAAAAATGCAGTTTCAATGAAAAAGGGCGGTCTGATATTTGGATATCCTGTCAAAGACCCTGAACGGTATGGAGTTGTGGAATTTGACTCTACAGGTAAAGTTTTAGGAATCGAGGAAAAACCTGCAAAACCAAAATCTGTATATGCTGTTCCTGGTCTCTATATTTATGATAACAATGTTATTACAATTTCGGAGAATCTGAAACCCTCTGCAAGGGGAGAACTTGAAATTACCGATGTAAATAATGTCTATCTTAAAAATGGTAATCTAAAAGTAGAACTGCTTGGGCGAGGTTTCGCATGGCTTGATACTGGAACACACGAGGCACTTCAACAGGCATCGGCTTATGTTCAAGCAGTGCAGAACAGACAAGGACTTAAAATTGCGTGTATTGAAGAGATATCTTACAGGCTTGGGTACATCTCAGATTCTCACCTTGAAGCTCTTGCTAAAGATATGTTGAAAAACGATTACGGGCAGTACCTGATGAGGCTGATTCGCGATAAAAATGATTTCGGAGAATTTTGAAGTTTTGAAAATTCCAGAGAATTTGAATAGCTTGGAGAATTTTGAATGGTTACATGTTTTAATCCTGTTGTAATAGTTAATAACTCGCCATCAGGTGAGTTCATTGATTTGTTAATGCTTGATGGTGTGCTGGTTATTGAGCCTGATGTTTTTGAAGATTCCAGAGGATTTTTTCTTGAAACATGGCAAAAAGATCGATATCGAAAAGGTGGGGTTACTGTCAATTTTGTTCAGGATAACCACTCTCGTTCAAAAAAAGGTGTAATACGTGGTCTGCATTATCAGCTTGAGAATCCTCAGGCAAAACTTGTCTATGCTGTCAGAGGTACAATTTTTGATGTGGCTGTAGATATAAGAAAAGGGTCTCCCACTTTTGGTAATTGGACAGGTGTTATCCTTTCAGACGAGAATAGACGGCAACTTTTTATACCAGCAGGATTTGCTCATGGCTTTTCTGTATTAAGTGAATTTGCCGATGTTACATACAAATGCTCTGACGTTTATACACCTGGGGATGAATACGGTATTATATACAATGACCCTGATATCAATATTAACTGGAGAGTTGAAAAGCCTTTAGTGTCAGATAAGGATATGCAATATCAAAAGTTATCTGATATACTGGATAGTGATCTGTTTGTTTATATCAAGTAGTGTAGTGTAAGTTTCAATAACAATAGAGGTTTTTGTTTTTACAATCTATTAATTTTATCATTTGCCTCTTGAGCAAGCCCGCTTCCAGAAGGGGCAAGCTCAACAACTCGTTTCCAGTTCTCTTTTGCCTTGTCAAATTGACGATTTTTTTCATAAACTTTTGCCATATCCGCATAAAGAATTGCAATCCCACCGCCCTTATTATCCGAATGCTTATTAATCCCTTCAGTCAACACCTTAAAAGCAGATTGAAGTTCAGAACTTTCGAGATATGTTATCGCAAGACCATGAATGGCATTAATAAAATCTGGCTGTGCATCTAATGCCATTAAAAAATGTTGTTGAGCAAGTTTTAGATCGTTTTTCCCAAGGTATGCCCATCCTAAATTTGAAAGCGGATAATGGGGAGTAGCATATAAAAGGTTATCAGATATCTCCTTAAAACATGCTATAGCAAGGTCCCATTTCTCCTGCCTAAGATATGCACTGCCAAGATTATTTTTTGCAGGAATGTAATCAGGGTTCAGAGTAATAGCTCGTTTAAAATGCTCTTCTGCAAGATCAAACCGCTTTTTTGCCATATAGGTCAACCCTAAATCATTATGAAGGTAAGGGTCTGAAGGGCTTATTTTTTCTGCCTTAAGAAATTCATTCAATGCAGCAGTATAGTTGCCCTCAGCCATAAATGCTTCACCTAACTCTTTTGTGGCTGTCGCCATTTTTCCTTCCTGACTGTCGAGTTTGGGGCTTGTCGAGTTTTTAGTACAAGAAGACAATAAGAGTAATATTAAAGAGATATAAATTAATATATATTTTTTGTTTGTATGAAGACTTTCATTTTTCGTTGTGTAAGTCATTGCATGGGCGTTATATGAAATAAAGTTTTTCATAAATATTTTCCTGATAAACATTGAAATTGTTATATTATAGACGATCATCAGTCCTTAAAATAGTGATATTTTTTTCAATCAAGTATCTGAATGCCTCTTTAAGTAATACAGATTTCTGGGTGATAAATAGCTCTTGATTGCTAATTTTGACATGTATTCCCTCAATTGACAATGTTTTACCGTTACTCGGGTTTACAAAAGCTGGATTCTCTGTTGTGGATGCACCAAGAACAGAGAATATTTTTTTGGTAACATCAATAGTTGTGAGAAGTGGTGAGATAGTTAAAATATCACCTTGTTTTATCTCTTTAAGGGCTTCAAGGGCGGAACCGTATATATCCCCAAAAACAACCAGTATGTCAGAAGAACCTTCTCTGGTAATAATACCAGGCGTTACCGTTACTGTGATGTTTCCAACAGATAGAGATATCTCTTTTTCTGGTGTATAGTTATATTTTGTGATTTCAAGAAGTTTCTTCACAGCCGCTTTATGATCTTTTTCAAGAATCATATTTATCGGAACATAAATATCTTCCAATGGCTCAACCAATTCAAATTGAGAATTAATTTGATGATTATATTTAAACGTGTCATCAGATTGCATTGATAGTTGAGGCTCATACAAAGACGAGGATGTCACCTCTTTAAATTCTATAATTTTAAAGTCATGCCAGAAAGTTTTTATGGTATTAAAGCACCCTTCAAAGGCACTTATTTCAGGGACAAATAAAATTCTGGAACCATTTTTAAACTGCATGAGAGGATTAAATGCAACATCAATAACCAGATCATCTTGATTATCACGGGGAAAATAATATTTCCCTTTTAACATCAATTTTCCATCGTTCAGTGCGGCAAATTGCTTTAAATGACGAACAGGAATTTCAGCAGATGGTTTTTTTTTCGAAGCATTGGTTTTATATGTATCTGATAAAGTTTTTTTGTCTGATATTGGCTTCTTAATTGGTTTGGATGCATCAGTGAGTTGAGAGAGGGTTATTGTTGGAAGTTCTACAACTCCTGGACTGCTCTCCTTGAAGTCATTATACTTTGATTTTTTTAATGGAATGGTGATCCTCTGACCAGTTTTTATGGTATTAGTATCTTTTATATTTGGGTTCAAATTCTTAAAAATACGCATAAACATTCCGAAATCTTCTTTAGACAGCTCTCCTTTTGATCTGAATATTTTATAAATCCAGTCTCCATCCTGCACGGTATAAGGTTCGCACAGAATATAAAAGTCATTATACCTGTAAAGAGTATATCGCTTATATGAAGTTGAAAGGATAGCTTGTGAATCAGATGATTGACCAGATTGAGACAGTGGCGATTCAACAGAATTGGCTTCAGGGGCAGTAGAGAGGGGCTTTGACCTATAAGTTTGGGAGGACGAGGAGGAGTCAGAAGATTTGAAAGACGCATCAACGATTTGAGAAGATTGAGCAGATACTGAGTTATGGCTAAATAATAGATTGTCTGCTATAAATAAAAACAGAGTAGTAAATAACAACAGTAATGCCACTATTCCTTGTTTTTTTAGCATGGTATTAACTATCACTTTTTTAACCATCAATTTTCAGAAAATAAGCAGCTTCGCTGCAATTATTGTTGGATTACAATTCCTTAAATAACAAGATAAATTATTTTAAATATCAGCTCATTCCATTGAAACTATGAGTTTTTAACAAGATTAAGTTCAGTTGCGATTTTTCTTGAAATATCATCTGCAAAAATTTTAAAATCATCGTCACTTAGAGGTTTGCCCTGAGCAGGAATTTTTTCACGATTTTCAGGCATAACAAGAGACGGCATATTAATTAAACTCTGATTTGGCTTAATCTCATAATCTTTATCAATGGTCTTCTGGAAATATTGATCCTGAAATCCTGAGAATTTGATTGCATGTGCAGTAGCATCAACAATTGCAATGTCTTGATCCGTTATAATGCCCTGTTCTACTGCCTGTACAAGTCCTGCTAACGACTCCCCGCCTTGGGTACAGGCAATGTGTCCGTTCCTGTTTGCATCAAGAGACCAATCCATGATTGACTGCTCAGTTACCTGTATAAAAAATACATTTTTTCTGCCAGACATTTCATTATATCGGTTGGCAATTGCTATTACCCTTGGCATAGATACAGGATTGCCAATCATGGCAGCCTGTGCAACGCTTGGTTTTACTGTAACAGGCTTAAAAACTCTTTTGTCCACATCTGGTTCTAAATAATATCTAAATACAGGATCAGCATGTTCTGACTGAACACCTATAATTTTTGGCAGAGTATCTATAATACCAGCCTCATAAAATTTAAGAAAACCGCTCATCACAGCAGAGATATTACCTGCATTTCCAATTGGAACAATAATAACCTTGTCGTGCATCTCATATTCAAAATCCTGGGCAACTTCATAAGAGTATGACTCCTGCCCCAAAATTCTCCATGCATTTTTGGAGTTGAGCAGGGCAACTGGATACTCTTCCGAGAGCTTTTCCACAATCTTCATGCAGTCATCAAATACACCAGGAATTTCAAACACTTTAGCACCGCTTCCCAATGGCTGGGATAGTTGCTGAGGTGTTACTTTCTTGTATGGAAGCAGCACTGCCGATTTAATATCTGGTGTCAGATAGGATGCGTAAAGTGCGGCAGATGCAGAAGTATCACCAGTAGATGCACATATAGCAATAATATTGGACGCAAGGCGAGTGTCAATAAGATATTTGATGTAAGATAGAGCACTTGCCATGCCTCTATCTTTAAATGATGCACTTGGATTTTGACCATCGTTCTTGTAATAAAATTTAGCTCCAGCCTTTGCCTGCAACTGTCTGTTTGCCTCAACAATTGGCGTGTGTCCCTCTCCTAAATAGACTATTGAATTAAGAGGAATATTTGGTCCGATAAACTCATGGTAACGATAAATTCCTTTAAGTGCAGGGATATTAAGCATTCTTCTGTAATCAAATATCTGCTGCCATGTTTTCCCTGGAATTTTTTTGAGTTCATCAAAATTGCGGTTGTGTATTAAAAGTACTTGACCACATTTAGGGCAGACATAGAGTAGCTCTTTTATTGGATAGGTGGCACTGCAACCAAGGCACTGATAAAACAGGTCTCCTTGTGGCTGCGGAATAAGAAATGTCTGAATCTCTTTGGGAAAATTATCGATTTTCATAGGTAATGACCTTTTGTCCGCCCATGTAAGGTTGTAATACTTCTGGAATCTCAACTGAACCATCAGGCTGCTGGTAGTTTTCAAGAATAGCGGCAAAACATCTGCCTACAGCCAAACCTGAGCCATTTAAAGTGTGGGCAAACTCAGGTTTTTTTGCACCTTCCCGTCTAAATTTTATATTTGCACGTCTTGCCTGAAAATCTGTGCAGTTGCTGCAAGATGATATCTCTCTATATTTATCCTGTCCCGGCATCCAGACCTCAATATCATAGGTCTTTGCAGCAGAAAATCCCATGTCTCCTGTGCAGAGTGTTATAACTTGATATGGCAGATTGAGCTTTTTGAGAATAGTTTCAGCAGAAGCAACCATTGATTCCAGCTCGTCAAACGATGTTTCAGGAGTTGTATATTTTACCATCTCAACCTTGTTAAACTGATGCTGTCTTATTAATCCTCTGGTGTCTTTACCATGAGAACCAGCTTCAGACCTGAAACATGGAGTATAGGCTGTAAATCTTATTGGCAGAGTTTTTTCGGGTATTATGTCATCAGAATAGATGTTTGTCATGGGCACTTCTGACGTGGGAATCATAAAGTAGTCCCAGCCCTCAAGTTTAAAGAGGTCTTCCTCAAATTTGGGCAGTTGACCGGTTCCAGTAAGGCTTTTTCTGTTTACCATAAATGGAGGCAGAATCTCTGTAAATCCATGTTCATTAATATGGGTATTTAACATAAAATTGATAAGTGCTCTTTCAAGCCTTGCACCGCTGCCCATGTAGAGTGGAAATCTTGCACCAGTAATTTTTGCAGCTCTTGCAAAATCAAGAATACCAAGCTCTTCTCCGATGTCCCAGTGCTGTTTTATAGGAAAATGAAATGTTCTTGGTGTTCCAATCTGCCGTTCAAGGCGGTTATCGTTTTCATCTTTGCCGATTGGTACATCAGTATGAGGAATGTTTGGAATGTTCATTATGAAGCTGTCAATTGTAATCTCTGTTTGGGCAAGGGTGGTGTCAAGCTGTTTTATCTTCTCTGAAACGGTTCTCATCTCTATAATTTTAGTATCAGCATCCTTGTTTTCTGATTGTGCTGATTCGTTATGCTTAGATTTTTTAATTAAGGCAATCTCATCAGAAACTTTGTTCCTGTGATGTCTTAGGTTCTCAATCTCCTGAAGCAGCTCTCTTCTTTTTTTTTCATCTTTAAGAAAAGTGTCAAAATCAGCAGTAGATTTTCTGTTTTCCAAAGACTTTCTGACACTATCTACATTCTCTCTAACATACTTTATTTCCAGCATTTTAATACCTGCCTGATCCCTGTGCAAATAGTTGAAATTATCATCTGATTAATAATTTTTAAAAATTATCACGCAATTTTCAAACAGTCAACGATAATTGCTGATTGACAATTGTTTTATGCTGTATAATATTGCAAAAAACCTGTTTTATAAGTGGAGACGATAAAAATTATGAATGAGACAAAAATCAGTAAAAAAAGTTTAATTGGCGAAGTGTTAGAAAAGATGTCTATGCTGACAGAAGAGGAGAAAGTTGCAAAGCAGAAAGCTGTTGAATCAAATTTATTGAGCTTTGCAAATTTTTTAGAGGCAGAACTTGTGCTGCTTTATATCCAGAGAAGCACTGAACTGCCAACTGAAAAAATTATCAGAACAAGTCTTGATGTCAGAAAAGGGATTGTTCTTCCTGCTTATTCAGAGTCCCGGCATTCAATAACACTGCTCCGCATTAACAATTATGATTCAGATATAATAAAGACTGAGTCAGATGTATTGGAGCCAGACACTAATTTGTGCAAAAAAATACCATTGGATATGATTGATGTTGCACTAATACCTGGTCTTGCCTTTGACGAAAAAGGTGGAAGAGTTGGGTTTGGAGATGGATTTTACAACAGGCTTATCTCAAAACTGCCCGAAACCACTCGTAAAATAGCTATTGCATTTGAAGAGCAGCTTGTTGAACACATTCCGATGGAGTCCAGAAAGTATAATTTAGATATAATTATCACAGACAAGAGAACTATATTCAAGATTTAAAACAGATTCTTTTTTTAAAGAGCATTTTTTAAACGGTCATGTCATAAAGGCATGACCGTTTTTCATTATTGCGGATTTAACTCTTCATTGAATTTTTTCAGATTGCTCGTCCTGCCCATTGCTATAATAGTATCTCCTGCCTCCAAGAATGTCTCAAAAGATGGATTAAATATCATATCTCCAGCCTTTTTTCTGATGGCAATTATAATGATATTATAATTTTGGCGAATTCCTGAATCCTTGAGCATTACATTCAGGATTTGTGATTTTGGAGAGATGGTTACCTCTTCAATCTGGATAGCCTTCTCCTTGCGGGAGAGTGCAATGTCAAGAAAGTCACTAACACTTGGTTGCAAAAGTTTCAGCGACATGGATACAGCGCCAACTTCATAAGGTGACTCTACCCTGTTTGCTCCAGCAGCAACCAGTTTGCTTCTAACACTGTCGCTTCCAGCTCTTGCCATAATATATATATTAGGATTTAGCTGTCGTACAGTGAGCACAAGAAATACGTTATCAGTGTCTGTTGCAAGTACGGCAATCAATGAGCTGGCATATTCTATTCCAGCTTTCAGCAAAATGGATTCATTGGAGGCATCACCATGTACATAAAGAGTTTTATCTTTTTCAAGCAGAGGCAGAAGCTCTTCATTTTTCTCCACAACAACTACGTTAAAACCGTGCTCTTTTATCTGGTTGCAAAGCGTACGTCCAATTCTTCCATAACCGCAAACTATATAGTGTCCTCTTAGCCCGTTAATATTTTTATCCAATTTTCTTCTCCCAAGGATAGTTCTCATCTCTCCTTCAACCACAAACTGAACCACTAAACCCGCAAGATACATAACTAAACTCATTCCTGAAATTATCAGGAATATTGTAAAAACACGACCATTGAAGCTCAATGGGTGTACTTCACTGTAGCCCACTGAACCGAGGGTAAGCACTGTCATGTAAATGGAATCTATCAAATCCCATTGCTCAATAATCATATAGCCTGCAGTTCCTGCAAACAAGATAACAAAAGAGGCTATTGTTGAAAATATAAGTTTATTAAGTTTATCCATAATTAAAATTCGATATAGCCGCTTACCCCACAGTGCATATTGTCCATTAGATGTTAAATATATGTATAATATAACTTATATATCAAGATAATACTATAAACACAAGATTAATATCTATATATTGGCTATATTATCAAATAGTTATCTTTTGAGATTTTTATGAGCTCATCAAAACTCAAATAACACTTTTTTTAAGTTTTGATATGAATCCCCCCTGAAATTGGGTTTTTGCTTCAAAAAATATACTCTCAAAATCAAGGATGCCTTAACTTGCTTATTTAAGAAAAAACTGGACTTGACTCTTAAACTTCAATATTGTTTCAAAAAAAAGCATGGCTTAATACTTACCATAATTTTTTATATTGCTGCTTGAGATTTAAGTTTTTAAATCCCTAATTTTTTAATGCAGTTATAAGAGGTTTAATACGATTTGATTAATAAAATTTTAGAATCGCTATCAGAGAAAATCGAAATTTCTGACGATAATAGAGAAAAGATAAAAAAACTCTATTACAATGATCGGATAAATTTTACTGAATCTGTTATATCATCAAGCATAGTGCAGGAAGCTATTATCCTCCAAGTTATGGGTGATATTTATTCAATCCCATATATGAACAATATCAGTGTTGACGCTATTTTGCAGGATAATCTCTATATGAGTGAAGGGAATAGCTCTCACTACAAGTGCTCTTTTACAGACTACCTGATTAAACAGGGTTTTACGGAAAATATATCTATCCATTTTCTCAAAAAATACTGCATGGTTCCAGCACCTCTTAAAGATGGTTTAATTAAAAAAAGTTCAATAAACAGCCCAGTCGTTATTGCGATTAACAACCCTTGTGATCTTTCTCCTTCTGATGATATCGCAAACTTTCTAAACCTTTCTGAATACGAGACTGTTCTTGTGCCCCGTTCTGAAATACTCTCTGCCATAAATCACCTCTACAATCAGAATACAGAAAGTGCAAGACAGATTGTGGAAAATATGGAGGAGAACGGCACCACCATAATCAAGGCAATTGAAGAAACTTCAGACCTTCTTGACAATACAAGCGATGCACCAGTAATCAGGCTGGTAAACCACATAATATCCCAATCTGTTAAGGCAAATGCCAGCGATATCCATATCGAGCCGTTTCAGGATACAATCAAGATAAGATACCGAATTGATGGTATTTTATACGATCTGCTTGAACCGCCCAAATGGATTCAGTCCGCATTAGTATCTCGAATCAAGGTTATGGCTGATATGAACATAGCAGAAAAAAGGATTCCACAGGACGGCAGGCTTGAGGTGAGAACAGGAGAGCAGAAAGTTGATATCAGAATCTCAACTGTTCCGACATCATTCGGCGAGCGTCTTGTGATGAGGCTTTTAAACAAATCAGGCACGTTACTTGAGCTATCGCAATCTGGTATATCTATTTCCCATTTAGATATTTTCAACAGGCTTATCACACTTAGCAACGGAATTGTGCTGGTAACTGGTCCCACAGGAAGCGGAAAAACAACAACACTTTATGCAGCTCTATCCACAATCAACTCGCCAGATAAAAATATAATCACCATTGAAGACCCTGTGGAGTACAACCTTAAAGGAATTGGACAGATTCAGGTGAACCGCAAGATCGGGATGACCTTTGCAAGTGGTTTAAGGTCAATTGTCAGGCAGGACCCTGATGTTATTCTTGTTGGAGAGATAAGAGATCTGGAAACTGCTGAAATTGCCATACAGTCTGCCCTTACAGGTCATCTTGTCTTTTCTACTCTCCATACAAATGACTCTCCCGGGGCTGTTACAAGGCTTGTTGATCTTGGAGTTGAGCCATATCTTATCACTTCATCAGTCAAGGCTATTGCAGCTCAAAGATTGGTGAGGGTGTTATGTCCTTATTGCAAATCAGGCTATGTGCCAGATGCAGGGGAACGTATTCTTTTGAATATCACTGAAAATATAAAGATATTCAAGCCTAAAGGGTGTTCAAAATGTTTTGGTACAGGATACGCTGGACGTCAGGCAATATTTGAGATTATGGAAATCAACGATGCTATTAAGAATGTTATTCTGATGACTTCTGACTCAAATCAGATTAAAAAAACTGCTATTGAGCAGGGTATGACCACACTTCGGCAGGATGGAATTTCAAAAGTGTTACAGGGAATTACCAGCATGGAAGAGGTGGTACGTGTTACTCAAGAATAACAATAATGATGAAAGATGTGCTATTGCTGTTCATTCTCCTCCTCCTCCTCCTCCTCCTACTACTGCTGCTGCTGGTATATATATTCATATCCCCTTCTGTATCAGAAAATGCCCCTATTGCGATTTTTATTCTATCTCTGATTTATCTTTTAAAAAAAGATTTGTCACAGACTTGATAAAAGAGCTTGAAATGCGTGCTGACCCTGCTCTTATTGTAGATACAATCTATTTTGGTGGCGGAACTCCATCTCTTTTGACAAGTGGAGAGCTTGAAAAAATAGTTGCGGCAGTTACTAAAAGTTTTAAGTTTCCAAATAAACGCCAAGATTTACAGATCACAATGGAGGTAAATCCCGGAAGTGTAAAAGAAAGTTATTTTAAAGAGATAAGAGAATATGGAGTCAACCGTTTGAGCGTTGGCGTACAGTCATTTCAGAATAGAAAACTCTCTTTTCTTGAAAGAATTCATTCTGCTGATGCATCACGTCAAACTATTCTATCTGCAAGAGATGCGGGATTTGATGATATAGGTATTGATCTTATGTATGGTCTTCCAGAAGAGACAGAAAAAATATGGCTTGCTGATCTTGAGGCTGCCCTTGAATGCCACCCAGAACACATTTCATGTTACATGCTCAGCTATGAATCTGACACGCCTATGTTTGCAGCATATAAGAGAGGAGATATCAAACCCCTTGATGATGGAAAGGCGGCATCTCTTTTTAAATTGACATCAGAATATCTTGTATCTAAAGGTTTTTCTCATTATGAGATATCAAACTTTGCTGCCACTTTAGAGCATCAATCCATACATAATAAAAAATATTGGGAGATGGTGACATATCTTGGTTTTGGACCTTCTGCACATTCATACTACTTTCAATTACTCTCAGATAACGCACTATTTAAACGCTCATGGAACACCAAAAGTGTGCATAAATATCTATCCTTAATTGAGAATGGGATACTGCCTGTTGCAGAACAAGAGACCTTAACAAATGAACAGCAACTCATTGAGATGATAATGGTTAGTCTTAGAACTGATAAAGGAATTGATATTAAATCGTTTGAACAGTTATATGGTGAATGTCAATTTGAAATTATATTTAAAGATGTTATAAATCAGCTCGAAAAAAGATCGTGGGGAAAAATTGAAGGGGAAAGATGCAGATTGACTAATGACGGATGGCTGTTTTTAGATACTATCCTTAGATGGTTTGTGAATAAAATGTTGAAATAGTTTTAAAGATTTTTACAATCAAAGCGTATGAAGAGATTATCATAAGATGAAAAAGATTAATAAATTCAACTGGGAAGAGCATGTAATTTCACCAGAAAGTGTCCTGACAAAAATTAAACCGGGAATGACAGTATTTATAGGAACAGGACCTGCGGCTCCAAGAACAGTTATGAAGGTGCTTCTAAACTGTGATGTTCACAACCTTAGAGATATCGAATTTGTTCAGTTGGCTGTTTTAGGTGATATTGTGCTATCTGCTGAAAAACTTGATGCCCCTAACTATCGGGTGAAAACTTTTTTTTCAGGATTTGTTGCCTCTCATACAATTTCATCAGGACTTGTTGATCTGATTCCTGCCTATTCATCTGAGATTCCAAAGATCATCCGATCAAGAAGAATCCCTATTGATGTTGCAATTGTACAAATTACTCCACCCAATGAAGCTGGATATTGCAGCCTTGGTGTTGCTGTAGATGTGGCAAAAGAGGCTATAGATCAGGCATCTTTAGTTATTGCAGAGATAAATCCTGATATGCCGTTTACATTTGGAGATACTTTTGTCTCAATAGATAGCTTTGATCTGTTAGTTAAATCAACTAAAGCACCTGTAACATATAACCCACATCCAGCTTACGAGCAGATGGGAAAAGTCGCATTAAATGTGGCATCAATAATACAAGACGGTGATTGTCTCTCTTTTTCTCATGGTGCTCTGTTTGATGCTTTAGTGCCTCACCTTACATCTAAAAAAGATTTAGGGATTCATACTCTCTATTTTACAGATGCTCTTGCAACTCTTGTTAAAAGCGGTGCAGTTACCAACTCTAAAAAGTCACCGTTTAGAGGAAAATCTCTTACATCTTACGCCATTGGGTCCAAAGCACTTATGAAGTGGCTTGACCGTAACCCTTTAGTTGAGTTTCAGGGTATTGACTGGGTGTGTAATCCTCAGTTAATAGGACAAAACCCTCAATTTGTTGCACTATATGAGGCGAGAAAAGCCGATCTTTTGGGCGGTATTGCATTTCCACTACAAGGAGCTGTGGTTACAGGACCAGGAGAGGTTATTGATTTTTTCAAAGGTGCAGAAGCGTCTCAAGACGGTTGCATTATTGTCGCTCTTCCAAGCAGAAATCTTAAAGGGGAATCCAATATTTTGACTGTACTTATGGATTATCCAAACCAGCTTAGGCTTAGAGAATCTGTTCATATAATTGTTACTGAATATGGTGTTGCAAACCTTAAATGGCGGACACTCCGAGAGCGTGCTCAAGCAATGATAGATATTGCCCATCCTGACGATAGAGAACATCTTATGGAGCAGGCAAGAGATAAAAAGATAATCTATTCAAATCAGATTTTCAGTAGTCTATCTGCCCATCTTTATCCTGCTCACATCTCTGGAAAAGAGACTTTTAAGGGTGGTGTTACTATTCGTTTTAGAGCAATCAAGCCTTCTGATGAAGAGTCAATGCGCCATTTTTTCTATCGCTGCTCTGATAAGATAATCTATTATCGATTTTTCTACTCTATTAAAACTATGTCACACGACAAGATGCAGGAGTATGTAAATGTTGACTACAGCAAAGAGATATCTATAGTGGGTTTAATAGGTAATGCTTGCGATGAACAGATCATTGCAGAGGCAAGATTTGTAAGAGATGAACGTACAAGTTATGGAGAGGTTGCATTTTTGATTGAAGAGGCATATCAGGGTATTGGAGTTGGCAGTTATATGCTGAATCTTCTTACAACTCTTGCAAGGGAGCAAGGTATAAAGGGATTTTCAGCAGAGATACTTGCAGAGAATCATCCAATGATAAAGGTGTTTGAAAAGGCAAACCTGCCATTAGATGCACGTCTTGAAAATGGTGTCTATAAAATCAAGATACACTTTAAAGATTAGTCTCTGCTTCAACAAATAGATATGCTTACTAAATAAATAGATATTCTTACTCAATACCTTCGCCAATTAAGCAGCCTTTTTCTGAGGATGAATGCAGCCTATATCAGCGAGGGTCATTTGTAATTTTTCAAAAGAAATAACCTTTGAAATTTCAGGGTTATTTTTTAATATCAAATCCAGACAGAATGCGGTTTGAGAACGGATTTTGATATCAAAAATACTTGGTTCGGTATCAGCTCTATTCTGCTCTGTTAAAAAGCGGGAAAAGTTCACCATAAACATCGAAATGTTAGCTGCATTTTTGACCTGAGCAGCTTTTATATTCATAAAATCTTCCAATCCCCAGTATTGTTTAGCATCTCTGAAAGTAAACTCAATTTGAAATCTTAAACGGTAATACAAAATTATCTTATCGTATGGCAGATTCAGGTCATCGCTGAATAATACAACATGTCCGCTCTTTCCATCTTTGAGCTGTATTCTCTGAATCACCGTTACATTTAATAATTCAGGAAAATCTTTGTGCCAGACCTCCATTTGGTAAATCCGTTCCTCTACTGAGCGTTCCACAGTCTGCCTCTTCAGATATTTGTCAGGAAGATTTTTATAATCAACTTTATTTCCATATTTGCGGGGACGACCATGACCACTATACTCCCCCTCGTAACAAAACTATAAAACTGAATTGCATTGCAGTTTGGAAATCATATGCAGTCCGCAGCTCCGCACCATTTGCAGACTAGGGTTATTCCCATAAGCACCATCATAAAC
>JADFZJ010000026.1 GCA_015232555.1 Desulfamplus sp. | reverse complement strand
GCACTGCTCAGTACTGACCTTGAATTAGATGCTTCACAAATCTTGACTTATTACGCAAAACGCTGGTCTATTGAGGTTTTCTTCAAAGATGCTAAACAAATGCTCTACATGGGCAGAGAACAAAGCAAGACTTTTGATGCTGCCATAGCAAGTTACAGCATTGTAATGATCCGATATCTGTTATTGGTATATTTGATGAATAAAAGAACTGTTGCAAACACCATAGGAACTATTTTTAGAGATGTTGTTGATGAGCAGCAAATGCTCTTATATTCAGAAAAAATTTGGAATATTGTCAAAGAACAATTATTCAAGTCAATTAAACTACTTTCTTACAAAATTGAACTTGATATCCTATATCAACTATTTGATTTAATAGATGATATCTTATTCAATCAGGTAAGATTAATAACTGCGAAAGTTTAGAAGGAGTACTTATGGAAGGTGCATTACTGCCAATTATCGTGTTTCTGATTGTCTATGCTGTCATAACCTTTGAGTTGGTCAACAAAGCGGTGTCAGCACTTCTCGGCGTGATGGTGCTCTTGATAGTTCATGTTATTGATGAGCATACAGCGGCATCGCTGATTGACTTTGAAACTATAATGCTTCTTCTTGGTATGATGGTCATTGTTGCTGTTTTGAGAAAATCTGGCTTTTTTGCCATGCTTTCGGTCAAAATTGCAGAGATGACAAAGGGAAATCCCCTGAAAATTTTAATCCTATTCTCCGTTGTCACGGCTGTAGTATCTGCCTTTCTCGACAATGTGACCACAGTACTTATCATTATCCCCATTATTATTGAGCTTGCCCGCGGTATGGGGCTTGATGCGAAATTGTATGTAATCTCTCAGGCGGTCATATCCAATGTAGGAGGAACTGCCACACTTATTGGAGATCCGCCGAACATTATTATCGGTTCTAAGGTTGCTCTTACCTTTAACCAGTTTGCAGGTAACCTCTTTATTCCAGTAGTAATATCTGCGGCTGTAACCCTTCTGATAATTTGGGGAACTAATAGAGAGAAATTTAAACCTATAAATACAAATCTTGCAAAACTTTTTACAGTTCAACTGCTTCTCGAAAAAATTAGAATGGAGTTTTTAAATACCACTATTGACAAAAAATTGTTAATAAAAGCAATTACCTGCCTCTGCATTGCCCTGCTTCTATTTGTAACCCAGACTATTACAAAGCTGTCCCCCGGAGTTGTTGCCCTGATGATGGCAATGTTTCTGCTTTGCATAGCAAAAGTTGATGTAGAACACATGCTTCAAGAGGTTGAATGGAGCACTCTGCTCTTCTTTGCAGGCCTTTTTATTCTTGTTGGCGTGCTTGAGCATAAAGGTGTTATTGAGTGGATTGCACACCATGTATTCCTTAAAATCGGTGGAAATCCATACGTTATGGTACTTACAGTTCTTTGGGTTTCAGGAATTCTTTCAGGATTTCTTGATAACATTCCGTTTACAATTACCATGATCCCGATTGTTAGAGTTATGTTAGAAGCATCTCCAGTGCCAAACAATATTTTATGGTGGGCATTGGCACTTGGTGCATGTTTTGGCGGAAATCTTACAATGATTGGTGCTTCAGCTAATATTGTATCTGTAGGAATTGCCAAACAGAACGGTGTGCATATCAGCTTTTTTGAATTTATGAAATCAAGTGCCCTGATTACTATTGTGACACTCGTCATATCATCTATCTACCTTTGTCTATATTTATGGATATCTCTATGAAAGAAAATATAAGAAATACTATGTACAAACTGCTCCGAGATATTGGTGACATACAGGGCATTGCCAGAACAACTATTCTGGCACTTGAGAGTTTTATTACATCAATTAGGGAACTGCAATGTTCACCTGAAGAGGTTACAGAGTTATATGAAGAACTTGCTGATTCAATAAAAAAATCTCAGCCTAAGATTATACCAATGATTCATCTAATTGAGCATTTTGAAAAAGATATGTGTCATTTGATGAAGGGAGAACCATCTATTGAAGAGATTAAAGATAAGGCAGAAAAGAGCCTTAAAGAGCAAATTCAATTCTTCAAGAACAAAGCAGCAACAATGACTCAATATGGTCTGCAGTATGTTAAAAATGGTGATGTAATTATTGTTCACTCTGCAAGCTGGGTTATTACAAATATTCTAATACATGCCAAGAAAACAACAAAACCTATGTTCAGAGTGATAATTCTTGAGCAGAACAAAGAGAGAACTCGTCAATTGATACGTGCTTTAAGCGAAAATGATATTGATTATCATGTAACACCTGCACATGACATCAGCCACTATATTGATCGGGCAAATAAAATGTTTTTAGGTGCTTTGACTATTACATCAGATCATAAAATTGTAGCACCTTCTGGAACAGCTGGTACTGTAAGTTTGTGTCATCTAAACAATATCAAGGTTCATCTTTTTGCAAATACGTTGCATTACTCCCACCTTACAGCAGCGGATCAGTATATCTACTCTGAAGAGCGAAATACCAATACTGCAAATACCTATTTCCCTATTACTAAACACTCCCATGATCTAATTGATCTGTCTTTGATTGATCATATTATAACAGAGAATGGAGAGACTAAAAAAGATTACTGTCCTGTAGATTTCAAAGCAAGAGTAAAGAAAGAAGAGGAGAGTTAAAAACTTAGATTCTGTTTCTTATTTTTTAAAAAGTTTTAAAATTTAAGAAAGATGGGGATTTACAGTTTATCCGTCAGGCAACATTTCTGATCTGAAAGAGGTTTATTAAATCTGATTTCTGAATCATGTCTGACTGAAGTTAACAGAATGCCTCATCTTAGACATAGCCAGAAGCTCACCAGTATTGAAATTAATTTGGAAAGATGTCTATTATTGTTTAATTTTTGTTTATTAGGTTTGTTCCCCAATAGTTTAAAGCAGGAGGAAGTTCCATAGACCTGAAGCCAAGGGAGATAGCCTCATCATCCATACCAGCTTTAGTTATTATTGCAAAACTTCAGGAGTGACAGGATAAATAGATCAAATTTGTACCATCATTCTCGTAAAAGGAGCAAGAGAGTCTTCATGTTTTTTCCTGGGCAGGCATACTTTAAAAGTTGTCCCTTCCCCAAGAGTAGATTCTACAGATATATTTCCACCATGCTGTTGAACTACGTGATTTGCAATAAAAAGACCTAAGCCAGTTCCTTGAGAACCTTTAGATGTAAAGAAAAGGGTAAACATTTTTTCACGAGTCTCTTGGGCGATTCCCATGCCATTATCTTTTATAGATAAGCAAACTCTCTTCTTCTCGTCTTCCCACAATATAAACTTCACTAAGTGACTTTTAGTTCTTACCGTATCATACTTACAAGCCTCTACAGCATTTTCAGCAAGATTTATCAAAGCAGATTGTAACCAATTAGAATCAATATCAAATTCTCCGAGAGATTCTGGTATTTCGGCTTCAATCTGGACACAATTTTTTCTGGCAAGATTACTTACTGTAGAGATAACAGTTTCCACAAGCTTTACTACATCCACGCTCTTATACTCAAGCTTTCTCGACTTGGCATAGTATAGTATCTCAAGCACCATTTTTTTGATCCTATCCGCCATCTGCTTAATAAGCTCAAAAGCATTATCAATACGCTCAGGATTATTGTTCTTAAGCCCTGACTCCAACTGATAAATTCCGCCATCCAAAGCAGTAAGCATCCCCTTGACACCATGGGACATAGAGCCAAGCATTAATCCAAGTGATGATAAATGCCCCTGAAGCTGACGAATCTTGGTAATATCAGTAGATATCTCCATTACCTGTGTTATCTCACCATTATCATCAAATATAGGTGCAGTCTGAGTCAGTACATGATACTGCTGACCAGAAAGGGCAGTAACTACCTCTTCAGTTGAGTGGGACTTTCCGTCAGAAAAGGTTTTCATAACAGGGCAGGTAGGGCATGAAGACGTTCTGTGTTTATAAATCTCGTAGCAATATTCTCCTATTGCATTTCCAAAATCCTTCTGGAAAAGGCTATTACCGCCGATAAGCCTCAAATCCTGGTTCTGTATTGAGATGTAGCAGGGAACCTGATTAAAAAGCTGGTGATAAAGTGTACGGTCATGCTCCAGATCAGCTAATCTTTCAGAATATATGGAAATTCGTTGTTCATTGGAAATACATTTTCTGGCATGCATTATAGCAAGATTCAATGCTTTACTGCTCACAGGAATTTCCAAAAAGTTAATGGCATGTGTTCCCACTTCATCCATTGCCTGATCAAGATTTTTTTTCAAACACAAGACAATTACTTGAAGTAACTTATTGTATTGTTTAGCTTCTTTTATATGTGAACAGATGCTTTGACCGTTAAGAAACGGATTAATCAGCAAAATATCAAATTCTTTTGCTCTCCTTTTGAACATCATTTCGTCGAGTGTTCTTCCAACGACAACAGTTACTCCACTGCGTTCAAGATAGAGTTGTAATGCTCTTGCGTGACTCTCACTATCTTCTATTAATAAAATATTTTCAGCCACTTTATTCACCACTCACCATGTTGTTTATAAAAATGGTAAAAAGCCCTTACTTTAATAAAAATTATCCCCTCTTATAATAGAGGGGACTGGTTGTAAAATTGAAAATATATAGGAATATGAGCATTTGTTCAAATTATATTTTCTTTTATAATACTCAGAAGCTCGTCTCTGTCAAAGGGCTTACTTAAGCTCGCCACAGCCTTGCTGATTGCATAATCATTCCCGGACTGTCCACTGATTACAATAACAGGGGTATTTTTCAGTTCATTATCCTGGGAAAGCTGTCTATAAAACCTGGGACCCCACTCTCCAGGCATTTCAAGATCAAGTGTGATAAGATCCGGTTTATGCTCTTTTGCAGCCCGAAGACCATCTTGGACATCATTGGCTGTACAGGTTGCATATCCATTATCTTCAAGAAGTGAAACAAGATAGTCCCGGATATTGGGATCATCATCAACGATAAGTATTTTTTTCATATTCAGCCTCTTTATATATAATATCTATGTAAAATCAGCGGTTTACACTTATAACAGGACAGTTTGCTCTCATAATGACCTGTTCCATGTTGCTGCCTATCTTGGGCCCATCTGCATCTAATTTTCTTGAATTATGTGCCATGATAATCAAATCAGCCTGTTTTTCTCTTGTATATTTTACTATCTCTATATATGGGATACCCTCCCATACATTCATTGAGTAATTTTTATAATCTTTCATTTTAGAGACATATTTTGAACGGATCATACGGTATGCCTCACGAATCTTATGGTCAATTTCATCCTGCTGCATACTCATACCCATATTTTTTGAGCTGATATCAAGAGCATGGAATATATGAAGTTCACAATTGAGAGAGGTTACAATGTTAAGAGCAAATTCAAATGCCTTATCAGATGCCTTTGAAAAATCTGTTCCAAAGACAATATTTGATAAACCACCCCAGAAAGATGCGGCTGGACGGTTGACTACCAGTATGGGGCACGGTGAAGCCTTGGCTACCCGCTGCAATGTTGAGCCTGTGCTGGATTTATAGACAGAGTCCTCATCCGCACCTGTAGTGCCACCAAGAATAATTAAATCAGGCTCAATCTCTCTCGCCTGTCTAAGTATCTCTCTATGAGGAACACCCACAGCAACCTTTATTGAGCAATCCACACCAGTAGCCAACTGGTTTGCATAATAATTTTTCACCTCTTCTTCCACCCACGAGATGTAATCAGCATCAACAGCAACCTCTTCTTTAGTTTTTACATCAAGGACAACCTGACTGAATCCTCGGGTGGGCACTCCGAGTACATGGAAGAGATCAAGATGTGCTCCAAGGGGTCCTGCCATGTTGAATGCCACCCGTGCAGCATGATCACTTGCTTCAGTTGCTGATGTGGCAAACAGAATTTTTTTAAACATTTATAACCTCCTTCAGGACGGTATTATGAAATACAATCATAACCTGACTTTAGAATATAATTTTTCAGGCTTCATTAAATTTAAAATCCTGACCCGAAAATATTACTCTTCCGGTTTCATGTGGTCAGGTAGTTCAAGCATACTGACCACAAGTGGCTTTAAGAATGACCATTTAATGCCGATTTCAAACTCTTCTTCTAAATCACGAATAGCATCCCAGCAATTGTGGCATGGGGCAATCACAAGCTCTGCACCAGTTGCAAGTATCTGATCTCGTTTGGTTATAAGCCCTTTGTTTCTCTGTGGTCTAAAAAGCCCAATACCATTAAATCCACCTCCACCACCGCAACAAAAATTATGCTCTCGATTAGGAGACATTTCACGGTAATAACCAGGTTCTACAATATAGCTCAAAATCTCCCGTGCAACATCTCTCAATCCGTGGTTTCTAACATAATTACAGGAATCTTGAAGAGTTACGGGAACCTTGATTCTTCTTTCCGGATCAATTTTAAGTTTCCCCTCTCTTAACGCCTCTGCCAACCACTCTATATAGTGAATAGACTCAACCGGAGGTTTTCCATCTTTTCTTCCTGCCCAGTATGGACCTTCTACTACTGTTGCACGATGGGCGTGACCACACTCTGTTCCAACCATACGTTTAGGCTTTAGTCTCTCCATAGCTGCATAGACATTTTCTACCTGCATTTTACAGGCTGCCCAATCTCCTGCAAACATTGCAAGGCTTGTCTGTTCCCACCCCTGACTTGGAATAGTCCAATTTTCACCGGCAGCATGAAATAAAATAGCAGCTTCTGCCAAATCTTCAGGATAGTGTTTTACCTCTCTTGCATTTACAGTGTACATTATGTCGGCATTTTCAACATCAACTGGCACTGTAAGCCCTGGATACTCATCTTCATTCTCTTCCACCATCCACTGGAAAGTCTCTACAAACTCCTCTTCAGAGACATCCATCTGAGCACGAAAGACCCGGTGCATACCAGCACCGATTTTCAGCTCCCATGGTACAAATCCTTGCTGATAGAGAAGTCCTCTGAGATATCCAAACATAATTCCCATATCTATACCGTGTGGACAGTACATTCCGCATCTGTTGCAGCAGGTGCATTTTGCCCATGCTGTCTCCATTGCCATAAGCATAAATTGGTTATCAACGTTACCTTTCCTCTTGACAATTTCACCAAGTGTTGACTGAATTTTATACGCTGGCACCTGTTTAGGGTCCCTGTCATTTACTAAATAGAGAAAACAGCTGTCTGCACACATGCCACAATGTGCACATATCTCAAGCCATGTCCGGATTCGGGATTTACAGGTATTCTGAATAGTTGTCCATAAGAGCTTAGTATCAACATCAAGCTCTTTCATCTCTTTATAATACTGTGCCCCACTCGTATCTCCAAGAAGTGCCGTCAACTCCTCTTGAGTTTCAATGGGTTTTTTATTGCAAAATATACCTTCTGGCATGGGTTTAAATTCTCCTTAAAAAGGGCAACCACAATGGGTTTCCCTAAAAAGTCACAGATATTAATCAACTCTTATTACCAATCCATCACCGTACCTTTTAGACCACCACGTTTAATTCCATAATCCATACCCAATTGGGCACGAGAGGCGAAAAAGAGAAATACATGCGATAGCTTTGTAAATGGAATGGCGAAAAGTAAAATTTCACCACTGATAATATGAGCCAGTAGCCAAAACGAATAGCTTCCAACCTCATATCTTGCCATAAGCCCTGTAATAAAAGGAGTTATTGAAATAAAAATTATAAGATAGTCATACCAATTTGTAAGAATTCTTACCTCAGGAAGTGCCAATCTTCTCAATATGATAAAAATAGTGCTTATAACAACAAGCCAAGTTAAAAAATCAGCTACACCACCATTGATTGAAACAAAACTAAAACCCAATTTCTCTTTAAGAAAAAGATTGTGAGCAAGAAGAAAAAGCGGCACACAAACAGCTCCTATATGAAACGAGAAGAAAATAACGGTCATAAATGGCTGTTTTCTCCAGCCATGAGTTCCAAAAGGCATAATCCATTTGTATATTGAGCGTATAGCACCTTTAAAGCCTTCAACTGGATAGGCTTTATAAGCCACACGATCAAGATTCCACTGAAGCCCTCTGAAATACAAAATTGTGCGGACAATCATTCCTGTAAGGCAAACACCAAGAGCCAACCAGAACATGAAGCCTGTTATAAATTCATACATTAATAATATCTCCTTTTGTTCAGAATGTTTTGTTCTTCTCATCCCTTCCGGTTAGAAAAAGCCAGAAAAGAGGCAAAGCTATCAAAAGCCCACCCATAATCAGATAGGTAATACCTTTGGTATGTACCATAAAATCTTGAAGAGTATAAAAAATGTGTTCCATGAATAGCTATCTCCTAAATATATTTTTTCATTTTAATAATTAAGTACACACACACAGAATGCCTAATAGTGTCTTTCAAGCTAATCGTCATGGGAGTTAGCATTTTGATTTGAATTATCATGTTTATAGTCAGAATGTTCGTAAAGTATTGGCATATAAGCTGTAATAAACCTGTACACTACAATACCCAAAGTCACAATAAACACTGAAGTAGCAATCTCCATCCAGCTTGGAAAATAACGTTGAGATGAAGGTAAATGCCAGTTAAAAGCTATAAGAGAGATATTTAGTCGGTTCAATATAATACCAAGAACGGCAAAAACAGAGGCAATACGAGCAAATTTTACATTTTTATCACGAGCAGCAACTGCATACATAAATGCGGGAATAGCGACAAAACCTATAAGTTCAAACAAAAACCATAATCCCCACCCTGTAAAGAGGTGGTGCCAATTATTGTCAATAGCAAGACCTATCAGCTTAATACCAAGATATCCCATCATCACAAATGAGGCAGCTTTGGAAAATCCTAAAACAACGCCGTCACTTTCACTCAAGTGGGTATCATCCATCTTATGATGAAGATATTTGTGTGCAAGACTTCCCTCAAAAATTACCATTGACATACCTGCAAACATACTTGAAATGAAAAAATAGACTGGAAGATAACCTGAATACCAAAGGGGATGAAGTTTAGATGGAGCAATCAGGAAAAGAGCACCAAGTGAAGATTGGTGCAGTGTGGATAACACGACACCAAAAATGGTAAGAATCATTGTTAGACCAACAACAAAACTGCGGATTTTTTTTAAGCCAAGCCATTCAAACGCTGCGGGTGTAAATTCGATAAATAGAACGTTAAGGTAGAGAAAAACGCATAGACCTACTTCAAATAGCAAAGATGATGTTCCTGGTGAGTAGAAAACTGGATATGGAAGTCGCCAAGGTCGTCCTACATCATAGTTAAGGGCAAATGCAACCAATGCGTAACCCAAAAAAGCTGTGAGAATTGCGGGTCTAACGGCAGAGTGGAATCGTTTAAGTCCAAATATATAACATGCTGATGAGGTTACATAGCCACCGGCTGCAAGAGCAACACCACAAAGAAGATCAAAGCCAATCCAGACTCCCCATGGATTATTGTCATCAAGATTTGTAACAGTACCAAGTCCACCAAAAAAGCGTGCAATTGTTAGAAAAAAACCCATCACCAGTATAATGGCAGTAACAATATTTACTGGTGTCCACTCAACCTTTTTTATCAGGGGATTATTTATCAATCTGCTTTTTATAGAGATAGTCTGCAGCGTCATCTACTGTTCCTCCTCTGATAGTTTTGTAGCTTTAGCTTCTGATGCCTTAGCAGCCTGATCCAATGCTTTTTTAACCTCTGTTTTAATAGCAATCTCTCTCTCTTTGTTCATTTTTTTCTTAAGTTCCTCAAGTTTCAATGCCATCTGCTCTTGAGCATCCTCCTTTACCTTTGCAACAGCCTCTTTTTGCTCCTCTTGTGCAATTTTATCCTTTCTTTTTGAAATAGCGTAGATACCTGTCAAAAGCACTGGCCAAAGCCCCACAACAATAGGAACAGCAGATAGTGCTCCAGCAGTAAGTTCAGGAGCAGAATGCTTACCTAAATCTTCTCTCATCCCAACTTCGTTGAACGGGACCGGAGAGAGATAAAGCCAGCTTGTTCCTCCCATCTCATGTTCACCATAAATATGATCAACATAGTTGTCAGGATATTTTTGGATCCTCATTCTCGCCTGTTTTATTAGCTCTTCCCTCTCTCCAAAGACCAATGCTTCTTTTGGGCATATCTCTACACACGCCGGAAGTTTTCCTTCTTGAATACGTGGAAGACATAAAGTGCATTTCATAACTCTTGGTGTTAATGGTTCATCATATTCATAAGTTGGAATGTTAAAAGGACAAGCTACCATGCAGTAACGACATCCAACACAAAGAGATTCGTTATATGTTACTGCACCAGTTCTATCTTTTTTAAAGGCATTGACAAAGCAAGCAGATGCACAAGCAGGTTCAAGGCAGTGGTTACACTGTTTCTTTACAAATAAACTACCTGAACTGTTTATGACTTGCTTATCGCCTCCTAACTTATCACCGCTATCTTCTGCATTTCCTGATTGAGAAGTAGCTGATTTATCAAACTCTCTTTTATCGAATTTATTGACAACTGTATGTGTAGTAACCGTTGTCCGTCTCTCCTTTTCCAATACGCTCAAATCGTCAAATGGCTTATTAGGAGCAGGCATAGCATTTACTTCACTACAAGCCTGTTCGCATTTGCGACATCCAATACACTTTGTTATATCATGCAGAACACCAAAACTGCCGGGATAGCCTTTAAATTCCTTATTGGAGGCACCATGAGCAACGGTTCCGGCAAGAGTTGCTGAACCTGCTGCCGCTCCGCCTATCCAGCCCAAAAATTTCCTTCGGGTAATTGTCATATTAATCCTCTATTTTTTGCTCAAGTATAAATTATACTACCTTTTACCTTTGCCAGAGTATATTTTATAAAATTTTTATTTCTTTTCTTTATGGCACTTGTTGCAATCAGTTGCCGCAACTGTCTCAATTTTCATATTTTGATGACAAGTAATACATTGACCATGATATGCTCCTTTAAGTCCGGGTCTGCCATCGCCTTTTACAACTTCTGTTTTACCATGACATGCACCACATTTTTGAGGAGTTTCGGTAGCCGGACTGTTATGGTGACATCCCATGCAAAGAGTTGTTTCATCACCATGGAATGCCTGTGCCATACCGCTTTTCTCAATTCGTTTGTTAATTGAAGTGATGATTTTTTTATGTGGAAAGTCTGAAGCCTCATATTTATCGCTAATATAGCCGATATTGACCCGTTCAGGAATTTTCTCATCAGCAACTTTCTTAAAGCCGCTATTGCGTTCCTGAACTATTTTAGTTGCAATGTTTGAAATAGCAGCTACATCTGCTGAAACCAGATTAAGTGCCTCAGCATCAACTTCATGGCATGTAGAGCAGTTCTTGTCATTATCTGCAAATGATTTACTTGGCATTTGAGAGTGACAACCAGCACAGTCAGAAAGTTTTTTATAGTTATTATGGCAACCAATACAACTCTTATCGCTTTTAGGATCGTGCATTACCTTCTCAAGTTTAACAAATGCCCCTTTGTCACTACCAGTTACCGTATGGCACTTTTTACAACTATCCAAGCTCCCGTGATGACAGGTTCTACAGTTTTTAGAGACTTTCTCGTGTTCCTGATGGTTAAAAACAACTGGCTTCATGTGAGTTTTTACAACCTTAATAAGTTCTTCAGGCTTTAGAAAATCTCCATTAGAAATAGATGCAGAATCTGCTGGTGGTACAACTGGCAAACTCCAAGCTGCCATTATTGTTGTATCTGGCTGATCTCTTTTCAAGCGTGGCACATCTTGAAGTTTCTCAATTTTTTTCTGTTGCTCAATATCGTGGCAACCCTTGCAGTTTATTGGACCTGCAAAGTTCTTCATCTCAACAAGGTGGCAATTTACACAGCTATCATGAGATACATTACGCATGGAGTCAGCTTTACCAATTTTAACATCCTTGTGGCAGTAAAAACATGAATCCTCTTTCCCTTTTTCGTAAAATATCTTCTCTGTTTTTTCGTCATAACTGTGATGGCAAGCCCCACAATTTGGCTCTTTTTCTGCGCTAACTACTGGCTCTTGTACTTTTTTTATACCAACTATATTTTTTGCCTTTTCATGACGGTAGTGAAGAGATTTATCAAAATCAATTGGACTCCATGTTGAATCAGCAAAAGACTTAGTACTATGGCAATCCCTGCACTGAGCTTTTAGCGGACCACTTTTTTTCCCCGATTTTTTTGCATCATCGTGGCATGAAACACAGTTATCATGGTAAATTGCCATATCAGTCTGTGTAGTGGTATCTTTAAGACGTTTGAACTTAAAGACAAATCTCTCATTATCCTTTAAGTGACAGACACTGCAATCGTTCTCCTTCACCTGTTCAGTGTGGAGGTCATGTGAAAATTCTACTCCGGGCATCTGCTCTCCACCAGGAATAGCTGGGAGGTTAATTAAAATAGTATCTGTCCTCCCTTGTTTGAGTTCCCCTGTGTTACTGCCATAAATGGTTGTCTGCTCCATAAACAGCAATACAAGCAAGGTTGTACAGCACAGACACATCAACCTCAGAGATAAACTTTTTTTAGACATGGTTATTTCCTCTTGTTGAATCATGAAATTTGACGGTTTTTCTACCTTAAATTATTAGGAGGGAGCATAATAAAGTATATCCATACCTTATTAGTATGATTTACCTTTAAAAGAGTTCTGGAATCTTGTCAATAAAAAACAACTTGAAAGTCAACTGTTTTTTGGTCTGTTTTTTCGTCCAGACGTAATTCCAAGTTTTTTCATCCTTTTTCTTAAAGTAGATGGGTTGATATGAAGTAACTTAGCAGCCCCTTTTTCTCCCTCTACTCTTCCATTGCAAATTTCAAGTGCCTTGTTGATATGATCTGAGACTGCCCGATCAAGCGAAGCGAGTTGTTTCTCTGAAGCAATTTGATTTTCCGATTGCAAAAAGATTTGCTTTTCATCACTTCTGACTTGTTCATCATTTTTTGCTTGTTGCTTATTATCTTTATCTTTAAAATCATGACTCTCTAATATAGATAAATTTTCTCCAACGCCGCCGATTTCCTTGAAAAAAAGATGCTCTCCCTGCTCAAGTATAAGTGAACGTTCAACTAAATTTTCAAGCTCCCTGATATTACCGGGCCAGTGGTAACTCATAAGACGTTCCATTGCTTCAATAGAGGGTTTAGGAATTACAGCACGTTTCATTTCACCCGACTTTTTTAAGATAAAATGGTGGACAAGATCAGGGATATCCTCTTGCCTCTCTCGTAATGGAGGAATTGTGATTGGAAAGACTCTGAGCCTGAAAAAGAGATCTGCCCTGAATTTTTTCTGGTGCATCATCTCCTCAAGATTTCTGTGAGTTGCTGCAATAACTCTTATATTTATCTTTATGGTTTCTCTTCCCCCAACTCTGTCAATCTCCTTTGTTTGAAGGACACGCAAAAGGCGAATCTGGGCATCTTTTGAAAGCTCTCCTATCTCATCTAAAAATAGAGTTCCGCCTTGAGCACGCTCAATTCGTCCTCTTTTTGTATTAACAGCCCCTGTAAATGCACCTTTTTCATATCCGAAAAGCTCGCTGTCAATAAGTGAGGCTGGAATAGCACCGCAATTTACCTTAATAAATGGGCGATCTTTACGTAAAGAGAGATGGTAAATTGCATTGGCAATGACCTCTTTTCCTGTTCCAGTCTCTCCAAGCAGCAGAACAGGGCTGTCAAGCGGGGCAACTTGATGAACCATACGCATTACATCTTTTAACCCATTTTCTGCACCTATAACCTTTTCACCTGAAATTCTGTTCAACTCCTCTTGTAGATATCGATTGTCATCAGCAAGCATCTCTTTAAGGTTTTTAAGTTCTCTGTACCTTAAGCTGTTGGTCAATGCAATTGCACAAGGTTTGCTCAGAAGTTTTAAAAGATTGACATGCTCTTGAGAAAATTTCTCTTTTCCATTATTAAAAACTGAAAAGACACCAAGCATTGTTCTATCAAGCACAAGGTCAAGAACCACAGCAGACAGCTCTAATGCGTTCATTCTTTGAGCAACAGGCGAGGCAACTGGATCATCTGCAAGCCTATCAATTAGCCTTATCCTGACAGAACGCTGTGCTTCAATCTGCATAATTGCCTGTTGACTCAGTTTTATCTTTACTGACATGATTTTTCCAGCTTCAGGAGTAGCATACGCAACAGTTTCAACAACTCCAGCGTCCCGATGATATACATGAAAACCCATCTGATCTGCTGGGATAAACTGGCGGATGTACAAAAGACATTGATGCAAAGCCCTCTCAATCTCAAGGCTTCCGCATATTTTGAAAGTTGCCTCTCTGAAGAAATCTTTTTCATCTAATAGCATGATTTTTAGCCCTTATGTTTTTTATGATACTCTATTTTATTTGGATACTATCAAAGTCAATATTCTATTATTTTATTCTTTGAATATGAACAAAGTTAATATTCTAATTATTTTATTGATACTGTCCTATAGTCCAGTTTTACACATAAACCGGACTATAGGACAGTATTTTCTTCACTATAGCACAGAAAAATATAGAAAGATTTATAACTATTTGTTTTTATAATCTTTATTAGTATGGCATTTTTTTTGCTTCTATAATTTTGTTTTTATAAATTAGTTAAAGTTTTAAATATTTTAAATGGTTAGATATAATTCGTAATTTTTCAAGATATTTTATCAAAACTAAATTAGGTGTAAGGGGATAATAATATGGCACAAGTAGTCGCAGACAGAAGAGACGTGGATTTTGTTATACATGAGCAGTTAAAAGTTGAGAGTTTAAGCAAATACGAAGGGTTTGCAGATTTTAATAAAAAGACAATAGATATGGTGGTCTCTGAGGCAAGAAATCTTGCACTTAAAGAGCTTTTTCCTCTTTTAAAAGAGGGTGATGAGGAGGGTTGTAAGTTTGAAAATGGTGTTGTGAATGTTCCAAAATCATTTCACAAGGCATACAAACTGTTTAGAGAGGGCGGCTGGATTGCCATGAGTGATGACCCCAAATGGGGAGGACAGGGTATGCCTGCAACTGTGGCTTTGGCTGCAAACAACTACTTTAACGGCTCTAATTACCCGTTTATGCTCCACAACATTTTGGCTCATGGTGCTGGAAAACTTGTTGAAAAATTTGGTACAGACAAACAGAAAAACCTTTTTCTCAAAAAGATGTATTCAGGCGAGTGGGGAGGCTCAATGCTTTTAACAGAGCCTGAAGCTGGTTCTGATGTTGGAGCATTGACCACAAAAGCTGTGGATAACGGAGACGGCACATATTCGATAACGGGTAACAAAATATTTATCTCAAGCGGCGAGACCGATCTTGTGCCTAACATTATCCATCCTGTTCTTGCAAGAATAGAGGGTGCTCCTGCTGGTACTGGTGGGATATCACTGTTTCTTGTTCCTAAGATTTGGGTAAATGATGATGGCTCTTTAGGGGAACGCAATGATATTGTCTGTACAGGAATTGAAGAGAAGATGGGTATTCACGGCAGCCCGACCTGTTCAATTGCTCTTGGCAGCAAAGGTGTGTGCAGAGGAACTCTTTTAGGGCAGGCGAACAAAGGAATGAGTGCCATGTTTGTAATGATGAACGAAGCACGTCTTCATGTTGGAATGCAGGGGTTTGCATGTGCATCTGCTTCATATCTAAACGCTTTGAATTATGCAAGAGACAGGGTTCAGGGCAGAAGCCTAACCGAGACAGATAAAAATGCCACAGGTGTTCCAATTATCCGCCACCCTGATATCAGACGTATATTGCTCACAATGAAATCAACTTCCGAAGCGATGAGAAGTATTCTTTTTTACACTGGTTTTATGGAAGATATGGTAAAGCTGAGTAAAACTCCAGAAGATAAGGCAAGATATCAAGGGCTTATTGATGTTTTGATTCCAGTTGCAAAAGGTTATGTTACTGACAGAGCTTTTGAGATGTGCAGCCTTGGAGTTCAAGTTTTTGGCGGATATGGATTTACAAAAGAGTATCCTCAAGAGCAGCTTTTAAGAGACTGCAAAATCACACAGATATACGAAGGCACAAATGGAATTCAGGCTATGGACCTTTTAGGTCGAAAACTTGGTCTTAACAAGGGTCAGGCTTTTACAAATTTATTAGATGAAGTACAAAAGACAATTGATAGTGCAAAAGAGCTGCCTACTCTTAAAAATTTGGCAGACAGGCTTGAACTGAATGTTTCCAAATTAAAAGAGGTTGGGCAAAGTTTATTAGAGAAAATGAGAGCTGGCGAAGTTTTGAAGGCTTTTGCAAATGCTCACCCGTTTCTTGATGTTACAGGCGACACTATTATGGCTTGGATGCTCTTGTGGAGAGCAGTTATTGCAACAGAACAGCTTAAAAACAAACCACAGAGTAAAGATACTGCGTTCTATGAGGGTCAGCTAAAAAGTGCCCAGTTTTACATCAACTCTGTTTTGCCTGTTTCTATTGGAAAGATGAATGTTATTATGTTATGTGATACTGCTGTTATTGATATAGAAGAGGACTCTTTTGGTCCGAGATAACTTTAGCTATTTTATCCCTTTCCTTGAAAAATGAAGGGGAAGAGTTGAGTTAATAAAATAATATAAAACTTTAATTTTGAGGATATGATAATGAAAGATGTAGTTATTGTTTCAGCTTGTAGAACTGCTATTGGCTCGTTTGGTGGAACTCTTAAAGATTTGAATGGTGCATACCTTGCCAGCATAACCATGAAGGAGGCAATAAAAAGAGCAGGAATTGACCCTTCAATGATTGATGATGTTAGATATGGCTGCTGTTTAGAGCATCATGACACCCTTAACGTTACACGAGTAGCTGCTTTAATGGCTGGAATACCAGATACGGTACCAGCAGTTACTATAAACCGTGTCTGTATTTCTGGTATGGAAGCTACTATTTCAGGAATGGCAATGATTCAAGCTGGAATGGCTGATATTATTTTAGCCGGTGGTGTAGAGCACATGTCAGGAGTTCCCTACACAGTACCCAATGCAAGATGGGGGTGCCGCCTTCAAGATCAGCAGTTTGTCGATGCAATGATTCATGCTCTTCACTGTGGTTCCCACCTTCTTCCATTTGGCGAAGATGCACCTTTAAATACATCTGAAGCACCAGCAAGCCTTTTTATTGGTAAACCTTACATAATGGGACACACAGCAGAATTTATTGCCCAAAAGCATGAAATATCAAGAGAAGAGATGGACGAGGTGGCACTCAGAAGCCATAACAATGCAGAACGGGCGACAAATGACGGCTCATTTAAAGAGGAGATTGTGCCAGTTGAGATTCCACAAAAGAAAAAAGCTCCTATTATTTTTGATAAAGACGAACATTTCAAACCAGGAATAACTATGGAGCAGCTTTCAAAACTTCCACCTGGTTTTATTCCAAAAACAGGAAAAGTTACTGCTGGCAACTCAAGCGGAATCAATGACGGCTCTTCAGCCATGATAATCATGTCAGCAGAAAAGGCAAAAGAGCTTGGACTCAAGCCGATTGCAAGAATAAAAGCAACTGGAATTGGTGCATGTCATCCAACCATCATGGGACTCTCTCCTGTGCCTGCTGTTAAAAATCTTTTAGAGAGAAACTCACTCGCATTGAACGATTTTGAACTAATTGAGGTGAATGAGGCGTTTGCTGCACAGTATATCGGCTGTGAAAGAGAGCTTGGACTTAACAGAGAGATTACAAACGTCAATGGCTCAGGTATCGGTCTTGGTCACCCTGTAGGTTCAACCGGTTGCAGGGTCATGGTAACACTTATCCATGCCATGAAGCAGAGAAAAAAGAGTTTAGGAATGGCAACCCTCTGCGGCGGTGGCGGAGTTTCAATGGCTTGTGCAATAGAGATGATGTAGTTTTTACAAAAGCAGGGGACATAACATGATTTCCCTGCTTTTTATTTTTTTTGTTGGAATTAATTTTTTTCAAACTAACAAATAATATCAAATAAGGAGACAAGGCATGTCAAGTTCAGCATTACCGCTTTCTAAGCAGGACAAAGAGAGATACAGCGTTATCAACAAGGAGAACATTGATTTTATAATGGAGCGAAATAATGCCATTAATCGATGGGTTATCGCAGATATGCTCCGAAGAACTGCTTACCACTTTCCAGATAAAAATGGTCTTATCTTTAATGATATTGTCCGTACCTATTCTGAACTTGAAGATGAGTGCAATCAAGTAGCAAATGCCCTTGTTGATTTAGGAATTAAAAAATATGACAGAGTAGCCATTCTTGCACACAACACACATCATCATGTTCTCACATGGATGGGCTGTGCAAAAGCTGGTGCAATCTATCTTGCAGTCAATTATCTGCTCGGCGGTGATGATATAGCCTACTGCATCAACCACTCTGAAAGCAAAGTCTTTATTATTGAAGACTCTCTTTATCCACAGGTTGCAAGTGTTCTTGAGAAGATGCCATCTGTCAAAACTGTTATTTGGTCAAATCAGGGCGAAAACAAGCCGTCTCCAGATAAAGATAAATTTATTGATTTTGATAATTGGTATAAAAAATATCCTAAAACTGCACCCGATATTGTATTGAGAATTGAAGACCCTGTTCAGATGACCTACACAAGCGGAACAGAATCTCTTCCTAAAGGCGTTATAATAAGCAACCAATCTCTTATTGCTGAATATATGGGCTGCATTATTGACGGAAAATATGAGAGCAGCGATGTTAATATCAATGCACTTCCAATTTACCATTGTGCCCAGCGTGATGTGTTTATGAATCCTATCTTTTGGTTGGGCGGCACTAACATTTTTATGGGACCAAACATAGCTCTTATTCTTCAAAATATCGAGAAATACAAAGCAACCATGTTCTTTGCTCCTCCTACTGTCTGGATTGGAATGCTGCGACATCCTGATTTTTCTAAATACGATCTCTCAACTCTTCGCAAATGTTACTATGGTGCATCTATTATGCCTCGTGAGATTTTAAGAGAGCTGCTTGAGAAATTCCCCAAAGCAGGAGTCTATAACTACTATGGACAGACAGAGCTTGCTCCATATCACACCATATTGAAGGCAGAAGATGCAATGTCCAAAATAGGTGCTGCTGGTATGGCTGGACTGCACATGGAGTCAAGAATTGAGGATAATGATGGAAACTCCGTAACAGAGGTTGATATACCAGGAGAGATATGTGGTAGAGGTGCTCACGTTATGACCATGTATTTCAAAGAGCCTGATAAGACCGAAAATGCCATGAAAGGCGGCTGGTTTCACTCAGGTGATTTGGGTGTTCTTGATAAAGATCGTTATATAACTGTTGTGGATCGCAAAAAAGATATGATTAAAACTGGTGGAGAAAATGTTGCTTCAAGAGAAGTGGAAGAGGCAGTATATCTCCATCCTGATGTTGAGGAGGTTGCAGTTGTAGGAATCAGCCATCCCAAATGGATAGAAGCGGTGGCTGCAGTTATAAAACTTAAAGCAGGGAAAACAGTTACTGAAGAGGAGATGATGACCCACTGCAAGGCAAAACTCTCTTCGTTCAAGATACCCAAAAAGATCATATTTGTTGATGAACTTCCCAAAACCCCTACAGGGAAAATATTGAAAAGAAATATGAGAGAGAGTTATAAAGATATTTTTTAAAAATAGAGGTCCAATTAGGAATTAACAAACCATCCAAACGGTAAAAAGAATATAAATAATTAAGATAAGGAAAGAATTAATGGAAATTAAAAAAGTATGTGTATTGGGTGCTGGACTTATGGGCAATGGTATTGCTCAAATCTGTGCACAGGCAGGATATGAAGTCTCTTTAAGAGATATAGAACAGCGTTTTGTTGATGGAGGAATGTCAACAATAAAAAAGAATCTTGAGAAAGGCGTTAAAAAAGGGAAGATGGCTCAAGATGAAATGGACGCAATTTTATCAAGAATTAAGCCTACAATCTCTTTAGAAGAGGCTGCTACTGGTGCTGATGCTGTTGTTGAAGTTATAATTGAGGTTATGGAAGTTAAAAAGAAGGTATATACTGATCTTGCTAAAATTGTGCCTGCTCACTGCCTATTTTTTACAAACACATCAGGATTAAGCATCACTGAGCTTGCTGCTGTAACTGATCGCCCTGAAAAATTTATTGGCACTCACTTTTTCAATCCAGTTCCAGTGATGAAACTTCTTGAGATAATTAAAGGACAACAGACATCTGACCAAACTCTTGAGATTGCAAAACAGTGGGGTAAAAATCTTGGCAAAGAAGTTATTATTGTTGATGAAGCACCTGCATTTGCCGTCAACAGAATTTTATGTCCAATGATAAACGAGGCGTTCTATGTTTTAGGAGAAGGCGTTGCCTCTGCTGAGGATATTGACAAAGGAATGGTTCTTGGCTGCAACCACCCAATTGGTCCTCTTGCACTGGCTGATCTTGTTGGTCTTGACACTATGCTCCGTGTTATGGAAGGGATGCACAAAGAGATGGGCGATAAGTATATGCCTGCTCCATATTTGAAAAAATTGGTTAGAGCTGGAAAATTTGGGAGAAAGACGGGCAAAGGGGTTTATGATTACTCTTAATAGCCCGCCCACTTTAAGACTATACGTAATCATAAAAACATGAACAACTTTGCTACAATTATTATTGAATTAAAACTCCTGAATGATGAATTAGAGTCTGTGAAAAAAAAGAGTTGACACCTACAAGGTAATTGTGTAAATACGCTTTGTATTTTTGAGGGTCGTTAACTCAGTCGGTAGAGTATCTGCCTTTTAAGTAGAGAGTCACTGGTTCGAGTCCAGTACGACCCACCAAAAATTTATATGTGTCCCCATCGTCTAGCCCGGTCCAGGACACCGGCCTTTCACGCCGGCGACAGGGGTTCGAATCCCCTTGGGGACGCCAATAAATTCAATAAATAATATAGAGGGGTTTACAGTCAAATGTAAGCCTTTTTTATTTTCCTCAAAATCTCCCAGGAAGTATATAAGAAGTAGTTACTTCCCCCGAGCATTTTTCTACTGCATCAAGAATCAATCCACTTCAGCAAGAAACTTATCAAGCTTTTTCATTGCTGACTCTCCCTGTTCCTTGTCTATGTGGCTATACCTGAGAAACATTTCATTGGTTTTATGTCCGGTCAGTTTCATAATCACAGTCTGACTGACGCCTGCTTTAGAGCCTGAATATTTAAACAGGCTCTGAAAATGCAACTATTTTAAATTATAGTCAATTTTAAAAATGTTTTTTTTCTGAAAACCCCAGAGGAAAGGTCTGTCAGAAATAATATTTAAACAGGCTCTTAGACGATGACCACGCCCACAGGACGTGGTTTTAAATTTCTAATAAATAATTTTAGGATAGGAGATTAGGTAGCTTTATAGTTTTTCTATGAAAGTAGTTATAGTTTACCGAACCATTAATATATTTGAGGTTATTAAATCAAATTTTACACAATCAATGAACCATTGCAATAATAACATGCCACAAAATGACCTTTTGCCATCTCAACCTCATGAGGTGCAACGGATCGGCATATCTCCATTGCATACTCACACCGATTACTGAAGCGACAGCCTGACGGCATCTCCTCTAATGAAGGGACTCTGCCTTTTATGGTTGGCAGAATGCTTTTTGGAGTTTGAGCAAGACCAGGAATGGATTTTAGAAGCCCCTGAGTATATGGATGAAGTGGATTTTTAAAAAGCTCTACCACCCCTGCCCTTTCAGCCACCTTGCCTCCATACATCACCACAGCATCATCACAATTTTCTGCAATAACACCAAGATCATGGGTTATCAGAATAACAGACATGCCCATTTTCTGCTTAAGCTCTTTAATCATATCAAGAATTTGAGCCTGAACAGTAACATCAAGGGCGGTAGTTGGTTCATCAGCAATCAGAATATCAGGTTTTGAAGAGAGAGCCATTGCAATCATCACACGCTGACGCATTCCGCCTGAAAGTTCGTGAGGATATTGATGAATCACCTTTTCAGGAGTTGCAATCCCCACCTGATTTAGCATCTCGATTGAGGCACTCTCCATATCTTGCCTCTTCATCTGAGGGAAATGGAGCTGATATACCTCATTCATTTGTGCCCCTATTTTATGCACAGGGTTTAAAGCTGTCATAGGCTCCTGAAATATCATAGATATCTGTCTGCCTCTGATTTTATACATTTCACCCCCTTTAGAGTCAAATTTTCCCATCAGAGGGACAATATCTTTTCCCTTAAACTCAATAGTTCCAGACTCGATCTTGCCAGAGGGTTTTGGCAAAAGTCCCATGACTGCAAGTGCGGTTACGCTCTTTCCGCATCCTGATTCTCCAACAATACCGAGGGACGTACCCTGTTTCAGTTTGAATGATGCACCATCAACCGCTTTGATTCTCCCATTTTCGGTGTGAAACGAGACTATAAGGTTTTCTATTGCAAGTATCATGTAGTATCTTATCTCAATTTTATTCAAAAATTTCAATCAAACAGTGATTGCAGCAAAAGCATCTTAATGTTCTTATTCAAGAATTGGGGCAAGATGACTAATATTTAATATTAACATTATGGTCAATTTTTCGCAACTTTGAATGCTAATAAAACCATTAAAGACATTGCTTTGTTTTTCCTTGACTCAATGAACCTGTAAAAGTATATAAACAAAACTCATTGAGTCATTTAAGAACAACGAGTTGTTTTTATTAATCCATAATTTTAAAGGAGATTATTATGAAAAAAGTAGGCAAATGGTTAGCTCTTATCACAGTATCACTTTTTACCTTAACTGCTGTTAGCAGTGCAATGGCAGCAGACACAATCAAAGTGGGTGTGGCTGGTGCTCACAGTGGAGACTTGGCTTCCTATGGTCTGCCAACAGTTAATGCAGCTAAATTGGTTGTGAAAAAAATCAATGCAAGTGGAGGTGTTCTTGGCAAACAGGTTGAACTCCTGACAGAAGATGATGTATGCAAACCAGAAGTTGCTGGCAACACAGCTACAAAATTAGTTTCTGATGGTGCTATTGTTGTTATTGGTCATATATGCAGTGGTGCAACAAAATCTGCTCTTGGTATCTATAAAAATGCCAATATTATCACTATTTCTCCATCTGCAACCAGCCCTGATTTAACTTTAAGCGGTGAATATCCTAACTTCTTCAGAACAATTGCACATGACGCGGTTCAAGCTCAAGTTCAGGCAAAATATGCTGTTGAAACCCTTAAAATCAAAACAGTTGCAATTCTTCATGACAAGGGGGACTATGGTAAAGGACAAGCAGAGCTTGCTCAGAAATATTTTACAGAAGCTGGAGTAAAAGTTGTGTTGTTTGAGGGTGTAACACCTGGTGCGGTTGACTACTCTGCAATAGTTACTAAAGTAAAAAGCAAAAAGCCAGAACTTATAATTTGGGGTGGATACCATCCAGAGGCATCCAAGATTGTTACCTTGATGAGAAAGAAGAAAATGAATACCATATTCATGGGCGGTGACGGCATCAAAGATGATACTTTTATCAAAGTAGCCGGAGAGTTTGCAGAAGGTGTATATGCTACAGGACCGAGAGATATCTCACAGAATCCACTTGCAATTCAGGCAAAAAAAGAGCATCAGGACGCTTATGGTTCAGACCCTGGTGCATTTTACGACAATGCCTATTCTGCAACCCTTGCTATTCTTAATGCCATTCAAAAAGCTGGCTCAACAGATTATGCTGCTGTTGTAAAAGCTCTTCAAACAGAAGACGTTGAAACCCCCCTTGGGAAGATAAAATTTGATGCAAAGGGTGATGCTACAGGTATTGGTTTTTCGGTCTATAAGATTGAAAAAGGTGCCTTTGCTGAACAAAAATAGTCTCTTTTCTTAATTTCACCCTTACCCCTCTCCAAATTGTGAGTATTTTTAAATAACTTCACAGGAAGGAGAGGGTAAAATACCCGCCTCCTTTAAAAAAAGCAGGAAACTTTATGGATTTTGAATATTTCACACAACTTTTTTTTGGTGGATTGACCAGAGGCAGCATTTATGCCCTTATTGCCTTAGGATATACTATGGTTTACGGCATCATAGAGCTTATAAATTTTGCCCACGGTGAAATTTATATGATTGGTGCTTTTACAGGTCTTATAATATCAAGTGTTCTCACGATGATGGGGATGCCTACACTTGCAGTAATAATTTTAGCGGGAATGGCAGCGATTATCTATTCGTGTGCCTATGGCTATACTATGGAAAAAATCGCCTACAAACCTTTAAGAAATGCCCCAAGGCTATCTGCTCTTATAAGTGCAATAGGAATGTCACTGTTTCTCCAGAATTACGTTCTTCTTGCTCAGACATCTGATTTTCTCCCTTTTCCAAGCCTTGTTCCTGAGTTTAAATTTTGGGAGCCATACTCACACATTTTAACCACACCAGAGCTTATGATTTTATCTACAACTGTATTTGTAATGATTTTATTGACTTTTCTTATAAAATTCACAAAAATCGGCAAAGCAATGAGGGCAACATCTCAAGATAAAATAATGGCATCTTTGCTTGGTATCAACGTAGATCAAGTTATCTCCGCAACCTTTGTAGTTGGGTCAGCCACCGCTGCTATTGGAGGCATATTGATTGCATCTCACATTGGACAGATCAACTTCTACATGGGATTTATCGCTGGTATTAAGGCATTTGTTGCAGCAGTGCTTGGCGGTATTGGCAGTATTCCTGGTGCTGTTTTAGGTTCATTTGTATTAGGATGGACAGAAAGTTTTTTCACAGGCTACATCTCAAGCGATTATGAAGATGTTTTTGCCTTTATATTTCTCGTAGTTATTCTCATCTTCAGACCATCAGGAATCCTTGGAAGATCCCAGACTCAAAAGGTGTAACCATGACAGCAAAACATGAAATTAGGAAGTCAATTATAGCCTCAATATGGTTTATGTTTCTTACATTTCCCATTATGGTTATTAAAGTAAATACCGTTACCAATACTATTGAGTGGCGATGGTATAACATGGCTCTTGTCGGAATAGGTATATTTTTTCTCTCCATGTTGTGGCGTTATCTTCTGAAAAAAAAAGAAGAGGGGGGAAAGAAAGAAAAAAAGGCTGGTCTCTCTCTTATTCAAAGGCTTTTGCAGGAAAAGCAGTTTGCTCTTCCAGGCATGGTTATAATAGCAGTGATAACTATTATCTTTCCTCACATATTTTCGATGTACCAAACTAATATTATGATATCTGCCCTTATTTTTGTAATGTTAGGACTTGGGCTTAATATTGTAATCGGTCTTGCAGGACTGCTTGTTCTTGGATATGCAGCATTTTTTGCAGTTGGAGCTTACGCATATGCTCTTTTAAATCTTCACTATGGAGTAGGATTCTGGATTGCTCTGCCAATTGGCGGTATTCTTGCTGCTCTTTTTGGCATTCTTCTGGGTTATCCCGTGCTCAGACTCAGAGGCGATTACCTTGCTATTGTAACACTTGGTTTTGGTGAAATTATCCGCCTTGTTCTTGAAAACTGGAACGAATTCTCTTTTGGTCCAAGCGGCATAAAGAATATTCCAAAACCTGGATTTTTTGGTATTGAACTCTCAATGCAAGCAACTACTATCTATATTTTTTACATAGTGGTTCTGTTGGTTGTCTTTACAATTTTTGTAATCAACAGACTCAAAAACTCAAGAATTGGAAGGGCATGGACAGCACTTAAAGATGATGAGATTGCATCTCAGGCAATGGGTATTGACAAGGCAAAAACCAAACTTCGTGCATTTGCCCTTGGTTCTACATGGGCTGGAATGGCTGGCGTTGTGTTTGCGGCAAAAACAACATTTATCAACCCCGCAAGTTTTACTCTCTGGGAATCGGTCATTATTCTCTGTACAGTTGTTCTTGGAGGTATGGGTTCTATTGCTGGTGTAATTGCTGGTGCTCTTCTTCTGATTCTTCTGCCTGAATATATGAGAGATTTTGGTGAGTTCAGAATGATAACCTTTGGTGCGGTGCTGATACTAATGATGATCTTCAGACCAGGTGGAATGATTGAAGATGTCCGTAAGACATATAAGTTTGAGAAGTGATAATATGAAACCAATTCTTGAAGTAAAAAATATGACAATGGATTTTGGAGGACTGCGTGCAATTGACAGCGTTGATCTATCCATAGAAAAAGGGCAAATTGTAGCTCTAATTGGACCTAATGGAGCTGGCAAAACTACATTTTTTAACTGCATCACAGGAATATATACCCCCACATCAGGTGATATCTATATCTCTCCAAATGGCGAATCCGATAAACAAGAGCGTATCAATGGCTTAAAACCTAATATTGTAACACGAAAAGGGCTTGCCAGAACATTTCAAAATATACGACTATTCACATCGATGACAGTACTTGAAAATGTTATGATTGGCTGCCATGCAGTTACAAAAGTTGGTATTATGGGTGCTATATTCAGGGGAATAAAAACAAAGACTGAAGAACGATTTATTGTTGAAAAGAGCTATTCAATCTTAGAGAAGATTGGGCTTGCAAAATATGTAGATGAGCTTGCGGTAAATCTGCCTTATGGTGCTCAAAGAAGGCTTGAAATTGCTCGGGCACTTGCTACTAACCCCTTTCTTCTGCTCCTTGATGAACCAGCAGCAGGCATGAATCCTCAAGAGACAATGGAGCTTGATGAGCTGATTCTTAGAATACGTAATACAGAAGGAATTTCTATCCTACTTATTGAGCACGATATGAAACTTGTTATGAGCCTATCAGAAAAAATTTATGTTGTAGATTATGGAAGAAAAATAGCAGAAGGTACACCAGAAGAGATACGGCACAATTCTGTAGTTATCAAAGCCTATTTAGGCGAAGAAATCGGGGAGGAATGTGATGCTTAAACTAAAAAATGTTCAGGCATTTTATGGTAATATTCAGGCTCTTAAAGATATAAGCATGGATATCAAAGAGGGAGAAATTATTACCCTGATTGGTGCTAATGGTGCCGGCAAATCAACAACTTTGATGACAATCTGCGGCATAGTGCCTGTAAGATCAGGCGAAATTATTTTTGAAGGACAAACTATCAACAAGATGCCCCCAAATAAAATCGTGGCTCTCGGAATAAGTCAGGTTCCTGAAGGCAGACACATATTTCCATATCTGACTGTTATGGAAAATCTTGATATGGGAACATTCTTAAGAAATGATAAAGATGGAATTAAACAAGATTTGAATTATGTTTTTACTCTGTTTCCAAGACTTGCAGAGAGGAGAAATCAGGCAGGCGGCACACTAAGCGGCGGTGAGCAGCAGATGCTTGCTATATCAAGGGCAATAATGACTCGTCCAAGGCTTCTGCTTTTAGATGAACCATCTCTTGGACTTGCACCTATTGTCACCCGACAGATATTTGATATTATCAAAAAAGTAAATAAAGAAAATAAAACTACTATATTTCTTGTTGAACAGAATGCCAACCTTGCCCTTAATGTTGCAGATCGTGGCTATGTTATGGAGAACGGCGTAATAACTATGACAGATACAGGCAAAAACCTTCTTGCGAATGAGAATGTGCAAAAGGCATATTTAGGGATATAAAAATAGACTCTTTATTTGAACTATATTCACTTCTGATTTAGTAAAACTGCATTTTTACGGTAAAAAACAGCATGTCCAGATTAGTAGCAGCCTTACCAGACAACTCTATTGTCGAGTTTGACAACGGCTCTTTTGATGATTGGTGTGTCTATCTAAAACAGCCCGAACTCTCTCGATATGCCCCAAAGGATACCCAATACTTTACTATTCTTAAACAGTTAGGCTCAATTTATGGAAACCAGCAGATATATGATGATTTTGTAAAAATATACAACATTACCACCTCGCAAATTGACAGCAATGTTATAAAAACTATAATTGAGATTTCATCAAACTACTCCCGCAACCAAGATAATAGCCGCAAAAATGAGATTTGTAGATGGTTAGTTGTTATCTATGCAGGTATGGTAGCAGAAGAGAATAAGCAGAATGCAGTTTTGAAAAAAAGGATAAAACGGTTAGGTTTGCATCAGGTTCTTATAGATGGATTAGAACCGATTTATGCTGCCAATTTCAGCCGCGGCAAAAAGTGGAGAGAGCTTGACAGAATTTGTAGAGAAAAAGGATTTTAATATGCGATGTAACGCAATCGCAATTAGAGTGTCAATAAAAAGAGTGGTTAATATTAAATGAGCAAGGCAAAGCCTTTTCTGAAATGGGCTGGAGGAAAAAATCAACTACTCAAACAGTTTGAAAATTACTATCCAGATGAATTACGCACGGGTAATATTAAAAAATATATAGAGCCTTTTATTGGGGGCGGTGCTGTATTTTTTGATGTTATACAAAAATATGATATCCTATCCTCTTACATTTCTGATGTAAATCCAAATCTGATTTTAACATACAGGGTCATTCAGCAGCGACCTGATATTTTATTAGAGCGTTTAGAGAGATATCAAAGAGAGTATGACGGCTCTGATGAAGAGAAACGCAAAATTATTTTTTTATCAACAAGAGAACTTTTTAACTCCAATCAGCCTCAAATTAATCATCATTTAATCAATATTGGTTATAAAAAATTATCAGATAGTTCTATAGATGCAGCAGCACAACTTATTTTTTTGAATAAAACGTGTTTTAACGGGCTGTTTCGTTTAAACTCAAAAGGCAGATTTAATGTCCCTTTTGGAAAATATAAAAAACCAAATATATTGGACAGCGAAAATATACTATCTGTATCCAAGATATTACAGAGAACTGAAATTATGCTATCTGATTATGACTACTGTTTTGATATTGCAGATAAAAAGACATTTATCTATTTTGATCCACCTTATAAACCTATCAGCAAAACGGCAAATTTTACCAACTATGCAGGGTTTCAATTTACAGACATAGAACAGATTAAGTTAGCCTCTTTTTTCAAAAAGGTGGATATTGAGAAGAGATCAAAATTAATGTTAAGCAATTCTGACCCTAAAAACGAAAATCCAGATGACTCTTTTTTTGAAAAGATTTATGATGGTTATAATTTAAACTATGTTTATGCTAATAGAATGATAAACTGTAATGCTAAAAAACGGGGACTGATTAAGGAGTTAGTTATTACTAATTATTAACTATACTGTATGTGCAAAGAGACGCACGTCCGTGTGCCTCTAATGTTTATTATTAGTAAACCTCAATTTATAACCTTTCAGAGTATAATATAAAATTTAACATTGGATTGTAGATGTATGGATATTAGATTTACAACTGGAATAAAATCAGGATTAAAACGGGGATTATCAGGCTATCTGTGGCTTTTGAAAATCCTTATACCAATATCATTTGGAACCGCACTTCTCGTCTATTCAGGGTGGCTTTATAAGATTGATTTTTTGATACAGCCTGTAATGGGTATATTATCCCTTCCAGCATCTGCTGCTATACCCCTTATCATTGGAATGTTCACAGGGATTTATGGAGCTATTGGAGCTATGGCATCTCTTCCACTGACGGTTGATCAGATGACACTCATTGCTATATTTCTACTCATATCTCACAATCTGATTCAGGAGAGTATTGTTCAGGGGCAGTCGGGATTAAATCCATTTGTTGCTGCCGCCTTTCGCCTAATTGTCTCATTTATTGTTACAGCAGTTGTGGCTTTTATCATTGAACCTGAAAATTCTCTGGCTACTCCTTCTGTTGCTGCGAATGGTAGTTATGCTGCTTTTGTCTCGTCTATAAATACTTTACATAAAACAGCCACTTTCCTCTCAATGCTACACGATTGGGCTATAGATTTTGGATTACTTGCATTAAGAATTTTCACAATAATCATGCCGCTTATGGTTGTAATGGAACTGATGAAATCATTTGATCTTATACGCCATATTGTAAAAACTATCTCTCCAGTTCTTTCAATTATGGGACTTAGCCGTGCTACTGGGGTGCTTTGGCTTACTGCTGCCTGTTTTGGTCTTGCCTATGGTGCGGCTGTAATTGTTGAGGAGACTCGTAACAACACATTTTCAAAAGACGAATTGACACGCCTTCACCTTTCTATTGGTATAAATCACGCCATAATTGAAGACCCTGCTCTATTTCTGCCGCTTGGTATACTACCTTTTTGGTTATGGATTCCACGCCTTGTAGCTGCAATTCTTACTATTTATCTTGTCCATCTTATCAATCTTGTCAGGAAATTTCATGCTCAAAGAACTTGCCATAAAAAACTTTGCAATCATTGATGATATAAAAATATCCTTTGCAGAAGGACTTTGTATATTAACTGGTGAAACTGGTGCGGGTAAGTCGATTATCATTGAGGCTGTTAATCTGCTGCTTGGTGGACGTGCTTCTGCTGAACTTGTGCGGACAGGAGAAAAACATGCTGAACTTGAAGCCTCTTTTCTTATAGAACCAGAATCCAAACCCGCACGCATAATGAGAGAGAATGATTTTGATCCATCAGAAGGTCTTAAAATCCGCCGCATTATTGCCATTAACGGGCGACATAAAATATTTATAAATTCCCGTCAATCAACCATACAAATACTTAAACTTGTAACTGAAAATCTTGCATCTATCTCAAGCCAGCACGCACATCAAGGATTGCTCAATGAGGAGAATCACCTTGATATTCTTGACTCTTTTGCAGGTACATGGACAGAACGGAGAGAAGTTCAAAGCATTTATAATGAACTTGTTCCATTGATAAAAGAGCTTACAAAACTAAAAACAAATATTGAGAAGATAAGGGAAGATAATGAATTTCTAAGATTCCAGATAGATGAAATTGAGATGGCTGATATAAAACCTAAAGAAGATGAGAACCTTGAGATTGAAAAAAATCGGCTAAAAAACGGCACTCAAATTTATGAGGTAATTCAATCTGGTATAAATGAGATATATTCCAAAGATGGTTCTATTTTAGAGAAGCTCGGTTTAATCGGGTCAGATTTTGAAAAATATGGACGGATAGATAAATCTCTTGCCAAAGGGGGCGAGGCTCTATCCAGAATTACACTTGAACTTGAAGATTTAACAGAGGAGTTAAGAAGGATATCTAATAATATTGATCTTGATCCTGATATATTAGAAACAACTCAAAAACGCCTTGATCTAATACAGAAACTAAAGAGAAAATACAGCGGGGCAGGCGGCACTCTTGATGATCTATTTAGGCGATATCATACATTAAAAGAAAAAATATCAGATACAGATAACATTGAGGAGCGGATTGAAAAGATGCAGAAACGTGCATCTATACTTTCAGATAAGATTGGAGAAATATCTATTAAGCTCTCTTACAAAAGAGATGAAGCTGCTAACAGGCTTGCCTTTCTTGCTGAAAATGAGTTAAAGGCTCTTGAGATGGAAAACACCAAATTTAAAGTTATCGTTACCCAGACAAAAGCAATTGAAAAAAGCAGCGATCCGCAGATTGAGCTTTTTCCAGATGAAACCATGTCCCATCTTTTGACTGTAAATGGAGTGAAAATATACGCAACTGGAGTTGACCGTGTATCATTTCTCATGGCACCAAACCAGGGTGAGCCTCCTAAACCTCTCAACCGCATTGCGTCAGGTGGGGAGCTTTCAAGAGTTGTTCTTGCATTAAAAGCTGTTCTTTCTGAAAATGAACCACAAGGCACATTGGTATTTGATGAGGTTGATTCAGGAATAGGAGGAAGAACTTCTGATAAAATGGGAATTAAACTTGAACTGCTCTCTGCAAAATATCAGATAATCTGTATTACACATCTTGCCCAGATTGCAAAATATGGCAATGCCCATTACAAAATTGAAAAACAAGTCATAAAAAACAGAACTTCTACAGTTATAACCCCTCTTATTAAAGATGAAGATAGAATAAATGAACTTGCAAGGATGATGGGAGGGACAAATATCTCTCAGGCAACCATTGATCATGCAACTGAAATGTTAAAAATCACCACCGATGCTGTTTAAGTTCATACCTATTGCTCTCGCGGTGGAACTCTTCTCTAAATACAAACCCCTCGCAATCGCTCTTAAGCACCTGCTTGTTATATCTAAACTGAATTAGAGTACCTGCTGGAAGCATTGTATGCCTTATATCTATTTCAGGGATTTCCTGCTCTTTTTTGTAAATATCCATTATATGATTGCTCAACTCTTTTCTCTTTTTTTCCAAATTGTTCTTATGTTCTTGATACTGTTTGCTCTGCTGCGAGTTCTGCATAAAAAGAGAGCCATATTTATCAACGCTTGCCTCATATTCCTTCTCTTTCTGCCGTTTCATAACCCTAAGTTCAGAGATTCTGTCAAGGTCTTCTTTGGTTCGCTGGTTCTTGGAGAGGTCTTTAATCTCTTTATCAATTTCAGCAATATCTTTTTTTTCAATCTTATCAAAAAGCTCACGAGATTGTTCCTGAATAGTTTTTATTTTAAGTTCCAACGTCTCAATATCATTATTCAGCTCTTCGATACTCTTTTTATATGATATTGTTTCAATGTTGTCTCCCACAATAAATTTGCACCTTTCCCCAACCGTCACCTTTTTTAATATCACCTTGTTTTTAGCACGGATAACGGAAGAGACTATTTTTGCATCGCTTATCCTTGATATATCATTACTTGTAATAACAGAGTTATATATCTTATTAAACGATGTGTTGCTGTCATCGCTGTGCAGTTGAATGGCAATGCTCTTTTCGCTGGTAATCAAACTGTTTTCCACAGATTGAAGATTAACATTACCCTTTGAGATAATTTCACCATTTACGGTATCGCTAAGAATTGTCACATCATCTGACGCTGTTACCTTACCATTGAGATATAATGCCTTTAGCTGTCGGCATCCTAAAACAACACCACTCTGAATTTTACCCCGAATATTAAAATCGCAATCTAACTGAGCTGGCAAATTTTTGGGTATATTTTCCGAAGTTATATCGCTGTTGATATGAATCAAAGGAGAGAGTGAAAGAACTCTGTTGTCAGAAAAATGGGGAAGTCCATCACACGAAGCGATAAAACTGTTATCATTACGGGTAATGTTCTCGCCTTTTATAACATTAAGCGGAGTTACCATGGACGGTGCAACAAAACAGTGATTAACATTTAAACCTGATTTTCCTTTAACTTTTTCAAGCGTAATCAGCTTGGTTCCCTTTAAAACAATAGATGATAAAATTTTTTCAGGATCAATATTTTTTCTGGCATCACTGGACTCAGATACTAAATGATGAGCGTTGGTGTGGGGATAGTTTGCCATACTTTTAATATCAAAGTGGAATTTATACCGCATCTGAGCTGCAATTGGCTCATCTCCCTTGGCAAGAAGAACTGTTTTTCCAGGTTTAACCTTATTGGCAATAAGGCTCTCAATTGCGGTTGCGATACGTCCATAGCTTATCTTTTTATTGTAGAGCCAAATCACAATATTATCTTTTGTCATTGTCTTTGGAACAGGTTTTAACACTTTTATGTAAGCCTCAACTTTATCATTTGAATAGGAGATTTCAAAATATTGCTCCATCTCATTAAAAAGCTCAATGTGGGAGTTGCTAAGATTTAAACCAAATTTGAGATTGATCCTTTCAATCTTGTAATCCATCTGCTTTTTAACGATCCGTTTTCGATCACGCTCAGAAAGACCAAAATCTTGAACTAAGATATCCCCAATCCAGCGGGGTTTTATGCTTTTGGCAGCTCCTTCATTTTCTTTTACCTGCCCTGCCCTTCCATTATCATTCAGGTTTTTTTCAGACTCTGCCTGTTGACGATATGCTTCAAACTCTTTAGCCTGAATTTTAAGTGCATCAACAATTTTCTTTTCATCAAGCAGCCGCTCTTTCAAAATCAGTGCCCCAAACATGGCACTTTTTTCTCTCTCCTCTATAGAAGACTGCCCAACCTCTTTAAGTGTCTCTTCCCAGTCCTCTTCCAGTACTCTGTTTTGAATAATTAGGATTTCATTGCGTGTTTCAGGAGTTATATGCTGCTGTTCAACAAGGATATCCCCGATAATATGGTTTTTGCTGGTTTTTTTGTATCTTTCTGTCTGTTCATCAAGGGCTTTGTTTACAATCTCCTGAGTTGTAAATTCATTTGTGACAGCTATCTCTCCAAATTTACGATCCTGAGCTTTGATCTCAAGATGCTCTGCACTGCTGTGGAGAAACTCTAACTGAGATTCTTGTATAAAACCAGATTCTAAAAGAATGTCATCAATATTTCTCTGATTAGATGTTAAATAGCCATTGGTGATATCCTTTAATATTTTTGAAAATACATCCTGTAATTTTTTGTTCGCCTGCTCAAGAGAGACTGGATCACTGTTTTGTAGTTTAAACTGCTGATTTGTAGTATTTTTGGCAAACTGCTGGGCTAATTTGATGATAATCTGATGGTATTTAAAAATATCTTTATTTATAACAGTCTGAATTTCGCCTACTGATGATGGTAAAAAAGAGCTTAACAACTCTTCAATAGGTGGCTGGAGTCCTTTGGCGATCTCTTCGTCTAATACATTTTTAATCTGATTGTAATCTTCTTTTGAGATACATTGTCTTTCTAAGGCAATCTTTAATTTGCGTCTATTATAATTATATAGAGACTGTGCGGATTTCGCCTTCTGTTTTTTATGTTGCTTAGGCTCTGAAACCATTTTTAAAAGTCTCCGCTCATCATAAATTCATGTCTGCCATAATCTTGAATTTCTACCTGATAATTCCTCTTCTCAAAACATGAAAAAAATGCTCTTGCTTGATTAAAGCCTTGTAAACTTACTGAAAGGTATATGCCGTTTACAGACTCAGATTTTTCTATAAGATGAATATCAACAGGAAACGGGATAGATGTAACAATCTGAATAATATCAATAATTTTTACTGCTGATGTTATGATTTTTAAACGAAAGGTCAATGGCTTTTTCCAGACAGAGTTCATATCCCATAAAACATCTAAAATCTGCATTTTATTGAGAATATATTCCCTGTCTTTCTTGTATTTTTCACAATAATCTCTATGAAATGAGACGCCATCCTTGTTTAATAGTGCAAGACACGGTTCTAATCCGGGCAGCGGGTTACAGCACTGAGAAAATTTATGTATATCACGTTCAATCTCTGATATGGTCAATACAAATCTTTTATGGTCATCTTTTTTACCCTTAATCTCCCAGAGTATCTCTCTTGGCATCTCTATGGACTGCCCTACATTAGTAAAAAGCTGATCAATATTTTCATATCCCTTGTATGTCAGAAAGTGGGGCATTGCACTGCTGTTTACAAGGTCTTTAACCAGATCGTCTGGTGCTATTGCCTGTGCCATGATACTTCGTCCAATATCCTTTGCAAACAGGTCCCGTTTTTTCTGAAGCTGCCTGTTTACTGCACCTCTTGCTCGCGGAGTTTTGCATCTGCCCTCCATATCTGCACTAATTTCAACTGGTTCACTTGAAGTTATAATCTCTACAACATCATTGTCTTTAAGTATATATGCTCTGCTGACAATGCGATTATTAACTCTTGCATACTCACATCTGTCACCAAGATTGCTGTGAACCTTATAGGCAAAATCAAGAACAATGCTTCCAGAAGGCAGATATTGAATATCTCCTTGTGGTGTATAGACAAATATCTTATCATCCTCAGTCAACTGGCGGATCATATTTTTTCTGTTTACAGGAGACCCTTGATACTCTCCTATATTTTTTAATATATCTGTTATACCTTTTCTGTATTCTGCCGTGTTTTCTGGTTCATCCCAGTGGAGAAGCAGACCCTTACGGGCAACACGCTCCATCTCTGCTGTTCTTATTTTTATCAGATATCTTTTATTTTTATGGGCGATCCTTAAGTGAAGACTCCTGTAACCGCTGGCTTTGGGGTTGGCAATGTAATCGCGGATAGTTTTAGGGACAAGAGAGCAGACACAGTTTATCATGCCCATAGCTGTATAGCAGTACAAGACATCTTCTGTATCCATAATAATTGTAAAATCAACCAAGTTTTCAGCATTATCAATATCAAGAGTCCCCTTTTCACAAGAATAGAACGCATAAAGATTTTTTAATCGTGACGTAACTGTAATATTAAAAGGAAATGGTCTTGATTTACTATCAGAACAAAATGGGGTTGAGCCATCATCAGAGGCGGGGTTTAGCACACTCTCAAGCATAAATTTCACCTCATTGATCTTTGTCGATGTCTCTTCACTTCTTAAAATAGATAACAGCTTTTTACTTTTACTTGGAAAACGCTGACGTATTGCAAGGTCAAATAGAAGCCTCTTCACAGAAAAAAGCCCTAATTTCTCGGCAAGAGGACCATATACCTCTATTGTCTCCTGAGCAATACGCTGCCGTTTATGCTCTTTAAGTGAACCTATAGTCTGGAGATTATGAATCCTGTCAGCAAATTTTATAAGTAGAATCTCAGGGTGGTGACTTGCCATTAAAACCAGCTTCTGGTAGGTCATATCCTTATTGATGCTCTGATCAAGGCTCATCATCTTTAGTTTTGTACAGCCATCAACAAAAGCTGCTACGTTTTTCCCAAACTTTTTTTCGATATTTACTGTTGTCAAAAAACTTACATCTTCCACAATATCATGCAAAATTGTGGCAGCAATCAGTTCAGGGTCTTTAAGTTCAAGAGTACCAGTAATTATCTCTGCAACTGCAATTGGGTGGTTGATATATGGCTCTCCAGATTTTCTTACTTGACCTGCATGGTGCTTAAATGCAAACTCAAGTGCATCAAAAACCAAATTGTGACCGCCATCATTAGGAGGCTGGCAGCAGAGGTCTATGACATGTCTATATTTTTCTAATGGAACAACTTGTCCAATCTCATCAATAAATTTGCTTATCTTTTTCACAACCACCTCCTTTAAATTTTGATTTGAGTATACAACTTATTTGGCTAATTTATCTTCCTGCTCTCAGAAACTACCATCTGTGCAATCAAGAGCATAACGGCAGGAAAAAGAATCCACTGAAATCTATTCTCCCACACCTTTTTCTTACCGCTTTCAAGAGTCTTCTTTTCCATATTTTTCTGAATCTCGTTGGTGTATATTTGGTCTAAATCCATATCTCCCGCAACTGATCTTACATACATCCCGTTTCCCACAGCAGCGATTTTACGTAAACCCTCATCATCAACCTTTGACATGATAATTTTGCCCTGATCATCTTTCTTAAAACCGCCGTTTGCGTCAGGTATTGGTGCTCCATCTGCCTGACCAACACCAATACAGAAAATTTTGATTCCATTTTTTGCAGCTTCAGCGGCAACTGCAACTGGATCGCCGTAAGTGTTCTCTCCGTCTGTGATTATAATTATCGCCTTTTGAGTATCTGAACCAGACTCAAAACCATTTATTGCCGTTTGAATAGCTCCGTTTATGTCAGTTCCACCCATTGGCAGATAATCAGGATTAAGGGCATTCAAAAAAATTGAAAACCCTGAATAATCAAGAGTCAAAGGGCATTGAAGAATAGATGTGCCTGCAAAAGCTACAAGACCTGCCCTGTCTGAGTGCATCATGTTTAAAAGATCAATGATCTCACGCTTTGCCTGTTCCAATCTGGTAGGTTTTATGTCTGTTGCAAGCATACTTTTAGAGCAGTCCAGCACAATCATAATATCCACACCTCTCTCTTTGACCTCTTCCCACCTAAATCCTGCAAGCGGTCCTGTCATTGAGATTACAAGTAACAAAATTGATAAAACAAGCAATCCACCTTTAAGCCACTGCCTCCCTTTGCTGTAACCCGGAATCATGGTATTAATGAGAGGAGAGGCAATAAACCGCCGCACAACCCTTGCCCGCTTGCGTATACCATAAACTAAAAAACCCAATAACATCACCACAAACCATATCAGATAAAACATGTTTGGATTGGAAAATTTCATAGATTACGAATATCCTTAATCAATAGAAATTATTGAATTGAGATTGAACTTTAAAAGATTTTTTTTAAGGTACCCTGATAAATCTTGTATTTGAGAGAAGCATATAAATAACAAGCAGTATAAGTGCTGGAGTTAAAAACCATAAATAGAGTTCATTGTATTCTGCCCATGATTTGACATCAACCTTTGTCTTCTCAAGGTTGTCAATCATCTTATATATCTTCTCAAGAGTTGCCACATCCTCGGCTGTAAATAAAGTTCCTTTGGTCATTTCAGCTATTCTCTTGAGTGTCTCATGGTCAATATCAACCCTCTGATAGACATATCTTTGACCAAAAACAGGGTCATTCACCAAAAATGGAGCTTTTCCCTCTTTGCCAACTCCAATGGTGTAAATTTTAACACCCTGTTCTGCTGCAATTGATGCGGCTGTTTCAGGGTCAAGCTCTCCACTGTTGCTGCTGCCATCAGTAAGAAGAATAATGATATTTGATTTACTCTTGATATCTTGAAGACGTTTAAGAGATATCCCTATTGCATCGCCAATTGCTGTGCTTGGTCCGGCAGCTCCAATTTTTAGCCTCTCTAAAACAAATGAGATAGTATTGTAATCACGGGTCAGAGGAAGCTGAGTAAAAGCCTGAGAGCCAAAGACCACCATGCCAATTCTGTCACCATCTCGTTTCATTATAAAATCATTCACCACGCTTTTTACAGCATCAAGGCGATTAATAATCTTTCCCTTGCTTGAGAAATCAAGGGCTGCCATTGATTCAGAGAGATCAAGGGCAAGGATTATGTTGATTCCTTCGGTAGTTACATCAACTTGTTTTGTTCCCCACTGTGGACGGGCAAGGGCAACAATCATCAATGCAAGAGCTGCATATTTTAAAATAGGAATAAGTTGGAAAAGAGTAATCATAAATGAGACATGAGAGCTTAAAACTTTATAACTGTGTATTAATGAGACATCAGAACTTAAAATTTTAGAGCTGTTTATATCCCTAAAAAAAATAGAGGAGATATTGATAGAAGAGTATTGATAAGATGAATTTCCTGTCAAACTGCCTCTTTTATTCCAGTTGATATAGAAAATAATGGGAATGACTCCAAGCAGAATCAGAAATAGAGGAGATGCAAAACGAAACATTTTTTATTTCTGCCCTCCAGTTGAAAAATTCTCTGTTAAATTGATATTTTCAGGACTCTCTTTACTCATGGGGCTGCTGTTTGCTACAGAATTAATAAACTGCTTTATAAATTGCTCATCAGATTTCATCTGTTCAATTTGAGGTATCATCGCTGCATATTTAACCATTGAAGATGACAGAAAAAACTCTCTTATTGGTGCTATCATACATCTTTCAATACCACATTTTGCAAGGGGAATTGCAATATTGCTCTCTTTGGTCGTTCGTTCTTTTGCAGTAGTGCGGTCAATTGTAAGTGTGTTAATTGCTGTAATTATTTCCTGAGTTGTCATTTCAGGGGCATTGATATCAAACATCTTGCCGATAAAGGTTTTCACAAGTGCTGTGAGCCTGAAATAGTATAGTCTTGGTTCTGTCATCATCAAATCTGCAATGTTTGCAAGTTCTTTTAAAGCTGCCTCATCAGCAGGAGGGGGAGGAGGCAGCAACATAATATTATTGTTTCTCTTTTTGCTAAGTCTCTTTTTGATATAGCCAAACAGAAAATATCCTGCTATCAAGCACAATAAAACTGCAACAACAGCAATAATAAACTTAACGACAGCAGGGTCAATACCCACTTCAACAGGTGGTTTTATATCGTGAATATCCTGCATTGTTACATCAACCTCATTCGTTTTTCTCTGTATCTGAAATACTGAATCAGCGTATCCGCGACAGAGTGTTCTGTGCTAACCTCAACCGAATCAACTCGTGCAGATTTGAGCCTATCTATTATCTGGCTGTGATATGATTGACGCTGTTTTAAATAAAGCTCTCTTACAATTTTATTTCCTGCATCTATCAAAATATTTTGCCCAGTTTCAAAACAGGTCATGGATACAATACCAGCAGACGGAAGCTCAAATTCTCCCTTGTCAGAGATTATAACCCCGATAAGTTCATGCCTCTGACGTGCTGTTCTCAATGCTTTTGTGTAGTCATTGCAGATAAAATCGGAAATCACAAAAGAGAGGGTCTTTTTTCTGGAGACAGAAGATAAAAAATCGAGTGCTGCCGTGATGTTAGTCTTACTTCCTTCAGGGATAAATGTGAATATTTCGGTAATTAGCCGCCAGATATGACCTGAACCCTTTTTAGGCGGAATATATTTCTCCACTCTGTCTGTAAAAAATATTGCCCCAACCTTGTCATTGTTTTTGATGGCACTGAATGCAAGCACTGAGGCAACCTCTGCCGCCTTCTCAAGTTTCATACCTGAAAAGGTTCCGAATTTAAGGGATGAACTCATATCAATGAGAAGCATCACAATACTTTCCCGCTCTTCCCTGTAGAGCTTTATAAATGGGCGTCCAAGTCGGGCTGACACCTTCCAGTCAATGGATTTGATATCATCACCTGGGGAGTATTCCCGCACCTCCTCAAACTCAATGCCCGAGCCTCTGAAAACAGACTTGTATTGACCCGCCATCATGGTATTTACGGTGCGGCTTCCCTTTATATGTATGCGTCTAATTTTTTTTATAATATCTGCTGGAATCATATCATTTATCTTTAAAATTTATATATTTTTATTTAGGAATTTCAATTCAACAATAATTACAGTGAAGCTACTTATGTTTTTATATAGACACACTTTTTAAAATCATATTAAAAAAATGGAAACAATTATATCAAATCAATTAGTATATCAAGTAAAAATAAGATAGACGTGAATAGAGATAAAATCAATTAACGAATTGAAATTTCCCTCATATTTTTTACAAATCTTATGCAGAGTTTTTCATCAATATTATGCTTAAAAACAGTTCCATCTTCACGGATTCCTCTTAATATTCCATCGTGCAGAAACCATTTAAGAAGAGAGACACCCGTTGTTCGTCTATCATCATCTGAAATTTTTGCAATATTATTACTCTTTTTATATGGCTCAGGCTCAGGAATGGCTTGACGCTCAAGCAAAAGAGATTTCATAAAATTTAGAACTCTGGCAAGACGAAGGAGCGTCAACGATTGATGTCGAGTTGTAGTGTGGGTGATAGGCAGTGCAGAAGAACGCATCAGAGAAAATTTGTCAGGAAGCAGACCATTTTTCCGACATTTCTCATAATCTACGCTTCCAGGAGCAGGATAAAATATTGAAAGCCCGATAAGTGTTTTTTTTTGTGCTAAGAAAATAAGATCATTTAAAGAGTCTTCTGCACTCTGATCTGGTGCCCCAGCAATCAGATAGGATACTGTCTCAAGCCCATGACGCTCTGCAATTGACAATACCTGTTCAAAAGATTGTCTAACATCTGGTCGTTTAAACCGCCTTAGCTGTTCTAATGATGTTGAACCTAATGATAGATTGAGAGTTTTAAATCCAGCAGCCTTCATGGCAAGAATCATCTCCTCATCAAGTGATGGCGGATAGAGTCCGTTCATGGCTCTCAGTTCAACTGTTTTTAGGCAGGATTTACTATAACATTCATTATCTTTATAAAAATTTTCATCATTCTCATCGTACATATTATTTTTCTTAAAAAGAGCTGTAACGCCTTCCATTAACTCAAGAAACCATTTTCGATTCAAAGTGAGGTTCTCATCCTCAAAATCAATAAATCCGATATTATATTTTTCAATCTGAAGTGACAATTCATGGATAACATCTTTAACATCTCTCTGCCTGAAACGTCCATGAGATGAAGATGCTCCAACTGAACAGTATGTGCAAGGCATAGGGCAGCCTCTGCCAGCAACAACTACTGTGCTTCCAAACTTTGTATTTTGAGTTGGGTCAAACTCTTTACTTCGGCTGTAAAAATTGTGGTTCACAAGCTCCATTGCAGGTGGCGGAAGGATAGAAAAGTCTTTAATCCATGCTGGTTCTGAGATATGCAAAAGCTCTGCTTCATCTTGTCGTATGGGAAAAATATCTTGTTGCTGCTCAGGAATTTCAATCCGACAATAATTGAAGGGAAGCAGCTTATGTTCTTTTCTAAAAACAATACCTGGAATACCTTCTATACTTCTACCGTTTTTTATTGCGTGTGCTAACAAGGGCATAGATATTTCACCTTCACCACGAAGGATAAAATCAACAGCAGAACACCGCATAACATCGTATGGCAACACTGTAGGATGGTGTCCTCCCATTACAATCTTGCAATCTGGCAGAAAGTTTTTAACAACCTCGGCAGTTGTTTCAGCAACATTGGAGTAAGGGGTAAAAAGAGATGAAATACCAACAATAAATGGCTTTTTCTCTTTTACTATTTTGCCTACATATTCATAACTGTAACCATAATGTCTAAATTTATTAAAGAGCGAAAATATGGAAATATCATGTTCCTGATAATAAGGTAGAAGATACTCCATCTCCTTCGGCATCTGAATAGCCTTAGATTTTTTAACAGCAAGACAATCCATAATTTCAACAGAAAAACCATGCTGCTGAACTGATGCAGCAATAGAAGCCAATCCATAAGGGATACTTCTCTTGTATGTAAAATAAAAATCTTCAACTGGCGGCTGAATCAGCAAAATATCGGTCATGGTCTGTTAAAACTCTCCAGAGTATAGTTCTCAAAATTTTTAAGTGTTCTAAATTTTGTCAGTAAATTTTCTTTTTTATTTTTGTTTTATCGAATAAAAAATGATATTGAATCCCGTCCAGTTGATGTGTCAACCAAAATATTTATGATCAATATTAAAATATTTTCAATAACTATTATTAATTACAGCAAAAAGGTAAAGCGTATATGAAATCATTTTTAAGCAGACTTGGAAAGCTTGTCTACAAAATTACTGGATGGACTTATGAGGGACTTCCTGACTACTGGATGGATAAAGAGGTAGTCATCGGCTTTCCACATACCTCCAACATGGATACCATAAGAGCTTTTACGTATATTAAAGTAATTAAGGTAGATACTAAAGTGCTTATTAAAGCGGACTGGTTTTTCTGGCCCATGTCTTCCCTTCTGAATACCCTTGGAGGTATTCCTGTAGTAAGAGATAAGGCAAGTGGATTTGTGGGGAGTGTAATCAAGGAATTTCAAAAACGCAATAATTTTAGTATTGCCATTGTGCCAGAAGGTACACGAAAAAAAACATCAAAAATAAAAACTGGATTTTGGAATATCGCAAAAGGGGCAAATGTTCCTATACTCTGCTGGTATCTTGACAACAAAAATAGACGAACAAAATGGGTAGGACACATCATGCCCGGTGATGATTTAGTTGAAGACCTTCTTAAAATAAGAGACCTCTATTTGAAACATGGATATCTGATGCCGCTGGGAGATATAAATCAATACAGAAAAAAATAATAAGCTATACTGTTCAAGATCATAAATTGAGTTTTGCCTAAACTGTAGAGACGCACAGCCGTGCGTCTCTACTTAGATATAAATAGATATTTCAATCTAATGTTTAGGGACAATCTTGTATTTTAACACTGCTCTCATTTAACGAGTTAAAATATCTATAGTGTTGAACACAAGTACATCTTTAATCTGAACAGATGAATGAGAAGAATCGGCTCCATCAAATTTCCAGATATCAGGTCCAGAGTGTTCAGGCATTGAAGTTTCATCATAGCTGCGATTGCCACATGCTCCTACTGCAATCTTATTGTTGATATCGTATGTTGCATTAACATCATAACCGCTTAAATTTCCTGAGATGATATATCTCTGATCATATAGATTGTGATATACATTTGCTCCTACAGCCAAATTCTCATTAAGAGGGAAGAAAATTTGCTTATACATATCACTATCATGCTTCAGCCAGTTAAAATCTGATCCAAAAAGTCCATTCTCATCATCACCAGTATTAGCTATCAACTTAATCCATGAACGAAGAGCAGGTGCAGTTCCAATCATATTTCCAGCAGAATTTGTAGATGATGGGTCTTGTATATCACGTTTTGTAAGGGGATCGCCCTCTTTTGGATATATATTTATGCCGTAACGCTCCTGAATAACCTGCATAGCACTTTCTGACTGATATATTCCTCCTGTAGCACCGTAAAGACTCATATATCCATAAGCATATTCTGCATTATTATTAGGATCGCTTACGTATGGTCCTGTAATTAACGCCTCACCAGTTTCAGGCACTATAATATCATCAAGTTCAAATGGTCTGATTATCTGTTCGCGTATAACCTCTTCCCAAGGTTTTCCAGTAACATTCTCTATCAACAATCCAAGAATAGAGTAACCTGTGTTAGAATAGGTCATGCCTTCTCCTGGATAGTAAAGAGGACCTTTAGCTAACTCTGCATTTACAAGCCCCTCAACATCCCACTGTTTTTCAGGCTCAAAAAGGTTGGCAAGAAAAAAATCAGACGGACTTTTATAAAAATTGCGAATACCTGCTGAGTGGTTCATTACGCTTGCGATAGTTACGGCATCTGCATAATTTTTGCCATTAGGTGAAGGAATATCAAAATTGTCGATAAAAGTGCTTCTAACAGATTCAGGAAGGTAATTATCATCTTTAATCAGATGATTATAATGTAAATTAAATTCTCCCTCCTCAATTAATTTTAAAATCGTCATTGCAACAAAAGATTTGGTTAAGCTGCCAATACGAAAACGGGTATTTATGGTCATTGGTCTCTTGTTTTCCAAGTCTGCATAACCAGCAGCAAAATCCCAAATATATGCGTGTGCATCAGAATCATACCTGACTATTCCGTCAATTACCCCGTCTTGAGGATTACATTCAAGATCGTTTTCTGGATCGCACGGACACGGAGTTTCAATTGACATTGTAACACCCGGAGTTTTGTATTCATTAATTGCATTGTCAACCTCATGCAGTATCAATTGAGTCAAAAAATGATGCTGTGCACTCAAAGCTGGAATGAGCGGTCTATCTGAACCTGTTAAAGCAGCAATTACCTCTTCAGCACGCTTTGCAAATTCTGCCTCTTGTAAGTTAAAATCAAGGCTTACATTTAAAGAGGCTGCATTCTTTCTAACATTGTCATCAATATAGATACCGTTAGCTGCATTATCTATCCCATCATACAAATCATAGTCATTATCTAAAGTTTGGAGAAATCTTATGATATTTGTCACTTTACCATCACGATTGCTTTTTGCTGAAGGAACTAATTTACGCGGGGTAAAAACCCAAACATCAGGTAAAAACTGACCTTCCTGAAGCCCAGATACTACTGGAACAGTCTCGCCTATCTGAATATTGCCTAATTTAATCGTAATATCTCTGGTACGTTCAAATATAAACATACCATTTTCATCTGTTACTCCAATTTCCCCGCCTGATACATAATCAAGCCCTCTAACAGGAGCATCAAGAAACTGCCCCTGATGTGTTTGGACAAAATCATCTGAATCAGAGCAGCCAATAGAGATAAGAAGAGTTACAAATAGTAGAACAGAGCAAGCAAAACTCAAAATGCCCTTTGCACGAAAAATTACCTTAACCTGATTTTTTCTATCATAATTTTTGCCCATAAACAGCCTCCTGATATAATGTTGTTTGTAAATAAAACGTTGTTTGTTAAACTTTTTAATATTCTGAAGATGTTGCATTACAATATTTTATTCTATCTTAAGATTAATATGCACGCGTTCTTAATCTATATGCAATACCTAAGATTAAATCTATAACTTTCATCTTAATAGTGCCACATGGTTTATCGTAAAATACATATTCACGCACAGCTTTAAATTCATACAGACTCAATATTATAGCCTTGCCAATCTTCTGCTTAAAATTCATCTGCTTAAAATTATGCTTTTTATAGTAATTATAATCTGCATAAAGACCTGAAAAAATATGGTGTTCTAAACTCTCATTAAGATATGCCCTTGCACCCTCATAAAAAAAAGTCTGATTATTACTATATTTTAGTTCTGCAAGCTCTAACGCTCTTCTTAAGTTTGCGTATATCATATCTGCTGTAGATTTATCATCTTTGGCATCATCAAATACTATTCCGCAGACATTTGCCTTCTCAAGTTGTGAATACATCTCAAAATAGTTAAAAATTGATCTGGAGTGTACGCTGCTGCCAGATACAATTAATAATATCTGTTTGTCAGTTAAAGTTGGAATGTGATTAGAGAAAAAACGTCTGTCAAAAAACTCTTTCCATTTCCAAGATAAAAACCTATCTTTTTGACTGCCTAAAAATATAAGAATATCGGCTGTCATTACTTTGCTCGTATAGAAAGGTACAAATCCATCTTTTATAGAGCATCTATTTTCAAGCCCGCATTCAAAACAGCTTATACAGCCGCATTTTATATCAAGCTCATTTAAATCATAAATTTCTGTATTTGCAGGGCAGATTCTCTTTAAAAAATCAATGTACCCATCAAGAGGCTTACCGTTTAGCTTATCGCTTACAACAACGATCTTTTTTGCTGAATTAAAGGGTGTGTATTTTATATTAGAATTTTCTTTTATAGCAGGCAGTTGTGTTGTATCAGAATCAGATAATTGTTTTAAATCAGGAGCTTGAAAAACATATTGAGAAGGTTTTAACGGCAATGTCTGTTTAGCATGTTTAAAGTTATTTTTGATATCAGACAAAAAATTGAGAAAAAACTTTTTATCAATAGGCTCAAGCATTCCAGCAGAAAACTGCCCGCAATAGTTCATGTCTAAATCCTCGCAGATTTCACGCATATAATCGAGAGCTACTGTGTCATATAACTTAATAGATGACATTATTACTACTGTGGGTTTATTTGCAAAATATTTATGGCAATCTTTATCAAAAACCAACTCAATAAACCTTTTAAATTGAGATGGTATCAAGCCGATATAAACCGGCATTGACCATATAACAGCATCAGATTTCTTTATATTTTCAAGTATCTCAAAAAAGTATTGCTCATTATCGATAATTTTCTTGATTTCATTGGAAATTCTATATGTTATGAAATTTATTTCAGGAAAATCTTGTTTAATTTTCTCTATTTTTGCCAAATTCATACTATGCTGTTTAATATTTTTAGTTGTACCGTTTAATATGATAATATTCATAATAGCTTATCCTGATGATTTTCCTAATTAAAGCCTGTTTTTAAAATATTTTATGGTTAGAAGGCTACACGATTTTATCAATCAACAGTGAAAAATCTTGAACCATTTTGCTTATCCGTTCTTTTGCAAATCTCTTTTTATTATAATTCCATATTACTTGCAACTGACCTTGAGCAATCGCACCATTTATATCTAAATCGTGGATTACTGGTGCTTTGGCTGCTGCTGAAGATCCAGTATCTTCTGAGGCTGGTTTGAACATATCGCGACTGTATGCTTCAAATTCCCCTAAATAGTTAAAATTAATATCTGTATTTAGATCAAACATATTTGAATTAAACTTTGACTCTTGTTTAATATCAGTAATTTCTAAAGATTCAACTCCAATATTTTTAGATGTCAAATATTTAAGAAGCCCCCAGCCGATTCCATTGTTTGAAACCAGTTTGAGTTCTTTGTCAATATCAATTATATCTTGTTCAATATTTTCTTTTTTTAAATCATCTTTTGAGGCATTTATAACCATGGGGTAAGTTGCTGTAAACCAGCCGATTGTTCTTGATACATCAATATTATCAAAAAGTTCTGGACGACCATAGCTTTCAAGAGAGATCAATGTTGAACTATGACCATGCTGGCAGTGGCAGCACCATGCAAGTGCAGCAAGCAGAACTCTATCAACACCTGTGTTTAATCGCCTTGCAGCAGCTACTATCTTCTGAGTGTTCGCTGACTCCCATTTTATCTCTAAAATATTCATATCAGCCATCGTAGATTTTGCCTGACTTACAGTTGTATCCTGATTTGTATATATATCCCGAGTTGTAGTTGTATCTTGTGGAATTATATTGTTTTCTAAAATACCATCTGCTGGCAAATGACCAACTTTTCTCTTAGTAATCGTAAGCCAGTAATCCATTTCAGCTTGCAAAGCCTCACTACGAGAATATTTTTCTAATGCCTCTGCCCATACTGGAAAAGGAGTTGTCTTTTGAGGAAGCTGTATCAAACTTTTATCATGCTGATTGTATGCAGATTCCAAATCTTCAAGCAGAATACGCCAAGATACTGCATCTCCAAGCAGGTGGTGAATCACGATAAAAAGCCTGTCGCTGTCTGCAAGCTGAAACAGAACAACCTTGATTAAAGGTTTAAGCGGCTCAAACAGATCAAAAGATTCTTGAGCTTTACCAGCAATACGTGAAATGATGTTTGAAGCCTCTGCAATAGGTAAATTTTTAAGATCAACCACTTCAAAAGTTTTAGAATCTTTTGAATTTATATGATTTTGTTCAGGAATAATTAATTCAATGCCATCAGAACTTTTTTTACAGGTTAAACGCAGCATATCATGGTGTGCAATCACAGCATTAAGTCCAGCCTCTATTGATAAAGGCTCTAAACGTTTTTTGCTGTAAAATAGATCAGCGTGGTTAAAATGATTGGCATACTCTTTAAAATGGTCAAAAAACCAGCGGTAAATCGGAGTCTGCGTTACTTTACCGCTAAATTGAGCTATTGGATAGGTAAGTATAATCTCCTTTGCTCCATATTTGGCAAGTTCGGAAATGGTTGTCCATTTAAAGATGTCTTTTACCTTAACTGCAACTGACGTTTCGCGAAGCAGCGAGATCATTCTGATTGCCTTGATTGAATCTCCGCCAAGGTTAAAAAAATCGTCATTACGTCCAATATCTGTGCGATTAAAGATAGTCTGCCAAACATTAACAATAGTCGCTTCCAAAGGTGTAGCTGGCTCTTCTGCCTCTTTGTTTGAAGATTCTTTAATATGATCTTTCATAGCATAAGCAGGATCAGGCAAAGCTCGTTTATCAATCTTACCATTGATTGTCATAGGAAAAGCACTCAACGGTATAAACACGCTCGGTATCATATAGGGTGGAAGATGCTCAGATAAATGTCTTCTAAGCTCGGTTGGCAATAGTTTGGATTTAGTTACGATATAAGCTGCTAAATGGTTATTTCGTTCAGATTCATCTTGCCACACAACCACTAACGCATCATCAATTTCAGAAAAGCTCTTTAAAGCAGAGGCAATTTCACCGGGTTCAATTCTAAAACCTCTGATTTTGACCTGCTCGTCAACTCTTCCTAAAAATTCAATATTGCCGTTACTAAGCCAGCGGCCAAGATCACCAATTCTGTATATATGCCCGTTTTTATTAAATGGGTGGCAAATATTAAAAGGACAAGGGATAAATTTTTCCGAAGTTAAATGAGCTCGGTTAAGATATCCTCGTGCAACTCCTACACCTGCAAAACAAAGCTCTCCTGCGACACCAATCGGAACGGGATTTAGATGCTTATCAAGAATAAAAACTGCATTGTTGGCAATTGGCGTTCCAATTGGAATTGTATCACCATAAGAAGCATCAGGCTCAACCTTTTGAAAAGAGGTACAGACTGCTGTTTCAGTAGGTCCATAAGCGTTAAAATAGCTTTTAGTTCTGCTGTAAAATAGAGCATCTTCTTTTATTGCAGGCTCGCCCGCTGTTATTAAGATTCTTAAATTTGGCAATGGGCAGCGGTTAAGCATTTTAAGATAAACAGGCGGAAGCGTAATTGCCGTAATCTTTTTTTGCTCCATATAATCTATAAATCGAGCTGTATCTTGAATCTGCTCACGATCGATCATTACCACTGCTGCCCCTGACAGAAGAGCCATGAAAATCTCAGACATAGAGGCATCAAACATCAAAGTTGCAAACTGAAGGACTCTATCATCAGGCGTAATATCAAAACCCTCTATTTGAGCTAAGATCATGTTGATAAAGCTGCGATGCTCCACCATAACGCCTTTAGGCTCTCCAGTTGATCCAGATGTGTAGATGATATAGGCAAGATCGGTTGGTGATGATGGAGTTAAATTTTTTATTGAAGATAAACTCTCCATTTTATTGAAATTATCTGTCTGACTTAAATTTTCATTTTGAATTAAAATATCAGTTTGACCTAAACTATCTGATAACTCACTCCATAAACTTGTTTGAATATTTATAATTTTAGATGGATTTAACTTTTCAGCAACTTCCATATTTGAAGAATCAGTTATCAGCACCTTTGCACCACTATCAGAAATTATATACTCAAGACGCTTAAATGGACTCTCAGGGTCTAACGGCAAATATGTGCCTCCAGATTTTAATACGCCAATCAGTGCTACTGGTACCTGTTCGCTTCTGTTCAAAAGCACAGCAACAGGCATATCAGGCTTGATTCCGCAAGTTTGGGCAAGATAGACAGCTAAAATATCTGCCGATTTGTTCAATTCTCTGTATGTCAATTTTTTATCTTGATAAATTACAGCATCACGCTCTGGATTACGCAAAACCAGTTCTTCAAACAGAGAGGCAAGTGTTTTGTCTTCAGGATACAAACGAGTATTAGTGTTAAAACCTCTTGTTAAAATTTGATACTCGTTTGGAGTGAGCATGTTCAAACGGCTGATTTGAGCGTCAGGCTCTTTGACAGCATTTGTGAGAAGTGTCGTAAAGTGACCTGCCATACGCTCAATTGTCTCTTTATGAAAGAGATCAGTATTATAATTTATATCAAGGGTTAAACCATTATCACTTTCTGAAAAAATAAAAGTAAGATCAAATTGGCTCTGTTTAAGCTCAAAGTCAAACTCTGATATGCTAACTCCCTCAATAGATGCAGTAACTCCAACGTTATTTTGCAACACAAGCATCACATCAAAAATCGGGCTTCTGCCGATATCTCTTAAGACATTCAGCTCTTCTACAAGGCGGTCAAATGGATAAAGCTGATGATCAAACGCTTCAATAACTGTCGTTCCAACAGATTCAAGAAGTGCTTCAAAGCTCATATCAGGCTTTAATTGATCTCTAAGAGCCAATGTATTGACAAAAAAGCCAATCTGCCCCTCAAGATCAGCATGATCACGACCAGCCACTGGAGAGCCGATAATAATATCCTCTTGAGACGTGTATCTAAATAGAAGAACTTTAAGCAGTGCAGCAAGCCCTGTAAAAAGGCTGGCTCTATTTTTGCTGCAAAAGCGGTTAAACTCCTCTATCTGATCGGCTGAAATCTCTGTCCTGACAACAGCACCTGAATATGTTCTAACTAACGGACGAGCAAAATCTGTTGGAAGGTTTAGAACTGGAATTTCACCTTTTAACTTTTCATGCCAGTAGTTACGATGTCTATCCATCTCAGAAGAATGAAGCCGCCTGTTCTGCCACGCTGCAAAATCTTTGTATTGCAGAGGCAGAGGTTTTATATTTGTTTTTTGCCCTTTAAGCAGAGTAAGATATGCAGTTAAAACCTCATTTTCTAAAATTACAAGAGACCAGCCGTCACAAATTATATGGTGGATATTTAAAAGTATTACGTGTTTATTCTCACCAAGTTTAAGTATGGTTGCACTCCATAAAGGTCCGTTTGCAAGATCAAACATCTGATGAGGCAGTTTCGATGCAATCTCTTTTGCAGCCTTTTCTGGCTCTGCTTCTAAGGTTAGATCAATCTCTGAAAATAGGATTTTTTGATTATCAACGATTTTTTGTCGAGGCTCGTTCAATTTTTCCACGCCCTCTTTTTCCACAAACACAGTTCTTAACGACTCATGGCGAACGGCTGCAAATTCAACTGCCTCTTTAAAGAGCTTTGGATCAAATTCACCTTTAAATAGAAATCCAGCAGACTGGTTATAAGCCGTAAAATTATCTTCCATCTTATCAAGAATCCACAAACGGCGTTGAGCGTGAGATACCTCATAATCAGGCTCAAAAGGCGGACAGAGCGGAATATTCTGGTAAATTTTAGTTTTGGAAATATCGGCACTATCAGAGGAGGATAAAGTCTGGGCATCTTCTTTAGAGATTAAAGATGGTTTTAGTTTAACCTCAATTAGTTTTGCTATGGTTCGTATATCAGGTTTTACAAAAAACTCCTGCAGCGTTATCTCTGCTGATAACACTTTATGTATGCGTGATACGATTCTTGTAGCTCTAAGGCTGTGCCCTCCTATCTCAAAAAAATTATCGTCAATGCCGATATTCGTCCTCTCTAAAACCTCTTCCCATATAGCAGCAAGTTTTTCTTGAATCTCATTTTCAGGAGAAACATATTTTGTGGTAAGCCTCCGATTTTCAAAGGAATTATCAGAAGAGAGCTTTCTTACAAGATCAGCACCATTACGATTATCGCTGTTTAACGGATTATCTGAATTCAGCTCTCTATTTTCGATATTTATATTTAACGTCTTTGTAGTATCAATTATATATCTATTGTAAAATTCTCTCTCTTGATCATTTAAAATCAGGATAGATGACACTAAAATATTTTCATCTGCCAGCACAGCAGATGCAGCCCGTTCAATATGGATTGGTATTGCCTTTACAACATCTTCTGAAAACGCATCAGGATTAAACAAAATCTCATACTCTATACGTTCCCCGGGAAAAACTTCGACAGTTAAATCGTAATTTGTCTGTTCAAATTGATCAAATCCTGTCAAAGAAAGTCCCATCTGGCTCTCTCCCAACACATCAGATGGATCAGGATAATTTTCAAAGACCAACAACTGATCAAATAGATTATGTCTAAGAGGTGTAGAAGCCTGAATATCAGCAAGTGAGCAGTAGTGGAAATCGCGGGCAGCAGTTGATTCAGATTGCAGACGTGCCAAAAGATTTTTGAATCTCTCCTCTTTTGAATATTTTATTCTTACAGGCACGGCATTGATAAACAGACCTACCATACGCTCAATACCTTTAATTTCAGTGGGGCGACCAGAAACAGTTATTCCAAAAACAGCATCTGTGCATTGGTTATATGATGCCATAACCACACCCCACAGAGCTTGAAACACTGTGTTTATTGTTACTTGGCAACTAAGAGCAAGTTTTATAAGACCGTCTGATACGTTGGAATTAATTTTAAAGTGCAGCCGTTTAGTGCTGAACGTAGTAGTAGATTCAACAGGTGGAGATTCAAGAGTCGGAGAGGCAGTTTCTGTATCTATATATAATTCACTCGTTTTTTGTAAGCGTGGAAGAGTAGTTCGTCTGCTGTATCCATCAAGATAATGCTGCCAAAACTCTTGAGCCTCTTTGTTATTGTGTCCTTTCATCCATTTAATATAGCTGTTAAACTGTATTGGTTCAGGCAGATGATATTTTTTATCTTGAAGCAGAGCGGTGTAGATTACAGCAAGCTCTTCATAAAGAACGCTCACGCTCCAGCCGTCCATTATTATGTGGTGGAAACTCCAGACCAATGTGTGAAGATTATCTTTCCGCTTAAACAGGTTAATACGAATAAGCAAATCTTTAGTTAGATCAAAAGGAGTATAGCGATCTTCTTTGCGAAACGCCTCAATCCGCTCATCTTGCTCTTCAGGTGTAAGATGCGTGATATCTTCAACTCTAATTGTAAGCTCCCGCTGTTTTAGAACTATTTGCAAGGGCTGCGGCACGTTTTTCATAACAAAAATAGTGCGTAAAGCATCGTGCCTCCTAATCAGCTCATTCCAAGCCTTTTGAAAAAAAGAGACATTTACTTGACCATTTACATTAAAACAAGCCTGTTCAAAATAGGTTGAGCCGCTTGCGTCCATAAGGCTATGAAATAAAATTCCCTCTTGTAAAGGGGTTAGAGCATACAAATTTTTAACATTGCGTTTATCAAACATATAAAAAATTCCAATATTTTTAAAAATATAGCAGAGATAGTTTGATCTCAGTCATTCCAAACTATGAAAATGGATTTAAAACGGTTACCGTCTCTTCGATTACCTGTTTATGCTGTAAATCTTCTGAATAAAGCGTAGAACAGCCTGTTTCAAGTGCTGCTGCAATAATCAGGCTGTCCCAGTATGAAAAATGGTATTTGATGTTAATTTCTACTCCTCGTTTGATACATTGCTCATCAATACAGTAAATATTATAATTCTCAATTAGATCATTAACTATTTCGTAAGCATCTTCTTTTGTTTTCAAGTTTTTACGAGTGAGGACATTATAAAGCTCGTTTAAAACTTGGGTTGAGACAACAATATTATCAAAATGGGTATTAATAAGTTTTTGGACAATAATTCCTTTGGGATCAAAGCTATAAAGATATACCCACATATTTGTATCAAAAAGATACTTAGCTTCTGTCATAAAGTTCTTCCCTGTTAAAATGATAATTTAAAGGTAAATCAAAACGATGCTTTGCAACTTTTGATAAAAACTTTTCTTTCTTATTTAAAACCGATTTTATAGTTGATTTATCTTGTAAAATTAAAACTTTAACTGATGTTTGTAATTGTTGTAAATATTGTTGTGGAATTTCGATCATTCCATTTTTAATATCTGCTTGAAACTCTATTAAACGCATAAAATTATCTCCTTTTTACCTGCGTATTTTTTTAAAACGATTTCCGTGAAAACCCTCATCTTCTAATATCACCTGCTGAGGAATCTTATAAGGAGGCAGCTTATCCTTGCAAAATTGACGCATTCTTTTACGAAAATCTGAAAGGCTCTCATTTGTGTTAAGTTTTACCCTTGCCTGAACCATCTGACCAGTAATAGGATTTGCTCTGCCTGTAACTGCTGCATCTTCAACTCCCTGCATTGTTAGCAGCACATTTTCAACCTCTGCGGGCCACACCTTTTCTCCCCCTACATTTATAATCTCAGAAGTTCTGCCTAAAATGCGTATATATTCGCCGTCTGTCTCAACCTCGTCTCCCGTATCAAACCAGCCGTCATCAGTAAAAGGGCTTGGAGCATTAAGATAACCAAGCATTGCTGACGGAGTTTTTATTTGCAAGATTCTATCTACAATCCGATATTCAATACCAGTTCCGCCGATTTTAAGCCATAAAGAGTCTGGATTGCGGGATTTAGAACTTAAAATTCCAATCTCTGATAATCCATAAGTCTGCTGAAGTTTTATGTTTGGAAATAGTCGATGAAACCTCTCTAACGTGGCTGCCGGCATAACCTCTGTTCCGTAGGTGACAAGTTTAAGAGATGAGAGATCAAACCGCTTCCACGCTTCTGATAACAGCATCAAATTGATGAATGTAGGCGATGTGGGTAAAAGCTCTACCTTGTAATCTTGAATAGCCGTACAAACAGCCTCTGGAGAGCGATCTTTTAATGTAACAGCACAGCCGCCATTGGCAAGTGTGTAAAATATCGTGTTGATTCCCCCTATATGATCAAATAGTAAAAAAGTCAGAGTTTTTAGAGTTTTACGAGGTGTTTTAAATTTGTCCAAAAGCGGGACAAAATCGTGCAGAGCAGCTTTACTCTTGCCAGTAGAACCTGAAGAAAAAAGAATCAATCCAGGGTCGTTGAGAACTTTTAATTTATGGATTAAAGGATTCGATAAACTTTGATTATTTTGAACAATAGATATGATTTTTACATTATCCTTATCATCAAAAGAAATGATCTGTTCAACCTGAGCAATCCTATAAAACTCCTCTTTCTTGGAGGCAACTGTGTTACTTAACGGAACAATGATGCACCGTCTATCAATCAGTGCCAACATCAATGCCAACGCATTAGGGGAGAAATCAGCATCAAGAGCTATGATTTGATTCGTAGCAATATTAGAATCTGTCAAATGTGATGACCAATATTCTAAAGATTCAAGAAGGCTGCCATATTTATAAATCTGACGTTGCCATACTAAGGCATCTTTATCCGAATTTTTTTCAAACATCTGTCGTAAAAAAGTTATCAAAGTATCTCCTCAACTTTTGTCAAAGGAATAGTTAACATTTGTGCAATCTCATCATTCGAATATCCTGCTTTCCTAAGAGCCTGTTTAAAAATTAATTGTAACCCTCAGTTTGCTTTGCAAGTAATCACAATTTTTAACATGTTTGCTCAAATGAAGTCTTTATATTGCAACCTTGTCCGTCTTAATGGATTACTGTGTA